>NZ_JAOAOP010000021.1 GCF_030398335.1 Aquibium sp. A9E412
ATAGGAGAGCTGTCGCGTTTCCATGGTGCCACCCCGATTGCCCCGGTCCGGCCGTGCCGGATGCACCGCCCGCGCCGCCCGCCGGCGGTCGTCTCCCCGCCGTGCGCCGCGCGGCCGTCGGGCGTCTGCCGGGGCAGTCTATCAGAAGCGGCTGGCCATGCCGCAACCGCCGCGCTGCGGCGTCGCGGCGCGGCCGGCCTCAGCCGAGCAGGCGGGCGAAGAAGATCAGGCTCATCGCGCTGCCGACGGCGATCACCACGGCGCGGACGACCTGGCGCGGCAGCGCGCGGGCGAGCGGCGCGCCGGCATAGCCGCCGAGCGTGGCGGCGACCATCATGACGGCCGCCTGCGGCCAGGCGACGAGGCCGGCGAGGGCGAAGGTGGCGACCGAGATGGCCGACAGCACGAAGGACAGCCCGGTCTTCAGCCCGTTCATCACGTTGAGATCGCGCATGCCCCACAGCGCGAACAGCGCCAAGAGCACGATGCCGAGCCCGCCATTGAAATAGCCGCCGTAGATCGCCACCAGCAGCGCCGAAACCGGGCTGTCGGCCGCGCCGCCGCCGCGCCGCCGGGCCCAGCCCTGCAGGCGCTCGCCGAAGGCGAAGGTGAGCGTCGCCAGCGCGAGCAGGAACGGCACCACGGCGGCGAACGCCGCGTTGGAGGAGACGAGCAAGAGCAGCGAGCCGATCAGCCCGCCGGCCGCCGTCCAGGCGGTGATCTTGACGAGCCGCCGCCGGTCGAAGGCGGCGATCTCGCGGTAGAAGCCCGCCGCGCCGCCGAGATAGCCGGGAAACACCGCCACCGCGCTGGTGGCGTTGGCCGCCACCACGGGCACGCCGGTGTAGACCAGGGCGGGGAAGGTGAGGAAGGTGCCGCCGCCGGCGACCGTGTTCAGCGTGCCGGCACCGAACGCCGCCGCGGCGAGGACGAGATAGTCGGGCATGGCTTTCCTTCTGCGGCGCACCGGCTGGCCGCCGGCCGCCGCGCCACACGGCACGCGACGCCGCTGCGGCGGATGACGCCGCAGGCTTTAGGCCGCCGGCCCGCCGGCAATCAAGCGCCGGAGCGCGCCGCGCGGGACCGGCGCGCGCCGCAACCGGCCGCTGCGCGCCTTCGCCGCGCGGGTCCCGTGGCTGTGCAGGTGTGTGATGGTGGGCCCGGAGGGACTCGAACCCCCAACCAAGCGGTTATGAGCCGCCGGCTCTAACCAGTTGAGCTACAGGCCCGGCCGGGGTTCCGCTTAGTGCGTTTTGCGCGGCCGCACAAGCGGCCGCCGCAATGCGCCCCCAATCGCCGGCTAGAGCGGCCGGCATGCGGCACGCGCGTGCGGCGGTCCGGCGCTGCCGGTCCGGCTCGCGGCTTGCGCCGCACCACCAGCATGGAGAGTTCTTCCGATGACCCGTTTGCCGCTCAACCTCGCCGCCGCCGCCCTCCTGCCGCTGGCGCTCGCCGCCGTCCCGGCCGCGCATGCCGCCGAGCCCGCGGCCGAGCCGCGCATCGTGGTGACCGGCGAGGGCGAGACGGCGGTCAGCCCCGACATGGCCGTCGTCACGCTGTCGGTGGTGCGCGAGGCCGAGACGGCGCGCGCGGCGCTCGACGCCAACAACGAGGCGATGCGGGCGGTGATCGCGGCGATGAAGGAGGAGGGCGTCGCCGCACGCGACCTGCAGACCGCCGGCCTGTCGATCCAGCCGCGCCAGGTCTACCCGGAAAACGGCGAGGGCCGGCCGCGCATCGTCGGCTACACCGTCAGCAACACGCTGACGGTGCGCGTGCGCGAAATCGGCAACACCGGCGCGATCCTCGACCGGGCGGTGACGCTCGGCGTCAACCAGGGCGGCAACATCGCCTTTCTCAACGCCGATCCCTCCGCGGCGCTGACGACGGCGCGGCAGCGCGCGGTGGAGGACGCCATCGCACGGGCGCGCACGCTGGCCGAGGCGGCCGGCGCGTCGGTCGGCCCGATCCTGAGCATGCGCGAGCGCCAGGGGCAGGACGGGCCGCGGCCGATGGAGGTGCGGGCGATGCGCATGGACGCGGCCGGTGCCGCGCCGGTCGAGGCCGGCGAGACGACCTATCGCGTCGAGGTGGAGGTCACCTTCGGGCTCGAGCAGTAGGCTGCGCGGTGCGCGGCGTGCCCGTCGCGCCGCGGCCGGCGCCTCGCACAACACATGGCAGAAAGGCGCCGCCGGCCTGGCCGGCAGCGCCTTTTTGCGGTGCGGCCTGGCGCCGGCCGGGCCTCAGAGCGAGACGATCGGGCAGCGCGGCGCGCGGGCGAAGACGATGCGCACGGGACGGTGGTGCAGCCGGCCGCGCACGACGATGGCGCGCCGGTTGGCCCGCACCACGCGGGCGCGGCGCACACCGAGCCGCTCCGCCTTGTTGACGGCGCGATGCGGCGTGCAGTGGCGGCCACGGGCGCGCGGCGCGCGGCGGTAGGAATGGCCGCTTTCGCCGATGTGCACGCCGGCGCGGGCACCGTTGCCGCCGATGCTGAAGCTGAAGCCGTCGGCCTGTGCGGTGGCCGGCATGGCGGCGAGCGTGCCGAGCCCGACGAGGGCGGAAAGGGCGGCGATCCTGAGTGTCTTGAACATGGGTCCTCTCGCGTGGCGGTGGTTGCGTTCCAAGGCGACGGGAGGACGATGGCAGGGCGCGGCTGAACGCTGCGCGAACCGGCCGTTCATCGCAGGTTCAGCCGGTGCGGCGGCGCGCCGCCGGACGGAGGCGGCTCAGCCGAGCCGCTTCAGCCAGTATTCCATGGGCTTTTCGGTCTCGCCCGGCTGGTCGACGTCCTTCCAGGCGAAGTGCGTCTGCAGGCCGGGCACCCGCGCGTAGCCGCGCCGGCGCCAGAAGGCGTCGAGCGGCACGTAGCCGTCGGGCCGCAGCGGATGGTCCGCCGGCCGCACGACGGCGGAAAACAGCGCCTGGTCGAAGCCCTGCTCGCGGGCGGCGCGCTCGCGCTCCTCGAAGAAGCGCACGCCGATGCCGCGGCCGCGCCAGGCCGGCTCGAGCACGGATTCGCCGAAGTAGAACAGCCGCCGCGGATCGAGGCCGGCCGCCGCCAGCGGCCGCGCGAAGGCGTCGAAATGATCGGCGAGCGGCGCGGCGGTCGCCGCGCCCACCATGCGCGGGCCGGCGAAGGCGCCGACGACGACGGCGCCCGGCGAGCGGGCATAGGCGGCGAGATAGCCGCGCTCGTAGTCGGCGTCGCCGTCGTAGAGATAGGGGAAGGCGCGGAAGACGGCGATGCGCAGGCGCGCCAGGTCGTCGAGACGCTGCTGCAGCGCGTCGCCGGAAAGCCGGCGGATGGCGATCGCGGCCTCGCCGCTCATGGCGCGTCGCGCACCTGGGCGGTCCAGTCGGCCAGGTTGTAATAGGTGGAGACGCGGCTGATGGCGCCGTCGTCGACCTCGAAGAAGATGCCGGCGGGCAGCGTGTAGCGCTGGCCGCGCGCCTCCGGCAGGCCCTCGGCGGTGGCCAGATAGGTGCCGCGCACGGTGAACTCGGCCGCCGCGCGCACGCCGCCCGGCGCGGTCATGACGACGATGTCGCTCAGCGCCTCGCGATAGTGGCGCGCCATCATGGCGAGGAACCAGCGGAACTTCTCGCGGCCGATCTCGCGGCCGTCCTGGTTGATGTCGTGCGCCACGTCGTCGGCCAGAAGCGCGAGCATCGCCTCGTGGTCGCCGGCGTTGAAGGCGGCGAGATAGCGCTCGATCAGCGCCCGCGTGTCCTGTTCGCTCACCGGTCTCTCCCCGTCGCATGCGCCGCGTGGCAGGTCGCGGCCGGTGCGCCGCTTTGGCATGGCCCGGCGGCCGGCGCAAGCCGGGCTGGAGCCGTCCTGCCTTTCAGACAATCGCAGCTCGGCTCCAACTGGTCGTCTTGAGGCGTTCTAGGACGGCGAACCGGTCTGCGCTTCGCCTGCAAACGCTAGGGTTCCTCGGGCAGGATGTGCGCGACATAGGCCTCCGGCTCGTCGCACTCCTCCTCGAAGGCGGTGACCCGGCCGCGGATCGACACGCCGGCCTCGTGCACGCTGTCGGCCCGGCCGGAGACGAGCGGGTGCCAGGCCGGCAGGTCGCGCCCCTCGGCGACCAGGCGGTAGGCGCAGGTCGCCGGCAGCCAGGCAATGGTGGCGACGTTGTCGGGCGTCAGCCGCACGCAATCGGGCACGCGCTCGAGCCGGTTGGCATAGTCGGTGCAGCGGCACAGGCCGGCATCGAACAGCCGGCAGGCGACGCTCGTCCAGTGGATCTCGCCGGTGTCCTCGTCCTCGAGCTTGGCCAGGCAGCACTTGCCGCAGCCGTCGCACAGCGCCTCCCATTCGGCCGCGCTCATCGCGGCCAGCGGCTTGGTCTTCCAGAAGGGCTCGTCCATCGCCGCGGTTTGGCGCGCCGCGCGGCCGCGGTCAAGCGGCTCGTGGCGGCCGCCGCCCTGTCGCCGCGCCGCCGCCGCGCCGCCGCCGCAATCGGCCGCGCGGCGGCTGTGGCGGGAACCAAATGTCCGGTCGCCGATTACGCCGATGACGGGACGACCGAATTCGAGGAGTGCATTTGATGACCAGAGCTATCCGGGGCCGCATCCTGGCAGGAACCGCGCTCGGCCTGTTGATGGCGGCGACGCCGCCGTCGATCGCCGCCGGCATGGACCGGCTGTCGAGCAGCGACCTCGTCAACGCGACGCGCGGCGCGCCCAACGCGCGCATCATCCTGGCCCAGGCCGAGGCGCTCGGCGAGGACGAGAGGCGACGGGAAGAGAACGGCGAGCAACCGCCGGAGGACCGTGGCGGCGAGGGTGCCGCGAATGGCGGCCAGGGCGGCGGCGCAAGCGCCGGCGGCCAGGGCCAGGGGCAGGGGCAGGACGCGCCTCCGCCCGAGCAGCCGCCGGCCGAGGAGCCGCCGGCCGAACCCGCGGCCGAGCCGCAGCCTCCGGTCGGCGACGATGCGCCGCCCGCCGGTGCCGCGGCCGAGCCGCCGCCACAGGACGACGGCATGCTGGAAGGCCCGGTGGAAGAGGGGCCGGAACCCGCGCCGAGCCCGCCGCCGGCGCAGCAGGACGCGCCGGCCGAGGCGGTCGAGCCCGCGCCGCAGGACGACGGCATGCTGGAAGGCCCGGTCGAGGAGGGTCCCGAACCCGCGCCGAGCCCGCCGCCGGCGCAGCAGGACGCGCCGGCCGAGGCGGCCGAGCCCGCGCCGCAGGACGACGGCATGCTGGAAGGCCCCGTCGAGGAAGGCCCCGAACCGGCGCCGAGCCAGCCACCCGCGCAGAATGCCGAGCCGGCCGACGCGGTTGACGAGCAGCCGGAGGCCGGCGCCGACGACGGCGCGGCCGCCGACGACGAGCTGCTGGAAGGCCCGGTGGAAGAGGGGCCGGAGCCCGCGCCGAGCGCCCCGCCGGCGCAGCAGGACGGCGCGCCGGCCGAGGAGACCGAGGAGCAGCCGGAGGTCGGCACCGACGACGAGCTGCTGGAAGGCCCGGTCGAGGAGGGCCCCGAGCCCGCCCCGGACGCGCCTCCCGCCGAGGACGGTGAGCCGGCCGACGAGGCCGAGGAGCAGCCCGAGGAAGCGACCGACGGCGCGCCCGCCGATGCCGCCCCGGTGCTCGACAGCCAGAAGGACGCCGACGCCGAGGGCGCGCCGACGGCCGCGCCGGACGGTTCGGCCGGCAGCAGCGCCGAGCAGCCGGCCGATGACGGGCAGCAGGCCGGCGAGGCCGCGCCGCCGCCGGCTTCCGACGAGGAGGCGCAGCAGCCGCTCGCCATCGGCGATCTGGAATCGGTGATCGGCGAAGAGGGCCGCCGCATCGAGGGCCGCCGGCCGCCGCGCCGCGAGCGGCGCGAGGATGCCGAGGTCGTGCGCGAGTTCGGCGACCGCATCGTCATCCGCTTCGGCGACCAGATCGTCGTCGAGGGCGGCGACCGCGACCGGCTGGTGCGCGACGCGCGCGAGGTCTACTACGAGGAGCTGCCGCGCGGCCGCACCCGCGAGGTGATCGTGCGGGCCGACGGCACGCGCGTCGTCACCATCCGCAACCGCTACGGCGACGTGCTGCGCCGCGCGCGCATCACGCCGGACGGCGACGAGTACGTGCTCGTCTACGTGCCGCGCGAGCGCTGGGGCGAGGGCGAGCGCCGCTGGCGCGACCCGGCGCGCGACCTGCCGCCGCTGCGCCTGACGATCCCGGTGTCGGAGTACATCCTGGAGGCCGAGCGCGTCGAGGATCCGCAGGCCTACTACGAGTTCCTCGACCAGCCTCCGGTCGAGCGCGTCGAGCGGCTCTACACGGTCGACGACGTGCGCTACTCCTCCCGCGTGCGCGACAAGGTGCGCCGCGTCGATCTCGACACGGTGAACTTCGAGTTCGGCTCGGCGGAGATCCCCGAAAGCGAGATCGACGAGCTGGAGGCGCTGGCGCTCGCCATCGACCGGATGATCGAGCAGAACCCCGGCGAGACCTTCCTGATCGAGGGGCACACCGATGCCGTGGGCTCCGACCTCGCCAATCTCGCGCTGTCGGACCGCCGTGCCGACGCCGTGGCGCGGGCGCTGACCAACGTGTTCGGCATCCCGCCGGAGAACCTGGTCACCCAGGGCTATGGCGAACGCTACCTGAAGATCGAGACGCCGGAGCGCGAGCGCGAGAACCGGCGCGTGGCCGTGCGCCGCATCACGCCCCTGGTGGCGCCGGTGGCGAGCGCCAGGTAGCGACGATTCCCTGCCCCGTCCCCGGTCGAACATGCCGGGGACTCGGCGAGAGCCCGGCCGGCTTCCCCTCCACCGGCCGGGCTTCTTGCGTTCGCGGCCCTGCCGGGCACGGCGGTGAAGCTTCCCGGAGGAGCCGGTTTTTCTGCGCCGATGCACGCAGGCAAAGCTTTTCCCGTTTCAAAGACCCCCGCCGGGACTTGACGCCGACCGGAGATCGACATGTTTTTTCGTATATGTTTTCAATGAAGGCGCCAACATAAGAAAAATATTCCCTTTCTGTACGTAATATACGGACTTATATGGCTTGTTTCTTCAAGCTTCCGTCCTTCCGAGAAATCGATGACCGGCAATTAGCGGTATGATTGCACGTCTGTGGACGGCGATAGATACCGTTTGATTTCGGCCACGGGCCGGTCAACCGGATCGTCGACTTCATTCGACACATGCGGCGCTGTCTATCGCGTCAATCTTTCTCGATGCGTCACGCAATGTCGCAAAGGGGTTTGATCATCAAAAAATGTTGCCCTAGGTATTGAAAAAAATGAACAAAGGGGAACAGGCATTTGAACGACGCCAAAAGCGCCGAGGCCGAGGCGCGTGCATCGAACGCGTCCGGCGCCGAGACCTCCGACATGCCGATGGTCCGGTTCGAGGAGGTCCAGAAGTCCTATGACGGCGAAACGCTCGTCGTCAAAAACCTCAATCTCGACATCGCCAGGGGCGAGTTCCTGACGATGCTGGGGCCGTCGGGCTCCGGCAAGACGACCTGCCTGATGATGGTCGCCGGCTTCGAGGCCGCCACCCACGGCGAGATCTTCCTCGACGGCCGGCCGATCAACAGCGTGCCGCCGCACAAGCGCGGCATCGGCATGGTGTTCCAGAACTACGCGCTGTTTCCGCACATGACGATCGCGGAGAACCTGGCCTTCCCGCTCGAGGTGCGCGGCATCAACAAGGCCGACGCGCAGAAGAAGGTGCAGCGCGCCCTCGACATGGTGCAGATGGGCGAGGGCGGCTTCCACGGCCGCCGCCCGGCACAGCTTTCCGGCGGCCAGCAGCAGCGCGTGGCGCTCGCCCGCGCGCTCGTCTTCGAGCCGGAGCTGGTGCTGATGGACGAGCCGCTCGGCGCGCTCGACAAGCAGCTTCGCGAGCACATGCAGTTCGAGATCAAGCACATCCACGAATCGCTCGGCGTGACGGTGATCTACGTCACCCACGACCAGGGCGAGGCGCTGACGATGTCGGACCGCATCGCCGTGTTCAACGACGGCAAGGTGCAGCAGCTCGCCGCGCCCGAGGTGCTCTACGAGAAGCCGGAGAACAGCTTCGTGGCGCAGTTCATCGGCGAGAACAACACCCTGCACGGCAAGATCCGGGCGATCAACGACGGCATCGCCCGCGTCGAGCTGACCGATGGCGAGACGGTCAACGCGCTCGCCATCAACGCCGGCCCGGGCGAGCGGACCCAGCTTTCCATCCGGCCGGAGCGCGTCGAGATCGACCCCGACGGATCGGTCACCGACCACACGGTGACCGGCCGCGTCGAGGAGGTGATCTATCTCGGCGACCACATCCGCACGCGCATGACGGTCGCCGGCAACAGCGACTTCGTCGTCAAGACGCGAAACCGGCTTGGCGCCCGGCGCTTCAAGCCGGGCGAGAAGGTGCGCGTGGGATGGGCGACCGAGGACTGCCGCGCGCTCGATTCCGCCGGGTGAGCAGGCGCGCCACGCGCCGACAACGGGGCCTTCCGGCGGCCTTACCACACGACAAGAAAAGCCGGACATTCCTCCTGTGTGTGTCTCCGATCCCGAAGCAGTTCTTTCACGTGCAAAGGAAGGTGAGAGTATGAAACGATTTCTTCTGATGACCGGCTCGGTCGCGGCCCTCGCGGTCACCGGCGCGGTCGCCCAGGACCAGCAGCTCACGATCGTCTCGTGGGGCGGCGCCTACTCGAACTCGCAGCAGAAGGCCTATCACGAGCCCTACGAGGAGAAGACCGGCGTCGAGATCCTCAACGAGGACAAGTCGGCCAACGCGCTGGCCGGCATCCGCGCCCAGGTCGAGGCCGGCAACGTGACGTGGGACGTCGTCGACATGCTGCAGGCCGACGCGCAGCGCGCCTGCGACGAGGGCCTGATCCTCGAGATCGACCACAACGAGTGGCTCGAGCCGGCGCCCGACGGCACGCCGGCGACCGAGGACTTCATCGAGGGCACGCTCGGCCCCTGCTTCATCCCGCAGATCCTCTACGCCACCATGTTCGCCTACAACACCGAGGCGTTCGACGGCGAAGGCCCGAAGACGGTCGAGGACGTGTGGGATCTGGAGAAGTTCCCGGGCACCCGCTCGCTGCAGAAGATCCCGCAGAAGAACCTCGAATGGGCGCTGCTGGCCGACGGCGTCGAGGTCGACCAGGTCTACGAGGTGCTAGCCACCCGCGAGGGCCAGGACCGCGCCTTCGCCAAGCTCGACGAGATCAAGGACAACGTTATCTGGTGGACCGAGGGCGCCCAGCCGCCGCAGATGCTGGCCGACCAGGAGGCGGCGATCGCCACCGCCTATAACGGCCGCATCTTCAACGCGCAGGTCAACGAGGACCAGCCGTTCAAGATCATGTGGGACCACCAGATGTTCGAGACGGACGGCTGGGTGGTGCCGGTCGACACCGGCAATCTCGACCTGATCAAGGACTACATCCGCTTCGCCACCGACACGCAGCGGCTCGCCGACCAGGCCAAGTACATCTCCTACGGCCCGGCGCGTAAATCGTCGGCGCCGCTGGTCGGCATGCTCGAGGGCACCGACATCGACATGAAGCCGCACATGCCGACCAATCCGGAGAACCTCGAGACGGCGATCCCGTTCGACGTCCAGTTCTGGGCCGACTACGGCGACGCGCTCGAGGAGCGCTTCAACGCCTGGGTCGCCGGCTGATCCCGACCGACCGCGGCGGGGCGCTCCGGCGCCCCGCCGTCTCTCACCGCACGATGCCACGATGACGATGGACGGACGCAATGGCGAGCAGCACTGAAAGGCGCGGCACGGCCGCCCCGATCCTGGCGGCCGACGGCACGCCGCTCAAGCAGGCGCTGCGCCGCTCGCAGTCGATCGAGCGCCGCCGGGCGCTGGCGCTGGTGGCGCCCTTGCTTCTGTTCATCCTCATCGTCTTCGTGGTGCCGATCATCGCGATGATCTGGCGCTCGGTCTACAATCCCGAGATCCGCGAGTTCCTGCCGCAGACGGCGAGCGCGCTGCAGGACTGGGACGGCACCGAGGTGCCGCCCGAGCCCGTGTTCCAGGCGATGGCCGCCGACATGATCGTCGGCGTGGAAAACCGCACCATCGGCCGCGCGGCGGCGCGCATCAACCGCGAGATCCCCGGCGCGCGCAGCACCATGATGCGCACCGCGCGCCAGGTCGACGAATGGTCGGCCCCCTACCGTGAGAAGTTCATCGAGGCCGACGAGGACTGGACCAATCTGGAGTTCTGGCGCATCCTCAAGCGCGAGACGCGGCTGCTGACGCCGACCTACTACCTCTTGGCGCTCGACTACGAATACAACGCCGAGGGCGAGATCGCGCCGCGGCCGGAGGTCTACCAGGTCTACAAGGGGCTGTTCTTCCGCACCGCCTGGATGAGCCTGCTGATCACCGGGCTGTGCGTGCTGCTCGCCTATCCGGTGTCCTATCTTCTGGCCACGCAGCCGACGCGCACGGCCAACCTGCTGCTCATCCTGGTGCTGCTGCCGTTCTGGACGTCGCTGCTGGTGCGCACCTCGGCCTGGATCGTGCTGTTGCAGCAGCAGGGCGTGCTCAACGACCTGTTGGTCGCCGCCGGCCTGGTCGACGACAACGGCCGGCTGCGCATGATCTACAACCGCACCGGCACGATCATCGCCATGACGCACATCCTGCTGCCGTTCATGATCCTGCCGCTCTACTCGGTGATGAAGACCATCCCGCCGAGCTATCTGCGCGCGGCCAAGTCGCTCGGCGCGCACCCGTTCCGCGCCTGGTGGCGGGTCTACTTCCCGCTCACGCTGCCCGGGCTGGCGGCCGGCTGCATCCTCGTCTTCATCCTGGCGATCGGCTACTACATCACGCCGGCGCTGGTCGGCGGCGAGACCGGCATCTTCATCTCGAACCTGATCGCCCAGAACATGCAGGGCTCGAGCGCCCAGCTCAAGCTGGCCGCGGCGCTGGCGACCATCCTGCTCGTCGCCGTGCTCCTCATCTACTGGGCCTTCAACAAGCTCGTCGGCGTCGACAAGCTGAAGTTCGGCTAGGCGATGACGGCGGACCATGTGCAGCGCGCGTCGCACGGCCTGATGGCCGGGACGACAGACTTTGCCGCATGTCTGCGGGGCCGGGTGCGCGCACCCGGCCGCAGCATGCCGTAGGAACCGGAGGAGACCGATGGCTCTGCCAGCCTATGCGACGACCGCCGAACGCGTCTGGCACCACGCGTTCCGGGTGATCTGCGGACTGATCTTCTTCTTCCTGATCGCGCCGATCATCGTCATCATCCCGCTCGCCTTCAACGCCGAGCCCTACTTCACCTTCACGCGCGAGATGCTGACCTTCGATCCGGCCGGCTACTCGATGCGCTGGTTCGACAATCTCGTCACCTCGTCGGAGTGGACGAGCTCGATCGCCAACTCATTCATCATCTCGATCTCCTCGACGATCCTGGCGACCGCGCTCGGCACGCTCGCCGCGCTCGGCCTCAACCGGCGCAACATGCCGGCGCGCGCCGTCATCACCGCGGTGCTGATCTCGCCGATGATCGTGCCGCTGATCATCACCGCGGCGGCGCTGTTCTCCTTCTTCGCGCGCGTCGGCCTGTCGCAGACCTTCCCCGGCATCATCCTCAGCCACGTGGTGCTCGGCACGCCCTTCGTGGTGCTGACGGTCACGGCCTCGCTGGCCGGCTTCGACGAGACGCTGATCCGCGCCTCGCAGAGCCTCGGCGCCAACCAGTCGCGCACCTTCTTCAAGGTGATCCTGCCGCTGCTGCTGCCCGGCGTGATCTCCGGCGCGCTGTTCGCCTTCGTCACCTCGCTCGACGAGGTCGTCATCGTCAACTTCATGGCCGGGCCGGAGCAGACGCCGATGACGGTGCGCATGTTCTCCGGCCTGCGCGAGGAGATCAGTCCGACCATCCTGGCGCTCGCCAGCCTGCTGGTGGCGCTGTCGATCATCCTTCTGACGACGCTCGAGCTGATCCGCCGGCGCAACGAGCGGCTGCGCGGCATGTCGCCGGGATAGCGGCGACCGGACCGGGCCATCGGCTGCCGGCGAGGGCAAGTCGCCGGCAGCGACGATTCGACGGTTGCGGCGCAGGGCGACGTTTGCGACGATTAATGACCGATTTGCGCCAAGCCTGTCGCAAATCCGGCATCCGCCTGGCGGCCAAAGTTGCACAGTCGCGACGGGGTTTCCGTGTGGTCCGCTTCTTTGACAACCCGCGGGCTATGCGGAATGCTACGGTTCGACACCTAACGCATGGGAGAGCGTCAATGAAGTTCTACAAGAGCAACGGGGATCGCGTACCCGCGAAAATCGAGGCGCTGGCAGAGGAGGCGAAGGCCGGCCGCATGGACCGCCGCGAGTTCCTGGCGCTGGCGAGCGCCTTCGGCGCCTCCACCGCGGCCGCCTACGGCATGCTCGGCATGGCCGCGCCGAGCCGCGCGCTGGCGCAGGAGCCCAAGAAGGGCGGCGTGCTGCGCGTCGCCATGCTGGTCAAGGAGCCGAAGGACCCGCGCACGGCCGACTGGTCGGAGATCGCCAACGCCATGCGCCAGACGCTGGAGCCGCTGGTCAAGTACACCCGCGACTTCACCTTCGAGGGCAAGCTGCTCGAGGGCTGGGAGGTCAACGACGACGCCACCGAATACGTGCTGCGGCTGCGCCCCGGCGCCGAGTGGAACAACGGCGACAAGTTCACAGCCGACGACGTGATCTACAACATCACCCGCTGGTGCGACCAGACCGTCGAGGGCAACTCGATGGCCACCCGCATGGCCTCGCTGATCGACCCGGAGACCAAGAAGGCGCGCGAGGGCGCGATCGAAAAGGTCGACGACATGACGGTCCGGCTGGTGCTGCTGTCGCCCGACATCTCGATCATCCCCGGCATGGCCGACTATCCGGGCCTGATCGTGCATCCGAGCTTCGACGAGACGGGCCGCGACTTCGTCGCCAACCCGATCGGCACCGGCCCGTTCGAGCTGGTCACCTACGAGGTCGGCAACCGGGTCGAGCTGAAGCGGCGCGAGAACGGCACGTGGTGGGGCGGCGAGGCCCATCTCGACGGCATCGAGTTCATCGACTACGGCACCGACCCCTCGGCCATGGTGTCGGCCTTCGAGGCCGGCGAGGTGCACACCAACTACGAGACGACGGCCGACTATGTCGACATTCTCGACTCGCTCGGCCTGGAGAAGTCGGAGAAGGTCACCGCCAACACGATCGTGGCGCGCGCCAACGTCAACAACGCGCCCTATGACGACCAGCGGGTGCGCAACGCGCTGCAGCTCGCCGTCGACAACGCGGTCGTGCTCGGCCTCGGCTACGGCAATGCCGGCGAGACGGCCGAGAACCACCACGTCTGCCCGATCCACCCGGAATATGTCGAGCTGCCGCCGATCAGCCGCGACGTGGACAAGGCCAAGTCGCTGATGGAGGAGGCCGGCCAGTCCGACTACGAGCACGAGCTCATCACCGTCGACGAGGACTGGCACAAGAACACCGGCGACGCCATCGCCGCGCAGCTCCGCGACGCCGGCTTCAAGGTCAAGCGCACCGTGCTTCCCGGCTCGACCTTCTGGAACGACTGGACGAAGTATCCCTACTCGATGACCAACTGGAACATGCGCCCGCTCGGCATCCAGGTCATCGCGCTCGCCTACCGCACCGGCGAGGCGTGGAACGAGGCCGGCTACTCGAACGCCGATCTCGACGCCATGATCGAGGAGGCGCTGACCATCCCGGACGCGGAAGAGCGCAAGACGGTGATGAAGGGGATCGAGGAGCACATCCAGAACTCCGGCATCATCATCCAGCCCTACTGGCGCAAGATCTACAACCACTTCGCGCCGCAGGTGAAGAACCACGGCATCCACCAGACCTTCGAGATCAACCTCGAGGACGTCTGGCTCGACGAGGCCTGACGAGGGCCGCAGGAGAGGGGCCGGCCGGCCCCTCTCCGCACCTCCAATAACAACGATAAGACGACGAACCCCGAGGGGATGGGGCTCCGATGCTGACCTTCATTCTGCGACGTCTCGGCGTCATGGCCCTGACCATGGTGTGTCTGACGCTGGTGGTCTTCTTTCTGGTCAATCTCGAACCGAACCTGAAGAAGCTCGCGATCAGCCAGCTCGACATGCGCTCCTCGCAGGAGGACCTGGAAAGCTGGCTCGAGGCCAACGGCTACCGCCAGAACTTCTTCGTGCGCTACGGCCAGTGGCTCGGCGTCATGCCCAAGCAGCCCAACGTCGACCCGGCGACGGGCGAGGCGGTGCCGCGCTTCCGCTACTGCGACGAGCCGGCCGAGCCGCACTATTCGGGCATCCTGCAGGGCGAGTTCGGCTGTTCCACCAAGTTCAAGGTGCCGGTGGCCGAGAAGCTGTTTCCCGCGCTCGGCGCCACCGGCATCCTGATGTTCTGGGTGATGGTGGTGATGGTCCCCGTGTCGCTGCTGGTCGGGGTGCTGGCCGGCATGCGCGAGGGCACGCGCACGGACCGAAGTCTCTCGGTCGCCTCGATCACCACGACCGCGACGCCGGAATACGTCTCCGGCGTCATCTTCACCGTCGTTTTCGCCTCCTGGCTCGGCATCCTCAACGGCTCGGCCGCCACGGCGACCAGCCAGGGCATCAACTTCTTCAACTTCACCCTGCCGGTGATGACCATGGCCATCTACGGCACCGGCTACATCGCCCGCATGACGCGCGCCTCGATGGTCGAGGTGATGACGCAGCAATACATCCGCACCGCCCGGCTCAAGGGCCTGAGCTTCCGCCAGGTGGTGATGAAGCACGCGCTGCGCAACGCGCTGATCGCGCCCTTCACCGTCATCATGCTGCAGTTTCCCTGGCTGCTCACCGGCGTCGTCATCGTCGAGGTGATGTTCCGCTACCAGGGCTTCGGCTTCACGCTGGTGGAGGCGGCCGGCAACAACGACATCGACCTCCTGCTCGGCTGCTCGCTGGTCTCGGTCTTCGTGGTGCTGTCGACGCAGCTCATCTCCGACATCGGCTACGCCTTCCTCAACCCGCGCATTCGCGTGAAATAGAAAGGCGCGGCCATGCAACTGGAGTTCATCGGACCCTTCGAGATCCTGCTCGGCCTCGTCTATCGGTTCTGGCCGGTGTGGCTGGCGCTCGGCATCCTCCTCGCCCTGTCGCTCGGCTTCAAGCGGCGGCTCGGCCTCTACGGCCAGCTCTTCGACACCGGCGTCGGCGTGGCCGGCGTGCTGATCTGCGCCTTCTGGCTGTTCACCGCGATCTTCGCCGACCTGGTGGCGCCCTTCGCGCCGCTCGACCAGATCTTCGTCATGAAGGACGCGCTGCCCGGCGCGGTCGAGCCGGAGACCGGCCGGGTGTTCCTGCTCGGCGGCGACAAGCTCGCCCGCGACGTCTTCTCGCGCATGGTCTACGGCAGCCAGATCGTGCTCATCATCGCGCCGGCGGCGACCGCCTTCGCGCTGATGGTGGGCACCACGCTCGGCCTGCCGGCCGGCTATTACGGCGGCCGCGTCGACACGGTGCTGTCGTTCATGGCCAACCTGGTGCTGGCCTTTCCGGTCATCCTGCTGTTCTACCTGCTGGTGACGCCGGGCATCCGCGAGACGGCGATCCCGCAATGGCTCGCCGGCTTCTTCTTCGTCTTCCCGATCGTCTTCTTCGGCACGCTGTTCTGGACGCGCTTCCGCAGCCGGCCGCGGCTTCTGGCCGTGCAGCTCGCGATCACGGTGCTGCTCGGCGGCTGGGTCTATCTCGGCCTCGTGTTCGACGCCGACCCGCTCGGCATCATCGCGATCGAGCCGAACGAGCTCAACATCTTCGTCGCCGTCGTCTTCGCCTCCGCGCCGGGCGTCTTCCGCATCGTGCGCAGCCTGACCATGGACATCCAGACGCGCGACTACGTGGCGGCCGCCCAGACGCGCGGCGAAAGCCCGTGGTACATCATGCTGTGGGAGATCCTGCCCAACGCGCGCGGGCCGCTGATCGTCGATGTGTGCCTGCGCATCGGCTACACCACCATCCTGCTCGGCACGCTCGGCTATTTCGGCCTCGGCCTGGCGCCGGAGAGCCCCGACTGGGGCACGGCGATCAAGGAGTCGAGCCGGCTGTTGCGCGCCTACGTCCATCCCGCCCTGCCGCCGGTCATCGCGCTGATGTCGTTCGTGCTCGGGCTCAACCTGCTCGCCGACGCGCTGCGCGAGCAGTCGCTGAAAGACTGAGGAGGGCGGGCGATGGCGGAACCGATCCTGGAAATCGAAAACCTGTCGATCTCCTTCTTCACGCGTGCTGGCGAGATCCCGGCGGTGATGGACTTCTCGTGCAAGGTGATGCCGGGCGAGGCGATGGGCCTGGTCGGCGAATCCGGCTGCGGCAAGTCGACCGTCGCGCTCGGCATCATGCGCGACATGGGCAACCGCGGAAAGATCGTTGGCGGCCGCATCAAGTTCATGGGCCGCGACATGGGCGAGATGTCGGAGGCGGAGCTGCGCCGCGTGCGCGGCAACAAGATCGCGATGATCTACCAGGAGCCGATGGCCAGCCTCAATCCGGCGATGAAGGTCGGCCGTCAGCTCATGGAGGTGCCGCTTCTGCACGACCGGGCGTCGCGCGAGGAGGCCTATGCGCGCTCGCTCGACATGCTGAAGTCGGTGCGCCTGCCCGATCCCGAGCGCATGATGGGCTCGTATCCGCACCAGCTTTCCGGCGGCCAGCAGCAGCGCGTGGTGATCGCCATGGCGCTGCTGTCGAAGCCCAACCTGCTGCTGCTCGACGAGCCGACGACGGCGCTCGACGTCACGGTGGAGGCCGGCATCGTCGACCTGGTCAAGGATCTGGGCAAGGAGTTCGGCACCTCGATGCTGTTCATCTCGCACAATCTCGGGCTGATCCTCGAGACGTGCGACCGCATCACGGTGATGTATTCCGGCGAGGCGGTGGAGACCGGCACGGTCGAGGACGTCTTCGACCGCATGCGCCATCCCTACACGCAGGGCCTGTTCCGCTCGATCCCGCTGCCCGGCGCCGACAAGCACGCCCGCCCGCTGATCGCCATTCCCGGCCAGCTTCCGCTGCCGCACGAACGGCCCAAGGGCTGCAATTTCGGGCCGCGCTGCCACCACTTCGTCGAGGGCGTGTGCAACGCAGCCGAGATCCCGATGATCGCGGTGCCCGAGCACGGCAGCCACATGAGCCGCTGCGTGCGCTTCGAGGAGCTCGACTGGACGGCGCTGCCCGAAGGCGTGAAGCAGAACCCGGCCGTCGAGCCCGGCCCGCCGGTGCTCAGGGTCGACGACCTGAAGAAGTACTACGCCGTGTCGGCAAACGAGATCTTCGGCGGCACGGAACGCCGCGTCGTCAAGGCCAACGAGGCGATCAGCTTCGACGCGCGCGAATCCGAGACGGTCGCCATCGTGGGCGAGTCGGGCTGCGGCAAGTCCACGCTGGCCAAGGTGCTGCTCGGGCTGGAGACGGCGACCAGCGGCGAGGTGACGCTCGGCAACACGCACATCCAGGACGTGCCGATCCAGCAGCGCGACACCGAGACCATCTCGTCGATCCAGATGGTCTTCCAGAACCCGTTCGACACGCTCAACCCGAGCCACTCGGTGGGCTCGCAGATCATCCGCACGCTCGAGAAGTTCAAGATCGGCCGCACGGTCGAGGACCGGCGCCAGCGCATGCTGGAGCTGCTCGACCTGGTCAAGCTGCCGCGCGCCTTCGAAAAGCGCATGCCGCGCCAGCTGTCGGGCGGCCAGAAGCAGCGCATCGGCGTGGCGCGCGCCTTTGCCGGCCGGCCCAAGGTGGTGGTCGCCGACGAGCCGGTCTCCGCCCTCGACGTGTCGGTGCAGGCGGCCGTCACCGAGCTGCTGATGGACATCCAGCGCGAATCGAAGACGACGATGCTGTTCATCAGCCACGACCTGTCGGTGGTGCGCTACCTCGCCGACCGGGTGGTGGTGATGTATCTCGGCTACATCGTGGAAAAGGGCACCACCGAGCAGATCTTCTCGCCGCCCTACCACCCCTATACCGAGGCGCTTCTGTCGGCGATCCCGATCGCCGACACCAGCGTGCGCAAGAAGCATGTGGTTCTGGAGGGCGACGTGCCGTCGGCGATGAACCCGCCGCCCGGCTGTCCGTTCCAGACGCGCTGCCGCTACAAGCATCTGGTGCCCGACGACAAGTGCGAGACCGAGGTGCCGCCGCTGCGCGAGCTGGGCGACGGGCACCGCTCGCTGTGCTGGCTGTCGGATGCGCAGCTCGCCGAGCAGGAGCCGGTCATCACCTTCCACCGGAGCGAGGAGAAGGACGCCTCGACGCGAGCGCCGGAGCCCACCGCGCGGGTCACCCGGGCGCCGGTCGCCAAGAAGTCGAAGGCCTCCGAGGTCGCCTCTGAGACCGCCGACCCCGAGACGCCGGCCGAGGCCGAGCTTGCCGCCGGCGGCGGGAAGGGCGGCCGGCGGGCGAGTGCGGTGCCCGGCAGCTCCGCGCCGCAGCGCAGCGCTGGCCAGGTCGGCGGCGGCCGCTCGGCGGCGAGCACCCGCGTCAAGCCGGGCACCACGCGGTCGACTTCGCGCGAGGGCGGGCCGACGCGCAGCGGCACGCGGCCGAGCGCCAGGGCGAAGGCCAACGAGGCGGGCTCGCGCGAGCCGGCCGGCACGGCGACGGCGGCCGATGCGGCAGGCGGGGCGCGCGGCGCGCGCGCCAGGCCCGAGGCGATCGCGCGCCCGGCACAGCCCGACGATCTCAAGCGCATCTCCGGCGTCGGGCCGAAGATCGAGGGCATCCTCAACGGTCTCGGCATCTACACCTATGCCCAGATCGCGGCGTGGAAGAAGGCCGAGCGCGCCTGGGTCGACGAGCACCTGCGCTTCCGCGGCCGCATCGAGCGCGAGGACTGGGTGGGCCAGGCGAGGGCGCTGAAGAAGGGCGTGCAGGCTCCGGCCGGCCGCGCCGGCCGCAGGCCGCGCTGAGGGCGCCGGGCCCGGGCTTCGTCCGGCGCGCGGAAACGACGCCGGCGCGCCGGCATCCCGCATGCCGGCCCGCCAACCTGCGACGGCGATTCAACGCGCTGCCAGTCTGAATCCGGCAAGCGGCGCAAGATGCTGATTTTCAAGCACTTCTCATTGACGTCAGGAGCTGCAGGGCGGCCGCGCGCGACGCGCGGGGCGGGGCGGCGGCAGCCGGGTGCCGGTCCCCGGCGCGGGCAAAATTTGACCGATTGATAAAAAAACAAATCTGCGCTAGCGTTCGCCAAAACAAGCGATCGGGGAACACGCCATGACCGACGGCCCTTTCAAGGAAGGCATCGCCGCGGGGCGCCTGGCGCCGCAGGACTACGCCGGGAACTTCGCCGACCTGCACCCGCCGTTCGACCGGCACGAGGCGCAGGTCGAGGCCGACCGCTGCTACTTCTGCTACGACGCGCCCTGCGTGACGGCCTGCCCGACCGCCATCGACATCCCGCTGTTCATCCGCCAGATCGCCACCGGCAACCCGATGGGCTCGGCGCGCACCATCTTCGACCAGAACATCCTGGGCGGCATGTGCGCGCGCGTCTGCCCGACCGAGACGCTGTGCGAGGAGGCCTGCGTGCGCGAGGCGGCCGAAGGCAAGCCGGTGCAGATCGGCCGGCTGCAGCGCTACGCGACCGACACGGCGATGGCCGCCGGACGGCAGTTCTACGACCGCCCCGCGTCGACCGGCAAGCGCGTCGCCGTGGTCGGCGCCGGCCCGGCCGGGCTCGCCTGCGCCCACCGGCTGGCGATGTACGGCCATGACGTGACGGTGTTCGAGGCGCGGCCCAAGCCGGGCGGCCTCAACGAATACGGCATCGCCGCCTACAAGACGGTCGACGGCTTCGCCCAGGCGGAGGTCGACTACGTCACCGCCATCGGCGGCATCGCCATCGAGAACGGCAAGGCGCTCGGCCGCGACCTCTCGCTGGGCGAGCTGACCGGCGGCTTCGACGCCGTCTTCCTCGGCATGGGGCTCGGCGGCGTCAACGCGCTGCGCGCCGAGGGCGAGGAGGCGGCCGGCGTCGACGACGCGGTCGGCTTCATCGCCGAGCTGCGCCAGGCGAGCGATCTCGCCGCGCTGCCGGTCGGCCGCCGCGTGGTGGTGATCGGCGGCGGCATGACGGCCATCGACGCGGCGGTGCAGGCCAAGCTGCTCGGCGCCGAGGAGGTGACCATCTGCTACCGCCGCGGCAAGGAGCGCATGAACGCGTCCGACTACGAGCAGGATCTGGCGGCGGCCAACGGCGTGACCATCCGCCACTGGCTGCAGCCCCGGCGCGTCGTCGCCGAGGACGGCACGGTGCGGGCGATCGAGCTCGAATACACGCGCGAGGAGGGCGGCCGGCTGGCCGGCACCGGCGAGACGGTGACGCTTGCCGCCGACCAGGTGTTCAAGGCGATCGGCCAGACCTTCGAGCCGGCCGGCCTCAACGGCAGCGGCCCGTCGATCGCCATGGAGGGCGGCCGCATTAGGGTCGACGCCGAGGGCCGCACGTCGCTCGACAAGGTGTGGGCGGGCGGCGACTGCGTGGCGGCCGGCGACGACCTGACCGTGACGGCGGTCGCCCAGGGGCGCGACGCGGCCGAGGCGATGCACCGCGCGCTCGCCCGCTAGAGCGTTTGCAGGCGAAGTGGGAACCGGTTCGCCGTTCGCAAACGCGGCAAGACAGCAAGTTGGAGCCGATCTGCGATTCCCGTGAAGGGCAGAACGGCTGCAGACGACCGGCGGAGGACCGTGACCATGGCTGACATTCGCAACGATTTCGTCGGCATCAAATCGCCGAACCCCTTCTGGCTGGCTTCGGCGCCGCCGACCGACAAGGAGTACAACGTCGTGCGCGCCTTCAAGGCGGGCTGGGGCGGCGTGGTGTGGAAGACGCTCGGCGAGGATCCGCCGATCGTCAACGTCAACGGGCCGCGCTACGGCGCCATCTGGGGCGCCGACCGGCGGCTGCTCGGCTTCAACAACATCGAGCTGATCACCGACCGCAAGCTGCAGACCAACCTGCAGGAGATCAAGGCGGTGAAGAAGGCGTGGCCGGACCGCGCGGTGGTCGTGTCGCTGATGGTGCCGTGCGAGGAGGACAACTGGAAGGCCATCCTGCGCGCCGTCGAGGAGACGGAGGCCGACGGCGTCGAGCTCAATTTCGGCTGCCCGCACGGCATGAGCGAGCGCGGCATGGGCTCGGCGGTCGGCCAGGTGCCGGAATACATCGAGATGGTGACGCGCTGGTGCAAGGCCAACACGCGCATGCCGGTCATCGTCAAGCTGACGCCCAACATCACCGATGTGCGCTATCCCGCGCGCGCGGCCAAGGCCGGCGGCGCCGACGCGGTGTCGCTCATCAACACGATCAACTCGATCACCGGCGTCAATCTCGACCATTTCGCGCCGGAGCCGATGATCGACGGCAAGGGCAGCCACGGCGGCTATTGCGGCCCGGCGGTCAAGCCGATCGCCATGAACATGGTGGCCGAGATCGCCCGCGATCCCGAAACCGCCGGCCTGCCGATCTCCGGCATCGGCGGCATCACCACCTGGCGCGACGCGGCCGAGTTCATGGCGCTCGGCGCCGGCAACGTGCAGGTCTGCACGGCGGCGATGACCTACGGCTTCAAGATCGTCGAGGAGATGATCGCCGGCCTCAGCGAGTGGATGGACGCCAGGGGCCACGCCAGCCTCGACGCCATCGTCGGCCGCGCGGTGCCCAACATCAGCGACTGGCAGCACCTCAACCTCAACTACGTCACCAAGGCGCGCATCGACCAGGAGCTGTGCATCAAGTGCGGCCGCTGCCACATCGCCTGCGAGGACACCTCGCACCAGGCGATCACCAGCATGGTCGACGGCGTGCGCCATTTCGAGGTGATCGACGCCGAGTGCGTCGGCTGCAACCTGTGCGTCAATGTGTGCCCGGTGGAAAACTGCATCACCATGGAGCCGCTCGCCGCCGGCGTCGTCGACCAGCGCACCGGCCGGACGGTCGAGCCGACCTACGCCAACTGGACGACGCATCCCAACAACCCGGCCGCTCGGGTGGCGGCGGAATAGGCCGCACCGACCGCGCGAGAGCCGATCTGCCGTTCGCGGGAATCGCAGATCGGCTGCAACTTGTTGCCTTGGCGCGTTTGCGAACGGCGAACCGGTTTCCCCTTCGCCCGGAAACGCTATGGGACCGCGCCGCAGCCGGGCGGGGCCCGCCGGGTCCGGCCGGCCCGCGGCGACGGTGGCAGGACCGCCCCGGCATGCCGGCGAAAGCCGGCGGCCGCCTGTGGCGGCATGGCTGCGGCCGCGCGGGGCTTGCCGGCGCCGGCTTTGGCGTTGCAGATGGTGAGCGGCGGGCCGGGGGCCGCGCGCGGCAGATGGTGACGAGGGCAGGGTGAGCGAGGCGATCGGCAGCGGCGACGGACCGGCGGCACGGTCGCATACCGTGCACGCCACCGGCCGGCAGAAGCTGGTCGGCCATCTGGCGATGCTCGCCTTCTCGGCGCTGGTCGCCGGCTCGTTCTCCTTCGGCGCGCTGGCCGCGCCGCATGTCGGGCCGGCGGCGCTCAACGCGGTGCGCTTCGCCATCGGCACGGCGCTGATGGGCGCGGCCGCCTGGCTGGTGCTGCGCGGCCGGGTGCCGCCGCCGCGCGCGCCGTGGCGCTTCCTGCTGCTCGGCGCGCTGATGGCGGTGTTCTTCGTCACCATGTTCGTCGCGCTGCGCCTCACCGATCCTGTCTCGACGGGGGCGGTCTTCACGCTGATGCCGCTGATGGCGGCCGGCTTCGGCCGGCTTTTTCTCGGCCAGGTGCCGCGTCCGGTCGTGCTCGCCAGCCTGGCGCTCGCCGGCGCCGGCGCGCTGTGGGTGATCTTCGGCGGCGAGCTGGCGGCGCTGCTCGCCTTCGACGTCGGCCGCGGCGAGATGATCTTCTTCGTCGGCGTCGCCTGCCACGCCGCCTACGCGCCGCTGGTGCGCCGGCTCAACCGCGGCGAGCCGGTGATCGCCTTCACCTTCTGGACGCTGCTGGCGACCGGGCTGTGGATCGCGCTCTACGGCGCCGGCGAGATCGCCGCCACCGGCTGGGGCGACCTGCCGGCGGTGGTGTGGGCGGCGATCCTCTACCTGGCGGTGTTCACCACCGCCGGCACGTTCTTCCTGCTGCAGTTCGCCACGCTGCGGCTTCCCGCCTCCAAGGTGCTCGCCTACAACTATCTCACGCCGTCGCTCGTCATCCTCTATGAGGGGCTGCTCGGGCACGGCTGGGCGAGCGGCGCGGTGCTGGCCGGCGCGGCGATCACGGTTGCCGGCCTGGCGCTGCTGGCGCTGGCGCCGGACGGCTGAGACGCGGCTGCGGCGGCCGCCGGGCGCACGAGCATGGAAAGGCAGGCGATGAGCGACATGCTGGCTTTCGGACGCGGGGTGCTGGAGCGCCAGCCCTTCAGCGTCTTCATGGGCGTCGAGCTCCTGGCGATGGAGCCCGGAGCGGCCGAGCTCGCGCTGGCGCTGCGCGCCGACCACCGCCAGCAGCACGGCTACGTGCATGGCGGCGTCATCAGCTATCTGGCCGATTCCGCGCTCGCCTATGCCGGCGGCTCGGTGCTCGGCGATTCGCTCACGCTGGAGTTCAAGATCAACTATCTGCGGCCCGGCCGCGGCCGGCGGCTGGTCGCCCGGGCGCGCGTCACCGGCAGCGGCCGCAGCCAGGCGGTGTGCCACTGCGACGTGTTCGCCGTCGACGACGACGGCGAGACGCTGTGCGCCACCGCGCAGGGCACGATCTGGAAGGTCGAGCCGCGCCGCGCGCAGGCCTGAGCGGTGGCGGCGCCGCGCGCCCCCGGCACGCGGCGGCGGCGTGGCTTCGTGCCGCTCTTCGTTCACCGAATCACGGAACGGCTTCAACCCGTTGTTTTGACGCGCTTCCGGACGGCGAGTCGGGTTCCGTTTCGCGCGAAAACCCTAGCCGCCGAGGCCGCCGAAGCGCCGCGCGAAGGCGGCCGGATCGGCGAGCGGCGGCATGCCGGCGGCGTCGAGCCAGGCCTCGCTCGGCGCGGCGAGCCGCGCATAGACGCTGCGCGCCAGGCGGCGCGCCGCCTCGCCGGGCCAGTCGGTCGGCAGCAGCGCGGGCGGCAGGCCGGGATCGCGCAGCACGATGCGCCGCCAGTCGTGCACCAGCAGCGTGCGCGCGGCGATCGCCTCGCCGGGCGGCACCGGCCGGGCGCGCGCCAGGGCGGCGGCGAACGGGGTGTAGGCCTCGATGAAGCCGCGATAGGCCGCCGCGATCTCGCCCGACGGCCACAGGCTGCGCAGCATCTCGGGGTGCTCGGCGCTGGTGCCGTGGATGACCAGCATGTTGGCGAGCGCCGGCGGCGCGGCCGGCGCGGCTTCGCCGGGGCGCAGATGCACGCCGGCGGCGATGCGCAGGAAGCCGGCCTCCTCGAGCTCGGCCGCGCCGGCGCCGTTGCCGCCGGGCGCGGCGATCGCCACGGTCCAGCTTCCGTCCCAGGCGGGCGGGCCGGCGGCATAGATGCGCCGCGTCGCCCGGTCGAAGGCGTGGCGGCCGCGCTCGTCGAGCCGGTAGAAGGAGTTGCGCCCGCGCCGCTCGCGCTCGACCCAGCCGTCGGCGGCCAGCCGCGACAGCGCCGTGCGCAGCGCGCCCGCCTCGACGCCGAGCCGGCCGGCGATCTGGCGCAGCACGGCGAGCGGCACGCGGCCGCCGCGCGGCACCACCGCGTCGCCGAACACCGTGACGACCAGCGACCACACGCGCAGCCGGCCGCGCGCGTGCAGCCGGGCGATCAGCCGGTCGAGCGTGCCGTCGGTCGGGTCGGCGGTTGCGTCCATGGCGTCCCGAATGCCACGGGAGCGCGCGCGCTGGCAAGCTGGCGGCGCACTCAGTCGAGGCCGCGCACGCCCGACACCAGCAGCCGGGTGGCAAGCCGCGCGTAGCGCCCGCGGCTCATGCCGCCGCCCTCGCGAAACCACATATAGAGCCAGTTGAGCATGCCGAACAGGCTCATCGTCACCGGCTTGAGCAGCGTCGGATCGGCGGCGAAGGCCGGCGGATCGAGCCGCATGACGGCATCGGCGAAGGTGGCGACGAGCTGGCGCTCGAGCGTCTTGAGGCGCTGCTGATCGGCCTCGGGCAGCAGGCGCAGCGCGTTGATCTGCACCTTGTGCTCGGCGTCGGCGTCGCGATAGGCCTCGAGCAGCGCGGCGACCAGCCGCTCGAGCCGCGCCTCGGGCTCCGCCTCCGGCCGGTCGGCCGCCTCGACCGCCTCGACCAGCGTGGCCAGATGGTCGTGCACGATGTCGAAGAGCAGCGCCTCCTTGGAGGCGTAGTAGTGATAGAGCAGCGCCTTCGACACGCCGAGCTCGGCGGCGAGCTGCGCCATCGACGCGCGGTCGTAGCCGTCGCGCGCGAAGACCTGCGCGGCCTGGTGCAGCATGGCGGCGCGCTTGTCGTCGTAGTCCTTGGCGCGGCTGCGGGCCATCAGCTCGGCACGCGCCGGCGGCGCGCCCGCGGCACGGCGGCGGGCGCATGGCGGGGCAGGGCGGTCGCGCCGCGCATCGCCGGCGCTCAGTCCTTCGGCCGGTTGTCGACGACGCGCACCGCCTTGCCCTGGCTGCGCGACACCGCGCCGGGCTCGCGCACGTTGACGCGCACCGACACGCCGATCACCTCCTTGATGCGCGAGCCGAGCCGGCTCGAGGCGTCGGTGCGGTGCGCCTCGGGCGCGTCGGGCGCGGCGATCTCGACATGCACGGTCAACTCGTCCATGCGGCCCTGGCGCGTCAGCTCCACCTGGAAGTGCGGCGCCAGGCCGCCGACGGCGAGGATCTGCTCCTCGATCTGCGTCGGGAACACGTTGACGCCGCGCAGGATCATCATGTCGTCGGAGCGGCCGGTGATCTTCTCCATGCGCCGCATGGTGCGCGCCGTGCCGGGCAGCAGCCGGGTCAGGTCGCGGGTGCGGTAGCGCACGATCGGGAAGGCCTCCTTGGTGAGCGAGGTGAAGACGAGCTCGCCGCGCTCGCCGTCGGCGACCGGCCGGCCGGTCTCGGGATCGACCACCTCGGGGTAGAAATGGTCCTCCCAGATGTGCAGGCCGTCCTTGGTCTCCACGCATTCGTTGGCCACGCCCGGGCCGATCACCTCCGACAGGCCGTAAATGTCGACGGCGTGCATGTCGAAGGCGTCCTCGATCTCCCGGCGCATGGCGTTGGTCCACGGCTCGGCGCCGAAGATGCCGACCTCGAGCGGGCTTTCGCGCGGGTCGAGCCCCTGGTCGCGGTAGGCGTCGAGGATCGACAGCATGTAGGAGGGCGTCACCATGATGGTGGTGGCGCGGAAATCCTCGATCAGCGTCACCTGGCGCGCCGTCATGCCGCCCGACACCGGGATCACCGTGCAGCCGAGCCGCTCGGCACCGTAATGGGCGCCCAGCCCGCCGGTGAACAGGCCGTAGCCATAGGCGACGTGCACGATATCGCCGGGCCGGGTGCCCGAGGCGCGCATCGAGCGGGCGACCACCTCGGACCACACGTCGATGTCGTTCCTGGTGTAGCCGACGACGGTCGGCTTGCCGGTGGTGCCGGACGAGGCGTGCACGCGGATCACCTTGTCGCGCGGCACGGCGAACATGCCGAAGGGGTAGTTGTCGCGCAGGTCGGCCTTGCCGGTGAAGGGGAACTTCGCCAGGTCGGCCAATTCCTTCAGGTCGTCGGGATGGACGCCGGCGGCCTCGAACGCGCGGCGGTAGTGCGGCACGTTCTCGTAGGCGTGGCGAAGCGACCATTTCAGCCGCCCGAGCTGCAGGGCGGCGATCTCGTCGCGCGAGGCGATCTCGATCGGGTCGAGGTCCTCCTTGCGGGGTGTCAGGTCCTTCATCCGCGTCCTCCCGTCGGCGCCCTCACGACGCCTCGTCGAAATGCCGGCCCTCGATGGCGCGCGAGGCGCCGCGGAACTCGGCGATCAGCCGGCCGTCCTGGTCGCGCACGCGCACGTCGTAGATGCCGGAGCGGCCGTAGCGCGTCACCTCGCGCGCCTCGGCGGTCAGCCGGTCGCCGCGCCTGGCCGGCGCGATGAAGGTGATGACGTTGTGCTGCGCCACGACCACGGTATTGTAGGAATTGCAGGCGAAGGCGAAGGCGGAATCGGCCAGCGTGAAGATGTAGCCGCCGTGGCAGATGTCGTGGCCGTTGGTGTGGTGCGTCTCGACCGTCATCGACAGGGCCGCCGTGCCGGGCCCCACCGCGTCGAGCGTGGCGCCGAGCCATTTCGAGGCGGCGTCGCGCGCCCACATCGCCTCGGCGCTCCTCTCGGCGACGGCCTGCGGCGTCAGCGTCATGCCAAACCCTCCCCCGCGGCGGCGCGCCGCATCGTTGCGAAAACTTGCATAAACCGACCGGACGGTCAATAATACTTCCGTCCCTGTCGCCGAGCGGAGGAGCGCGGCACCCATGCAGGCCGATCCGACACTGGCGGCGCGTTTCGAGCTGACGGCGCCGCCCGACGGCTTCGCCGCCGACCCCTATCCCTTCTACCGGGCGCTGCTCGCGCATCGGCCGGTCAAGCGCTTCGCCGACGGCTCGGTGATGCTGTCGCGCTGGGCCGATCTCGACCGCGTCTACCGCGACACGACCGCCTTCTCCTCCGACAAGACGGTGGAGTTCCTGCCCAAGTTCGGCCGCACGCCGCTCTACGAGCACCACACGACGAGCCTGGTGTTCAACGATCCGCCGCTGCACACGCGGGTGCGCAAGATCATGGTGGGGGCGCTGACGCCGCGCGCGCTCGCGGCGATGGAGCCCGGCCTCGTCGCGCTGGTCGACCGGCTGCTCGCGCGCATGGCCGACAGGGAGGCGGTCGACCTGATCGAGGATTTCGCCGCGGCGATCCCGGTCGAGGTGATCGGCAACCTGTTCGGCATCCCGCATGCCGAGCGCGGCCCGCTGCGCGACTGGTCGCTCGCCATCCTCGGCGCGCTGGAGCCGGTCCTGAGCGCCGAGCAGCAGGCGCGCGGCAACCGCGCGGTGCGCGACTTCAAGGCGTATCTGAAGACGCTGGCCGACGCGCGCAGGCGGCGGCCGGGCGATCCGCAGACCGACGTGCTGACCCGGCTGATCGCCGGCAATGCGGGTGAGGCGCTGTCGGAGGTCGAGCTCCTGCAGAACTGCATCTTCATCCTCAATGCCGGCCACGAGACGACCACGAACCTGATCGGCAACGCGCTCAACGCGCTGCACGAATGGCCGCAGGAAAAGGCGCGGCTTCTGGCCGAGCCGGCGCTGATCGGCACCGCGGTCGACGAGTTCCTGCGCTTCGAGAGCCCCAACCAGCTCGGCAACCGCCTGGCGACGCAGGACGTCGTCTTCCACGGCGAGACGGTGGCGGCGGGCACGCGCGTGCATCTGGCGATCGGCGCGGCCAACCGCGACCCGCGCCAGTTCGACGCGCCCGACCGGCTCGACCTCGGCCGCAGGCCGAACAAGCATCTCGCGTTTGCCGGCGGGCCCCATCTGTGCGTCGGCTTCTCGCTGGCGCGCATGGAGGGCCGCATCGCCATCGCCCGCTTTGTGCAGCGTTTCCCCGGCTTCGCCGTCACCGGCACGCCCGAGCGCACCGGGCGGGTGCGCTTCCGCGGCTTCGCCCGGCTGCCGGCGCGGCTCGGCTGACCCGGCACGCCCATCGGCAATCAGGAGTCCCACCCATGTCCCTTCTCTCCCTCAACAGCTACGCCGCCGGCCGCTGGATCGCGCCGGCCGGCAAGACGGTGCGGCTGAAGAGCGCCGTCAGCGGCGCCGAGATCGCCGAGCTCGGCTCGGGCGGCGTCGACTTCCAGGCGATGGCCGCGCATGCCCGCCAGGTCGGCGGCCCGGCGCTGCGGCGCATGACCTTCCACGACCGCGCCTTCATGCTGAAGGCGCTGGCGCAGCATCTCAACGAGCGGCGCGAGGCGCTCTACGAGCTGTCCTACGAGACCGGCGCGACCCGGGCCGACTCGCAGATCGACATCGACGGCGGCATCGGCACGCTGTTCGTCTACGCCTCCAAGGGGCGGCGCGAGATGCCCGACGACACGGTCTATGTCGACGGCGCGCTGGAGCCGCTGTCGCGCTCGGGCGGCTTTGTCGGCCAGCACGTCGCCACGCCGCTGACCGGCGTGGCGGTGCACATCAACGCCTTCAACTTCCCGGTCTGGGGCATGCTGGAGAAGCTGGCGCCGACGCTGCTCGCCGGCATGCCGGCGATCGTCAAGCCGGCCTCGCAGACGGCCTGGCTGACCGAGGCGTGCTTCCGCATGATGGTGGAGTCGGAGCTTCTGCCGGAGGGCGCGGTGCAGCTCGTGGCCGGCTCGGCCGGCGACCTGCTCGACCGGTTGACCGGCCAGGACGTCGTCTCCTTCACCGGCTCGGCCGCCACGGCGGCGATGCTGCGCGGCAACCGCCATCTGATCGCCCAATCCGTGCGCTTCGTCGCCGAGCAGGATTCGCTCAACGCCTCGATCCTCGGGCCGGATGCGACGCCCGGCAGCGCCGAGTTCGACGCCTTCGTCCGCGAGGTGCACCGCGAGATGACGGCCAAGGCGGGGCAGAAATGCACCGCCATCCGGCGTATCCTGGTACCCGACGCGCATCGCGAGGCGGTGGTCGAGGCGGTCGCCGAGCGGCTGCGCAAGACCGTCGTCGGCAATCCGCGCTCCGAAAGCGTGCGCATGGGGGCGCTGGCCAGCCTGGCGCAGCGCGACGACGTGATGGCGCGGGTCGCCGAGCTCGCCGGCGAGGCGCGGCAGGTGTTCGGGAACGGCGACGGCTTTTCCGTCGCCGACGCCGACGCGCGGGCCGGCGCCTTCGTACCGCCGATGCTGTTCGTCGCCGACGATCCCGACGGGGCGGAGCGGCTGCACGCGGTCGAGGCGTTCGGCCCGGTCGCCACCGTGATGGGCTACCGCGACCTCGACCACGCGCTGGCGCTGGCCAACCGCGGCGGCGGCTCGCTGGTCGCCTCGGTGTTCACGCGCGATCCGCAGGTGGCGCGCCAGGCGGTGCTCGGCGCCGGCGCGCATCACGGCCGGCTCTACTTCGCCAACCGCGACACCGGCAAGGAGGCGACCGGGCACGGCTCGCCGCTGCCGCACATGGTGCATGGCGGCCCGGGCCGGGCGGGCGGCGGCGAGGAGCTCGGCGGCATCCGCGGCGTGATGCACTACATGCAGCGCACCGCCGTGCAGGCGAGCCCCGACCTCGTCGCCGGCATCACGCGGCGCTGGGTGCCGGGCGCGGCGACGCTGGAGAAGGACACGCATCCCTTCCGCCTCGCCTTCGGCGCGCTGGAGATCGGCCACACGCTGTGGACCGGCGAGCGCCAGGTGAGCCTCGACGACATCGAGCACTTCGCCCGCTTCACCGGCGACACCTTCTACGCCCACATGGACGAGGCGGCGGCCGCGGCCAACCCGTTCTTCCCCGGCCGGGTGGCGCACGGCTACCTGATCCTGTCCTTCGCCGCCGGGCTGTTCGTCGATCCCGAGCCCGGCCCGGTTCTGGCCAATTACGGGCTCGACAATCTGCGCTTCATGGAGCCGGTGTCGCCCGGCGACACGCTCAAGGTGCGGCTGACGGCCAAGCACAAGACGCGGCGCAACGAGGAGTATGGCGAGGTGCGCTGGGACGTCGGCGTCTACAACCAGGACGGCAAGCAGGTGGCCGGCTACGAGCTCCTGACGATGAACGCGATGTGAGGCGTTGCCGCCGGCCGCCTCACGGCTGCGGGGGCTCGCCTGAAAAGGCGATCTCGCCGGCGAGCGCGGCGGCGTGGGTGAGGGCGGCGCCGGTCGCCACCACCATCTGCGGCAGCAGCATCCATTCCAGCGTCCAGGCCGCGCCGGAGCGCTCGCCCTCGTGCACCAGCGCCTGGTGCATGCCGGCCAGAAGCGTGGCGTTGAAGCGGGCGAGCGCGACCAGCGTCTCGGCGCGCACCGGGTTGACCTTGTGCGGCATGGCCGACGAGCCGCCGCCGGCGGCGAGCCTGATCTCGGCCACCTCGCTCTGCGCCAGCAGCGCCACGTCCTGGCCCATCTTGCCGAGGCTGCCGGTGACGAGCGACAGCCAGCCGGCGAGCTCGGCCTGGCCGTCGCGCTCGCCGTGGCGCGGCCGGGCGGCGAGGTTGAGGCCGAGCCGGCGCGCCAGCCGCGCGGCGACCGCCGGGCCCGCCTCGCCGAGCGCGTCGAGCGTGCCGGCCGCGCCGCCGAAATGCAGCACCGCCACCGCGTCGGCGATCCGCCGCAGGCGCGTGCGGTGGCGCATCAGCGGGTCGCTCCAGGCGCGGATCTTGCGCGCCGCGGTGACGGGAACGGCCGCCTGCATGCGCGTGTGCGCCATCGCCGGGCGGGCGCCGTCGCGCGCCTCCAGCGCCTCCAGCGCGGCGACGGCGGCGGCCAGCCGCCGGTCGAGGATCGCCAGCGCCTCGCCGAGCCGCAGCGCCAGGCCGGTGTCGACCGCGTCCTGGCTTGTGGCGCCGAAATGCAGGTGGCGGGCATGCGGCGCGCCGAGCGCTGTGCGAAGCTGGGCGAGGAGTCCGGGCACCGCGACGCCGTCGCGGCCGGTCGCCGCGGCGAGGGCGGCCGTGTCGGGGCGGAAGCCGTCGCTCGCCGCGCCGATCGCCTGCGCCGCCGGCGCCGGGATCAGCCCTTCGGCGGCCTGCGCCTCGGCCAGCGCGGCCTCGAAGCGCAGCATCGCGGCCAGCTCCGCCTCGACGGCGAACAGCCGGGCGAGCGCGTCGTCGCCGACGAGCGCGGCGAGCAGCGGGTGGTCGAAGGCGGAAACGGCCAAGCGCAAGCCCTCAGATGTCGAAGAACACGGTTTCCCGCTCGCCCTGGAGATGGATGTCGAAGCGGTAGGTGTCGCCGTCGCGCGGCGCGATCAGCGTGGCGACGCGGTGGCGGTGCTCGATGCGCGCCAGCACCGGGTCCTCGGCGTTCGCCGCCTCCTCGTCGGCGAAGTACATCCGCGTCGACAGGCCGAGATTGATGCCGCGCGCGACGATCCACACGGTGACGTGCGGCGCCATCGGCCGGCCGTCGGGGAACGGCACGCGGCCGGGCTTGATCGTCTCGAAGCGGTATTCGCCGCTCTGCGCGTCGACCGCCGCGCGGCCCCAGCCGGCAAAATGCGGATCGGCCCGGCCGCGCGGCTCGCCGGGCGCGGGATAGAGCCCGTTCGCGTCGGCCTGCCACAGCTCGAGGAGCGCGTCCTTGAGCGGCGTGCCGGTGCCGTCGAGCACGCGGCCGGCAATGGCGATGCGCGCGCCGCGCGTGTCTTCGTTCACCAGGCTGGCGCCGAGGTCGCGCGGATAGACGCCGGCGATGCCGCACAGGTTCGGCGTCAGGCCGATATGGACATAGGGGCCGGCCGTCTGCGACGGCGTTTCCCGGAGGCGGTCGAGGGGCTGAACCATGCAGGCTCCTTTATCGGTGGACGGCCGCGCGAAGGCAACGGCGTCGCGGGCTCTCGCCGGCCAGCCGGCTCAGTTGCCCTCGCGGCGGTTCTCGAACGGCGTCGAGCGGCGGCCGCGCAGCACGATGTCGAACTTGTAGGCGAGCGCGTCCATCGGCAGCGTCTCGGCCATGTCGAGCGCGGCGACGAGCTGCGCGACGGCGGCCGGATCGGCGATCGTGCGCACGATCGGGCAGCGCGGGATCAGCGGATCGCCCTCGAAATACATCTGCGTGATCAGCCGCTGGGCGAAGCCGTCGCCGAACACCGAGAAATGGATGTGCGACGGGCGCCAGTCGTTCGGCCCGTTCGGCCAGGGATAGGGGCCGGGGCGAATGGTGCGGAAGGCGTAGCGGCCGTCTGGCCCGGTGATCGTGCGGCCGCAGCCGCCGAAATTGCCGTCGAGCGGGGCCAGATAGCCGTCCTTCCTGTGCCGGTAGCGGCCGCCGGCATTGGCCTGCCACACCTCGATCAGCGCGCCGGCCACGCCGCGGCCGTTCTCGTCGACGAGGCGGCCGTGCACGACGATGCGCTCGCCGATGGCGCTCTCGCCGGAGCGGGCGAAGTTGTGCACCAGATCGTCGTCGAGCGGGCCGAGCGCGTCGTGGCCGAACGCCGGTCCCGTCGTCTCCGACAGGGTGCTGTCGAGCGCCACCAGCGCCTTCTGCGGCGCGCGCAGCACGGAGGTCTTGTAACCCGGCGTGAAGGCCGGCGGATGCCACGTCAAGTCGCGCGGATAGAAGCCGCCCTGCGGCCGGCGGCGCCCGCTGTCGTCGCTCATCGGCTGTCGTCCTCCCGTTCGGCGAGCACCTGCTTGACCAGCTTGAAGGCGTGGTTGGCCGCCGGCACGCCGGCATAGATGGCCACGTGCAGCAGCGCCTCGCGCAGGTCGTCGGCGCTGGCGCCGGTGTTGGCGCAGGCGCGCGCGTGCAGCATCAGCTCGTCGTCGCGGCCGAGCGCGGCCAGGATGGCGACGGTGACGAGGGAGCGCTCGCGCCTGGTCAGCTCGGCGCGCGACCAGACATGGCCCCAGGCGGCCTCGGTGATGAGCGCCTGGAAGGGGGCGTCGAACGCCGTCTTGCCGGCCTCCGCCGCGTCGACCCAGGCATCGCCGAGCACGGCGCGGCGCGTCGCCAGGCCCTGGGCGCGGCGGTCGGCGGGGGGTGCGTCGTCGTCGCTCATCGGCGGCGGGCTCCTTCAGTAGGGCAGGCCGACATAGTTCTCGGCCATGGCGGTGCGGGCGGCGCGCGAGCCGACCAGGTAGTCGAGCTCGGCATGCTGGATCTTCTGGCCGAAGCCGCCCTGGTCGGGAAACCGGTGCAGCGTGTTGGTCATCCACCACGAGAAGCGCTCGGCCTTCCACACGCGGGCCAGCGCCTTGCCCGAATAGGCGTCGAGTCCCGCGTCGGAGCGCTCATGGTAGTGCTCGCGCAGGCCGTCGAACAGGTAGCGGATGTCGCTCGCCGCCAGGTTCAGCCCCTTGGCCCCGGTCGGCGGCACGATGTGGGCGGCGTCGCCGGCCAGCAGCAGCCGGCCGAAGCGCAGCGGCTCGGCGACGAAGGAGCGCAGCGGCGCGATCGACTTTTCCACCGACGGGCCGGTGGTCATCGCCTCGGCGGTGGCCGCCGGCAGCCGGCGGCGGATCTCGTCCCAGAAGCGGTCGTCCGGCCAGGCGTCGGTGCTCTCGTCCAGGCTGCACTGCACGTAGTAGCGGCTGCGCGTCAGCGAGCGCATCGAGCACAGCGCGAAGCCGCGCGGATGGTTGGCGTAGATCAGCTCGTCGCCGACCGGCGGCACGTCGGCGACGATGCCGAGCCAGCCGAACGGATAGACGCGCTCGAAGGTCTCGATGGCGCCGGCCGGCACCGAGCGGCGCGCGACGCCGTGATAGCCGTCGCAGCCGGCGATGAAGTCGCAGTCGAGCCGCCGCGTCGCGCCGTCGTGCTCATAGGTGAGACAGGGCCGCGCGCCGTCGAAATCGTGCGGCGTCACGTTCGCCGCCTCGTAGACCGACAACGCGCCGGAGGCCGCGCGCCGCTCCATCAGGTCGCGGGTGACCTCGGTCTGGCCGTACACCATGACGTGCCGGCCGCCGGTCAGTCCGGCGAGATCGACGCGGTGGCGCCGGCCGTCGAAGGCGAGGTCGAAGCCGGCATGCGGCAGGCCCTCGCGGCGCATGCGCGCGCCGGCGCCCGCCTCGTCGAGCATGGCCGCCGTGCCGTCCTCCAGCACGCCGGCGCGGATGCGGCCGAGCACATAGGCCTGCGAGACGCGCTCGACGATGACGTTGTCGATGCCGGCGTCCGTCAGAAGCTGGCCGAGCAGAAGGCCGGCCGGGCCCGAGCCGATGATGGCGACCTGGGTGCGCAACGCTCTCCTCCCGATGCCCGCCCGGTCTTGTGCCACCGTTCGCGGACCCGCGTCCCCGGGCGCGGCGCGGCGCGCAAGGAGACCGGCGAAGCATCGCCCGCCCGGGCCTGTCCGGCAATGGACATATCCGGCATCGCACTGCACTATCCGCACATGGCGACACCCCGCATCCCGGCCTCGGACCGGATTCCGACATACCGGCTTTATCGTGAGAGATCAGAGGAATCGGCGGATTTCTGGCTGCACTGCGAGACGCTTCCGGAGCGCACGCGGCTGCACAATTGGACGATCGGGCTGCACCGGCACGCGAGCTTCTTCCAGCTCTTCCTGCTGACCGCCGGCAGCGGCGCGCTCGACGAGGGCAGCGTCCGCCGCGGGCTTGCCGCGCCGGCGATGGTGTTCGTGCCGCCGGGCGCCGTGCACGGCTTCCGCTTCGCGCGCGACGTTGACGGGCTGGTGCTCACCGCGCTCGCCGACCGGCTGCAGCCGGTGGCGGCGGACCGCGTGCTCGGCCGGCTGTTGTCGGGCGTGCGGGTTGTGCCTGTGGCGGCGGACGCGCCGCCGGCCGCGGCGGTCCGCCGGCTGCACGGCGAGCTGTCGCGGCGCGCGCCCGGTCAGGCGCTGGTGCTGGAGGCGCTGGTGATCGAGGCGCTGGTCGGGTTTGCCCGGGCCGCGCTCGCCATGGCGAATCGCGACGGCGCCGACGGCGAGACCGGCGACCCGCGGCTGGCCCGGCTCGAGGCGCTGATCGGCGCGCACTGCCGCAGCGCGCGCGCGGTCGGCTTCTATGCCGCGCGCCTCGGCGTGTCGCCCGGCCACCTCAACCGGCTGACGCGGGCGGCGACCGGCCTGAGCGTGCACGGGCTGATCGCCGAGCGGCTGATGCAGGCCGCCCGCCGCGACCTGATCTTCACCGAGACGCCGGTGCAGGCGATCGCGCTGGCGCTCGGCTTCCAGGACCCGGCCTATTTCCACCGCTTCTTCCGGCGCCGCGCCGGCCTGCCGCCGGGTGCCTTCCGCGCCGCCGAGCGGCGCAAGCTGGCCGGGTGAGGGCGCAGCGGCCGGGCCAGAACGGCCGGGCCGGCACAAAAGAAAGGGGGCGGCCGCAGCCGCCCCCGGTGTCGCGTCCGGCGCTGGCCGTGCGGCGGCGGACCGCCGCCGGCGGCCTCAGTTCAGCGCCTCGTCGGTGATCGCGTGCGTCCAGGCGCCCTCGGGCTCCTGGGTGATGACGGGGTCGGAGCCGCCCGACAGCAGCGAGTCGACCGTGCGCTGGTAGTCGGCCGGGTCGAGCTCGCCGTTGGAGCCGGCCGTCAGCTTGGCGACCTCCTCCATCATGCGCTTCTGGTGCTTCTCGGTCTGGGCGCCGGTGGCGTCGTTCTCCAAGACGATCATCGCCGCCTCGACCGGGTTCTCCTCGGCCCATTTCCAGCCCTTCATCGAGGCGCGCACGAAGCGCACCATCTTGTCGACGAATTCGGGGTCCTGCAGGTCCTCCTCGAGCACGTACAGGCCGTCCTCGAGCGTGGCGACGCCCTGGTCCTCGTACTTGAAGTTGATGAGCTCCTCCGGCGTGATGCCGGCGTCGATCACCTGCCAGTACTCGTTGTAGGTCATGGTCGAGATGCAGTCGGCCTGCTTCTGCAGCAGCGGGTCGACGTTGAAGCCCTGCTTGAGCACCTCGACGCCGTCCTCGCCGCCCTCGGTCGGGATGCCGAGCTGGCTCATCCACGACAGGAACGGATACTCGTTGCCGAAGAACCACACGCCGAGCGTGCGGCCGGGGAAGTCGTCCGGTCCCTCGATGCCGGTCTCCTTCAGGCAGGTCAGCATCATGCCCGAGCTCTTGAAGGGCTGGGCGATGTTGACCAGCGGCACGCCGCGCTCGCGCGCGGCCAGCGCGGCCGGCATCCAGTCGACGATGACGTCGGCGCCGCCGCCGGCGATCACCTGCGGCGGGGCGATGTCCGGCCCGCCCGGCTTGATCGTGACGTCGAGGTCCTCCTCCTCGTAGAAGCCCTTGTCCTTGGCCACGTAGTAGCCGCCGAACTGGGCCTGGGTGACCCATTTGAGCTGCAGCGTCACCTCGTCGGCCGCCAGCGCGGGCGCGGCGGCCAGCATCATGCCGCCGGCAAGGATCGATGCGATGTGTTTCTTCATGTGCCTTCCCTCTGAGGTTGGGCCGCCGCGGGGCAGGCGGCCGCGTCTATCCACCGCGGACAGACGGATGCCAGAACGTAACAAGCCGCTCGACCAGCGTCACCAAGCCGTAGAACAGCGAGCCGGCGAGCGCTGCGACGGCGATCTCGGCCCACACCATGTCGATGTTCATGCGGCCGACCTCGGTGGAGATGCGGAAGCCCATGCCGACGATCGGCGTGCCGAAGAACTCCGCCACGATGGCGCCGATCAGCGCCAGCGTCGAGTTGATCTTCAGTGCGTTGAAGATGAAGGGCGCGGCCGCCGGCAGGCGCAGCTTGAACAGCGTCTGCCAGTAGGAGGCGGCATAGGTGCGCATCAGGTCGCGGTCGATGGCGCTCGAGGCGGCCAGCCCCTGGACCGTGTTGACCAGCATCGGGAAGAAGGTCATCACGATGACCACGGCGGCCTTCGACGGCCAGTCGAAGCCGAACCACATCACCATGATCGGCGCGATGCCGATGATCGGCAGCGCCGACACGAAGTTGCCGAGCGGCAGCAGGCCGCGCTGCAGGAACGGCGAGCGGTCGACGGCGACGGCGACCAGGAAGCCGACGCCGCAGCCGATCGCGTAGCCGATCAGCACCGCCTTGAGAAAGGTCTGCTGGAAGTCGGCCCACAGCGTCGGCAGCGAGTTGGTGATGCGCTCCCAGATCATCGTCGGCGGCGGCAGCAGCACGGTGGGGACCTCGAAGCCGCGCACCAGCCCTTCCCACACCACGAGCAGCGTGACGCCGAACAGCGCCGGCACCGCGATGTCGATGCCGCGGCGCAGCGCCGCGCTGCCCGGCTTCAGCCGCACCAGCCACTCGTTGACCGCCCAGGCGGCGGCCCAGAACAGGATGACGGTGGCGATGGTGCCGTTCATGGCCGCACCCCCATGCGCGCCAGGGCCATGCGATGGCCGAGGCCGACCAGCGCGACCAGCACGGCGGCAAGTGCCGCGGCCATGAACAGCGCCGACCAGATCTGCACGGTCTGGCCGTAGTAGGAGCCGGCGAGCAGCCGGGCGCCGAGACCGGCCACCGCGCCGGTCGGCAGCTCGCCGACGATGGCGCCGACCAGGCTGATGGCGACGGCCACCTTCATCGAGGTGAACAGGTAGGGCACCGCGCTCGGCCAGCGCAGCTTCCAGAAGGTCTGCGCCGTGCTGGCGTTGTAGGTGCGCATCAGGTCGAGCTGGATGACCTCGGGGCTGCGCAGCCCCTTCACCATGCCGACGACGACGGGAAAGAAGGACAGGTAGGTCGAGATCAGCGCCTTGGGCAGCAGTCCGGTCAGGCCGATCGCGTTGAGCACCACGACGATCATCGGCGCGATGGCGAGGATGGGGATCGTCTGGCTGGCGATCACCCAGGGCATCACCGACTTGTCCATCGCCCGGTTGTGCACGATGCCGACGGCCAGCAGGACGCCGAGCGCGGTGCCGATGGCGAAGCCGAGCAGCGTCGAGGAGAGCGTGATCCAGGTGTGATAGAGGAGGCTGCGCCGCGAGGTCGGGCTGACGCCGACGGTGGTGCGCCACATCTCGGCGAGCACCTGGTGCGGCGCTGGCAGCACCGGGCGCTCCTGGGCGAGCGTGTCGCGCACCAGGTCGGCGGCCGTCCACTCGGTGTCGCTGCGCTCGTAGACGCCGAGCTGCCAGGGCGCGTTGAGATAGACGGTGAAGGCGTACCAGATCGCCACGATGGCGGCGACCACGATGACGATCGGCAGGGCGCGGCCCTCTGCCAGACGGCGCAGCATCGAGCCCGACGCGCCGGCGCCGGCGCCGGGCGCGGCGATCGGCGTCGTCGCCGTCATGCGCGCCTCCGCGCCGAACGTCCGCCGGGCCCGCTCATCCGCGCCCTCCGGCCTCGCGCAGGCCGCCATAGAGCAGCGTGGCGCCGAGCGCGCCGAAGGCGGCGGCGAAGGCGGTCTCGATCCAGCGCGAGAAGCGGCGGTAGGAGCGCATGGCGAAGCCGGCCGAGAAGGCGAATGCCGAGACGCCGTAGACCAGCAGCGCCGAGAGCGCGGCGAGCGGACCGAAGGCGACGACCTGCCAGCCGTCGAGCCCGGCGCCGAACAGGAAGGCGCCGACGGCCGCCCACATCAGCGCCGCCTTGGGATTGGTGACGACGACCAGCAGGCCGCGCCGCCAGTCGGCGAAGTCCGAGCCGCGCGCGCCGGCCGACGGCACCGCCGCCGTGCCGCCGGCGCCGGCCTTGAGTGCCGCGCGCACGGCGAGGAACAGCAGATAGCCGCCGCCGAGCAGCTTCATCGCCGTCATCAGCGGCGGGAACAGCGCCAGTGCCGCGGCCAGACCGAAGGCCACCAGAACGGCCCAGACCAGCATGCCGGTCGACACGCCGAGCACGGTCATCAGCGCGGCGCGCCGGCCGCGGCCGAGCGCCGCGCCGACCACGGCCAGGAAGTTCGGGCCGGGGGCGGCCTGCGCCAGCGCCACGCCGAGCAGGGTGAGGGCATAGACCTCGATCATCGTGCCGCCTCCTTCGTGGACGGGCCGCTACTCATAGCTGTGCCCCGCGCGCAGGCCCTCGCGCACGCGGTGCGCGATCTCGAGGAACTCGGGCGCCTCGCGGATGTCGAGCGGGCGCTCCTTCGGCAGGGTCGATTCGATGACGTCGGTCACCCGGCCGGGCCTCGGCGACATGACGATGATGCGCGTCGACAGATAGACCGCCTCGGGGATCGAGTGGGTGACGAAGCAGATCGTCTTGGTGGTGCGCGCCCACAGCTCGAGAAGCTGCTCGTTGAGGTGGTCGCGGACGATCTCGTCGAGCGCGCCGAACGGCTCGTCCATCAACAGCAGGTCGGCGTCGAAGGCGAGCGCCCGGGCGATCGAGGCGCGCTGCTGCATGCCGCCGGAAAGCTGCCAGGGATACTTCTTTTCGAAGCCGGTGAGGTTGACCAGGTCGAGCGTGCGGCGGATGCGCTCGCGCCGCTCGGCGGCCGGATAGCCCATGATCTCGAGCGGCAGGGCGACGTTGTCCTCGATGCGGCGCCAGGGCAGCAGCCCCGCCGCCTGGAAGACGTAGCCATAGGCGCGGTCGCGGCGCGCCTCCTGCGGCGTGCGGCCGTTGACCCGGACGGTGCCGGCGGTCGGCGTCTCCAGGTCGGCGACGACGCGCAGGAAGGTCGTCTTGCCGCAGCCCGACGGGCCGATGAAGGAGACGAACTCGCCCTTGCCGATCGTCAGGTCGACGCCCGACAGCGCCTCGACCGGCCCGTCGCCGGTCTCGAAGGTGAGGCCGAGCCCGTGCGCCTCGACGACCGGCCGGCCGGCCTGTCGGGCGGGACTCTCCCTTTCCACGGCGGCTGACACGGTCATGCCGCGCCGCTCACACGCCGGAGGCCGGAATGCCGCTGCGCTCGACCTTGCGCGGCGCGGTCAGCTCCTTCCAGGTGGACAGCGCCCGGTTGACCGGGTTGTGCGGCTCGCGCGGCACGAACTCGCCGTGGCCGGGCTTGGCCTTCACCGTGCCGTTGTCGACGGCGATCTCGCCGCGCGTCAGCACGTAGCGCGGCAGGCCGGTCACCGCGATGCCCTCGAACACGTTGTAGTCGATGGCCGACTGCTGGCTCTCGGCCGAGATCGTCTTCGAGCGCTCGGGATCCCAGACCACGATGTCGGCGTCGGCGCCCTCGACGATGGCGCCCTTGCGCGGATACATGTTGAGGATCTTGGCGATGTTGGTGGAGGTGACGGCGACGAACTCGTTCATCGTCAGCCGGCCGGTCCTGACGCCGTAGGTCCACAGCACCGGCATGCGGTCCTCCAGACCGCCGGTGCCGTTCGGGATCTTGGTGAAGTCGCCGACGCCCATGCGCTTCTGCTCGGTGGAGAAGGCGCAGTGGTCGGTCGCCACGACCTGCAGCGAGCCGGCCGACAGCCCCGCCCACAGCGAATCCTGATGCGCCTTGTTGCGGAAGGGCGGGCTCATCACGCGGCGCGCGGCGTGGTCCCAGTCGGGATTGGCGTATTCGCTCTCGTCGAGCACCAGGTGCTGGATCAGCGGCTCGCCGAAGACGCGCATGCCCTTCTGCCGGGCCCGGCGGATCGCCTCGTGCGACTGCTCGCAGGAGGTGTGCACGACATAGAGCGGGCTGCCGGCCATGTCGGCGATCATGATGGCGCGGTTGGTCGCCTCGCCCTCGACCTCGGGCGGGCGCGAATAGGCGTGCGCCTCCGGCCCGTCATTGCCGGCCGCCAGAAGCTTCTGCTGCAGGCCGGCCACCACGTCGCCGTTCTCCGCGTGCACCAGCGGCAGGGCGCCGAGCTCGGCGCAGCGCTGGAAGGAGGCGTACATCTCGTCGTCCTCCACCATCAGCGCGCCCTTGTAGGCCATGAAGTGCTTGAAGGAGGTGATGCCGCGCTCGACCACCTCGGGCATCTCGTTGAAGACCTGCTCGCCCCACCAGGTGATCGCCATGTGGAAGGCGTAGTCGCAGCACGCCCTGGTCGACTTGTTGTCCCACATCTGGATCGCCTCGAGCAGCGACTGGCCGGGCGAGGGCAGGCAGAAGTCGACCACCGTCGTGGTGCCGCCCGACAGCGCGGCGCGCGTGCCGCTCTCGAAGTCGTCGGTCGAGTAGGTGCCCATGAAGGGCATCTCGAGATGGGTGTGCGGGTCGATGCCGCCGGGCATGACGTAGCAGCCGGTGGCGTCGAGCTCGTGGTCGCCGTGCAGGTCCGGGCCGATGGCGACGATCTTGTCGTGCTTGACCAGAACGTCGGCCTTCCAGGTCCGGTCGGCGGTGACGATGGTTCCGTTCTTGATCACCTTGGACATTGCGTTCCCCTTGTCTTTTTGGCTGCTCGGGCGGGCGGCGTCGGCGGCGCATCGGGCCGGCCCGCGGAGCGTCTGATCGTCTCTTCCGCCGCTCAGCCGGCCGATCGTCGCGCCGTTGGCGGCCTGGCGTTCCTCCATCATGGGCGGCGATGGCCCCGCGGCCCGGTCCGGGGCATCGCGATCGCCATGCGCGCCGGGCGCATTATCGGTCCGCGCCGCGCCTCATTCAACGATCCCGGCCGTCTCGACCACGGCGTGGAACAGCACGTCGGCGCCCGCCTTGGCCCATTCGGGAAAGATCTCCTCCGCCTCGTTGTGCGACAGGCCGTCGACGCACGGGCACATCACCATCGCCGTCGGTGCCACGCGGCTGATCCAGCAGGCGTCGTGGCCGGCGCCGGAAATGATGTTGCGGTGCGAATAGCCGAGCCGCTCGGCCGCGCCGCGGATCGCCGCCACGCAGTCGGCGTCGAATTCCACCGGATCGAAGCCGCCGACCTTCTCGAACTCCACGCCGAGCCCCATCTCCTCGCAGATCGCCTTGCCCTCCTCGCGCAGGCGGCTTTCCATCGCCTTGATGACGGCGAGATCGGGCGAGCGGAAGTCGACCGTGAACACCGCCTTGCCGGGGATCACGTTGCGCGAGTTGGGATAGACGTCGATGTGGCCGGCCGCGCCCACCGCGTCGGGCTTGTGGCTCCAGGCGATCTCGTCGACGAGCTGCAGCAGCCGGGCCATGCCGAGGCCGGCGTTCTTGCGCATCGGCATCGGCGTCGAGCCGGTGTGGCTGTCCTTGCCGGTGATCGTCACCTGCGTCCAGGACAGCCCCTGGCCGTGCGTCACGACGCCGATGTCCTTGCCCTCGGCCTCGAGGATCGGACCCTGCTCGATGTGCAGCTCGAAGAAGGCGTGCATCTTGCGCGCGCCGACCGTCTCCTCGCCGCGCCAGCCGATGCGCTCGAGCTCGTCGCCGAAGCGCTTGCCCGCGGCGTCGGTGCGGTCATAGGCCCAGTCCTGCTCGTGCACGCCGGCAAACACGCCGGAGGCGAGCATCGCCGGGGCGAAGCGCGTGCCTTCCTCGTTGGTCCAGTTGGTGACGACGATCGGATGCCTGGTGCGGATGTCGAGATCGTTGAGCGTGCGCACGATCTCGAGCCCGGCCAGCACGCCGAGCACGCCGTCATACTTGCCGCCGGTCGGCTGGGTGTCGAGATGCGAGCCGACATAGACGGGCAGGGCGTCGGGGTCGGTGCCGGGCCGGGTCATGAACATGTTGCCCATGGTGTCGACGCCCATCGACAGGCCGGCCTCCTCGCACCAGCGCTGGAAGAGGCTGCGGCCCTCGCCGTCCTCGTCGGTCAGCGTCTGGCGGTTGTTGCCGCCGGCCACGCCCGGGCCGATCTTGGCCATCTCCATCAGCGCCTCCCACAGCCGATCGGAGTTGATGCGCAAGTTCTCGCCGGGTGCGGCCATTCGTTCCCTCCAGGTCCCAGTCCAGTGCGCTTCCTGGCGAAGTGGATACCGGCTCGCCGTCCGGAAACGCGTCAAAACAACAAGTTGGAGCCGATCTGCGATTCCACGAAAGGCAGACGGCTCTAGGGTTTCAGTTCCACTTCCACGAAGGCCATCGGCGCCTCGCCGGCATTGACCACGTTGTGTTCGATGCCGGCGTCGCGGCGGTAGCTGACGCCGGCCTCCATGTCTGCGCGGCGCTCGTCGCCGCCCGGCTCCTCGAGCAGGAAGCGGCACGGCGTCAGCGTGGTGACCACGTAGTCGAGGCCGTGCCGGTGCCAGCCGGTCTCGCCACCCGGCGGGAAGTCCCACCGGGTGACGCGCACGCGATCGTCGTCGATCAGCACGCTGTGGCTGGCCTTGGGTCGCGTCATCGCCGTCTCACTCCACCTCGCCGAGCACGGTGCGCACGCAGTCGACCAGCTCGTCGATCTGGCCCTTCTCGACGATCAGCGGCGGCGACAGGGCGATGATGTCGCCGGTCGTGCGGATCAGGCAGCCCTTCTCGAAGGCCTTCACGAAGGCGGAGAAGGCGCGCTTGGTCGGCTGGCCGGCGAGCGGCTCGAGCTCGATGGCGCCGACCAGGCCGATGTTGCGCACGTCGATGACGTGCGGCGCGTCCTTGAGCGCGTGCAGCGCGTCCTCCCAGTAGGGGGCGAGCTCGGCGCCGCGCGTCAGCAGGCCCTCTTCCTTGTAGGTGTCGAGGGTCGCCAGCGCGGCGGCCGAGGCGATCGGGTTGCCCGAATAGGTGTAGCCGTGGAAGAACTCGATCAGGTGCTCCGGCCCCTGCATGAAGGCGTCGTGGATCTCCTTCTTCACGAACACCGCGCCCATCGGGATGACGCCGTTGGTGACGCCCTTGGCGGTGATCATGATGTCCGGCACGATGCCGAAATAGTCCGAGCCGAACGGCGTGCCGAGGCGGCCGAAGCCGGTGATGACCTCGTCGAAGATCAGCAGGATGCCGTGCTTGTCGCAGATCTCGCGCAGCCGCTTGAGATAGCCCTTCGGCGGGATCAGCACGCCGGTCGAGCCGGCGACCGGCTCGACGATCACCGCTGCCACGGTCGAGGCGTCGTGCAGGGCGACGATGCGCTCCAGCTCGTCGGCGAGGTCGGCGCCGTGCTCGGGCTCGCCGCGGGTGAAGGCGTTCTTCTGCGGCAGGTGGGTGTGCGGCAGATGGTCGACGCCGGTCAAGAGCGTGCCGAACATCTTGCGGTTGGCGACGATGCCGCCGACCGAGATGCCGCCGAAATTGACGCCGTGATAGCCGCGCTCGCGGCCGACCAGGCGGAAGCGGGAGCCGTCGCCGCGGGCGCGGTGATAGGCGAGCGCGATCTTCAGCGCGGTCTCGACCGATTCGGAGCCCGAATTGGTGAAGAAGACGTGCTCCAGGCCCTCCGGCGCGACGTCGACCAGCCGGTTGGCGAGCTCGAAGACGATCGGGTGGCCCATCTGGAAGGCCGGCGCATAGTCGAGCTCGGCCGCCTGGGTCTGGATCGCCTCGGTGATCTTCGGCCGGCAGTGGCCGGCGTTGACGCACCACAGTCCGGCCGTGCCGTCGAGGATCTTGCGGCCGTCGTCGGACGTGTAGTGCATGTCCTTGGCCGACACCAGCATGCGTGGCGCCTGCTTGAACTGCCGGTTGGCGGTGAACGGCATCCAGAATGCGCGCAGATCGTTCGGCTTTACATTGAGCCGGTTGGACATGACCAAGCCTCCGTTGATTTCCCCATTGTCCCGGCCAAAGCTTGGTTTCGGCGGCGAAGTCGTGCTACGCAAAATTTGACCGTTTGGACAAACGTTAACACCGCCATGTGGGCGGTCAAGTGGCATCGTAGGGAATTGGGCCCGGCCCTTCGCGCACCACACAACGCAAGGGAATGGGCCAGGCGGGACCCCCGCCGGCGCGTGCGGAGGACGCCTTGGACGAGACCGTGAAACCGCGGCGCACCCGCATCCAGCGCGAGAAGCGCGACCTGATCCTGGCGGCCGCGCTCGAGGTGTTCTCCACCCACGGCTTCCGCGGCTCGACGGTCGACCAGATCGCCGAGGCGGCCGGCATGTCGAAGCCCAACCTGCTCTACTACTTCCGCAACAAGGAGGACATCCACGCGACGCTGATCGCCCGGCTGCTCGACACCTGGCTGGCGCCGCTGCGCGAGATGGACCCCGAGGGCGATCCGATGAGCGAGATCCGCTCCTACATCCGGCGCAAGATCGAGATGGCGCGCGACTTCCCGCGCGAAAGCCGGCTGTTCGCCAACGAGATGCTGCAGGGCGCGCCGCGCATCATGGCGATGCTGGAGGGCGAGCTGAAGCCGCTGGTCGACGAGAAGGCCAAGGTGCTGACCGGCTGGATGCGGCAGGGGCGGCTTGCCCGCGTCGATCCCTACCACCTGATCTTCTCGATCTGGGCGACGACGCAGCATTACGCCGATTTCGACGTCCAGGTGCGCGCCGTGCTGGGGCCCGACCGCGGCGGCGAGGGACGCTTCGAGGATGCCGCGCGCTTTCTCGAGCAGCTCTACATGGGCGGGCTGGCCGCCAGGGGCTGAGCCGCGCCGCCGGCATGCGGCACGACCGCGTCCGGGCGCGCCGGGGCAGGAGAGGGCGACGAGGGCGGAGAACGGAATGAGCGAGACGCCGAACGCCGCGCAGGCGGAATTCTGGAACGCCCAGCCGGGGCGCAACTGGGTCGCCCACCAGGACGATCTCGACGCGCTGCACGCGGCGGTGACGGAGCTGCTGCTCGAAGCCGCCGCGCCGCGGCCGGGCGAGAGCGTGCTCGACGTCGGCTGCGGCGCCGGCGCCTCGAGCTTCGCCGTCGCCGAGGCGGTCGGCCCGAACGGCCGTGTGCACGGCATCGACATCTCCGCGCCGCTGCTGGCCAGGGCGGAGGCGCGCCAGGCGGCGGGCGCGGCCGGCGATGTCGCCTTCACGCTCGCCGACGCGCAGGTCCATCCGTTCGAGGCGGGCGGCTACGATCTCGTGGTGTCGCGCTTCGGGCTGATGTTCTTCGCCGACCCGCCGGCCGCCTTCGCCAACATCCGCAAGGGCCTGCGGGCCGGCGGCCGCATCGTCTTCGTCGCCTGGGCCGGGCCGCAGCACAATCCGTGGTTCGCCGCGCCGCAGGCGCATGCCGAGGCGCGGCTCGGGCCGGCCGCGCCGAGCGCGCCGGAGGCGCCCGGCCCGATGGCCTTCCGCGACGCCGAGCGCGTCTGCGCCATCCTGGCGGCGGCCGGCTTCGCCGCACCGCAAGGCAGGGCGGTCGACATCGCGCTGCACCATCCCGGCGGGCTGGAGGCGGTGATGGGCATCGTGCCGCATGTCGGGCCGATCGCGCGCATGCTGCGCGAAAAGGACGGCACGCAGGATGACCGGGCGGCGATCCTCGCGGCCATCGCCGAGGATTTCGCCCGCTACCGCACGCCGGACGGCATCCGCATTCCGGCGCGGGTGCATCTGTTCACGGCGGGCAATCCGTAACCGCCGGTGCCACGGCGGCCGCGATCAGTCCTCGAGATAGGCGAAGGCGCTGGTTGCGCTCACCGCGGTGCGGTCGTCGCCCTGCGCGCGCATCTCGACGCGCGTATAGGCCATGCGCCGGCCGTTCGACAGCACCGCGACGCGGATCGCCACCGGGCCGGCTTGAGCGGGCGGATGAAGTGGGTCGTCAGGTCGACCGTGGTGCACACGCGGAAGCGGCCGTTCAGCGCGGCCAGCGTGACCACCGCGCAGGTGTCGGCGGCCGAGGCCGTCGCCTGGCCGCAGATCACGCCGCCGACATGCACCAGGCGCGGGTTCTGCGGCAGCAGGAAGTCGCCGCCGGCGGCGTCGAAGCCGAGGGGCTCGAGCCCCAGATCGACGATCCAGGGGGCGAACACGTCGGTCAGCGTGCGGCGGGCGTCCTCGACGGTGAAGGCGGTCACGGGCGGCTCCTTGTCGTGTTACGAAATCTTGATTTCCGGGTCGTGTTTTGTTACATATTAAGGGCGTGCCGCAAGGCGCGGGTTCGCGCGCGCCCGTCAGCACCCGGCAAGAGGCGGGCAACGGGCGCCGCCCGCGCGGTGCCGGCCGCACAGTGGAGGACAGCGCATGTATAGCCAAGGGCTGATCGGGGCGAAAACCGAGACCGCGGAGGACGAGGCCTTCCTCGCCGCCTTCCAGGCGCGCATCGACGCGGAGGAGAAGATCGAGCCCAACGATCCGATGCCGGAGGGCTATCGCAAGACGCTGGTGCGGCAGATCGGCCAGCACGCCCATTCCGAGATCGTCGGCATGCTGCCGGAGGGCAACTGGATCACCCGCGCGCCGTCGCTGCGGCGCAAGGCGGCGCTGCTCGCCAAGGTGCAGGACGAGGGCGGCCACGGCCTCTACCTCTATTCGGCGGCCGAGACGCTCGGCGTCAGCCGCGAGCAGATGACCGAGGAGCTGCTCTCCGGCAAGGCGAAATACTCGTCGATCTTCAACTACCCGACCCTCACCTGGGCCGACATCGGCGCCATCGGCTGGCTGGTCGACGGCGCGGCGATCATGAACCAGATCCCGCTGTGCCGCTGCTCCTACGGCCCCTATGCGCGCGCCATGATCCGCATCTGCAAGGAGGAGAGCTTCCACCAGCGGCAGGGCTACGAGATCATGATGACGCTCGCCCGCGGCACGCCGGAGCAGAAGGCGATGGCGCAGGACGCGCTCGACCGCTGGTGGTGGCCGTCGCTGATGATGTTCGGCCCGCACGACGCCGACAGCCAGCACGGCGACCAGTCGATGAAGTGGAAGATCAAGCGCTTCACCAATGACGAGCTGCGCCAGAAGTTCGTCGACGCGACGGTGCCGCAGGCCGAGTTCATCGGCCTCGCGGTGCCCGATCCGGATCTCAGGTGGAACGCCGACAAGGGCGGCTACGATTTCGGCGCCATCGACTGGGACGAGTTCTGGCGCGTGGTGAAGGGCGGCGGGCCGATGAACCGCGAGCGCATCGCCGCGCGCCGCAAGGCCTGGGAGGACGGCGCCTGGGTGCGCGAGGCGGCGCTGGCGCATGCCGAGAAGCGCCGCGCGCGGCAGGACGCGGCGAAGATCGCGGCCGAGTGAGCCGTGCCGCCGAAGATACGCGCGCTGATCGCGGAGCTGGAGCGCGGGGTTCCGAGACGTAGGCGGCAAAGGCAGCCATCGGAACGTCGTCTTCGAGGAGAAGAACATACGCCTCACCATCTCCGGCAAGCCCGGCGCCGACGCGCAGCGCTATCAGGAGAAGCTGGTCAGGACCGCGATCAAGGACGCAATGAGATGAAAGACAGCGCTCGCTATCTGAAGGTCGTCGCCCGGTCCGAAGAGGACGGCTGCTCCATCGGCACGGCTTCGGGCCTGTTCCGCGGCGGTTGTCACGGCCAGGACGAACGGGCGGTCTTCGATGAACTGGTGGAAATCGTGGACGAATGGATCGCGCACGTCCACGTGAAGGGCGAACCGCTGTCGCCGGCGACGGCCGGTCAGCCACACAGGCTGATCTCCGTTCCGCAGCCGGCCGCCGAATAGTCGTGAGGCGGGAGGCGCGCCGCGGCTGGCGGACGATCTCGCAGCCCGCCCGATTGGTCGTGCCGCATCGAAGGGGCGCGCCGGCCGCAACAGTCTCAAGGAGACGAGCACGATGACGAAGAACCTGACCCCGCTCTGGGAAGTCTTCATCCGGCCGCGCAACGGGCTGGCGCACAAGCATTGCGGCTCGGTGCACGCGGCCGACGCGGTGATGGCGCTGCAGGCCGCGCGCGACGTCTATACCCGGCGCGGCGAGGGCACCTCGATCTGGGTCGTGCCGTCGGCGGCGATCACGGCGTCGGACCCGGCCGAGAAGGCGGAGAACTTCGAGCCGACCGCCTCCAAGGTCTACCGCCACCCGACCTTCTACGACATTCCCGAAGACGTGGGGCACATGTGATGGAGGCGGCCCCAGCCACGCTCGACCGCGCCACGCTGACCGCCTTCGTGCTGCGGCTGGCCGACGACCATCTGGTGCTCGGCCACCGGCTGTCGGAATGGTGCGGCCACGCGCCGACGCTGGAGGAGGATCTGGCGCTGCCCAACATGGCGCTCGACCTGATCGGCCAGGCGCGCGCGCTCTACAGCCATGCCGGCGCGCTCGAGGGCCGCGGACGCGACGAGGACGCGCTCGCCTATCTGCGGCCCGAGCGCGACTACGTGAACTGCCTGATGGTCGAGCGGCCGAACGGCGACTTCGCGCACACCATGCTGCGCCAGCTCTATTTCGCCGCCTTCATGGAGCCGATGTGGCGCGGCATGGGCGCCTCCGCCGACGCCACGCTGAAGGGCATCGCCGACAAGGCGGTCAAGGAGGTCGCCTACCACATCCGCCATGCCGGCGAATGGGTGGTGCGGCTCGGCGACGGCACGGCCGAGAGCGCGCGGCGCATGGCCGAGGCGGCCGAGGCGCTGGCGCCCTATGTCGACGAGCTGTTCGAGACCGACGCGGTGACCCGGGCCGTGGCGGCGGCCGGCGTGGCGCCCGAGCCGGCCTCGCTGCGCGCCGACTTCGACGCCACCGTGGCGCGCATCTTCGCCGAGGCCCGGCTCGAGCGGCCGCAGGCGCGCTGGGCGCAGACTGGCGGCCGCGCCGGCCGGCACGGCGAGGCGATGGGTTTCCTGCTGGCCGAGCTGCAACACATGCAGCGCAGCTATCCCGGGGCGACCTGGTGAGGGAGGAGACGGTGACCGAAGCCGCCGCCGTCCCGTCGCCCGCCGAACGCGCCTACCGCGCGGCGGCCTCCGTCGTCGATCCGGAGATTCCGGTGCTGTCGATCGCCGATCTCGGCATCCTGCGCGGCGTCGAGGTCGACGGCGGCACCGCGGTGGCGCGGCTGACGCCGACCTATTCGGGCTGCCCGGCCGTGCTCGCCATCGAGCTGTCGGTCGAGGCGGCGCTGCGCGAGGCCGGCTTCGAGCCGCGCGTCGAGCGCGTCGTCTCGCCGGCCTGGACGACCGACTGGATCAGCGCGGCAGGCCGCGAGAAGCTGCGCGCCTACGGCATCGCGCCGCCGGAACAGGCGTCGCGCTCGCTGCGCGCGCTGTTCGGCGAGACCGAGGTCGCCTGCCCGCGCTGCGGATCGCGCGACACCGAGCGCGTATCGGAGTTCGGCTCGACCGCCTGCAAGGCGCTTTACCGCTGCCGCGCCTGCGCCGAGCCGTTCGACTACTTCAAATGCATCTGAGGACGCCATGGCCCCCCGTTTCCACGCGCTGAAAGTCGCCGAGATCGTGCGCGAGACGCCCGAGGCGGTCGCCATCGCCTTCGAGGTGCCGGCCGAGCTGGCCGACACCTTCGCCTTCACGCCCGGCCAGTATCTGACGCTCCTGGCCGAGATCGACGGGGCGGAGGCGCGCCGCTCCTACTCGATCTGCTCGGCGCCCGGCGAGCCGCATCTCAAGGTCGGCGTCAAGAAGGTGGCCGACGGCCGCTTCTCGACCTTCGTCAACGAGCGCCTGACGGTCGGCGACACGATCCGCGTCATGCCGCCGGAAGGCCGCTTCACCTCGCTCAGGGGCGAGCGGCACGACTATCTGCTGATCGCCGCGGGTTCCGGCATTACGCCGATGCTGTCGATCGCCAAGACAGTGCTCGGCCACGAGCCCGACAGCACCGTCACCCTGGTCTACGGCAACCGCAGCACCGATACGATCATGTTCCGCGAGGAGCTGCAGGACCTGAAGGACAGCCATATGGGCCGCTTCTCGCTGGTCCATCTGCTGTCGCGCGAGACGCAGGACGTCGACCTGCTCAACGGCCGCATCGACGGCGCGCGCATCCGGCTGCTGGCCGAGCGCGGGCTGATCGATCCGGGCGGCGCCGACGGCGTCTTCCTGTGCGGGCCGGGGGCGATGATCGACGACGTCTCGGGCGTGCTGCAGGCGCTCGGCGTGGCGCGCGACCGCATCCGCTTCGAGCGCTTCACGCCGGCCGGCGACGCGCCGGCGCCGCGCAAGCCGTCGAAGGCGGTCGAGGCGGCGACGGCCGACGGCGTGGCGGTCGAGGTGCTGCTCGACGGCGTCAGGCGCCGCTTTGCGGTGACGGAGGCCGGCGACACCGTGCTCGACGCCGCCCACAAGGCGGGCGTGGAACTGCCCTATTCCTGCGCCGGCGGCATGTGCTGCACCTGCCGCTGCCGCATCACCGAGGGCAGCGGCGAGATGGCCGTCAACTTCTCGCTCGAGCCGTGGGAGCTGGAGGCGGGCTTCACGCTGGCCTGCCAGACGCGGCCGACGAGCGACCGGCTGGTGCTCGACTTCGACGCCGCGTGAGGCGGCGCCGGAGCCGTCCTGCGTTTCACGAAACCGCGGATCGGCGCCGACTTGCTGATCTGACGGATTCGCGGGCGGCGAAGCGGTTTCCGGCTCGGCCGGAATCGTTCACTCGGCCGGCGGCGCCAGTCGCACCATCACCATCTCGCGCGCCACGCCCTTGGTGTAGTCGAGCGCGCTGATCGTGGCGAGCCGTTCGACGGCGGCCTCGCCGCCCGGCAGCGCGGCGTGGAAATCGGCCAGATAGCTGTCGAGCACGACGGCGACGGCGCATTGCGGGTCGGCCGCCAGATGATCGGCCGCGCCCTGCGCGCCGGTCAGCCGCGTCGGCGTGCCGGCGAGCACCACCAGGCTGGGCTCGGAAAAGCCGGCCGAGGCGAGCACGGAGTCCGGGCACGGCCGGTTCGCCTCGAAGGCCTCGGCGATGGTGGTGCTGAGCCACAGCGGCTTGGCGGCCGGCAGGATCTGCTGCGTCAGCAGGCCGAACAGCGCGCCGGCGCTCAGCGTGGCGGCGAGGATGCGCGGCAGCGGCGGCAGCGGCGGCCGGAAGCCCGAGCCGAGCCAGCCGGCAAGCAGCGCCAGCGCCGCCGCGAGGAGGCCCCACAGGCTCCAGGTGCCGGTGACGAAGGGCAGCAGGCCGGCGGCGATCGCCGCCAGGCCGACGGTGATCAGCCCCCAGCCGAAGACCGCCGCGCGCATCAGCCAGACCTGCCAGCGGCGCAGCGGCGTGTCGGCGGCGCCCGGCTCCGTCAGCGCCCAGCCCATCAGGATGAGGATCGCCGGGTAGGCCGGCAGCACGTAATGCGGCAGCTTGGTGGGGATCAGCTCGAAGACCAGCCAGAACGGAACGTACCAGGCGACGCAGAAGGCGATGCGCGGGTCGCCGGCCATCCGGTTCAGCCCCTTCAGCCCGGCGCGCAGCGTCTCCAGCGCGAAGGGCCACATGAACACGACGAAGGTGACGGCGTAGTAGCCGGGCGGGAAGCCGTGCGATTCCTGGCCGCTGGTGATCTTGGCGAACATGTCGCGGCCGAGCGCCTCGCGCCAGAAGGTGGCGCCCGATTCCAGCGTGATGGCGATCGGCCACGGCGCCACCAGCAGCGCCGTCAGCGCCAGGCCGCGCAGCGGCCGGAGGCCGGAGAGCCAGCGCCAGTCGCGGTCGTAGAGCGACAGCGTCGCGATCGTGGCGAGCGCGAGCGCCGGGGTGATCGGCCCCTTGACGAGCAGGCCGACGCTCATCGCGATCCAGAACAGCCAGGGCGCCAGCGCCGGCACGGCGCGGCCCTGGCGGGCGCCGAGATAGATATGCGCCAGCGCCGCCTGCACGGCCACCGAGGCGGCGAGCAGCGTGGCGTCGGTCTTGGCGATGCGCGCCTCGAAATTCAGCATCACGATGCCGGCCAGGCCGAGCGCGGCGAGGAAGGCCGCCTGCGGGCCGAACAGCCGCAGGCCGGCCCAGTAGGTGGCGAGAACGGCGAGAATGGCGGCCGCGACGGAGACGCTGCGGAAGGCCCAGATCGGCGCGTCGGCGCCGTCGCCCTGGGCGGCGACGGCGAGGTTCTGCAGCCAGTAGATGCCGACCGGCTTCAGGTAGCGGGTCTGGTCCTGGAAGCGGATGTCGACATAGTCGCCGGTCTCGGCCATCTGCCGCGAGGCCTGCACGAAGCGCGACTCGTCGCGGTCGGTCGGCGGAAGCTGTGCGATGCCCGGCACGAAGGCGAACAGGCAAACGAGCACCAGAAGCGCGCAGCGCAGCGCATGGCCGGCCGCACCGCCCATGGCCGCCACCGCGCCGCCCGGCGCGGCCTCAGTCGGCGTCGGCGAGGGGCGACTTGCGCTCATTGGCGATCAGCCAAAGGTTGCGGATGTAGATCACGAGGCCGAGGCCCTGGCCGGCGATGAAGACCGGGTCCTGGCGGTGGATCGCATAGATGAACAGCAGTGCGCCGCCGCCGAGCGAGAAGAACCAGAAGGCGATCGGGATGACCGAGCGCCGCGCCCGCTCCGAGGCCACCCACTGCACCAGGAAGCGCATGGTGAAGAAACCCTGCGCGATGAAGCCGAGCACCACCCAGCCGTCGAACTGGTCGACGAACACGGCGCGGAACCACAGCGCGAGCGGGGCCAGAATGTCCGTCATGGGGCAAGCTCCGTGGCGGTGGGCACGCGGCGGCAGCGCCGGCGCAGCCACCACACGCCGTAAAGGTCGAGGATGCCGCGCAGGCCGCGGTCGACGATACCGTAGTTCGAGCGGCCGTGCCGGCGCGCGCGGTCGACCACGTCGAGATGGGCGATCGCGTGGCCCTCGCGCAGCACCAGCGCGGGCAGGTAGCGGTGCCAGCCGTCGAAGAAGGGCAGCCGGCGGAACACCTCGGTGCGCACCGCCTTCAGCCCGCAGCCCGAATCGCGCGTGTCGTCCTTCAGGATCGCCTGGCGCAGGCCGTTGGCGAAGCGCGAGGAGAGCCGCTTGAGCGGCGTGTCGGTGCGCTTGAGGCGCTGGCCGGCGACCAGCGCGGTGCCCGGTCCGGCGGCCTCCAGCGCGTCGGCGAGCCGCGGCAGATAGGCGGGGTCGTTCTGGCCGTCGCCGTCCATCGTCACTACGATCGGGCTCCTGGCGGCCAGCATGCCGGTGCGGATCGCCGCGCTCTGGCCGGCCGAGCGGTCGTGGGTCAGGCAGCGCAGCCGGCCGTCGCCGGCCGCCGCGATGCGCGCGCCCATCACCGCCTGCGTGTCGTCGCTCGAGCCGTCGTCGACGACCAGCACCTCGTGGTCGCGACCGGCCATGGCCGCGGCCACCTCGTCGAGGAGCCCGGGCAGGTTCGCGCCTTCATTGCGGCACGGGATCACAATCGAAATCGCTGGCATTCTGGATGTCTGGAGGCAACTCGCCCGGAAACGGCGCCTCTTAGCACCCTTGCCCCGGCAAGGCCACCGCGGAAAATCCCGCCGGCCGCGGCCTCACGCCTCGCCGATCTCGCGCAGCACCTCTTCGGTGTGCTCGCCGAGCCGCGGCGAGGGGCGCTCGTAGGCGAGCGGCGTCGCCGACAGGCTGATCGGCGCGCGCACGCCGGGCAGCGCCGTGCCGGCGTCGTCGCGCAGCGTGATCTGCATGCCGCGCGCCACCGTCTGCGGGTCGGCGAACATCTCGCCGATCGTGTTGATCGGGCTGGCCGGCACGCCGGCCGCCTCGAGGTCGGCGAGCAGGCGGTCGCGCGGCAGCGCCGCCAGCGCGGCGACCATCGCCTCGCGCAGCCGCGCCCGGTTGGCCACGCGCGCCTTGTTGGTGGCGAAGTCGGCGTCCTCGGCCAGCCGCTCGAGGCCGGCCACCGCGCAGAAGCGGCGGAACTGGCCGTCATTGCCGACCGCCAGGATGACGTGGCCGTCGGCGACCGGCAGCACCTCGTAGGGCGCGATGTTGGGATGCGCGTTGCCCATCTGCACGGGCGAGGTGCCCGACACCAGATAGTTGAGGTTCTGGTTGGCGAGCACGGCGATCTGCGCGTCGAACAGCGCCATGTCGACGTGCTGGCCCTCGCCGGTCGCCTCGGCATGGCGCAGCGCGGCCTGGATCGCGATGACGCTGTAGAGCCCGGTGAACAGGTCGCTGACCGCCACGCCCACCTTCTGCGGCTCGCCGCCGGCCGCGCCGGTGATCGACATCAGGCCCGACATGCCCTGGATGATGAAGTCGTAGCCGGCGCGCGGCGCGTAGGGGCCGGTGTGGCCGAAGCCGGTGATCGAGCAGTAGACGAGACGCGGGTTGAGGGCGCGCACGCTGTCGTAGTCGAGGCCGTATTTGGCGAGCCCGCCCGACTTGAAGTTCTCGATCACCACGTCGGCCCCGGCGATCAGCTTGCGCAGGGCGCGCGCGCCGTCCTCGCTGCGGAAGTCGATGGTCACCGAGCGCTTGCCGCGGTTGGCCGCGTGGTAATAGGCGGCCGACAGGTCGGCGCCGTCGGCGCCGGTCACGAAGGGCGGCCCCCAGCCGCGCGTGTCGTCGCCGCCGGCCGGGTTCTCGACCTTGATCACGTCGGCGCCGAGGTCGGCGAGAAGCTGGCCCGCCCACGGCCCGGCGAGGATGCGGGCGAGCTCGATGACGCGGATGCCTTTGAGGGGAGGAGGGGCCATGGCGGGATCTGCTGCGGGCGGGGTCGGGGCCGCTGCCTAGCAGATTACGCCGCGCGAGGTAAGCCCGCGCCGGCCGCCCCCTCAGGCGATGGCGCGCTCGGCCCAGTCGGTGAAGTCGCGCGTGATGAGGTCGCGATTCACCTCGTTGAGGGATTCGTGCCGGGTCTCCGCGTAAACCCTTGATTGCAGATTCGAAAAGCCCATCGCGCGCAGCCGCGCGGCGAGCCGCTCGACCGCCTTGCCGCCGGCCGTCGCCGGGTCGTGCGCGCCGCCGACGAGCTGGATCGGCATCGCGCGCGGCAGCGCCTTGTAGTTGGCGTCGGCGGCGCCGAAGGCGATCAGGTCGAACACCGCCTGCCACATGCCGACCGAGGCGTCCCAGCCGCAGTGCGGGTCGGCGACGTAGCGGTCGACCTCCGCGCCGTCGCGCGACAGCCAGTCGAAGGCGGTGCGCGCCCGCGGCACCGTGCGCGCCCAGGCCTGGAAGGTGAGCCGCGGCAGCAGGCGCGACGGCGCGTCGGAGCCGAGCCGCATGCGCTCCCAGGCGAGCAGGCCGCGCGCCAGGTGGCCGGCCGGCCCGGCCGACACGTTGGCGTTCCACACCGCCAGCGCGTGGGCGCGGCGCGGATGGCGCAACGCGAAGCCGAGCGCGATCAGCCCGCCCATCGAATGGCCGAACACGATGACCGGCAGGCCGCGGTTGAGCCGCGCGATGCGGTCGTGCACGGCGGCGACGTCGGCGATCACCTTGTCGCTGGCGCGCCCGGCGCCGAAGCTGCGCGGCGGCGCGTCCGGCGCGTGCGTGCCGCCATGGCCGCGATGGTCGTGCGCGTAGACATGGAAGCCGCGTGCGGCCAGCGCGTCGGCGAAGCGGCCGTAGCGCGCGGCGTGCTCGGCCAGGCCGTGGTTGATCTGCACCACGGCGCGCGGCCGGCCCTCGGCCGGACGGCTGAACAGTCTGAGCTCGGCGCCCGTCGGCGATCGCAGGCTGGTCGGCGGTTCGAAGGGCATGGTCTCACCCGTGGCTACAGCGGTTTCAGGCGACGTGGACGCCGGTTTTGCCGTCCGCCAACGCGTCGAGACGATAGGTTAGAGCCGATCTGCGATTCCGCGACGAGCAGGACGGCTCTCCAGGGGCCGCGGTCACGGATCGCCGGCGGCACGGCCTCAGAAGCGCTCCACCCAGGGGCGCAGCTCGATCTCCCACGCCCAGGCGCTGCGCTGTTGGCCGATGAGCTGCAGGTAGGCCTCGGCGACGGCGTCGGGGTCGAGCATGGAATCTGGGCTGTCGGCCGGCTCCGTGCGGCCGGGATTGCGGATCGCGCCGTCGATCACGACGTGGCCGACATGCACGCCCTGCGGGTGCAGCTCGCGCGCCATCGATTGCGCCAGGCCGCGCAGCGCGAACTTGCCCATGGCGAAGGGGGCGGAGCGGGCGAAGCCCTTCACGCCGGCCGACGCGCCGGTGAACAGGATCGTGCCGGAGCCCGCCTCCAGCATGCGCCGCGCCGCCTGGCGGGCGACCAGGAAGGCGCCGAAGGCGGTGACGTCGAGGGCGCGGCGCACGTCTTCCGGCGCGAGCTCAACGAGCGGGCCGCGCACCCGCGCCGACGGGTTGTAGACGGCGACCGACAGCGGCGCCTCGAGCCGGTCGACGGTGGCGAACAGCGCCTCGACCTGCTCCGGCTCGGCCGCGTCGCAGGCGGCGGTAACCGCGTCGGTCTCCGCCGCGAGCTCGGCCAGCTTCTCGGTGTCGCGCGCGGCCAGGACGAGGTCGTAGCCGCGGTCGGCGAGCCTGCGGGCGAGCGATGCGGACAGGCCGTCTCCGACGCCGACGATCAGGGCAAGGGGCATGGCGGCAACCTCTGGTCTCGGTGCATCGAGGGCCAAGCGGCCCCGCTTGGCGTCGCATGCATGCGACGATGGCGATGCGACGGACCGTGGTGG
>NZ_JAOAOP010000022.1 GCF_030398335.1 Aquibium sp. A9E412
GGCGGCTGCGCGGCCGGCTCGGCGGCGGGCGGCGGCGCGGCGACGGAGCCGAGCGCGGCGCTGCCGAAATCGGGCAGCAGGTCGATCAGCCGCGCCGCGCCCATCAGACCGCCTCCGCCTCGGCATGCGCCCATTTGCGCAGGATGCTCGCGGTGCGCTCCTCATTGAGGTCGACCATGCGGGCGAGCCGCTCCTGCGGGCCGGGCCGCACCTTGAGGCGCAGGTCGCCGGCCTCGTCCGCCTCGTCCAGCCCGGGGCCGCCGGCCGCGCCCTCCTCGGCGGGCGGAAGCTGGCCCTGCGCGGCGCCCGGATTGGGGTTGGGCAGCGAGCGCGGCGCGGCCGCCTCCTCGTCCTCCGGCCGGCCGGCGAGCGCCTGGGTGAGCGGCCTGAGGCCGAACCAGGTGACGAGGAAGACGACGAGGACGAAGGCGCCGGCATTGATCATCGTGCCGGCGTGGCGCTGCAGCGCGTCGAGCGGGCCGGACCCGGCCGCCTCGGTGCCGTCGAGCCCGGCGACGAACTCGACCGCCGAGACGTTGATGACGTCGCCGCGGTCCGCGGTGAAGCCGGCGGCCGAGGCGACCAGGCGCTCGATCTCGGCAAGCCGCGCGTCGAACTGGTCGGGCGCGGCGCTGGCGCCGAGGATCTCGGCCAGCCGCTGGCGGTTGAGCACGACGGCGATCGACAGCTTGGAAACGCTGTAGCCGTTGCTCACGGTAGCGATGCGCTTGGAGCTGAGCTCGTAGTTGGTGGTCTCCTCGCGGCGCTCGCTCTCCTCCGACGAGCTCGGTCCCTCGCCGGCGGCGAGCGCCTCCTCGGGCAGGTTCTGCGTCACCGTGGCGGGGGCGGCGGCCGACTGCTCGCTGGCGTTGTCGGAGGAGCGCACGATCTGCACCGAGCGCTCGACGCGGCTGTCGGGGTCGTAGACCACCTCCTCGATCTGGCGCTGGTCGGTGTTGACCTCCGCGCGCACGCTGGCGCGGAAGTTCTCCGGCCCGAGATAGGGGGCGAGCGCGCGGCGGATGTTCTCCTCGATCTGGCCCTCGACCGTGCGTTCGACGCTGATCGAGCGGTTGGCGCTGTTGTTGGCCGGATCGTCGCCGGCGGCCAGCAGCGTGCCGCTGGAATCGAGCACCGTCACCTTGTCCGGGTTGAGGCCGGGCACCGCGGCGGCGACCAGGTAGCGGATCGACACGGCCTGGCGCTGGCCGTCGATGCCCGAGGCGCGGATGACGACGGAGGCCGACGGCTCCTGCTCCTCGCGGCGGAAGGTGGCGCGTTCCGACAGAACGATGTGCACGCGCGCCGCCTTGATGCCGCTGATCGACTGGATGGTGCGGGCGATCTCGCCCTCCAGCGCGCGCACCCGGGTGACCTCCTGCATGAAGGTGGTCAGGCCGAGCGAGCCGACATTGTCGAACAGCTCGTAGCCGGCGTTGGTGCTGGTCGGCAGGCCCTTCTCGGCAAGCAGCATGCGCGCCTGCGCCGTCCGGCCGGCCGGCACCAGCACGGCCGTGCCGTCGGAGACGACGTCGAAGCTGATGCCCGCCTCGCCGAGCACCAGGCCGATCTGGTTCACGTCGGAGCGCTCGAGCCCGACATAGAGCGTCTCGTAGGCCGGCCGGTTGAGATAGACCGCCGCCGTGGCGATCAGCGCCAGCACGAGCGCGGCCGCACCGGCCAGCATGGCGAGCCGGCGCGGACCGAGGCCGCGCAGATTCTCGGCGATGGTCTGTAGCTGGTCGGGCAAGGCCTGGTCGCTCCCACGCGTGAGGGTGGGACGAGCCTATGCCGCGAAGCTTGTGCGAAAATGAAACGGGGCCGCACCGGTCAGGGCGCGGCCCGCGTGGCCTTTGCGTCGAGGGGCTGGCGCTACTGGAAGAGCGACAGGATCGACTGGGCGTTCTGGTTGGCGATCGACAGCGACTGGATGCCGAGCTGCTGCTGCACCTGCAGCGCCTGGAGGCGGGTCGATTCCTCGTTCATGTCGGCGTCGACAAGCTGGCCGACGCCGCGGTCGATGGCGTCCATCAGGTTGGACACGAAATCGGCCTGCAGGTCGACGCGCTTCTTGTAGGCGCCGAGGTTGCTGGCCGAGGTGGTCAGGTCGCGCAGGGCGACGTCGACGTTGGCGATCATGTCGGAGATGTCGGTGTCGTCGACATTGGCCGCGGTGATGTCGAGCGTCGACACCGACTCGGTCACGGCGCCGGCGCCGGTCGTCGTGAAGGTCGAATCGAGGATGCCCGACTGGTCGGCGGCGTCGAACAGCTCCATCGTGGTGATGTCGATGTCGATGGTCGTCACCGAGACCGTGCCGTCGGACGCGCGGGTGAAGGAGGCGACGATCGACTTGGTGGCGGAGTAGCCGGCCGCGCCCGAATCCACCGACAGCCAGTTCTCGCCGGAGAAGGAGGCGGCGCCGGCGTTGCTGACGAGCTGCTCCTGCAGGGCGTCGATCTCGGACTGGATCTTGGTGCGGTCGACGCCCGGCTCGGAGGCGGCGACCAGCTTGGCCTTGATCTCGTCGACGACCTCGATCGCCTTGTTCATGGCGGTGTAGGCGACGTCGAGCTTGGCGGCGCCGAGGCCGAGCGCGTCCTGCACCGTCGACAGCGCCTTGTTGTCGGAGCGCATGGTGGTGGCGATCGACCAGTAGGCGGCGTTGTCGCTCGCCTCGGCGACGCGCAGACCGGTCGAGATGCGCGCCTGGGTGGTTTCGAGAGCCTTGTTCGTGGCGGCGAGCGACTTCAGCGCCGTCATCGCCGACGGATTTGTCATGATGCTTGCCACGGAACCGACCCCTCTTCCAAGCTGCCCACGGTACCCGGGTCCGCGCCGCGAACCCCTTGTTCTGCCGGCCGTTAGCCGACGGTTAACCATGAATAGCCCGACGTGGTTAATGCGAGGTTAAGGGCGCTGGGGCGGGACGGGGATGGGGCGGGACGGGGAGCGGGCGGCAAAGAAAACGGGCCGTCCCGAGGGACGGCCCGTGCGAAGGTCGGGTCCGGGGCGCGGCCCCGGGCGGTCCGCTTAGCGGAACAGCGACAGGATCGACTGCGCGTTCGAGTTGGCGATCGACATCGCCTGGATGCCGAGCTGCTGCTGCACCTGCAGCGCCTGCAGGCGGGTCGATTCCTTGTTCATGTCGGCATCGACGAGCTGGCCGACGCCGCGGTCGATGGCGTCCATCAGGCTCGACACGAAGTCCTTCTGCAGGTCGACGCGCTTCTTGGCCGAGCCGAGGTCGGCGGCCGCGGTGGCCATCGACTGCAGCGCCGCGTCGACGCCGTCGATCATCTCGCCTATGTCGGCGTCGACGACGCCGGCGCCGGTGATGTCGAGCGCATAGACCGAGGCGGTGGCCTGGTTGGTCGTGCCGAAGGCGGTGTCGAGCAGGCCGGCCGCGCCGTTCGCGTCGAACAGGTGGATGCCGGAGGTGTCGATGTCGACCGTGCCGACCGAGACCGAGTTGTCGGCGGCGCGGGTGAAGGAGGAGACGATCGACTTGGTGGCGGCGTAGTCCGTCGCCGAGGAGTCGACCGACAGCCAGTTCTCGCCGGAGAAGGCGGCCGCGGCGGCGTTGCTCGACAGCTGCTCCTGCAGGGCGTCGATCTCGGACTGGATCTTGGCGCGGTCGACGCCCGGCTCGGTCGCGGCGACCAGCTTGGACTTGATCTCGTCGACGACCTCGATCGCCTTGTTGATGCCGGTGTAGGCGACATCGATCTTGGCCGCACCGAGGCCGAGCGCGTCCTGCACGGTCGACAGCGCCTTGTTGTCGGAGCGCATGGTGGTGGCGATCGACCAGTAGGCGGCGTTGTCGCTCGCCTCGGCGACGCGAAGGCCGGTGGAGATGCGGGCCTGGGTGGTTTCGAGGGCACTGTTCGTCGAAGCCAGCGACTTGAGCGCCGTCATCGCCGAAACGTTCGTCATGATACTCGCCATAGGGACCTACCTTCGTAGATACGCGAACTCAACAGGCATACCGGGCTGTCCGGTATGGCGGAGCGGCATCATGCCCGTGACATCGCTTGCGAGGTCAGTCCGCCATGCATTCGATGCCGTTATGGCGGCAAAACACTACCAAATGGATAATCGCGGCGATGTCATTGAAGCGATTGCCGGGAAGCGATTGCCGGGAAGCGCGTGCCGCGCCCGGCGCGGCCGCCGGTAGCAAGTGCCGCGCCAGGCGCGGCCGGGCGGGGCTCAGGCGAAGGAGCGCACCAGGCTGCCCACCAGAAGGTTCCAGCCGTCGATCAGCACGAAGAACAGGATCTTGAAGGGCAGCGAGACCACGGTCGGCGGCAGCATCATCATGCCCATCGACATGGTGATGGTGGCGACGATCAGGTCGATCACCAGGAAGGGCAGCACGATCAGGAAGCCGATCTCGAAGCCGCGGCGGATCTCCGAGATCATGAAGGCGGGCACCAGCACCCTGAGGTCGGCGCTCTCGGCGCCGACGTCGACCGCGCCGCGCTCGCCGGCCAGGTCGGCGAACAGCGCGTAGTCCTTCTCGCGCACATTGTTGGCCATGAAGGCGCGGAACGGCTCGGCGATGCGCTCGAGCGCCACCGCCTCGCTGATCTCCTCGTTCATCAGCGGCTGCACGCCCTCGTTCCAGGCGCGGTCGAAGGCCGGCGCCATGACGTAGAAGGTCATGAACAGCGCCAGGCTGACGAGGATCAGGTTGGCCGGCGTCGTCGGCAGGCCCATGCCGGCGCGCAGGATGGAAAACGCGATGACGAAGCGCGTGAAGCTCGTCACCATGATGAGGATGCCGGGCGCCAGCGACAGCACCGTCAGCAGGCCGAAGAGCTGGATGATGTAGCCGATGGTGGTGCCGTCGGCCTCGCCGGCCAGCGCGCCGAGATCGAGCTGCTGGGCGCCGGCCCCGGTCGTGCCGGCGAGCAGGACGCCAACGGCGGCAAGGGCGGCGGGCGCGAACCTCATTCGAACAGCAGGGTCTTGATCAGCACGTTGGTGACGCGGCCGTCGCTGCGCACGCGGGCGCGCTCCTCGAGGTCCCATTTGAGGTGCTGGAAGCCCGACGCGCTCTCGATCTGGTGCAGCTTGACGGTGCGCAGATAGGCGAGCAGGTCCTGGTGCACCGTGTCGGCCAGCGCCAGATCCGGGTCGCCCTGGAAGACCAGCGCCAGCTCGAGCCGCGCCCACATCTCGCGCGGCAGCGCCAGATTGGTGGTGATCGGGGCGATCGACAGCACGTTGGGCCGCGCCGGCGGCGCCGTCTCCTCGATCTCCTCGGCGCTCAGCTTGAGCGCCTCCGGCACCTCGCCGGGCGCCTCCTCGACGTTGTGGCCGCCGAGCCGGCCGCCGGCGAGCCAGCCCATGCCGACGGCCAGCACGGTGAGACCGGCAAACAGGCCGAGCTGGACGACCAGCGACGGGCCCTTGCCCTCCTTGTCCGCCTCCTGGGTCTTTGCCACGGCGCGCTCCCCGCTCGTCAGAAGGGCAGGACGATGTCGAGGATCTGCTGGCCGTAGGGCGGCTGCTGCACCTCGGTCAGCCGGCCGCGGCCGCCATAGGACACGCGCGCCTCGGCGATGCGCTCGTAGGACACCGTGTTGTCGGGGCCGATGTCGGTCGGCCGCACGATGCCGGCGATCATCAGCACGCGCAGCTCGGCGTTGACGCGCACCTCCTGCGAGCCGCTGATGCGCAGATTGCCGTTGGGCAGCACGTCGGTGACCACGGCGGCGACCTGCAGCATGATCGATTCGGAGCGCTCGGTCGCGCCGCTGCCGGTGGTCGAGGTGCCCGAACCGATGTCGCCGTTGGCGCTCGCCGACGAGCCGGTCGCATCGAGGGTGAAGTCGCCGGCCAGGTTGAGGCGGCGGTTGGCGATGCGCGAGCGCTCCGACTCGTTCTTGAAGCGGGCGCGGTCGTTGATCTCGATCTCGACGGTCAGGATGTCGCCGACGGCGAGCGCGCGCGCATCGGTGAACAGATGGCTCTGCCGGTCGTCCCACAGCGAGAAGCGGGTGACCGGCTGCGAGGGCCGGTTGGGGTAGTGGGCGGCCGACAGCGCCGGCTCCTCGACACCGCTGCCGACCGGCGACAGCTTCGGTGGCACGCCGATCTCGTCGACGCGCGTGGTGCAGCCGGCAAGCGTCAGCGCCGCGGCGGCGCAGATCAGGGCACGCATCATGTCGGGTCCTCGCGGCGCGCCGCACTCGCCATGATGCCGGTCAGCATGGCGGCGGCCTTGCGCTCCATCTCGTTCAGAATGACGCCGGCCTTGCGCGGCTCGAGCTTCATCAGGATCGCGGCGGCGAGCTCGACGCGCAGCTCGGCCAGCCGCTCGGCGGCGGCCTCGGGGCGCATCGTGCCGTAGATCTCGACGATGCCGCCCTCCGCCTTTTCCAGGAAGTCCTCGCGCAGCTTGAGCCAGGTCTCGTACTCGGCGCGCTTCTCCTCCAGCGCGGCGATGCGGGCGTCGACCTCGCGGCGCAGCTCGGCGAGCTCCGCGGCCTGCAGCGCGTAGCGCCGGTCGCGCGCGGCGTCGGCGATGTTGGCGCAGAAGCGCTCGATCTCGTCGGCGTTCATCGTCTCGGTCTCGGCGGCGGCGGCCGGACCGGCAGGACCGGCCGGCAGCGCCAGCCAGGCGAGCGCGGCGAGCCCGGCAAGGGCGCGGTGCCAGCTGCGGTTGCGGCGGGGCGGCGGAGCGGGAAGCGGGGAAACGGGCATGGCCTTGCCTATTGCAGCACGAGTTCGCCCTGCAGGGCGCCGGCCGACTTGATGCCCTGCAGGATGGCGATGATGCCGTCGGGCTTGACGCCCAGGCGGTTGAGCCCGGAGACCAGCGTCTGCAGGTCGGGCCCGTCGAGCACGGCGACCCGGGCGTCGGGCTGCTCGGCCTCGATGGCGGTGTAGGGTTCGACCTCCGTCTCGCCGCGCGAGAAGGGCTCGGGCTGGACGACGCGCGGCATCTCGGTGATGCGCACCGTCAGCGCGCCGTGGCTGATCGCCACGCGCGAGATGCGCACGTCGTGGCCGATGACCACCGTGCCGGTGCGCTCGTCGACGACGACGCGGGCCGGCGCGTCGGGCTGCACCGGCAGGTTCTCGATCTCGGCGTAGAAGCGGGCGGTGGAGATGTCGTGCGGCCGGCGCACCGTCACGGTGCGCGAATCCTGCTCGGCGGCCAGCCGCTTGCCGAAGCGCCGGCCGGTGTAGTCGTTGATCGCGTCGGCGACGCGCACGGCGGTCGAGAAATCCGGGTTGCGCAGTTGCAGCGTCAGCGTGTCGATGGCGCCGAAGGAAACCTGGAGCTGGCGCTCGATGATGGCGCCGTTGGGCACCCGGCCGGCGGTCGGCACGCCGCGCGTCAGCGTCTCGGCCTCGCCCTCGGCGGAGAAGCCGGACACCACGACCGGGCCCTGCGCGACCGCGTAGATCTCGCCGTCGGCGGCGCGCAGCGGCGTCATCACCAGCGTTCCGCCCGACAGCGAGGTGGCGTCGCCGAGCGACGACACGCTGACGTCGATGCGCGCGCCCGACTGCACGAAGGGCGGCAGGTTGGCGGTGACGATGACGGCCGCCACGTTCTTGGCGCGCGCCCGGCCGCCCTCGCTGGCGATGCCGAGGTTCTGCAGCATGGCGCGGATCGACTGCTCGGTGAAGGGCGCGTTGCGCAGGCTGTCGCCGCTGCCCTGCAGGCCGATCACCAGGCCGTAGCCGACGAGCTGGTTGTCGCGCGCGGCCTGCAGCATGGCGACGTCCTTGATGCGCGATGCGCCCGCCGCCGGCAGCGCCGAGACGAGCGCCATCGCCAGGCCGAGCAGAAGGCCGGGCAGGGCGCGCATCACAGGGCGCCGACCCGCACCGTGCCGTCGGCCAGCACGACGCCCGAGAAGACGACGCCGCTGTCGGCGTTGCGCAGCTTGATGAAGTCGCCGGCCGCGCCCGGCTGCAGCGGCACGGCGGTCAGCGCGATGGTCAGCGCGCCCTCCACCAGGGTGACGGTGACCGGCGCGCCGGTCTCCACCAGATAGGGATCGCGCACCGAGCCCTGCGGGATCAGCCGGCCGGGCAGCAGCGTGCGCCGCGCCACCTTGCCGGTGATCTCTTCCGGCACCACGACGATGGCCGACACGCCGCGCGGCGGCCGGCGCAGGGTGACCACCTGCAGGGCGTCGGGCGTGACGGTCTGGCCGGGATAGATGACGCGGGTCGGCGTCACCGCCTGCTCCTGCGCGCGCGCCGCCGGCGACGCCGCTGCGAGGAGGGCGAGCGCGACCACGAGGCGCAGCGCCGCGGCGACGGGAAGCCGTGTCATCGCCTCACCGCATCGCCTGGGTGACGGTGGCGGCCATCTCGTCGGCCGCGCGGATCACCTTGGAGTTCATCTCGTAGGCGCGCTGCGCCGAGATCAGCTCGGTGATCTCCTTCACCGGGTCGACGTTGGAATCCTCCAGGTAGCTCTGCTGCACGGTGGCGAAGCCGGGATCGCCCGGCACGCCGACATTGGCCGGGCCGGAGGCGTCGGTCTCGCGGAACAGGTTGTCGCCGAGCGGCGCCAGGCCGGCCTCGTTGGCGAAGTTGGCCAGGGTGAGCTGGCCGAGCTCCTGCAGCTCGACCTGGTCGTCGAGGCGGGCGAAGACCTGGCCCGACTTGTTGACGATGATCTCCACCGCGTCCTGCGGCACGACGATGGCCGGCGTCACCGAGTAGCCGTCGACGGTGACGAGCTGGCCGGTGGCGTTGGTGTTGAAGGCGCCGGCGCGGGTGTAGAGCGGCTCGCCCTCCGCGCCCTCGACCTGGAACCAGCCCTTGCCGACCAGCGCCATGTCGAGCTCGTTGCCGGTGCTGGTGAGCGAGCCCTGCAGGTGCACGTTGCGCACGGCGGCCGTCTTGACGCCGAGGCCGACATTGGCGCCTTCCGGCACGATCGCCTGGTTGGCCCGGTTGGGCACGCCCTGCAGCCGCTCGGCCTGGTAGAGCAGGTCGGAGAACTCGGCGCGCGCGCGCTTGAAGCCGGTCGTGTTGATGTTGGCGATGTTGTTGGCGATGACCTCGAGATTGAGCTGCTGGGCGTTCATGCCCGTGGCGGCGATGGCCAGTGCTTTCATGTCTGGCGGTCTCCTCAGATGGCCATTCGGCTGATTTCGAGATAGGCGGTCACGATCTTGTCGCGCACGGCGATCGCCGCCTGCAGCGACTGCTCGGCGCTCATCACCGCGTCGACCACCTCGCGGGTGTCGGCCTCGCCCTGAAGGGCGCGCATCGACAGCGTCTCGGCCCGCTCGAGCCCGGAGACGGTGCCCTCGACGGCCTGCGCCAGCAGCGTCTCGAAGGAGGCGTCGGGGCCGGACGCAGCGCCGGTCGCGCCGGCGGTCGGCCGCGTCGTCTGGCTGGCGACGCCGGCCAGCGGGTCGAGAGCGTTGAGGCCGGGAATCATGACTGGTTCCTCATCAGCTGGATGGTCATGCTGATGAGCTCGCGGGCCTGCTTCATGACCTGGAGGTTGGCCTCGTAGCCGCGGTTGGCCTCGCGCATGTCGGCCATCTCGACCAGCATGTTGACGTTGGGCATCTTGACGTAGCCGCCTTCGTCGGCGGCCTCGTGGCCGGGCATGTACTCGATCTGGAACGGGCTTTCGTCGCGGCCGATCGCGGTGACCTCCACCAGGCTGCCGCCGGAGGCGCGGTCGAGCTCGGCGAGGAAGGAGACCGTCTTGCGCTGGTACGGGTCGCCGCCCGGCACGGTGCTGGTCGACTGGGCGTTGGCCATGTTCTCCGACACCACGCGCATGCGCGTCGACTGCGCGTCGAGACCGGAGGCGGCGACCTTGAGGGCGGTGAAGAGCGGGTCCATGGTCAGCCTCTCGAGGCCATCATCTTCATGCGGTGAAAGGCGGCCACGATCGCCGTGTTGAGCTCGAAGGCGCGGCGCACCTCGCCGGCCTTGACCAGCTCGTCCTCAAGCTTGACCGTGTTGTCCGACGGCATGGCGTCGGGCCGCTCCTGCTCGGAGACGGTGAAGCCGTCGCGCGTGGCGGCGACCGGCAGGTGATCGGGATGCGTGGTGCGCATCGCCACGCGGGTGTTGTCGAGCACCTGCTCGAAGGGCTCCACCTCGAGCGCGCGATAGCCCGGCGTGTTGATGTTGGCGACGTTGCTCGCCACCGTCGACTGGCGCACGGACAGCCACTGCGCCTGCTGCGTGGCGAGGGAGAAGAGACTGACGGGCTGCATCGGCGATTCCCCTGGGGCGATTCCCTTGGCATTCGCCGGCAGTCTAGGAAGCCAGTCTTGCGCGGGCCTTGCGGCGGGCCGGCGGCGGCCCCGCCGTCAGGGCGACAGCGTGACCACCTGGTTGCGCGAGGTGACGAGCGCCCAGGTGCCCTCGCGCTTCTCGATCGCGGCCACCCGGCTGCCGTCCGGCAGGCGTGCGCCGCGCTGCACGATCCAGAAGCCGTCGGCATCCTCGATCATCGCCCGGCCGGCGGTCACGTGGATCAGCCGGAACTCCGACGGCGGGCCGGGGAAGGGCTGCTCGTCGAGCGGCACTGCGCGGCTGCGGTCCTGCTCGACCGTGCCGACCGCCATCTGGTCGAGCTCGCCGACGCCCATCTCCTGGCGCAGGCTGCGCGGGCCGATCAGCGAGGGCTGGTAGGCCAGGCGCTCGGGCGGCAGCAGGCGGGCGCGCTGGCCCTCGAAGCGCAGCGGGCGGACGCCGAACTGCTCCTGGTTGAAGAAGATGTACCAGGGAAACAGCGCGCAGATCACGCCGAGCGCGATGCCCGAGGCGGCGATCAGCCAGTCGCCGCGCTCGCCGCGCGGCCGGTGCAGCCGCCAGCGGCGCCGGCCGCCGGCCGCCGGCGCTTCCGGCTTGCCGGTGGTGGCGGCGGGCGAACCGGCGAGCGGGCGCGGCTTTTCCACCGGCGTGCGGTCGGGCAGCACGAGGCCGGCCAGCCTATCGGCCATGCTGGGCCTCCCGCTGCGCCTCGCGCGCCTTGAGATGGCGCGCCAGGTCGGCGAAGGGGTCGGCCGACGCCGCGTCGCCGGGCGACTGGCGCAGCGCCTCGTAGATCGCCGGCACCTGACGCACCGCCTGGTCGAGCTCGGCGTCGGCGCCCGGCTGGTAGGCGCCGAGCAGGCGGATGTCGCGGGTGTCCTCGAAGCGCGCCATCATCGCCCGCAGCCGGCTGACGAGCAGGCGCTGCTCCTTCGACCAGGCGCGGTCGGCCAGCCGCGAGATCGAGGCGAGCGGGTTGACCGGCGGATAGCGACCCTGCTCGGCGATCGCGCGCTCGAGCACGACGTGGCCGTCGAGGATGCCGCGCACGGCATCGGCGACCGGATCGTTGTGGTCGTCGCCGTCGACCAGCACCGACAGGATCGCGGTGATCGAGCCGGCCCCGCCGGCGCCCGGCCCGGCGCGCTCGAGCAGCTTCGGCAGGTCGGTGAAGACCGAGGCCGGATAGCCGCGCGCCACCGGCGGCTCGCCGGTGCCGATCGCCACCTCGCGCAGGGCGTGCGCGTAGCGGGTGATGGAATCGAGGATCAGCAGCACCCGGTCGCCGCGGTCGCGGAAATGCTCGGCCACCCGCATCGCGGTGTCGCAGGCGCGCCGGCGCATCATCGGGCTCTCGTCGCTGGTCGCCACCACGGAGACGGTCTTGGCCATGCTCTCGGGGCCGAGCGTGTCCTCGAGGAACTCGCGCACCTCGCGACCGCGCTCGCCGATCAGCGCGACGACGACGGTGTCGAAGGCGTCGGCGCCGGCCAGCATGGCGAGCAGCGTCGACTTGCCGACGCCGGAGCCGGCGAACACGCCGAGGCGCTGGCCGTAGCACAGCGGCGTGAAGATATCGATCACCCGCACCCCGGTGTGAAACGGCGTGGCGACGCGCTGGCGGGCGAGCGCGCCGGGCGTCGCCGGGGCGGCGGCGGCCTCGCCGGCGCGGCGCGGCAGGGCGCCGGCGCCGTCGAGCGGCCGGGCGAGGGCGTCGATCACGCGGCCGCGCCAGCCGTCGTCGGCGACGATGGCGACCGGGCCGCGGTCGTAGACGGCCGCGTCGAGGCCGACATCCGCGCCGGTGTCGAACGGCGCCACCAGAACGTCGTTCGGCGCGATGCGCACGATCTCGCCGCGCCGCACCCCGCCGCGGCCGCGATACTCCACGACGTCGCCGAGGCGGGCGCTGCCCGACAGGCCGCGCACGCGGTAATGGGTGGCGGTGACCTCCGACACCCGGCCGCCGCGCCGCACCAGCCGCTCGTCGTCGGCGAAGCCGGCGAAGGCGCGCTCGAGCGCGGCCAGCGCGTTCGGCCGCCCCGGCGCCGGCGCGCCGCCGGTGGCGGCCGGCGGTGTCTGCGTGCCGGCCTCGGCCATCACGTGCTAAGCATCTTGAGCGCGTCCTTGAGCGCGGTGTCGCTGTCGCGCATCAGGGTGGTGACGTTCTCGAAGGCGCGCTGCACCTGGATCAGCCGCGTCATCTCGAGCATCGGATTGACGTTCGACTGCTCCAGGAAGCCCTGGACGACGCCGACGCCGGGCCGGTCGACGACGGGCAGCGGCGGCACCTCGGGCAGGAAGCCCGAATTGCCGTAGCGGGTGTGGTTCTCGCCGGGCTGATACTCGTAGAGGCCGATGGCGCCGACCAGGTTGCCGTTCTGGCGCAGCAGGCCGTCGGCGCCGGCCTCGGGCGGCCCGGCCAGCGGGTCGAGCAGCAGCGGCGCGCCGCCGGCGTCGAGCACCGGATGGCCTTCGAGCGTCACCAACTCGCCGGTGTCGAGCATGGTGAAGCGGCCGTCGCGCGTCATCACCTGGCCGGCCGGCGTGTCGATGGCGAACCACGCCTCGCCCTCGATGGCGAAGTCGAACGGGTTGCCGGTCTCGCGCAGCGAGCCCGACGCGGTCTCGATGTAGCTCTCGCCGGCCGAGGCGAAGGACACCGCGTCCGAGCCCAGCCCGTCGACCAGGTCCTCGAAGCGCACGCCGGTGGCGCGAAAGCCGACGGTGCCGGAATTGGCCACGTTGTCGGCGATGGTCGTCAGGCGCTTCTGCAGGGCGATCTGCGAGGAAAGCGCGACGTAGAGACCGTCCTGCACGGTTCAGGCCCTCATCGTGTTCGTCATCTCTTCATCTGCGCGATCGTCAGCAGCACGTCGGTCGACACGCCGAACTCGGCCGGCTGGCCGAACAGCGCCAGGATCGGCGACTGCGTGCCGGCGCTCGGGTTCGAGATCTCCCACAGGCTGGTGAAGCGGTTGAGAAGCTCGTCGACGGCCTCGGGGTCCTGGAAATCGGCGACGTCGAAGCGGTCCTGCATCAGCGCGACCTGCTTGTCGATGTCGGTCTGCGCGAAGGCGGGCGGGAAGCCGAGCGCGGTGCGCATGACCTGCGAGAGCGCCGGGTCGCCGAGCACCTCGTAGTAGCTGGTGATGTCGGCCGCCTTGCGGTCGAAGTAGAGCGCCAGCCGCACGCCCTCGTTCGTCTTGCCGGCATCCTCCTCCAGCGTCTGGCGCAGATACCTGTCGACGGTGCCCTGCTGCGTCTTCTCGAAGATGGTGGTGGCCTCGCCGTGGCGCGCGAAGTTGAAGGTGGCGACGAAGTCGCGGTAGCGCTTGTCGGTCAGCGAGTTGGCGAAGCTCTCGCGGTCGTCGATGCCGCCCTCCAGCGCCTTGACCATGAAGGCCTTGGCGTAGGCCATGTCGGCGAGCCCGTGCGCCTTCATCGCGTAGCGGAACAGCCGGTCGTCGCCGACCAGGTCGTCGATCGACTTCACGTTGCCGATGTTTTCCAGGTAGTAGGCGGTTTCGCGTTGGACCAGCGGCTGCGCCTCGATGCGGTCGATCGAGCGCGGCAGATCGCTGGCGATCAGCCGATAGCCGGTAAAGGTGTTGATCACGCGCCGCCTCCAGCCCTGGCATGGTCGCGGCGAGCCTAGCCGGGCTGCCTTGCGCGAGGCTGTCGCGCACGGCGCGGCGCGGACAAGCCTCGCACAAGCCACACGCGCTAGGTCGGATCAGGGACAAACTCGGCGAGGATTCCGGCCTTGGGCATTGTCATCGGACTGGTCGTCACGTTCGGCTGCGTGCTGGGCGGCTTCATGGCCATGGGCGGCCACCTCGACGTGCTGGTCCAGCCCTGGGAGCTGGTCATCATCGGCGGCTCGGCGCTCGGCACCTTCCTGGTCGCCAATCCGATGGCCACGGTGAAGGACACCGGAAAGGCCTGCATGGAGGCCTTCAAGCACGCGGTGCCCAAGGAGACCGAGTATCTCGAGACGCTCGGCGTGCTGCACAGCCTGATGCGCGAGCTGCGCACCAAGTCGCGCAGCGAGGTCGAGGCGCATATCGACAATCCGGAGGAATCGGCGATCTTCCAGGCCTATCCGACGGTGCTGTCGAACAACGACCTGACGCACTTCATCTGCGACTACTGCCGCATCATCATCATCGGCAACGCGCGGCCGTTCGAGATCGAGGCGCTGATGGACGAGGAGATCCAGACCATCAAGCGCGACAAGCTGAAGTCCTACCACGCGCTGGTCGCCATGTCGGAGGGCCTGCCGGCGCTCGGCATCGTCGCCGCCGTGCTCGGCGTCATCAAGGCGATGGGCGCGCTCGACCAGTCGCCCGAGGTGCTCGGCGCGCTGATCGGCGCGGCGCTGGTCGGCACCTTCCTCGGCATCTTCCTGTCCTATGCCGTGGTCGGGCCGATCGCCACCAAGATCAAGATCGTGCGCGAGAAGAAGAACCGGCTCTACGTCATCGTCAAGCAGACGCTGCTGGCCTACATGAACGGCTCGCTGCCGCAGGTGGCGCTCGAGTTCGGCCGCAAGACGATCTCCTCCTACGACCGGCCGACCATCGACGCCGTCGAGCAGAGCACGCTCAATCCCGGCGGCGCCGGCGGCGACGCCGAGAAGAAGGCGGCCTGAGCCATGCCGGCCCCGCACGCCAACGAAGCCGCCTGAGCGATGGCCGACGCCGCACGCCAGGACGCCAGCCGCCGCATCGTCGAGAGCCTGGTCGGCGCGACCGGCCATCCCGACCATGTGGTCGCGGCCGCGCGTGCCTGCGCGCTGCGCGCGCTCGAGGCGGTGGCCGACAGCCTCAACGACAAGCTCGCCTTTCCCGTGGCGCTCGAGGTCGAGACGGTCGAGGTGCGGCGGCTGGCGGAGGCCAAGCCCGCCGACGCCACCGGCGCGGCGATGATGGTGGCCGGCGCGGCCAACGCCAAGGACGCGCTCATCCTGGTGCTCGACGGCGCGACGCTGTCGCTGCTCGTCAACGCCTTCTTCGGCGGCGATGCGGACCAGGCGGCGCAGCCGATCGCGCGCGAGCCCTCGCCGATCGAGGCCGACGTGGCGGCGCTGGCGTTCGACAGCCTCGCCCGCGTCATCAACGGCGAGGGGCCGCGCGCCTTCGGGCTGCGCTTCCCGCTGCCGGCGCCGCTGACCGGCAAGGCGCTCGACAAGCAGGTGCTGCGCGACGGCCCGGGCGTGCGCGTGGTGTTCTCGCTCGCCACGCCGGGCGCGCGCGGCCAGCTCGAGATGTGGATGCCGCAGCGCGTGCTTCTGGAAAGCCGCGGCGACAACGCGCAGCCGGCGCCCGGGGACGAGAAGGCCGGGCGGCGCTGGCGCGAGCGCTTCAACGAGGAGGTGATGCGCTCGAAGGTGGGGCTCGAGGCGCGCGTGCCGCTCGATACCATGACGCTCGGCCAGGTCGCCGAGCTGGCCGTCGGCCAGGTGATCCCGCTGCCGGAGGGCGCGCAGGGCGAGACGCGGCTGGTGGCGCGCGGCAACACCGTCTTCGTGTGCGAGTTCGGCAAGCTCGGGCAGAACTACACCGTGCGCATCCGGCATCCCTTCGATGCCGGCAAGGAATTCATCGAGGGGCTGATGTCGGCCTGAGGGCCGGCGTCGGCACGCAAGGAGAGCATGATGGGCGAGCCTGAGGAAAAGCCCGGCGGGGCCGAGGAAGAGCAGCTCAACAAGGCGATCGAGGAGCTGCGCGACGCGCTGCACGAGGAAGGCGAGAGCAGCGCCGGCGAGGCGGCGCCGGCGGCCGCGCGCAACCGCAACGTCATCATGAACATTCCCGTCGAGGTGCAGATCATCCTGGGCAGCACCGAGATGCCGGTGTCGCAGCTCATGGCGCTGCAGAGCGGCTCGGTCGTCTCGCTCGACCGGCGCGTCGGCGAGCCGGTCGACGTGGTCGTCAACGGCCGGCGCATCGCCCGCGGCGAGATCACCGTGATGGAGAACGACGCCTCGCGCTTCGGCATCCGGCTGACGGAGATCGCCGGCGCCACGCCGCAGGGCGGCTGAGACCGGGCGCGGCGGCGAGAGGGGTGCAATGGCCGAGAAACTGACGCTGACCAGGCCGCAGAAGGCGGCGGCCATCCTGGTGGCGATGGGCAAGCCGGCCGCCGGGCGGCTTCTGAAGTTCTTCAAGCAGGACGAGCTCAAGGCGCTGATCGAGGCCGCCCGCGCGCTGCGCACGATCCCGCAGGCCGAGCTCGAGCGCATCGTCGGCGAGTTCGAGTCGGAGTTCGCCGAGGGCGCCGGCCTGCTCGATTCGGCCGACACCATGAACACGCTGCTCAACGAGGCGCTGCCGCCCGAGGAGGTCAACCTGCTGATGGGCCGCGGCGACGCCACGCTCGGCCAGGACAATGCCAAGCCGGTGTGGCCGGAGCTCGAGAAGCTCGACCCGGCGCGGCTCGCCGAGCTTCTGGCGCGCGAGCATCCGCAGACCATCGCGCTGATCCTCACCAAGCTCAGCTCGCAGCCCGCCGCCAACGTGCTGGTGGCGATGGGCAAGCCGCTGCGCGGCGAGGTGCTCAAGCGGATGATGACGGTCGGCCCGGTGGCGACCGCCGCGCGCCAGCTCATCGAGAGCCGCATGCGCGAGATCCTGCGCGCGGAGGCCGGCGGCAAGGACGTCTCGGCCGGCCAGACGCGCGTCGCCAACCTGCTCAACGAGCTGGAGAAGCAGCAGGTCGACGAGGTGATCCGCGATCTCGAGGAGGCCGGCTCGGACGACGTCGCGGCGATCCGGGCGCGGCTGTTCTCCTTCGAGGAGGTGCCGCTGCTCAGCCAGAAGGCGCGCGTGGCGCTGTTCGACGGCCAGGCGACCGACCAGGTGACGCTGGCGCTGCGCAACGCGCCGCCGGAGCTGGCCGAGGCGGTGCTCTCGGCGCTCGGCGCGCGCTCGCGGCGCATGATCGAGGCGGAGCTGGCCGGCGGCGCGGAGGGCGTGACGCCGGAAGACGTCAGCCGGGCGCGGCGCAGCATCGCGGCCGCCGCGGTGCGGCTCGCCCAGCAGGGCGTCTTCGAGCTGCCGGGCGCCCAGGCCGCCGCCTGAGCGCGGCGCGACGCGAAAGACCGTCATGTCCGAGGCACCCGACAAGGAAAGCAAGACAGAAGAGGCCACGGAGAAGAAGATCCGGGACACCATCGAGAAGGGCAAGCTGCCCTTCTCGAAGGAGCTGCCGGCCTTCGCCTCCTTCCTCGCGGCGCTCGCCTTCGCGCTGTTCTTCGCGCGCGAGAGCGTGATGCATCTGAGCGGCTTCCTGGCCATCTTCCTCGACCGGCCGGAGGCCTGGCCGCTGGAGACGCAGCACGACGCGATCGCGCTTTACCGCGTCGTCTTCATGGAGATCGCGCGCATCCTGCTCACGGTCATGGCGCTGCTCGTGCTGGCCGGCATCGTCGGCTCTTTGATGCAGAACACGCCGCGCTTCGTTCTCGACCGGGTGCAGCCGAAGCTGTCGCGCATCTCGCTCGGCCAGGGCTGGAAGCGGCTGTTCGGCGCGCAGGGCATGGTCGAGTTCGCCAAGTCGCTCGGCAAGCTGCTGGTCGTCGGCGGCTTCCTCGTCTTCGCGATGCGCGAGGCGCAGACGCGGCTGCTGGCCGGCATGGTCACGCCGCCGGCCGCCTTCACGCTGGTCATCCGCGACATCGCGGTCGAGATCCTGGTGGCGGTGACCTTCGTGATGGCGCTGATCGCGACGGCCGACTTCTTCTGGTCGCGCCATCACTGGCGCCAGGACCTGCGCATGACGCGCCAGGAGGTCAAGGACGAGCAGAAGCAGACCGACGGCGACCCGATCGTCAAGGCGAGGCTGCGCTCGCTGGCGCGCGACCGGGCGCGCAAGCGCATGATTTCGGCGGTGCCGCAGGCCACGCTGGTGATCGCCAACCCGACGCACTTCGCCATTGCGCTGCGCTACCGGCGCGACAAGGACGCCGCGCCCGTCGTCGTGGCCAAGGGGCAGGACCTGGTGGCGCTGCGCATCCGCGAGATCGCGCGGGCGCACAACGTGCCGGTGTTCGAGGAGCCGGTGCTCGCCCGCTCCATGTACAAACAAGTTTCGGTCGATAGCATGATCCCGCCTCAGTTCTACAAGGCGGTCGCCGAGCTCGTCCGCCTCGTCTACCGCGCGGGGGCGCAACCGTCAGGAGTCAGGGCCAGTTCATGATCCGGCAGCCGTATTCCGCCGCCCGCGAGGCGATCGTCGCCAACGCCATCCGCGAGGTGGCGAACGAGCTCAGGCTCGTCGACGTGGCCGACTATGTCGCCTTCATCAAGCTGGAGAGCATGGCCAGCATCGCCGACATCGTGGAATCGGCGGCCGAGCTCTACTTCATGCCCGGCACGCTGCGGCTCGGCCATGGCGGCGAGGCCGAGGTGCACTGGTCGGGCAGCCCGCGCATCGTGCTCGACCTCGAGCTGCGGCCGTCCGGCGCCACGGTCTACTTCACGCTCGCCCTGCAGGACCGGCACGCCTCCGTCGAGGTCAACTACGTCGCCTTCGACGAGCCGTCCGACGATCCGGAGGCGAACTCCGCGCTGCTCGAGCGGGCGCTGTTCGACGCGCGCATCCGCAAGTCGCTGCCGGCGGCGGCCGAATAGCGCGTCCGTTCCGGCCGGCTCAGTCGATCAGGCCGGCGCGCAGCGCCTTGGCCACGGCATGCACGCGGTTGACCGCGTTGAGCTTCTGCGTCGTGTTGGCGAGATACTGGTTGGCGGTGTGGACCGACAGGCCGAGGCGCTGGGCGATCTCCTCGCTGGTGTGGCCGTTGGCCGTCATCTTCAGGCATTCGCGCTCGCGCTTCGACATGTCGGGCGCGGCGCCGTCCTCGGCCGGGCGCAGCCCGGCGACGACGGCGAACAGCCCGTGGCAGGCGGCATGCAGGTCGAACAGCGCGTCGGGCGCAAGCCGCAGCGCCGCACCGCAGAACACGACGACGCCGGGCCGGCCGCGTTCTGTCGACAGCGGCAGCGCGAAGCCGGGCGTGGCGGCCGCCGTCTCGACCGTCTCGCTCCATCCCGCGAGCGCCGGCACGGCCGCCCGCGGCGCGGCGCCGGCCCAGGCGAGCGGCGTGCCGGCGAGGATCGCCTGCTGGCCGAAGCGCCGCGGCAGCCGCGCGGGCAGGGTGCGGCTCAGCTCGCTGAGGCCGGGATAGTCGGAATCCATCGCCGGCAGCAGCCGGCCGCCTTCGGCCAGCGGTCCGAGCAGGAACAGCGCGAACGCGTCCGCGCCGATGCCGGCGGCGAGCCGGCGGAACCGGCGGGCGATGTCGGGCAGCGTGTGGAAGCTCGGCGCCGCCGCATCGGCGGGCGCCGCGCCGGGCGGCTCGGAACGCTGCGTCACCGTCACACGATTCCGCGGCGGATGGCGCCGGCGATCGCCATCGCCCGGTTGCGCGCGGCGAGCTTGTGGATGGCGTGCGCCACGTAGCTGTTCACGGTGTTCGCCGAGACGGCGAGGATGACGGCGACCTCGGCCGTCGTCTTGCCCTCGGCCACCCAGAACAGGCATTCGCGCTCGCGCTCCGACAAAGGGTCGTCGTCGGGACCGGGCCGCGCGGCGGCGAGCCGGGCCAGCGCATAGCCGCAGGCGATCTGGCCGCGCGCCACCGCATCGACGTCGATCGCGCCGGCGCAGGGGGCCGACAGCAGCGCCAGGTGGCGCTGGCGCCCGGCGCGCACCTTGAGCGCGAAGACCTCGCCATGGCCGTGCTCGGCGAGCCGGCGCAGCGGCGCGTGGCCGGTCATCGCCGCCAGCGCCTGCGGCTGCCAGCCGCGCGGCCGGCTGCCGGGAAAGGTCGCCACCGGGCTGTCGGCGAGCCGCGCCAGCGCCTCGGTGCCGACGTCCTGGATGGTGTCGAAGGGCCAGTTGGAGACCACGATGCGCGGCGCCTCGCCGCCCTGGGCGGGCACGATGTCGAGCACCATGTGCCAGGCGGCGGCGGCGCGCGCGCAGACCGCGCGCATCAGCGCGGCGAAGTCGCGCCGGCTGGCGACCTGCGGCACGAGCGCGGCGTCGTCGCGGTCGATCGTGGTGGCGATCGTCATGGCTGTCGGTCCGCCGGTTGCGATGCGCGCTCCGCCGGCCGGCGGGCGCACACGCCCACCGTCCTGCCGCCGGCCGGGCCGGCGCGGGATCGCGCTTTCCGTTGTCTCGTCTACGCAAACACGCCGCCGCGCCCGGCCCGCCGAAGGGCTCGTCGCGGCGCATACCCGCGGCGGGAAAAGGCCCTCGAAACGATGCCGTCGGGCGGCACTGCCGCCCCTGTCTCCCCGTCCGCGATTCCATTGCTACGTAACCGATTGATTCGCGTCAAGAATCCTTGCGGGCTTCCAGCCCCGTCCGAGCGGCAGGAGCGCCGCCGGCGGCAGGCGGCCTGCCGGCCCGGGCGTGCGAAAGCGCCGGAAATCAGCGGCTTGCCGGATCTCGAGCGGTTCGGCTCCGCCGGAGGCGGCAGCGACGGGCGGGCGGAGCCGTGCGCCCGTTCCGCGGAATTGACGGTCCGCGGCCGGGCGACTATTCCGGCCTTCTTGTCGGAGGATTGACCGGGCCGGGCCGGAGCGACCCGGCCGTCCGGCGCAGGAAAGGTCCCGATTTGGCATCAGCGGTCCGCCGAGCGGCCATGCCCTATGTGCTTGCCGTCGACGGCGGCGGCACGGGCTGTCGTGCGCTGGTCGCCGCGGCGGCGGGCGGGCCGGCGCTCGGCCGCGGCGAGGGCGGGGCGGCGAACATCGTCACCGATCCCGACGGCGCGCTGGCGAGCATCGAGGCCGCGGCCCGCGCGGCGCTCGCGGCGGCCGGCCTGCCGCCGGCCACCCTTGCCGAGGCGGGCGCGGTGCTCGGCCTCGCCGGCGCCAACATCGCCGACCACGGCGCGCGGCTGGCGCGCCGGCTGCCCTTCGCCGCCGCGCAGGTGGAGACCGACGCCGCCGTGGCGCTTGCCGGCGCGCTCGGCGCGCATGACGGCGGCATCGCCATTCTCGGCACCGGCTCGGCCTTTCTGGCGCGCCGGCAGGGCCGGCTGCACGCCGTCGGCGGCTGGGGCTTCGTGGTCGGCGACCAGGGCAGCGGCGCGCGGCTCGGCCGCGCGCTCTTCGAGGAGACGCTGCTCGCCCATGACCGCGTGCGCGCCGGCTCGCCGCTGACCGAAGCGGTGCTGTCGGAATTCGGCGGCGATCCGCACGCGCTGGTCGACTTCGCGCAGGCCGCACGGCCGGGCGACTTCGCCCGCTATGCGCCGCGGCTGTTCGCGGCCGAAGCGGCGGGCGACCGGGTGGCGGCCGACCTTCTGGGCGAGGCGGTCGGGCGCATCGAGGCCGCGCTCGCCGCGCTGATGCCGGACGACGAGGGACGGCTTTGCCTGCTCGGCGGCCTGGCGCCACTCTATGCGCCGCGCCTGGGGGACACCTGGCGGGCCCGGCTGGCCGCACCGGCCGGCGACGCGCTCGACGGCGCCTTGGCGCTCGCCCGGCGGCGCTACGGGGGCGGCGGTGGCTGAGGCGGCCGTCGCGGGTGCCCGCGACGGCCCGGCGGGCTTGCGGCCGGGCGCGGGGCAAACCTTGCGGGAGGGGGAATGAGCGACCACGACGACAGCTTCATGCGGCGCGAGATCGACGCCATTCCGGGCGCCGTGGCGCGGCTGCTCGAGGAGGGGGCGGACGAGCTCGCCGCGGCCGGCCGTGCGCTGGCGGCGCGCGATCCCTCGGTGCTCGTCACCGTGGCGCGCGGCTCGTCCGACCACGCCGCCGCCTTCCTGAAATACGCCGTCGAGCTCGTCGCCGGCATCCCGGTCGCCTCGGTCGGGCCGTCGGTCGCCTCCGTCTACGGCGCGCGCATGCGGCTCGACGACGCCGCCTGTCTGGCGATCTCGCAGTCGGGCCGCAGCCCCGACATCGTCGACATGGCGCGGCTGGCGCGCGCCTCGGGCGCGCTGTCGCTGGCGCTGACCAACACGCCGGGCTCGCCGCTCGCGGCGGCCTGCGACCGCGCCATCGACATCCGCGCCGGCGCGGAGCGCAGCGTCGCGGCGACCAAGACCTTCGTCAATTCCGCGGTGGCCGGGCTGGCGCTGCTCGCCGCCTGGCGCAACGACGCGCGGCTGGCCGAGGCGCTCGACGCCCTGCCGGGACATCTGGAGCGCGCGCTCGATGCCGACTGGACGGCGCTCGCCGACGCGCTGGCCGGCGACGGCTCGGTGTTCATCCTCGGCCGCGGCCCCGCCTTCGCCATCGCCGAGGAGGCGGCGCTCAAGTTCAAGGAGACCTGCCAGCTGCACGCCGAGGCCTACAGCGCGGCCGAGGTGATGCACGGACCGGTCTCGCTGGTCGGCGCCGGCTTCCCGGTGCTGGTGCTGGCCGCGCGCGACGCGGCCGAGGCGGCGACCGTGGCGACCGCCGAGGCGCTGGCGGACAAGGGGGCGCGGGTCTTCGTCACCGCGGCTGGCGGCGGGCGGGCGAGGCGGCTCGGCTTCGCCGCCACCGGCCACCCGCTGACCGATCCGCTGGCGCTGATCGTCGCCTTCTACGGCTTCGTCGAGCGCTTCGCGCGGTCGACCGGCCACGACCCGGACCGGCCGGTGCATCTGAGAAAGGTGACCGAGACGCGATGACGGCCGATCTCGCCCTGACCGGCGCGCGCATCTTCGACGGCGCCGACTGGCACGTCGGGCACACGTTGCTCGTCGCCGGCGGCCGGATCGCGGCGCTGGTGCCCGACGGCGCGGTCGACGCGGCGACGCCGCGCAGCCGGCTCGACGGCGGCCTGCTGGTGCCGGGCTTCGTCGATCTGCAGGTCAATGGCGGCGGCGGCGTGCAGTTCAACCAGGAGCCGACCGGCGAGACGCTCGCCACGATCTGCCGCGCCCATGCCCGCCTCGGCACCACGGCGCTGCTGGCGACGCTGATCACCGACACGCCGGCCGTCGGGCAGGCCGCGCTCGCCGCCGGCCGGGCGGCCGCCGCGGCCGGCCTGCCGGGCTTCCTCGGGCTGCATCTGGAAGGCCCGCATCTGGCGGTGGCGCGCAAGGGCGCGCACGACGCCGCCCTCATCCGGCCGCTCGCCGCCGCCGACGCCGAGGCGCTGGCGGCCGCGCGCCGGGGGCTGCCGGCGCTGCTCGTCACCGTGGCACCGGAGGCCGCGCCGGCCGCCCTGATCGCACGGCTGGCAAAGGCCGGCGTGACCGTCAGCCTCGGCCATTCCGACGCCGACTACGCGGCGGCGGAAGCGGCCATCGCGGCCGGCGCGACGATGGTCACGCATCTCTTCAACGCGATGAGCCCGCTCGGCCACCGCGCGCCCGGCATGGTCGGCGCGGCGCTGGAGAGCGGCGCCGTCTCGGCCGGGCTGATCGCCGACGGCATCCATGTCGACCGCCACGCCATCGCCATCGCCGTGCGCGCAAAGCGCGGTCCGGGCCGGCTGTTCCTGGTCAGCGACGCGATGGCGACGCTCGGCACCGACCTTGCCGGCTTCACGCTCAACGGCCGCGCCGTGCGGCGCGCCGGCGGCCGGCTGACGCTGGCCGACGGCACGCTGGCCGGCGCCGACCTCGACCTGCTGTCGGCGGTGCGCTTCATGCATCGCGAGGTCGGGCTGGCGCTCGACGAGGCGCTGCGCATGGCCGCGCTCTATCCCGCTCAGGCGATCGGCCTGGCGCCGCGCCTCGGCCGGCTGGCACCCGGCTCGGCCGCCTCGATGGTGCATCTGTCGGACGACCTGGCGCTGCGCGCGGCGTGGGTGGCGGGCCGGCCGGTCGACTGAGCCGACGGCGCGCGGCCGCAATGCATGTCACCGATCTGGCGAGCGCGTCCGCCTTGCCGGCAGCGCTCAGCCGGCGTCGGCCTGCGCCTCGGGCGCGGCCTCGCGGAAGGCGGGCAGGTCGCGCGCCGCCGCGTCGATGCGCGTCAGCGTCGGATAGGCGTCGAGCGGGCAGTCGAAGCGGCGCGCATTGTAGAGCTGCGGCACCAGGAAGGCGTCGGCCAGCGTCGGCCGGTCGCCGCAGACATAGCGCCCGGCAAGGCCGGAGCGCGCGACATAACCTTCCAGCGCGGTCAGACCCTCGGCGATCCAGTGGCGGTACCAGGCGGTCCTGTCGGCCTCGCCATGGCCGAGCGGCCCGGTCAGATAGGCGAGCACGCGCAGATTGTTGAGCGGATGGATCTCGCAGGCGATGGTGGCCATCACCGCGCGCACATAGGCGCGCGCCAGCGGCGCGCCGGGCAGCAGCGGCGGCTCGCGATGGGCCTCCTCGAGATACTCGCAGATCGCCGTCGACTGGATCAGCACCGCGCCGTCGGTCTCCAGCGCCGGCACCAGGCCGTGCGGATTGACGGCGCGGTAGGCGGGCGCGTTCTGCTCGCCGCCGCCGCGCACCAGGTGCACCGGCACGGCCTGCCAGGCCAGGCCCTTCAGCGCCAGCACGATGCGCACGCGATAGGCGGCGGAGGAGCGGAAATAGGTGTGCAGCTTCATCGGCGGGCGTCCTCCGGTGTCGGCATCGCGGCGGTTCAGGCCGGGACGCGGTCGCCGGTCACCAGCATCTGGCGCGACAGCTCGCCGATCTCGGGGTCCTTGCCGGTGCTGCCGCGACGCGTCAGGCCGACCTGCCAGGCGCCGGGCTCGCCGACGATCTCGAACAGGTTGTAGTGCGCGGCCGGCTTCTTGCTGCCATGCGACTGGCCGGCCGCGGCGACGCCGACCACCGGCACGCTGGCGTCCTTGCCGTCGATCCAGTGCACGGTGGCACGGTGCGTGTGGCCGTGCAGCACGAGCTCGGCGCCGTGCGCGCGCAGCACGCGCTGGAAGCGGCCGATGCCGTAGAGCCGCTTGTGCGTGGCGGTGGCGCTGCGCACCGGCGGATGGTGGATCATCACGACGCGGAACAGGCCGCGCCGGCCGGCCTCGTCGAGCATGGCGGCGAGGCGGCGCGCCTGGCGCTCCTCGAAGAAGCCGCTCGCCATGAAGGGGCCGGTCGCGCGCGCCGACGACACGCCGATCAGCGCCAGCGGGCCGCGCTCGCGCAGGAAGGGAAAGCCGCGCCGGTCGACCGGGCCGTGCGCCCCGTCGCCGCGCATCCACGCGCCCCAGGCGCGGCACACCCGGTCGAGCGCGCCCGGTACATAGGCGTCGTGGTTGCCGGGCACCACCGAGACCGTGTCCGGCGTGCCGAGCCCTTCGAGCCACAGCCGCGCCATCTCGATCTCCGCCTTGAGCGCCAGGTTCACCAGGTCGCCGGTCAGCGCGATGTGGTCCGGATCGACCGCCAGCATGTCCTCGGTGATGCGGTCGATGATGCCGTGGTCGAGATGGACGCGGCGCGAGCGGTGCCAGTTGATGTAGCCGGTGATGCGCTTGGAGGCGAGATCGCGATAGGTTACATCGGGCAGCGGGCCGAGATGGATGTCTGAGAAATGGGCAAGCCGGAACATGGCTTTTTTGTAGGACACGCGCGCGCCCCTTTCCAGCCCCGGCGCATGCCATGAGCGGTGCGCAGGGCGGCGGGCCGCGGCTTCGCGTGCGGCTGTTCCACGCCTGGTTCCTGCTGCGCCGGCCGATGACGCTCGGCGCCCGCGCCGTCGTGCACGACACGCGCGCGAACGCCGTCTTCCTGGTGCGCCACACCTATGTGCCGGGCTGGCAGTTTCCCGGCGGCGGCGTCGAGCCCGGCGAGACGATGGCCGAGGCGCTCGAGCGCGAGCTGATGGAGGAGGGCAACATCGCCCTCACCGCGCCGCCGCGCCTCGTGTCGATGCATCTCAACCGCAATGCCAGCCGGCGCGATCACGTGGCGCTCTACCTCGCCACCGCCTTCCGCCAAAAGGCGCCGCGCGCGCCCGATGCCGAGATCGCCGAATGCGGCTTCTTCGCCCTCGACCGCCTGCCCGAGGGCACGACGCCGGCCACGCACCGGCGTCTCGCGGAGCTGTTTCACGGGGCGTCCGTCTCGCCCCACTGGTAGCCGCCGCTCAGGCCGCCTTGCGGAAACGGTCGCGGTCGTGCGGCGCGTCGTAGTCGAGCGCGGGGCCGAGCGGCACGATGCGCGTCGGGTTCACCGTCTCGTGGCTGCCGTAATAGTGCGCCTTGATGTGGTGCATGTTCACCGTCTCGGCGACGCCCGGCACCTGGTAGAGCTCGCGCAGATAGTTCGACAGGTTGGGGAAGTCGGCGATGCGCTGGCGGTTGCACTTGAAGTGGCCGTAATAGACCGGATCGAAGCGCACCAGCGTGGTGAACAGCCGCCAGTCGGCCTCCGTCAGCCGCTCGCCGACCAGATAGCGCTGCGCGTCGAGCCGCGCCTCGACTGTGTCGAGCGCGTCGAACAGCTCGCGGTAGGCCTCCTCGTAGGCCTCCTGGGTGGTGGCGAAGCCGGTGCGGTAGACACCGTTGTTGATCGCCGGATAGACCAGCGCGTTGATCGCGTCGATCTCCCCGCGCAGCGCTTGCGGGTAGAGGTCGAGGCCGGCGTCGCCCCAGGCGTCGAAGGCCTCGTTGAGCATGCGGACGATCTCGGCCGACTCGTTGGAGACGATCGTCTCGGTCTTGCGGTCCCACAGCACCGGCACCGTCACGCGGCCGGAATAGGACGGGTCGGCCCGGGTGTAGAGCTGGTGCAGGTACTGCAGGCCGTAGAGCTCGTCGCCGGTGGCGCCGTCCTCGGCCAGGAAGGTCCAGCCGTTCTCGCCCATGAAGTGGTGCACGACGGAGACCGAGATGACGTCCTCGAGCTTCTTGAGCTTGCGCAGGATCAGCGTGCGGTGCGCCCAGGGGCAGGCGAGCGAGACGTAGAGGTGGTAGCGTCCGGGCTCGGCCGGAAAGCCGGTCTGGCCGTCGGGTCCCGGCGCGCCGTCGCGGGTGATCCAGTTGCGGAACTGCGAGGCGGAGCGCTCGAAGCGTCCGCCGGATTTGTTCGTGTCGTACCACTTGTCGTGCCACACGCCGTCGACTAGCAGGCCCATCGTGCGCTCTCCTTGGTTGCGAGACTCCATGTAGGTCGGGCGCCGCGCAGGCCAAACGCCGCGGCCGGTGAACGGTGCGTCACGCCGACGGGCGGCGGCGCCACAAGCGGATGGACGGCAGCCGCGAATGGTGCTAGCGGAGACGGCAAGGAGACCGACTGCCATGCTCAAGAGGCTTTTCGCGCGACGACGACAGGGCTGACGGCGCCACAGGCGCCGCCGCGATGCGCCCGGGCCGCGCGCCCGTGCAGACCCCTTCGTCCCGCTGCGAGCGAGCCCACGACATGAGCCTGAACGAGATCGCCTTCCGGCCGGAAGACCCGGCGCACGACCCCGCCATCGAGATCATCAACGAAGAAGCCTTCGGGCCGGGCCGCTTCGCGCGCGCCGCCTACCGCATCCGCGAGGGCGGGCCGCACGAGCGGGCGCTGTCCTTCGTCGCGCTGGACGGCGCGGCGGTGATCGGCTCGGTGCGGCTGACGCGGGTGGCGGCCGGCGGCGGGCGGGCGCTCTTGCTCGGGCCGCTGGCGGTGCGGCCGGCCTACAAGAACCGCGGCATCGGCAAGAAGCTGGTGGCGATCGCCGTCGAGGCGGCCCGCCGGGCCGGCGCCGGCGTGGTGCTGCTCGTCGGCGATGCGCCGTATTATGGTCCGCTCGGCTTCCGCCAGGTGCCGCCCGGCCGGCTCGCCATGCCGCGGCCGGTCGATCCCGACCGTCTGCTGGCGGCCGAGCTGCGGGCCGGCGCGCTGGCGGCGCTGTCGGGCGCGGTCATGCATGCCGACCTCGCAGCAGCGGCCGCGCCGGCGAGCGCGCGAGAGGGCGAGGCTGAGGCGGCCGAGCCGCGCGTCGCGGCCGCACGCCGCTAGCGCCGTTCTGCGTTTCACGGAATCGCAGATCGGCTCTAACGCATTGTTTTCACGCGTTTGCGAACGGCGAACCGCCTCCCACTTCGCCTGGAAACGCTATGGAGCCGCCGCCGAAGCCGGTTGCCGCTTCGCCCGGAGCCGCTTCAGCGGCCCTCGCGGAACCAGGTGGAGCCGAGCGCCAGCAGCAGCAGGCCGAGGCCGAGGAAGCCGGCGAACAGCGGCACGCGGCGCACCGATTTCAGCACGCTGTCGTCGGTGCTCTTCAGGCCGATCCAGTCGCGCCCGGCCGCATCGCCGCCGCGCACCGGCACGATGCCGGGCAGGTCGAGGCCGCCGCCCTCGGCGACCCGCCGCACGCTGCCGCCGGACGCTTCGGCGACGCCGCGCAGCCGCTCGGTCGTCGAGACGGTGTCGGCGAACTCCGGCGCGTTGACCGGCCCGACATGGGCGAGCACCGACAGCTCGCCGTTGGCGACCTGGTAGAGGCCGATCTCGTCGGTCTCCACCGCGCCTTCGAAGATGCCCGGTTCGCTCTCGGCGAGCGGCACCTCGAAGCGCTCGCCCGACGGCGCGATGACGGTCGCCGGATCGGTCTCGTCGGCCATCGTCTGGCGGCGCACGGTGAGCGTCATGCCGCTGCCTTCCGCCGTCAGCCGCTCCTCCTCGAGGTCCGGCTCCTTCATCAGCCAGTGGGCGATGCGGCGGTAGAGCTGGACGTGCGGGCCGCCGCCCTCGTAGCCGCGCGCCCACAGCCAGCCCTGGTCGGACAGGAACATGCCGACGCGGCCCTCGCCCTGGCGCTTGAGCAGCAGCAGCGGCCGCTCGTCGGGCCCCTGCATGACGACCTGGCCGTCGGGCCGCTCGACGCCGATCAGCCGGAACCAGCGGCTCCAGCGCGGCGGCTCGCTGGCCGAGCCGTCGAGCCCGCGGGTCACCGGATGCCGCTCGCCGCGCTCGGTCAGGCGCGGGAAGAAGCCCTGCTCGAGCACGTCGCCGGTGGGCAGCGCCGGCAGCGCGCCGATCAGCGGCGTGTGGGCGATCGACTGGTTGCCGGCATATTCCGGCCCGGCGGCGACCAGAAGCGCGCCGCCGTTTTCCACATACTCGGCGATGTAGTCGTAATAGAGGATCGGCAGCACGTCGCGGTGCTGGTAGCGGTCGAAGATGATGAGGTCGAAATCGTCGATCTTCTCGACGAACAGCTCGCGCGTCGGGAAGGCGATCAGCGACAGCTCGTTGATCGGCGTGCCGTCCTGCTTTTCCGGCGGCCGCAGGATGGTGAAGTGGACGAGGTCGACGGAGGCGTCGGACTTCAGGAGGTTGCGCCAGGTGCGCTCGCCGGCATGCGGCTCGCCCGAGACGAGCAGCACGCGCAGGTTCTCGCGGATGCCGTCGACCAGCGCGATGGTGCGGTTGTTGGCGGTGGTCAGCTCGCCGTCCTCGGGCTCGATGGCGAGCTCGACGATGTTGCGTCCGGCATTGGGGATGACCACGTCGATCGGCATCTCGCGGCCGACCGGGACATCCTCCACCGAGACCGGCTCGCCGTTGACCGACAGGCGCACGGTGGCGCTGCCGCGCCGGTCGTCCTCGGCGAGCACGCGGTAGGTCATCTCCAGCGGCTTGCCGACGATGCCGAAGCGCGGCGCGCGCTCGAAGCGGATGCGCCGGTCGCGCTCGTCCTCCGCGCCGGTGACCAGCGCGTGCAGCGGCGCCGACAGGCCGGCGGCCGACTGCGGCACGTCGTGCACCTGGCCGTCGGTGACCATCACCGCGCCGCCGACGCGCGAGGGCGGCACGTCGCGGAAGGCGTTGTCGAGCGCGTCGAACAGCCGCGTCTCGGTGCGCTCGTCGGCGGCGTCGGCGGTGCCCGCCTCGATCACCCGTACGTCGAACTGCGGAAAGCGCTCGAGCCGCTGCTTCAGCGCCTCGAGCGCCCGGTCGGTCTCGGCCCGGCGCTCGCCGATCTCCTGGCTCTGGCTGCGGTCGGCGATCAGCGCCACGACGCTCTTCAGCGGCTCGCGCTCCTCGTCGAGCAGCACCGGGTTGGCGAGCGCGACGGCGAGGGCCGCCAGCGCCGCGATGCGCAGCAGCGCGCCGCGCCGGCGCAGCCACAGGCCGGCCAGCGCCAGCAGGAGCACCGGCACCAGCAACAGGCCGAGCAGCGGCCAGGCGATCAGCGGCTCGAAGCTCAGCGACCAGTTCATCTCACTGCCCCAGCCGCTCGAGCAGGACCGGCACGTGCACCTGGTCCGATTTGTAGTTGCCGGTCAGCATGTACATCATGATGTTGACGCCGGCGCGGAAGGCGTAGACGCGCTGCAGCGGATCGGCCGGCACCGTCGGCAGCAGCGCACCGCCGTCGCTGTCGATCGCCCAGGCGCCGGCCAGGTCGTTGCCGGTGATCATGATCGGCGACACGCCGTCGCCGGTGCGCACCGGCCGGTCGGCGCGGCTTTCGGCGTCGAGCGCGGCCTCGACCCACAGCGGGCTGCCGCGGTAGCGGCCGGGAAACTCCGACAGGATGTAGAACGCCTTGGTCAGCACGTGGTCGTCGGGCACCGGCTCCAGGGCGGGCACGTTGAGGCCGGACAGGATGTCGCGCAGGCGCTGCGTGCCGGGGCTGACGGCGCCGCCGTCGCGGAAGCCGCCGGAGAACTGGTCGCGCGTGTCGAACAGCACCGTGCCGCCCTGGCGCATGTAGGCGTCGACGCGGGCGATCGCCGCCTCCGACGGCATCGCCGCGTCCGGCGCCATCGGCCAGTAGATCAGCGGGTAGAAGGCGAGCTCGTCGCTGTCGATGTCGACGCCGGCCGGCTCGCCCGGCTCGAAGGCGGTCTTCTGCGCCAGGAAGCGCGACAGGCCGGCGATGCCGGCGCGGCTCACCGAATCGATCGCCGAATCGCCGGTCAGCACATAGCCGATGCGCGTCTCGCTGATCGCCTCGATCACCGCCTGGTCGTCGGGCTGCTGGTCCGGCCGGGCGTCCTGCGCGGCGGCCGGATCGGCCGGCCACAGGCCAGCGGCGAGCACGAGAGCGAGCGCCGGCGCGGCGGCGGTGCGCGCCGCGCCGGGGCGGCGCCGCAGGCCGGCAAACAGGCCGCCGAGCCACAGGACGGCGAGCGCGTCGAGCGCCAGCAGGCCGAGGGAAGCGGCGAGCAGCGGCCCCTTGAGGTCGCGCGACTGGTCGAAGGCGTAGGAGGCGTCGGTCACCGGCAGCGCGGTGTCGGGCCGGGCGAGGGGGGCGAGCGTCGCCTTGGCGCCGAACAGGTTGTGCGCCACCACGCCGGCCTCGCTGCCGTAGAGGCCGGGCGGGTTGGCCAGCGTGACGGCACGCGGACCAGCGGCCGGCAGCGGCTCGGCCTGCGGCGGCGGCGGCACCAGCGTGCCGTCGGCGCCGATCATGCGGTAGGGGGCGAGCGTGCCGGTGCCGCCGTCGGCGGCCGCATCGATGCGGCCCTGGTTGCGCGAGAGCTGCACCACGCGGCGCAGCATCTCGACGAAGCTGCCGGAGATCGGCAGGTTCGACCAGGTCGCCTCCGGCGTGACGTGGAACAGCACCACCATGCCGTCGCCGCGCTGCGCGCCGGTGACGAGCGGCGTGCCGTCGGCGAGGTTGGCCCAGGTGCGCTCGACGATCTCGGCCGACGGCTCGGCCAGCACCTGCCGGCGCACCGTCACGTCGCGCGGCGGGGCGAGGTCGGCGAACGGCCCGGCCGGCGGAAACTCCGTCACCGGCTGCGGCTCGGTCCACGACAGCGTGCCGCCGAGCGAGCGCTCGCCGAGCCGCAGACGCACCGGCAGCAGCTCGGGATCGTTCTCGGCGACGGCGAGCCGCGGTCCGGCGAAGCGCACCAGCGTGCCGCCGCCGCGCACCCACTCGACGAGCCTTTCGCGCGCCGCCTCGGGCAGCGTGCCGACATCGGCCATGACGATGATCGCCGGGCCGCGCTCGATCAGCTCGGGGATCGCCTCGGTCGCTTCCAGCCGGCTCGGCTCGACGAGGTCGGCGTAGGGCGCCAGGGCGCGGCGGATGTAGTAGAGCGGCGACAGCAGCGGCTGCGCCTGGTCGGCCTCGACGGGCGACAGCAGCCCGACGCGGCGGCGCCGCGCGTTCTCGTCGAGCACGTGCAGGCCGCCGGCATGGCGCTCGCCCTCCAGGGCGACGGCGGCGAAGTCGTTGCGCAGCTCGAAGGGCACGGCCATGTCGGCGAAGGCGCTGGTCTCGCCGGGGCCGAAGGCGAGCGCGGCCTCGGCGATGCGCCGGCCCTTGTCGTCGGAGGCGAAGACGGCGAGCCGGCGCGGCGCGGCGTCGCCCGGCGCCCGGACGGCCGAGACGCGGAAGGCCTCCGGCCGGTTTTCGGCGGCCGTCACCACGGCCGTCGACAGGCCGTCGGGCGAAAACCACAGGACGCGCGCCGCGCCGGCGGCGAACAGCGTCTCGAAGGCCGCCTCGTCGCCCTCGGCCGCCAGCCCGTCGGCGAGCACGGCGATGGCGGCGCCCGGCAGGTCGGCGAGGGCGTCGGCGACGCGGGCATAGGTGCCGGGCCGGTCGGTCGGCACGGGCTGCGGCGCGGCCGCGTTGAGCCGCTCGAGCGCGGCGTCGGCGCCGAACGGGCCGATCTCGGCATTGGCCGGCTCGGCGGTCATCGCCAGCACCACCGGCACGCCGCCGTCGCGCGCGTCGGCGATCAGCCGTTCGGCGGTGGCGGCGCGGCGGTCCCAGTCCGGCGCGCTCGCCCAGCCGTTGTCGACGACGAGCGCCAGCGCCCGGCCCTCGGCGGCCAGCCGCTCGCGCGGGTTGAGCACCGGATCGGCGAGCGCCAGGATGACGAGCGCGGCGATCGCCAGGCGCAGCAGCGTCAGCCACCACGGGCTTTGATGCGGCGTCTCCTCCGTCTTCAGCACCCGGGCGAGGATGCGCAGCGGCGGGAAGACCTCCGTCTGCGGCCGCGGCGGCGTGAGCCGGAGCAGCCACCAGATGACCGGCAGCGCCACCAGGCCCCACAGCACGAGCGGCTGCGCGAAGGACAGCGCCAGCGCGTTCATGCGCGCGTTCCCGCGCGGTAGCCGGCGTCCTCCGACATCGCCTGGTGCACCTTGACCAGCGCCTCCGAGGCGAGCCGGTCGGTGTGGTTGACCGTCAGGCTCCAGCCGAGCCGCTTGCACCAGGCGGAAAGCTCGGCGCGGCGCGCGAGATAGAGCCGGCGGTACTCCTCGCCGAGCGCCTCGGCGCGGCCGGCCGTCAGCCGGGCGCCGGTCTCGGGATCGCGGAACTCGGTGCGGCCGGAATAGGGAAACACCTCCTCGGCCGGGTCGGCGACCTCGATCAGATGGGCGCGCGCGCCGCGCTGGGCGAGCGGCTCGAGCCAGGCGACGGTGTCCTCGACCGGGTCGAGGAAGTCGCTGACGAGCACGACGTCGCTGAAGCGGCGCACGGCGCCGAGGTCCGGCCGCGCCGGCGGCGCCTTGGCCTGGGCGAGCTGCGCGGCCAGCCGCTCGGCGCCGTGGCGCGAGACGAAGGGGTCGGTCAGTCCCGGCCAGGCGATGCGCTCGCCGCTGCGCGACAGAAGCTCGGCCAGCGCCAGCGCCAGCACCAGGGCGCGCGAATCCTTCGCCACAGCGGCGCTGGCCGACTTGTAGAGCATGGAGGGCGAGGCGTCGGCCCACAGCCAGATGGTGTGCGAGGCCTCCCACTCGCGGTCGCGCACGTAGAGCTGGTCGTCGCGCGCCGAGCGGCGCCAGTCGATGCGGGCGATCGCCTCGCCCTCGACATAGGGGCGGAACTGCCAGAAATTCTCGCCGATGCCGCGCTTGCGCCGGCCGTGCCAGCCGGCGATCACGTTGTTGGCGACGCGGCGGGCCTCGACCAGCAGGTCGGGCACCATCGAGGCGCGCATGCGCGCCCGCGCCAGCGCATCGGGCAGCCCGACGGAGGAGGTGGCTTCGCCGACGCGCGCCATCAGCCGCCCATGCGCCGGCGGCCGGTCATCGGCGTGCGGCCTCGACGAGACGCGCGATCACGTCGCGCACGCTGGTGCCCTCGGCGCGGGCGGCGAAGGTGAGCGCCATGCGGTGCTGCAGCACCGGCTCGGCGAGCGCGTAGACGTCGTCGACCGACGGCGCCAGGCGGCCGTCATAGAGCGCGCGGGCGCGCGCGCACAGGGTCAGCGCCTGGCTGGCGCGCGGGCCGGGTCCCCAGGCGACGTGCGCGTCGGTCTCGGCATTGCCGAGGCCGGGCCGGGCCGAACGCACCAGCCTGAGAATCGCCTCGACGACGCTCTCGGGCACCGGCATGCGGCGAATCAGCATCTGGATTTCCTTCAGCCGGACGTCGGCCAGCACGTTCTCGGCCTTCGCCTCCTCCATGCCGGTCGTCTCCAGCAGGATGCGCCGCTCCGCCTCGATCTCGGGATAGAGGATGTCGATCTGCATCAGGAAGCGGTCGAGCTGCGCCTCGGGCAGGGGATAGGTGCCCTCCTGCTCGAGCGGGTTCTGCGTCGCCAGCACGTGGAACGGCGCCGGCAGGTCGTGGCGGTGGCCGGCGACCGTGACGTGGTACTCCTGCATCGACTGCAGCAGCGCCGACTGGGTGCGCGGGCTGGCGCGGTTGATCTCGTCGGCCATCAGGAGCTGGGCGAAGATCGGCCCCGGCAGGAAGCGGAAGGAACGGCGGCCGCCTTCGCCCTCTTCCATAACCTCGGAGCCGAGAATGTCGGAGGGCATCAGGTCGGGCGTGAACTGGATGCGCCGCGAATCGAGGCCGAGCACGGTGCCGAGCGTGTCGACCAGCTTGGTCTTGGCGAGCCCCGGCACGCCGACCAGCAGCGCGTGGCCGCCGGCGAGGATCGCCACCAGGGCGCGCTCGACCACCGCCTCCTGGCCGTAGATCACGCGGCCGACGGCCTCGCGCACGCGGCCGATGTCGCCGAGCGCGCGCTCGGCCTCGGCGATCATTTGCTTTTCGGACGGCTTGTCGTCCTTGACGGCGATGCTCATGCGGCCGGCTCCCTGACCCACGCGCCGGATGGCGCGAACCCGCCGCGGCGGCGACGTTCGGCGGGCGAGTCGGACCGGCGCCACGGCATGGGGTGAACTTAAAACACTGTCCAAGGCTGACAAGCGGAAGAAGAGTGACTATTTCGTGACCATGAGCGAATCCGACGACATGCCGCAGGGCATCGCGAAGGCCGGCGATGCGGGCGCGCTGGAGGCGCTGGTCGGGCGCGCGGCGCGCGCCGGCAAGGGACCGCCGCCGGTCGAGCGCTGGGACCCGCCGTTCTGCGGCGATCTCGACATGGAAATCCGCGCCGACGGCACCTGGTTCTATCTCGGCACGCCGATCGGCCGCCTGCCGCTGGTGCAGCTCTTCTCCTCGGTGCTGCGCAAGGACGCGGACGGCCGCACCTATCTGGTGACGCCGGTGGAAAAGGTCGGCATCCGCGTCGAGGACGCGCCCTTCGTCGCCGTCGAGATGGCGGTGGCGGGCGCCGGCGCGGAGCAGGTGCTCACCTTCCGCACCAATGTCGGCGACGTGGTCGAGGCCGGGCCGGAGCATCCGCTGCGCTTCGTCGACGAGCCCGAGACGGGCGGGCTGAAGCCCTATGTCCACGTGCGCGGACGGCTCGAGGCGCTGGTCGCGCGGCCGGTGCTCTACGAGCTCGCCGAGATCGGCGAGGAGGTCGAGATCGACGGCCGGGCGATGTTCGCCGTGCGCTCGCACGGCGCGCTGTTCCCGGTCATGCCGGTCGAGCGCCTGAGGGCGCTGTCGGCGTGAGCGCGCAGCCGGACATCGCCGGGTCGCTGTCGGCGGCGGATTTCCGTGCGCGCGCGGCGCGCCAGACGGGTCCGTGGGCGCGCGACGCCTATGGCGACCACAGCCTCAACCCGGACCTGGCGCCGCTGATCCTGAGGCCCGACCTGCGCGACGCGGCCGTGCTGGTGCCGGTCGTCGACCGGCCGGACGGCGCCACCGTCATCCTGACCAAGCGCACCGCCGCGCTGCGCAGCCATTCCGGCCAGATCGCGCTGCCCGGCGGGCGCATCGACGACACCGACGCCTCGCCCGAGCATGCCGCGCTGCGCGAGGCGGAGGAGGAGATCGGCCTGAAGCCGGCCGAGATCGAGCTCGTCGGCCGCATGCCCGACTACGTGACGGGCAGCGGCTACCGCATCGCGCCGGTGCTCTCGGTCGTGCGGCCGGGCTTCACGCTGGCGATCAACCCGCACGAGGTGGACGACGCCTTCGAGGTGCCGCTCGGCTTCCTGATGGACCCGGCCAACCACCGGCGCGAAAGCCGCGTGTGGCAGGAGCGCGAGCGCTATTACTACACGATGCCGTTCGGCGGCCGTTTCATCTGGGGCGTGACGGCGGGCATCCTGCGCACGCTCTACGAGAGGCTCTACGCATCGTGAGCCCGTCGATCGCAGAGCGCGCGCCGTGGCTCGCCGAGCCGGCGCTGCAGCGCCTGCTCGCGGCGCTGTCGGACGGCGGCGAGGAGGCGCGCATCGCCGGCGGCGCGGTGCGCAACACGCTGCTCGGCGAGCCGGTCACCGACATCGACATCGCCACCACGACGCCGCCCGACGAGACGATGGCGCGCGTCGCGGCGGCCGGCTTCCGCGCCGTGCCGACCGGCTACGAGCACGGCACGGTGACGGCCGTCGTCGAGGGGCGCGGCTACGAGGTGACGACGCTGCGCGCCGACGTCGAGACGCATGGCCGCCATGCCACCGTGCGCTTCGGCCGCGACTGGAAGCAGGACGCCGAGCGGCGCGACTTCACCATCAACGCGCTCTACGCGGCGGCCGACGGCACGGTGATCGACCTGGTCGGCGGGCTCGCCGACCTGGAGCGCCGCACGCTGCGCTTCATCGGCAGCGCCGAGGCGCGCATCCGCGAGGACTATCTGCGCATCCTGCGCTTCTTCCGCTTCTTCGCCTGGTACGGCGACGGCCGGCCGGACGCCGAAGGGCTGAAGGCATGCGCGCGGCTGAAGGACGGTCTTGCCGGGCTGTCGGCCGAACGCGTGTGGAGCGAGCTGCGCCGGCTGCTCGGCGCGCCCGATCCGTCGCGCGCGCTGCTGTGGATGCGCCAGACCGGGGTGCTGACGGCGGTGCTGCCGGAAAGCGAGAAATGGGGCATCGACGCGATCCACCCGCTGGTCGAGGCCGAGCGGGCGCTCGGCTGGGCGGTCGATCCGATGCTGCGCCTCGAAGCGGTGGTGCCGCCCGACGCGGCCCGCATGGAGGCGCTGGCGCGGCGCCTGAAGATGGCGCGCGCGGAGGCCGACCGGCTGACGCGCTGGGCGATGGCCGACACGCCGACCCCGGCGCTGTCGACCGCCGCGCTGCGCCGGCTCGCCTATCGCGGCGACCGCCAGGCGCTCGCCGACCGGCTGCGGCTGGCCGCCGCCGCCGCGCGCGGCCGCGCGGCCGACGACGGTGCCGCGCTCGAGGCGGCGGCCGGCCATCTGCGCCAGCTCGACGCGCTCGCCGGCTGGCAGCCGCCGCGCTTTCCCGTCACCGGCAAGGATCTCGCCGGCCTCGGCGTGCCGCCGGGTCCCGGCATGGGCGCGCTCCTGGCGGAGCTGGAAGGCGCGTGGCTCGACTCCGACTTCACGCTCGACCGCGCAGCGCTGCTTGCCCGCGCGGCCGAGACGGCCGGCGGGAGCGACTGAGGCCGCCGTCCCGCGCGCCGTTCCGCCTGTCGCGGACCGGCAGACCGGCTCCAGGCTATAGCGTTTCGAGGCGAAGTGGACGCCGGTTCGCCGTCCGGAAACGCGTCACGACAACGGGTTAGAGCCGGTTTCCGGTCTGCCGGGAAACGCTCTTCGCCGCGCGGCCGGCGTCAGGCTGCGTCCTTGGAATCGGTGATGCGCGAGCGGATCGCCTCGATCATCGTCTCGCGGATGACGGTCTCGCCATGCGTCTCGCGCATGTGCGCGACGGCGCGGCGCATCACCTCGGCCTCTTCCTCGTGCCTCGTGTGCCAGTCGCAGCCGGGCACCAGTTCGCCGCAATGGAACGTCTTCATGGCCGTTTCCTCCTCTGCGTCGTCCGCTTCGGGTCAACGCGTCCAGCATAGCACGAAATGCGGCACGAGATTGAACGCCGCGCAGCGCCGCGCCGCGGCGTCGACCGCGCGCTACTCGGCGGCCAGCCGGTCGCCGAGAAAGCCGCCCGACTGGCGCTTCCAGAGCTGCGCGTAGAGCCCGCCGGCGGCGATCAGCTCGTCATGCGTGCCCTGCTCGACGATGCGGCCCGCGTCGATGACGATCAGCCGGTCGAGCGCGGCGATGGTCGACAGCCGGTGCGCTACGGCGATCACCGTCTTGTTCTCCATCAGCCGGTAGAGATTGTCCTGGATCGCCGCCTCGATGTCGGAATCGAGCGCCGAGGTGGCCTCGTCGAGGATCAGGATCGGCGCGTCCTTGAGCATCATGCGGGCGATCGCGATGCGCTGGCGCTGGCCGCCCGACAGCTTGACGCCGCGCTCGCCGACATGCGCCTCGTAGCCCTTGCGGCCGCGCTGGTCCTCGATGCCCTGGATGAAGTCGTGCGCGGCGGCGCGCCGGGCGGCGGCGACGATCTCGTCCTGCGAGGCGCCGGGCCGACCGTAGGCGATGTTGTCGCGGATCGAGCGGTGCATCAGCATCGGCTCCTGGCTGACGACGCCGAACTGGTCGCGCAGCGAGGCCTGGGTGACGGCGCGGATGTCGCGCCCGTCGACCAGGATGCGGCCGGATTCCACGTCGAACAGCCGCAGCATCAGGTTGACGACCGTCGTCTTGCCGGCGCCCGACGGGCCGACCAGCGCGACGCGCTCGCCCGGCCGGATGTGCAGGTCGAGCCCCTCGATGATGCCGCCCGACTTGCCGTAGTGGAAGGAGACGGCCTCGAAGCGGATGTCGCCGCGCGCGCGCGGCATGACCTCGGCATCGGCCGCGTCGCGGATGGCCGGCTCGACCGAGATCACCGTGGTGGCGTCCTGCACCGTGGCGTAGGCGCGGATCAGGCCGTTCATGTTCATCATCATGTAGCCGGACATCTGGTTGAGCCGGAACACCAGGCCCATGGCCGCGGCGATGGCGCCGGTGGTGGCGCTGCCGGCCATCCACGCGTTGAGGGCGATCAGGAAGACCGCCGTCATCATGATGCCGTTGAGGATGGCGATCGAGCCGCGCACGCTGGTGATCGCCCGCGTCAGCCCCTTCACCGCCTCGACATACCGCGCCATGCCGTCGTGCACGAAGGCGTGCTCGCGGCGGCCGCTGTCGAACAGCTTGACGGCCATGATGTTGGTGAAGGCGTCGACCAGCCGGCCGTTGAGCACCGAGCGCTCGTCGGCGGTGCGCCGGCCGGCGCGGCGCAGCGGCGGCAGCAGCAGCCAGGCGAGCGTCAGATAGGCGGCGAGCCACAGGCCGAGCACAAGGCCCATCGCCGGATCGAGCACGGTGAGGATGGTGCCGGCCAGCACCAGGAAGGTGAGAAAGCTCCACAGCGTCTGCAGCGAGGAGACGATGAAGTCGCCGGTCGATTCGCCGCCCTGCAGGATCTTGGTGGCGATGCGGCCGGCGAAGTCGTTCTGGTAGAACTCGTAGGGCTGCTCGATGACGCGCCGGAACGACTGCCAGCGCACGAGCTGGTAGAAGTTGGGCACGATCATCTGCTGCTCGACCAGCGCGTTGGCGATCATCACCGCCGCGCGCACCACCAAGACGAGCGCGACGAAGCCGGCCAGCGCCGGCCAGTGGTCCTGCAGCAGGGTGGCCGGCGAGGCGGCGTCGAGCAGGTCGATCAGCCAGCCGAGCGACCAGTAGAGCGCGGCGTCGACCGCACCGTTCAGCCCGCCGACGACGAGCAGCAGCACGAAGGGCCACTTCGCCTGGGCGGCGAAGAAGCGGATGAAGGCGAAGGCGCCGCGCGGCAGCACCTCGCGGTCGGTGTCGGCGAAGGGGTCGACGACCCCTTCGGGAATGCGCCACAGGCGCTCGCGCAGCGACGGACGGTCCACTATTCGGCGGCCTCCGCCCGGTCGTCGTCGTCCGCCGGCGCCTCGCCGACGTCGAGGAAACCGCCCGACTGGTGCTGCCAGAGCTGGGCGTAGAGCCCGCCGGCGGCGACCAGCTCGTCATGCGTGCCCTGCTCGACGACGCGCCCCTTGTCGAGCACGATCAGCCGGTCGAGCGCGGCGATGGTCGACAGGCGGTGCGCGATGGCGATCACGGTCTTGCCCTCCATCAGGCGGTAGAGGTTCTTCTGGATCGCCGCCTCGACCTCCGAATCGAGCGCCGAGGTCGCCTCGTCGAGCACCAGGATCGGCGCGTCCTTGAGCATCAGCCGGGCGATGGCGATGCGCTGGCGCTGGCCGCCCGACAGCTTGACGCCGCGCTCGCCGACATGCGCGTCGAGCCCCGTGCGGCCCTCCGAATCGACGAGCTCGGCGATGAAGTCGTCGGCCTCGGCGCGTGCGGCGGCCGCCCACACCGCCGCGTCGTCGGCGCCGGGATGGCCGTAGGCGATGTTGTCGCGCACCGAGCGGTGCAGCAGCGCGGTGTCCTGGCTGACGACGCCGATGTGGCTGCGCAAGCTGTCCTGCGTCACGCCGGCGATGTCCTGGCCGTCGATCAGGATGCGCCCGCCCTCCAAATCGTAGAGGCGCAGCAGCACGTTGATGAGCGTCGACTTGCCGGCGCCGGAGCGCCCGACGACGCCGACCTTCTCGCCCGGCTCGACGGTCAGCGTCAGGTCCTCGATCACGCCGCGCTCCTTGCCGTAGTGGAATCGGATGCTGCTGAAGTCGATGCGGCCCTCCGGCACGGCGAGGTCGCGCGCCTTCGGCCGGTCCAGGACCGCGCGCGGGCGCGCGATGGTGTTCATGCCGTCCTGCGCCATCCCGACATTCTCGAAGACGGCGGCCAGTTCCCACATAATCCAGTGGCTCATGCCTTCAAGACGCATCACCAGGCCGATGGCCACGGCGATGGCGCCGACGCTCGCCGTGCCGGTCGTCCACGACCAGATGCCGACGCCGGCGACGGCGAACAGAAGCAGCGCGTTCGACAGCGTCAGCCCGAAGTTGAGCTTGGTCACGTAGCGCATCTGCGGATGCACCGTGTCGAGGAACTGCGCCATCGCCTGGCGGGCATAGCCTTCCTCGCGGCCGGCATGGGCGAACAGCTTGACCGTCATGATGTTGGTGTAGCTGTCGACGACGCGTCCCGTCATCGCCGCGCGCGCGTCGGCCTGGCGGCTGGAGACGTCGCGCAGCCGCGGCAGGTAGTGGCGCAGCAGCACCGAGTAGAAGGCCAGCCAGGCGAGGAAGGGCACCATCATCCACAGGTCGAAGCTCGCCACCAGCACCAGCGCGGCGCCGAAATAGACCGCGACGTAGACGAAGACGTCGAGCGCCTTGGTGACCATCTCGCGCACGCCGAGCGCGCCCTGCATCACCTTGGTGGCGATGCGGCCGGCGAACTCGTCCTGGTAGAAGCCGAGGCTCTGGCCGAGCAGGTAGCGGTGCGCCTGCCAGCGGATGATCATCGGATAGTTGCCGAAGATCGTCTGGTGCATCAGCAGGCTGTGCATGAGCGCCAGCACCGGCAGCACGACGAGCACCAGCACGCCCATCAGGGCGAGGCTCAGCGCCTCGTCGCGCAGGAACGTGCCGCGGTCGGCGCCCGACAGCCAGTCGACGATGTCGCCGACGAAGCTGAACACGACGACCTGCAGCATGGCATAGACGGCGGTCAGCACGGCGACGGCGGCCAGCCACGGCCAGATGTCGCGCGAATAATGCCAGGCGAAGGCGAACAGGCCGCGCGGCGGTTGCTCCGGCGTCTGCGGCGGGAAGGGGTTCACTCGGGTCTCGAACCAGCGGAACATGGCGTGTGCTTTCATCGTATCGGGCGTCGGGCGCGGCGCTGTCGGTCGCTGTCGACCGGCGCTGCGGAGAGGATCGGCATCGAGGCGGCGGGTGGCCGTGCGCCGGCGCCAGGGTGCCGGGCCGCCGCACGGACGGCGCGCAGCGCGCGGGGCGCCGGGCATGGCGCGTTCGCGGCGACGGCGTGTCGGGGCTTGCGGCCCCCGGGCGTGTCGTCAGGCATGCGGCGAATCCCTGTTGTCCGGATCGGGGTCCGGCGGGATTCGCTCGTGCGGTGCGTCAGCTTGCGGGTGGGCGCGGGGGAACGAAAACCGCCGTCAGGCGCGGGCCTCTCGGCGCGGCGTGCGCGGGAGGGCCGGGAATGCGACGATCGTGATGTCCATGTCGGCCTCCGACGGTTTGCGTTGACAAGCGCAGGCTTATAGCCGGATTGGGCGGGGCTGGCCATAGCCGGCCGGCCGCCACCGCGCCGCGGCGCGGGAGGTGTTGCCGAACTGCAACGAGAAGGCTTCGCCGCATGCAACCGCAACCAGGCCTTGCGCTGGCGCTCTACCAGCCCGACATCGCCGGCAACACGGGGGCCGTGCTGCGTCTGGGCGCCTGCCTCGGGCTCGCCGTCGAGATCGTCGAGCCGGCCGGCTTCGACCTGTCGGATCGGGCGCTGCGCCGGGCCGGCATGGACTATGCGGCGCGGGCGCGGCTGACGCGGCATGTCGCCTGGGAGGCCTTCGAGGGCTGGCGTCGCGGCGCCGGCCGCCGCCTCGTCGCCTTCACCACGGCGGCCGAAACGGCCTACACCGGTTTCGCCTTCCGCGCCGACGACGTGCTGCTGTTCGGCCGCGAGTCGGCCGGCCTGCCGGCGCATGTGCACGCGGCGGCCGAGGCCAGGCTGCTGATCCCCATGCAGCCGGGCGCGCGCAGCCTGAACGTCGCGATGGCCGCGGCGATGGCCGCCGGCGAGGCGTTGCGCCAGCTCGCATGAGGGGCTGCGGTCGTGCGCTGCAGGCATGGGGCGGTCGGTCCTTTGCCGGGCGCGCCGGCCGCTGTCGGCTGCGCGCGTCGGCACGGAGATAGGTCCTCAACCATGGTTGAGGTCAAGGGTCGGCCGCGGCGCGGCCGCGCGAAGCGCCGCCGCGCCCTGCCAAACCGCGTCGTTCCGCGCGAGCAGCAGGCGGCGCAGAAGCCGTTCGAGGCGGCCGGAGATCCTGGCGAAGGAGCCGCAGGCCATGCAACTGCGCTATCTGAGCTCGCTCAACTTCATCGCCGGCTAGAAGAACTCGACCATCATCTTCCCGTTCCCGACGGAGCTGGCGAGCCTGCTGCCGGTCTCGCAACGCAGGTCGGCGGGCGCGTGAGGCGAGGGCGCGTCAGTCGGCGGTGGGCAGGCGGCGCATGGTGAACTCGATGACGTCGCCGGGCCGCACCGACCAGCTCTCGATCTCGGTCCAGTAGGCCTGCTTGGGCCAGCGGTCGAACCACTCGCGCGCCTTGGCGCGCGCGTCGGAGCGCGGCAGCAGGAAGGTCTCGCGCACGAAGCCGTCGCGCGGCAGGCGCTTGCCATCGGCGCGCGTCTTGTCGAGACTGCGCTTCAGGCTGTCGAGGGGCGGCTTGGCCGGGACGCGCACCAACTGGTCTCCTTGACCCTCCCGCCCAGAAGATTAGGCAAGTGGCGGGCCGATGGCGAGTCCTTTGTCCCCGCGCCGGGCGGGGCGGGGCGGCATCGGCCGCAGCGGCGGCGAGGGAGCACGCAATGGAAAGACCGCAGATGCCGACCGGCCTGCCGGAGGGGATCGAGGACAAGAAGGCGGCGGCCAGGGCCTGGTTCGAGACGCTGCGCGACCGCATCTGCGCCGCCTTCGAGCGGCTCGAGGACGAGCTGTCGGGGCCGCTGTCGGACCGTCCGGCCGGCCGCTTCGAGCGCACGCCGTGGCAGCGCGAGGGGGGCGCGGGCGGCGGCGGCGTGATGTCGCTGATGCACGGCCGCGTGTTCGAGAAGGTCGGCGTGCACACCTCCACCGTGCACGGCGAGTTCTCGCCGGAGTTCCGCAAGCAGATCCCCGGCGCGGAGGACGATCCGCGGTTCTGGGCGTCCGGCATCTCGCTGATCGCGCATCCGCAGAACCCGCGCGTGCCGGCCGTGCACATGAACACGCGCATGGTCGTGACGACGCGACAGTGGTTCGGCGGCGGCGCCGACCTGACGCCGGTGCTGGAGCGCCGGCGCAGCCAGGACGACCCCGACGCGGTCGCCTTCCACGAGGCGATGAAGCTCGTCTGCGACAAGCACGCGGTGGCCGACCATGCGCGCTTCAAGGCGTGGTGCGACGAGTACTTCTTCCTGCCGCATCGCGGCGAGCCGCGCGGCATCGGCGGCATCTTCTACGACTGGCTGAAATCGCCGGACGAGCTCGGCGGCTGGGACGCCGACTTCGCCTTCACCCAGGACGTCGGGCGCGCCTTCGTGATCGTCTACGACCATCTCGTGCGGCGTCACTTCAACGACGCCTGGAGCGAGGAGGAGCGCGAGGAGCAGCTCGTGCGGCGCGGCCGCTACGTCGAGTTCAACCTGCTCTACGACCGCGGCACCATCTTCGGGCTGAAGACCGGCGGTCACGTGCCGGCGATCCTGTCGAGCATGCCGCCGCTCGTGCGCTGGCCGTAGCCGTGCCGCCGGCCGCCGGCTGTTGACGCGGGGCGGCCGCGCCGCCAGATTCGGCGGCACGGGCGTCCGCGGGCGGCGCTGCAAGCGATGACGAGGTGCCATGTCCGGTGCAAGCGACAACCAGCGCCACGCCGCGCTCGCCGCGGCGATCAGCGACCGCGGCCCGCTCGACCACGAGATCCTCGGCGAGAAGGCGGCGGCGCTCGGCCGCGCCGGCGAGCAGGCGGAAAAGACCCTGCGCCGGCTGCGCGAGGCCGAGGCGCAAGGCACCGCCGACGGCGAGGAGCGCGCGCGCCTGCAGAAGGCGGCGGCGCGCGCCGTCTATGCCTATTTCGTGCAGCGCGAGCTGTGCGGCCTGCGCCGGCACGACGAGATCGTGCGGCGGCTGGCCATCCCGCGTGCCGTGCTGGTGCGGCTCGGCGCCGTGTGAGCCGGGCGCGGCTGCCGCTCAGCCGGCGCGCGGCCGGTCGTCGAGGGCGGCGACGACGCGCTCGAGGTCGGCGAGGAAGCGCGCCCGCTCGGCCGGCTGCAGCCCGGACAGCGCCAGCGCATTGACCTCGGCGGCCGCCGCCATCACCGTGGCGGCCTTGGCTTCGGCGGCCGGCGTCAGCCGGATCAGGCTCTTGCGGCGGTCGTCCGGGTCGGGCTCGCGGGCGATCAGGCCGTCGCGCTCCATGCGCGTCAGCGTGGCGGCCATGGTCGGCTGTTCGATCGCCGCGCTCAACGCCAGCTCCTTCTGGGTCATCGTCGTTCCGCCGGCGAGCGCGAAGAAAACCGGCATGTGGCCGGAGGACAGGCCGTGCGGCGCCAGCCGCCGGTCGATGGCGCGCGCGAACAGCCGCGCCGCCCAGTTGGTCATGTAGCCGGCCGAGGCGCGGCGCGGGTCGTTCGGGAATGACACCATCGTCCACCTGTATCGCATGCTATGGATGCTGCACAGCCCCTTGCCGGCGCGGCCTGCAGGCCCCTGTGCAAGGCTTGCGACAAACTGCCGTCGACGCCACGCGACGTCTGGACAAGCGCAAGCGCGGCGCATAGAACCCTTCGCCAAATGCGGGGGGCCGAAGCCGGGTCGAGCCGGACCGTCGTCGTGGGGGACGATGGACGCGCCGGAGGCAGCGCTCCGGCATCGCTGGCTTTCCGGCAGTTTCGACGAAAGAGGATCACCGTCCCGTGAGCGCTACCGATTCGACCGAACACACCCGCCGCGACTTCCTCTACGTGGCCACCGGCATGGCCGGCGTCGTCGGCGCCGCCGCGGTCGCCTGGCCGTTCATCGACCAGATGCGGCCGGACGCCTCGACGCGGGCGCTGGCCTCGATCCAGGTCGACATCTCGGCCGTCGAGCCGGGCATGTCGCTGACCGTCAAGTGGCGCGGCAAGCCGGTGTTCATCCGCAACCGCACCGAGGAGGAAGTCCTGGCGGCGCGGGATGTTCCCCTCGACGATCTCAAGGATCCGCTGGCCCGCAACGCCAACCTGACCGGCCAGGAGCCGGCGACCGACGCGGCCCGTTCGGCCGGGGAGGGCCGCGAGAACTGGCTCGTGATGATCGGCGTGTGCACGCATCTGGGCTGCGTGCCGCTCGGCCAGGCCGGCGATTTCGGCGGCTGGTTCTGCCCGTGCCACGGCTCGCACTACGACACGGCCGGGCGCATCCGCAGGGGGCCGGCGCCGGAGAACCTGTACATTCCGACCTTCGAATTCGTTTCCGACTCGGTCGTTCAGATCGGCTAAGGCGCAAGGGGAATCACGATCATGAGCGGTGCACAGTCGACCTACACGCCGAAGACGGGAATTGGACGCTGGGTGGATGCCCGCATGCCGCTGCCGCGGCTGATGCACGATTCCTTCGTCGCCTATCCGGTCCCGCGCAACCTCAACTACGCCTACACCTTCGGCGGCATCCTCTCGATCATGCTGGTCGTGCAGATCCTGACCGGCGTCGTCCTGGCCATGCACTATGCGGCCAACACCGAGATCGCCTTCGGCTCGGTCGAGAAGATCATGCGCGACGTGAACTCGGGCTGGCTGCTGCGCTACCTGCACGCCAACGGCGCGTCCTTCTTCTTCGTCGCCGTCTATGTGCACATCTTCCGCGGCCTCTACTACGGCTCCTACAAGGCGCCGCGCGAGCTCCTGTGGATCCTCGGCTGCATCATCTATCTCTTGATGATGGCGACCGCCTTCATGGGCTACGTGCTGCCGTGGGGCCAGATGAGCTTCTGGGGCGCGACGGTCATCACCGGCTTCTTCACCGCCATCCCGCTGGTCGGCGAGTGGATCCAGCAGCTCCTGCTCGGCGGCTTCGCGGTCGACAACCCGACGCTCAACCGCTTCTACTCGCTGCACTACCTGCTGCCGTTCATGATCGCCGGCGTGGTGGTGCTGCACGTGTGGGCGCTGCACGTGACGGGGCAGACCAACCCGACCGGCATCGAGGTCAAGTCGAAGACCGACACGCTGCCGTTCACGCCGTATGCGACCGTCAAGGACGGCTTCGCGATGGTGCTGTTCCTCATCGTGTTCGCCTATTTCGTCTTCTACATCCCGAACTTCCTCGGCCATCCCGACAACTACATCGAGGCCGACCCGCTGAAGACGCCGGCGCACATCGTGCCCGAATGGTACTTCCTGCCGTTCTACGCCATCCTGCGCGCCGTCACCTTCGACATCGGCCCGATCAACTCCAAGCTGGGCGGCGTGCTCGCCATGTTCGGCTCGATCGCGGTGCTGTTCGTCGTGCCGTGGCTCGACACCTCGAAGGTGCGCTCAGCCGTCTACCGGCCCTGGTTCAAGCTGTTCTTCTGGCTGTTCTTGGTCAACGCCGTCTTCCTCGGCTGGCTCGGCTCGCGCCCGGCGGAAGGCATCTACGTGACGCTGATGCAGCTCGGCACGCTCTACTACTTCGCCTTCTTCCTCATCATCATGCCGCTGCTCGGGCTGATCGAGACGCCGCGCCGGCTGCCCAACTCCATCACCGAGGCGGTGCTGGACAAGAACAAGGGCGGCTCGGGCTCGCCGGCCGGTGCGACCGCGGCGCCGGAAGGCCGCGGCTGAGCGACGGCACGCTGAAAAGGGACTTTGCCATGAAGACGATTTTCCGCGGAGCCATCACGCTCGGCCTCGTTCTCGCCACCGCGCTGGCCGCCGGGGCGGCCGAAGAGGAGGGCGGCACGCCGCACTACCCGATCAAGAAGCCGACGGAGGAGAACTGGTCCTTCGAGGGGCCGTTCGGCACCTACGACAAGGGCCAGCTGCAGCGCGGCTTCAAGGTCTATCGCGAGGTCTGCGCGGTCTGCCATTCGCTCGACTACGTCGCCTTCCGCAACCTGGAGGACCTCGGCTACTCCGAGGCGCAGGTGCGCGCGATCGCCAGCGAGTACGAGGTCGAGGACGGCCCCGACAGCTTCGGCGACATGTTCATGCGCCCGGCCAAGCCGTCGGACACCTTCCCGCCGCCGTTCGCCAATCCCGAGCAGGCCGCCGCCGCCAACAACGGCGCGGTGCCGCCGGACTTCTCGCTGATCGCCAAGGCGCGCGCGGTCGAGCGCGGCTTCCCGACCTTCGTGTTCGACGTCTTCACGCAGTATGCCGAAAGCGGCGTCGACTACATCCACGCGCTGCTGACCGGCTACCAGGACCCGCCGGAGGGCGTGGAGGTTCCCGAGGGCACCTACTACAACCCGTACTTCCTGTCGGGCTCCTCGCTCGCCATGGCGCAGCCGCTGTTCGACGGTCTCGTCACCTATGACGACGGCGCGCCGGAGACCGTCGACCAGTATGCCCGCGACGTCTCGGCCTTCCTGATGTGGGCCGCCGAGCCGCATCTGGAGGAGCGCAAGCGCACCGGCTTCAACGTCATGGTGTTCCTGGTGCTGTTCGGCGCGCTGGTCTACCTGACGAAGCGCAAGGTCTGGTCGACCACCGAGCACTGAGCGCCGGCAAGGCGCGCGACGAGGGGCGCCCCGGCCGGGCGCCCTTTTCTTTGGCCGCGCGAGGCGGCATGAATGGTGGCGAACGGGGTCCTGCCATGCAAACCAGCCTGCAAGACACGCTGCTCGCGGCCATCCGCACGATCCCCGACTATCCCAAGCCGGGCATCCGGTTCCGCGACATCACCACGCTGCTCGGCGACGCGCGCGCCTTCCGCCGCGCCGTCGACGAGCTCGTGCATCCCTATGCCGGCTCCAAGATCGACAAGATCGCCGGCATCGAGGCGCGCGGCTTCATCCTGGGCGGCGCCATCGCGCACCAGCTGTCCTCCGGCTTCGTGCCGATCCGCAAGAAGGGCAAGCTGCCGCACGAGACCGTGCGGGTGGCCTACAGCCTGGAATACGGCATCGACGAGATGGAGATGCACAAGGACGCGGTGGCCGCCGGCCACAAGGTGATCCTGGTCGACGACCTGATCGCCACCGGCGGCACCGCCGAGGGCGCGGTCAGGCTGCTGCGCCAGATGGGGGCGGAGATCGTCGCGGCCTGCTTCGTCATCGACCTGCCCGACCTCGGCGGCCGCGCCAGGCTGGAGGCGCTCGACGTGCCGGTGCGCACGCTGGTCTCCTTCGCCGGCGATTGAGGTCTCAGCCCGCCTTCACCAGCACCGCGTTCTCGAAGAACAGCACCGGCGCGCCGTCCTGGTTGACGCCGCCGGCCTCCACGGTGGCGATGTGCCAGCCCGGACGCGAGGCGAGCGGCCGGTGGCCGGTCACCGTGCGCGTGTAGGTGATGGTGTCGCCGGCATAGACGGGCTTCAGCCAGCGCAGATTGGAGAAGCCGGGCGAGGGGCCGAAGGTCGGTCCGTCCGTCTCGCCGCCCGTCTCGCCGCCGTCCTCGCGGGTGGCGAGGTTGTAGCGCATCCACATGGCGCAGGTGTGCCAGCCCGAGGCGCACAGCCGGCCGAAGACGCTGTGGCGCGCGGCCTCCTCGTCGACATGGAAGCGCTGCGGGTCGTACTGCGCCGCGAAGCGCTTGATCTCGTCGGCGCCGAAGGTGTGGCTGCCGAGCGTCACGGTCTCGCCGACGCGCAGGAAGCTGTCGAGCGTCACTGGCCGTCTCCGGGGTTGCGCAGCAGGAACATGCCGACATTCTCCAGTTCGAGCACGGTCTCGCCGCGCTGGTTGACGAGCGTGTGGCGGCAGGTGACGTAGCCGAGGTTCGGCCGGCGCGCGCGCCGCCGGCCGGTGACGACGCTGGTGCCGCTCAGCGTGTCGCCGGCCAGCACCGGCTTGCGCCAGCGCGCCTGCTCGACGCCGGGGGCGCCCTGCGAGGTGGAATCGAGCAGGAAGGCGTCGCACAGCATGCGCATGAACATCGCGCAGGTGTGCCAGCCGGATGCCGACAGCCCGCCGAGCACGCTCGCCTTGCCCGCCGCCTCGTCGAGATGCATCGGCTGGGCGTCGAACTGCGAGGCGAACGCGATGATCTCCTCCGCGCTCACCGTCTTCGTGCCGAGGTCGAAGGTGCGGCCCTCGACGAGATCTTCATAGGCCCAGGTCGGGTCGGTCATCGGCGATTCCGTTCAAGCTTCAACGGTCGGGACAATGTCTTCAACCGGGCGGCGGTGCAAGCCGTCGCTCACATCTGGTGGCCGGGGATGGACAGCACGAAGTAGAGCGGCACGGCGGCATACATGGCGATCGCCAGCCCGGCCAGGCCGCGCACCAGGAGGTGGCGGAAGCGACGCCAGACGACGACGGCGCAGGCGATGCCGAGCAGCGCCTCGGCGGCGCTCCACCAGGTGCCGAAATGCGCCGGGTCCCAGTAGGAGACGGGCGAGGCGAAGGTCCAGCGCGACAGCGGCCAGAACTGCATGTGCGCGTCGTCGCGGTGCAGCAGGAAGTCGCTGGCGGCGTGCAGCAGCGCGGCGAGGGCGAAGACCGTCAGCGCCGCGCCGGGCGTGTCGGCGTTCGCGCGGCCGCCGCTCGCGGCGGCCCGGCGACGCCACAGCAGACCGCCGGCCAGCAGCAGGCCGAGGAGCACGAAGGAGTGGCTGGCGCCGAGCAGCGTCGGCATCGGCTCGCGCCAGTAGAGCACGTCGAACACGGCGGCGTTGTCGTAGCCGGCGGTGCGGGCGCCGACGAAGAAGGCATAGAGCGGCAGATCGGGCGCCAGGCCGCCGGCGACGGCGGCCAGGCTCTGCGCCGGCAGGCCGGCCCGGGCGAACAGGGCGGCGCCGAGGAGGACGTGGGTCTGCGTGTTCATGCGTGCGGTCTGGCCTGTGCCGGGATCGGCGCCGCGCCGGGCGGCGCCTGCCGCATGGCGCGGCCGGGCGGTCCCGCCCGACGGCGCAGGCATGCGGCGCCGTCAACCATAGCGGGCATCCAGCCGGCGGCAAGCCGCGGCCCGCATTCGGGCGTCACGGGGCGGCATGCGCCCGCCGTCGCCGGCCGCCTCACACGTTGAACTTGAACAGCATCACGTCGCCGTCCTGCACGACGTACTCCTTGCCCTCGTCGCGCGCCTTGCCGGCCTCGCGCGCCGCGACCTCGCCGCCGAGCCCGACGAAATCGTCATAGGCGATGGTCTGGGCGCGGATGAAGCCGCGCTCGAAATCGGTGTGGATGACGCCGGCCGCCTGCGGCGCGCGGGCGCCGCGGCTGACGGTCCAGGCGCGCGCCTCCTTCGGCCCGGCGGTGAAGAAGGTGATCAGGTCGAGCAGCGCGTAGCCCTCGCGGATCAGCCGGTCGAGGCCGGGCTCCTCGAGGCCCATGGCGTCGAGATACTCGCGCGCCTCGTCGTCGGCGAGCTGCGCCACCTCGGCCTCGATGGCGGCCGAGATGACGACGGTGCGCGCGCCCTGGCGGGCGGCCATCTCCTCGACGGCGCGGCTGTGCGCATTGCCGGTCGCGGCGTCGGCCTCGGCGACGTTGCAGACGTAGAGCACCGGCTTGGCCGTCAACAGGTTGAGGCCGCGCAGGATGCGCAGGTCCTCCGCCGCCAGCTCGGGCAGCAGCAGGCGCGCCGGCTTGCCGTCCTGCAGCAGCGCCAGCGCGCGCTCCATCATCGGCAGGAGGGCGATCGCCTCCTTGTCCTTGCCGGTGGCGCGCTTGCGCGTCTGCAGGCTGCGCCGCTCCAGGCTCTCCAGGTCGGCGAGCATCAGCTCGGTCTCCACCGTGTCGGCATCGGCCACCGGGTCGATGCGTCCCTCGACATGGGTGACGTCGTCATCCTCGAAGCAGCGCAGCACGTGCACCACCGCATCGACCTCGCGGATGTTGGCGAGGAACTGGTTGCCGAGGCCCTCGCCCTTGGAGGCGCCGCGCACCAGGCCGGCGATGTCGACGAAGGAGATGCGGGTGGGCACCACCTCCTTCGACCTGGCGATCGAGGCGATCCTCGCCAGCCGCGGGTCGGGCACCGCCACCTCGCCGGTGTTCGGCTCGATGGTGCAGAAGGGGTAGTTGGCGGCCTGGGCGGCCGCGGTGCGGGTGAGCGCGTTGAAGAGCGTCGACTTGCCAACGTTGGGCAACCCAACGATGCCGCATTTGAAACCCATGGGAGAAAATTCCTGTCGCTGTCGCCGGCCGGCGGTCGGTGCGGGTTTGGGCAATGCCGGCGCGGCCGTCAACCCCCGGCGGCGATGCCGGGCCTCAGGTCGCCAGCAGCCAGCCGAGCGTGGCCGCGCCGGAGACCACGGCGAGCCCGATCAGAACCAGCAGGCCGTCGCGCGTCACCAGCGCCAGGGCGAAGAAGGCGACCGCCGTGGCGATGATCGACGAGGACATCGGCACCAGCTCGAAGAACGGGATGACGAGCCCGCCGGCCAGGCACAGCAGCGCCGGCACGATGCTGAACGGCTTCTCGGTCAGGAAGGCCAGCCGGCGCCGCGTCCAGCGGTCGACGAAGGCGGCGGGCCGGCGCAGGAAGCGGTTGGCCCGGTCGAGCTGGTCGCGGCCGACGGTGCGCCGGCGCAGCATGCCGGGCAGCCACAGCGTGCGCCGGCCGATGACGATCTGCACCGCCACCAGCGCGATCAGCATGCCGCCGATCGACGACAGGCCCGGCACGCCGCTCGCCGGCGAGATGAGGATGAGCGCCGGCACCAGCAGGAGCGGGCTGAAGGCGCGCGCGCCGATCGTGTCGACGATCTCGGCGACCGCCACGCGCGGCCCCCGGCCGGCGCGCTCGAGCCGCTCGAGCAGCGCGGTCAGGCTGTTCGGACCATGGTCGTCGTGCCCGGCCGGGCTCCCGGCGTCGGCCGGACCGTCGTCCCGCGGCGCGTCGGCCGGCGCCGCTGCGTCGTCCGTCCGTTTCGGCTCGTCGCCGTCCTGCGGCCCGGCGCCGCGCATCGGTCAGTCGCCCTTGCCGAGCAGGCGGCGCAGCATGGCGGCCATCGGCCCGCTCTGCGGCGGCTCGACCTGCGGCGTCTTCGGCCGCGCCTGGGGAATGTGGCTGCGGCCGCGGGCCGCAGTGCCGTCGCCGCGCCTTGCCGGGCTGGCGGCGGGAGCGGCGAGGCTGATCCGGTTCATGAAGCCCGGCTCGTCGCCCTTGACCAGCAGGTCGGCATGGTCGGCCAGCGCGTCGAGCAGCGGCTCGAGCCAGGTCTGGTCGGCCTTGGCGAAATCGCCGAGCACGTGGCCGGTGACTTTGTCCTTGTGGCCGGGATGGCCGATGCCGATGCGCACGCGCCGGTAGTCGCGGCCGCAGTGCTGGTCGATCGAGCGGATGCCGTTGTGGCCGCCGGCGCCGCCGCCGGTCTTCACCCGCACCTTGCCCGGCGCCAGGTCGAGCTCGTCGTACAGGACGACCAGATCGGCGGGCGTGAGCTTGTAGAAGCGCATCGCCTCGCCGACCGACTGGCCGGACCGGTTCATGTAGGTCTGCGGCTTGACGAGCAGCACCTTCTCGCCGGCGAGACGGCCCTCGGCGACGAGCGCGCCGAACTTCTTCGTCCAGGGCGAAAAGGAATGGCGGCGGGCGATCGCGTCCGCCGCCATGAAGCCGACATTGTGCCGGTGGCCGGCATATTGCTGGCCGGGATTGCCGAGCCCTGCGATGAGCAGCATGCCGAACCCCTTGCGGGAAGCGGGCTAGTCCTGCCCCTCTTCGCCGCTCTCCTGCGCCTCGCCCTCGGCGGACTCGGCCTCTTCGGCCTCGCCTTCGGCCGGCGCGGCTTCCTCGGCCTCTTCCTCCGCCTCGTCGGACGGCATGGCGGCCGGCGCGGCGATGGTGGCGATGGTGAAGTCGCGGTCGGTGATCGTCGGCTCGACGCCGTCGGGCAGCGTCACGGCCGAGATGTGCACCGAATCGCCGATGTCGAGGCCGGTCAGGTCGATCTCCAGCGCATCGGGAATGGCGGTGGCCGGCGCGGTGCACTCGACCTCGTAGCGCACGACGTTGAGCACGCCGCCGCGCTTCAGGCCGGGCGATTCCTCCTCGTTGAGGAAGTGCACGGGGATGTTCACGGTCACCACCGTGTCCTTGCCGATGCGCAGGAAGTCGACGTGGATCAGGAAGTCGCGCACCGGCTCGAGCTGGTAGTCCTTGGGCAGCACCTGGACCTTCTTGCCGTCGACCTCGATCGTGGCGATGGTGGTCAGGAAGCCGCCGGACTGGATGCGCTTGTAGGTTTCCTTGTAGGGCAGGGTGATCGCCTGCGGGGGCTGCTTGCCGCCGTAGATGACGGCGGGCACCTTGCCGTTGCGGCGAATCTGCCGGGCGGACCCCTTACCGACCCGTTCGCGCGCCTCGGCCTTCAGCTCGTAAGCCTGGCTCATGGCATTGTCCTTTCACTGTGCGTCTGGAGCGCCTGCGGCCCGCGCGGCGGAACCGAAGGCGTCGAATGCGGCGCCCGTCCGTGCCGGCCTGGCCGGTGCGACATGCCGCTTCGGCCCGCGCTGCCTCCAAGGGTGTCTGCGCGGACCGGCGCTCTATACAGAAAGCCTTGCGGCAGGGCAAGCGCGGCCGGCGGCGCGGCGGCGGTGGAACCGGGCGCGGGCCGGCGCGTTGTGGGCGCGGGTGCAGTGCGGGCGCGGACGAACCGCGCGTGAGCAAAAAACCCCGACCCCGAAAGGACCATTGCCATGAAACGGCTTGTGATGACCGTCGCAGTTTCCGCCCTGGCGCTGTCGCCGGCGCTGGCGCAGGAGAAGTCCGGCGCCACGGAGGGCGCGCCGTTCCTCGACACGACCGACGCGATGATCGAGGGCAACTCCATCACCAACGTCTCGGTGCAGATCGACCAGCCCGGCTACATCGTCATCCACGACGAGGCCGCCGGCGCGCCGCCTGCCTCGCTCGGCCATCTGGCCATCCAGCCGGGCAAGACCGGCGACCTGACGATCGAGGCCGAGGGCGAGCTCGACCCGGCCAACAACATCACGCTGATGCTGCACTACGAGACCAACGACAACAACACCTACGACTTCGGCCCCGGCATGACCGATGTCGATGGCCCGGTGTCGGTCGGCGACGCGGTGGTCACCGCGCCGGTCGACGGCGGCATGTAAGTCCGGTCCGGCTTCGGCCGCGAACAGGGCGGGTCCCGCGGGGCCCGCCCTTTTTCGTGCGGCGGACGGCCGTCCGCCGCACGGCTCGACATCGGCGCGGCGATCGCGCAGGACTGTCGCAAAAGCGTCGCGCGCATCGACGATAGCCGTGCGGGCGCCATGCAGCGGGGCCGGCTCGCCCGGCGGCGCATCGCTGCGGCGGCAGAACCGACGGGTGGGACCATGACGGCCTGCGATCACCGCTTCACGCGTTTCGGCACCGCGGCGCCGCTCGCCGCCCGTTCCGGCGCGCCCGCGCCATGACGGTCTCTCCGGCGACCGGCGAGGGGGAGCGGACGATCCGGCCGGGCTTCGGCGAGGCGGTGCGCGCCTTCGCGCGCATCGGCCTGTTGTCGTTCGGCGGCCCGGCCGGCCAGATCGCGCTGATGCACCGCGTGCTGGTCGAGGAGAAGCGCTGGCTCGACGAGGCGCGCTTCCTGCATGCGCTCAACTACTGCATGCTGCTGCCGGGGCCCGAGGCGATGCAGCTCGCCACCTATGCGGGGTGGCTGACGCACGGCGTGCGCGGCGGGCTGGCGGCGGGGCTCTTGTTCGTCGCGCCGGGCGCGGCGGTGCTGGTGGCGCTGTCGGCGCTCTATGTCGCGTGGGGCGACCTGCCGCTGGTCGAGGGGCTCCTGTTCGGGCTCAAGGCGGCGGTGCTCGCCATCGTGCTGGAGGCGCTGGTCAAGGTGTCGCGGCGCGCGCTGACCGGCCCGGCGATGGCGGCGGTCGCGCTCGCCGCCTTCGTGGCCATCGCCCTCCTGGCGGTGCCGTTTCCGCTCATCATCCTGGCCGCCGCGCTCGCCGGGGCGGCGCTGCACCGGCTGCGCGGCGGTGCGACCGGCGGGCCGGAGGCCACGATTTCGGCGCGCGACGGCGCGGGCGGGCCCGGCCGGCTCGTGCGCAACGCGGCACCCTGGCTGGCGCTCTGGTTCGTGCCGCTCGGCGGCCTGCTCGCCGCGCTCGGGCCGGGCAACGTCTATGCCGACGCGGCGGCGTTCTTCTCCAAGATGGCGGTGGTCACGTTCGGCGGCGCCTATGCGGTGCTCGCCTACGTGGCGCAGCAGGCGGTCGAGGTTTATGGCTGGCTGCAGCCCGACGAGATGCTGACCGGGCTCGGGCTCGCCGAGACGACGCCGGGGCCGCTGATCCTGGTGCTCGTGTTCGTCGGCTTTCTCGGCGGTGCGCGGCTGTCGGGCTTCGAGCCGCTGACCGGCGGCCTGGCGGGCGCGCTGGTGACGCTGTGGTTCACCTTCGTGCCGTGCTTCCTGTGGATCTTCGCCGGCGCGCCCTATGTCGAGCGCGTGCGCGGCGTGCGCTGGCTGGCGGCCGCGCTGGCCGCCGTCACCGCGGCGGTGGTCGGCGTGATCGCCAATCTGGCGCTGTGGTTCGCCGTCCACGTGCTGTTCGCGGAGGTGGTCGAGGGGCGGATCGGCCCCTTGCGGTTCGACCGGCCGGTGCCGACGACGCTCGACTGGACGGCGCTCGGCCTGGCGGTGCTCGCCGGCGTGGCGCTGATCGGCCTGCGCTTGCCGCTGCTTGCCGTGCTCGGCGGGGCCGCGGCGGCCGGCATCGCGCTGCGGTTCGCCGGATTTTAGAGCCGTTCTGCGTTTCACGGAATCGCAGACCGGCTCTAACTCATTGTTTTCCCGCGTTTCCGAACGGCGAACCGGTTTCCACTTCGCCTGGA
>NZ_JAOAOP010000023.1 GCF_030398335.1 Aquibium sp. A9E412
GAAGCGCAGACGTTCCTCCATCACCGAACACTCTCTCCACGGCATCAACACCTCCGGCCAAAAGCCAAAAGTGTTACCCATGTGTCCGGTACAAAGCGTCACCTATGTCTCGGGTCGCTCAGCCCCCCTCCCGCCGCCAGGCGGACTTGTCTTCTGCCGGATGACGGCGGCGGAAGCGGTTGGGCGGCGCAGGCTGTGGCGCCGGCGGCCCTGCCGCCTTCGGCCTGGCCGCCCGGCGCGCGGCGGCAGCAGGCTCCAGCCGGGCCGCGGCGCGCGGCCTTGGCGCGCTTCCAGGCGAAACGGAAACCGGCTCGCCGTTCGGAAAACGTGTCAAAACAATGAATTAGAGCCGATCTGCGCTTCCGTGAAAAGCAGATCGGCTCCAGCCGGGGCGGCTCAGGCCTCCATCGGCGCGGTGAAGCGGCGCAGGCGCAGCGCGTTGGCGAGCACGAAGACGCTCGACAGGGCCATCGCGCCGGCCGCCAGCATCGGCGACAAAAGCAGGCCGAAGGCGGGGTAGAGCACGCCGGCGGCAACCGGAATCAGCGCCGTGTTGTAGGCGAAGGCCCAGAACAGGTTCTGCCGGATGTTGGCGAGCGTCGCCTTGGACAGCGCGATGGCGTTGGGCACGCCCTTCAGGCTGCCCGACATCAGCACCACGTCGGCCGCCTCGATGGCGACGTCGGTGCCGGTGCCGATCGCCAGGCCGATGTCGGCCTCGGCCAGCGCCGGCGCGTCGTTGATGCCGTCGCCGACGAAGGCGAGCCGGCCATGCGCGGCCTTCAGCCGCCGCACCGCGTCGACCTTGCCGTCCGGCAGCACCTCGGCGACCACCTCGTCGATGCCCAGCCGGCGGGCGATCGCCTCGGCGGTGCGGCGGTTGTCGCCGGTCACCATCGCCACCTTGAGGCCGAGATCGTGCAGCGCGGCGACGGCGGCCGGCGTGGTTTCCTTGACCGGGTCGGCGACGGCGACGATGGCGGCCAGCCGGCCGTCGATGGCGGCGTAGAGCGGCGACTTGCCCTCGTCGGCCAGCCGGCCGGCGGTCGCGGCGAAGACGCCGACGTCGTGGCCGAGCTTCGCCATGTAGCGGTCGGCGCCGATCGCCACGCGGGCGCCCTCCACCTCGGCGACGACGCCGAAGCCGGTGACCGACTCGAACTTCGACGCGGCCGGCACGGCGAGGCCCTCCGCCTCGGCCGCCGCGACGATGGCGCGGGCGATCGGGTGCTCCGACTTCGCCTCGACGGCGGCGATCGTGGCCAGCACCGCGGCGCGGTCGGCGCCGGCGGCCAGCTCGAGGTCGGTCAGCGCCGGCCTGCCCTCGGTCAGCGTGCCGGTCTTGTCGAAGGCGACCGCCTCGACCTCCTTGAGCACCTGCAGCGCCTCGCCCTTGCGGAACAGCACGCCCATCTCCGCGCCGCGCCCGGTGCCGACCATGATCGAGGTCGGCGTGGCGAGCCCCATGGCGCAGGGGCAGGCGATGATCAGCACCGCCACCGCGTTGACCAGGCCGAAGGTGAGCGCCGGCGCGGGCCCGAAGGCGAGCCAGACGCCGAAGGTGAGGACGGCGATGCCCATCACCACCGGCACGAACCACAGCGTCACCCGGTCGACCAGCGCCTGGATCGGCAGCTTGGAGCCCTGCGCCTCCTCGACCATGCGGATGATCTGGGCGAGCATGGTGTCGGCGCCGACCGCGGTGGCGGCGAAGGCGAAGGCGCCGGTCTGGTTGACCGTGCCGCCGACCACCGTGGCACCCGGCGCCTTGGCGATCGGCACCGGCTCGCCGGTGATCATCGATTCGTCGACATAGCTCTCGCCCTCGACCACGTCGCCGTCGACCGGCACGCGCTCGCCCGGCCTGACCTCGACCACGTCGCCGGGGCGCACGTCGGCCACCGCGAGCTCCTGCGTGCGGCCGTCGCGGCGCACGCGCGCGGTGCGCGGCTGCAGGCCGACCAGCCGGCTGATCGCCTGCGAGGTGCGGCCCTTGGCGCGCGCCTCCAGCCAGCGGCCGACGAGGATCAGCGTGACGATGACGGCCGCCGCCTCGTAATAGACGTTGACCGTGCCGGCCGGCAGCAGGGCGGGCGCGAAGGTGGCGACGAGCGAATAGAGGAAGGCGGCCGCCGTGCCGACGGCGACCAGGCTGTTCATGTCGGGCGCGGCGCGCAGCAGGGCGGGAATGCCGTGCCGGTAGAAGCGGCGGCCCGGCACGGCGAGCACGAAGGCGGTCAGCGCGAACTGCAGATACCAGTTGGTCTGCATGCCGATGGTCGCGGCGATCCAGCCGTGCATGCCGGGCACGAGCTTGCCGCCCATCTCGAGCAGGAAGACCGGCAGGGTGGCCAGCGCGGCGACGATCACGTCGCGCCGCAGCGCCGCCTCCTCGGCATCCTTGCGCGCGTCGCGCTCGGCCAGGCGCGCCGCGCCGCGATCGACCGGCTGCGCCTCGTAGCCGGTCGCCGCGACGGCGGCGACCAGGGCGGCGACATCGGCCGTGCCGCTGACGCGGGCGCGCTCGGTGGCCAGGTTGACGCTCGCCTCGCGCACCCCCGGAACGGCGCGCAGCGCGTTTTCCACGCGGCCGACGCAGGACGCGCAGCTCATGCCCTCGACGGCGAGCTCGACCGTGCCGGCCGGCACGTCGTAGCCCGCCTTCTCGACGGCGGCGACCAGCGCGCCGCGCTCGACCGGCCCGTCGAGCGAGACCTCGGCGTTCTCGGTCGCCAGGTTCACACGGGCCGACGCCACGCCGGGCACGGCCGTGAGCGCCTGTTCGACGCGGCCGACGCACGAGGCGCAGCTCATGCCGGCGACGGGCAGGGTGATGGTTTCGTGCGGTCGCGCACGGACGGGTGCATTCATGGTCATGGTCCTGCAACAGCGGTTGCGCGGAATGTGGAGCTTCCAGCTTCTGGAAGGTCAAGGCCGGCGCGGACAGATTTTCCCGTTGACCTTCCAGCGACTGGATATGTCAACCTGCCGGCCGACAGCACAGATAGCGGAGGCTTCATGCGATTCCATGTCGAGACGATGACCTGCGGCGGCTGCGTCAAGAGCGTGACCCGGGCGATCCATGCGGTGGACGCGAGCGCGCGGATCAACGCCGATCCCGACAGCCGCACGCTCGAGGTGGAGACCGGCACGCCGCGCGAGCGCATCGCCACGGCGCTCGAACAGGCCGGCTTTCCCGTCCGGCCGGCGGCGTAGCGCGTCGTCCCGCCCCGCGCCCGGCGCCGCCGCTGAGGCGAACTGGGCGGCGGTCATGCGGGCGAAGCGGGCGACCAGCGCGCGCCGGGCCGCCGGATCGCGCGCGAACGGCGCCGGGATGTTGAGGCCACGCAGGAAGACGCGGCAGACCGACCAGGTCTCGGCCGGCGCCGCCGCGTCGAGCCCCGTGGCGCGGTAGCCGGCGACCAGCGCGGCGTTGGTCGTTCGGAGGCAAGTGCGGTCAGCGCGCTGGTCCTCGTCTCATCGGCTGCGCGGCGGCTGCGGCTCGACAAACCGAACGATCGTTCTGTATCTCTCGCAGGCGGACCGGCGCGCAGCCGCGGCGCGGCGCTGCGGTCCGTCGCCGGGGCCGGCCGGCGAGGCTTCGGCCGCGGCCGGGCGATCCGGGAGGAGAGCGCGCATGTCCGATCTGCCCGCCTGCCAGAGCCTGCTCGTCGAGCGCGACGACGGCTGGCTGACCGTCTGGCTCAACCGGCCGGAGGCGCGCAACGCGCTGTCGGCGCAGATGGCCGACGAGCTTGCCGCGGTGGCGGCCGCGATCGCCGACGACCGGCAGATCCGCGGCGTCACCTTCCGCGGCAAGGGCGGCGTGTTCTGCGCCGGCGGCGACCTCAAGGGCTTCGAGGCGATGATGGCCGACGGCGTGACGGCGGCCGACGCCGCCGCCTTCAGCCGCCGCGGCGGCGCGCTGTTCCATGCCGTCAACGCGCTGCCGCAGGTCACGGTGATGCTGGTCGAGGGCGCGGCGATGGCCGGCGGGCTGGGGCTCGCCTGCGCCGGCGACGTGGTGGCGGCGACCGCCGACGCCCGTTTCGCCCTCACCGAGACCATGCTCGGCATTCCGCCGGCGCAGATCGCGCCGCACGTGATGCAGCGCGTCGGTCTTTCGGCGGCGCGGCGCCTCATGCTGACGGCGGCGCGCTTCGACGGCCGCGAGGCGGCGGCGCTCGGCCTCGTCGACCGGGTGGCCGACGACGCGGCGGGGCTCGACGCCTGCGAGGCGGAGATCCGCGCGGCGGTGCGCCAGTGCGCGCCGGGCGCCAACGCCGAGACCAAGGCGCTGCTGCTCGCCGCGCCGCATCTCGGGCGCGAGGCGATGCTCGACCGGGCGGCCGACAGCTTCGCGCGCTGCCTGACCGGGCCGGAGGGCCGCGAGGGCGTCGCCGCGTTCCTGGGCAAGCGCAAGCCGCGCTGGTCGCGATGAGACGGTCGGAGACGGCACGATGACCGCGAAGACGGTGCGCATCGGCGGCGCGGCCGCCGCCTGGGGCGACACGATCCACGGCGCGCGGCAGCTCGTCGAGACGGGCGCCGTCGACTATCTGGTCGGCGACTACCTGGCCGAGGTGACGATGGCGCTTCTGGCGCGCGCCAGGGCCAGGGCGCCGGACGGCGGCTACATTCCCGACTGGCTCGCCGCGGTCCGGCCGCTGCTGCCGCAGATCAGCCGGCAGGGCATCCGCCTCGTCACCAACAGCGGCGGCATGAACCCGCTGGCGCTGCGCGACGCCTTCGAGGCAGCGGCGGCCGAGGCGGGGCTGTCCTTCAGGGTCGCCGCGATCACCGGCGACGACCTGATGCCGGCCGCCGAGGCGGTCGCCGCGGCCGCGCCCAGGGAGATGTTTTCCGGCGCGCCGGCGCCCTGGCGCTTCGCCTCGCTCAACGCCTATCTCGGCGCCGGCGCGATCGCCGCCGCGCTGGCGGCGGGCGCCGACGTGGTGATCACCGGCCGGGTGGTGGATTCGGCCATGGTGCTGGGACCGCTGATGCACGAGTTCGGCTGGGACGCCGGCGCCTACGACCGGCTCGCCGGCGGCAGCCTCGCCGGCCATGTCATCGAGTGCGGCGCGCAGGCGACCGGCGGGCTGTTCACCGACTGGCAGCAGGTCGCCGACGGCTGGCCCGACATGGGCTTTCCGATCGTCGAGTGCGCCGCCGACGGCAGCTTCGTCGTCGGCAAGCCGGACGGCACCGGCGGCCTGGTCAGCGTCGGCACGGTGGCCGAGCAGATCGTCTACGAGATCGGCGACCCGCAGGCCTACCGGCTGCCGGACGTGACCTGCGACGTCTCGCAGGTGCGGCTCGAGCAGGTCGGCCGCGACCGCGTGCGGGTGAGCGGCGCGCGGGGCCGGGCGCCGGGCCCCGACTACAAGGTGTGCGGCACCCATGCCGACGGCTTCCGGCTGCTCACCACCTACATGATCGCCGGCTGGCAGGCCGGCGCCAAGGGCCGGCGCACCGCCGAGGCGCTGGTCGAGCGCACCGCGCGCCTGATCGAGGCGCAGGGGCTGGCGCCCTACCGCGCGGTCTCCATCGAGGTGATCGGCGCGGAGGACACCTACGGCGCCAACCGGCGCGCCTTCGAGGCGCGCGAGGCGGTGGTCAAGATCGGCCTCAAGCACGACGACGCCGGGGCGCTGGAGATCTTCGCCCGCGAGTTCGCCCATCCCGGCGTCGCCATGGCGCAGGGGCTGACCGGCGTGCTGCACGGCCGGCCGAAGCCGGCGCCGGTGCTGCGCGTGCACGCCTTCCTGTGGCCGAAGGACGCGGTGGCGGTGAGGCTGCATCTGGGTGGCGAGACACGCACGATCGCCGCCGCCCCGGGCGGGCCGGACACCGCGCCCGCCAGGCCGGCCGCGCCGCCGCGGCCCGCCGAGACCGGCGCGACGGCCACCGTGCCGCTGCGCGCCATCGCCTGGGGGCGCAGCGGCGACAAGGGCAACCACGCCAATATCGGCCTGATCGCGCGGCGCCCGGAGTTCTATCCCCGGCTCGTCGACCAGGCGACGGCCGAGCGGGTGGCGGGCTTCTTCGCCCACTATCTGGAAGGGCCGGTGCACGGCTACCTGCTGCCCGGCTTTGATGCCGTCAACTTCCTGCTGCACGACGTGCTCGGCGGCGGCGGCACGGCGTCGCTGCGCTACGATCCGCAGGCCAAGACCTATGCCCAGATGCTGCTCGACCTGCCGGTGACGGTGCCGGCCGACTGGCTGCGGCCGGACGGTCTTCTTGCGGGCTGGGCCGAGGCGGCGGCGGCGCCGGGCTGACGACGCGCCGCCGGGCGGCGGCCGGTGCCGCGTCACGCCGCGGCGCTCGGTGCACAATGCCCTTGACCGCGCCCGGCCGGGGCGGGCAAACGGTGTCCTCGAACAGTCGCGGGAACCGGCCGGCGCAGCGCTGCTGCCGGCGATGCGCGCCGAGGCCGTCCGGGCGGGCCGGGCGTGCGGGCGCGGCACCCGCCGGCGCACAGGAGACGGCATGACGCAGAGAACCCTGATCGCACCCTCGGTGCTCTCGGCCGATTTCGCCCGGCTCGGCGAGGAGGTGGAGGCCGTTGACCGGGCCGGCGCCGACTGGATCCATCTCGACGTGATGGACGGCCATTTCGTGCCCAACATCACCTTCGGCCCGCCGATCATCAAGGCGATCCGCGACCGCAGCGCCAAGGTGTTCGACTGCCACCTGATGATCGCGCCGACCGACGCCTATCTCGCCGCCTTCGCCGAGGCCGGCGCCGACATCATCACCGTGCACGCCGAGGCCGGCCCGCATCTCGACCGCTCGCTGCAGGCGATCCGCGCGCTCGGCAAGAAGGCCGGCGTGTCGCTCAACCCCTCGACGCCCGAAAGCGTCATCGAATACGTGCTCGACCGGCTCGACCTGGTGCTGCTGATGACCGTCAATCCCGGCTTCGGCGGCCAGGCCTTCATCCCCGCCGTGGTCGACAAGGTGCGCCGCGTGCGCGCCATGATCGGCCGGCGGCCGATCGACATCGAGATCGACGGCGGCGTGACGCCGCAGACCGCGGCCGAGGTGGCGGCGGCCGGCGCCAACGTGCTGGTCGCCGGCTCGGCCGTCTTCAAGGGCGGCAGCGAGGCCGCCTACCGCGACAACATCGCCGCCATCCGCAAGGCGGCCGACGGCGCGGCGCGCGACGCCGCCTGAGGCCGCCTGTGGCCGCCGGCTCCGCACGGCGGCACAACGCGCGAGAGGAGACAGAAGTGGCAGCCACACCCCCCGTCTGCGAATTCGGCTGGAAGGCGGTCGACGCCGCGCTTCCCGGCACCGACGGCAAGACGCACCGCCTGTTCGACCAGGCCGGGCCGAACGGCCTCGTCGTCGCCTTCATCTGCAACCACTGCCCCTATGTGAAGGCGGTGATCGGGCGCATCGTGCGCGACGCCAAAGACCTCGCCGCGCACGGCATCGGCTTCGTGGCGGTCAACGCCAACGACGCCGCGACCTACCCGGAGGATTCCTTCGACAACATGACGCGCTTCGCCGCCGATCACGGCTTCCCCTTCCCCTATCTGCACGACGAGAGCCAGGCGCTGGCGCGCGCCTACGGCGCGGCCTGCACGCCGGACTTCTTCGGCTTCAATGCCGATCTCGAGCTGCAGTATCGCGGCCGTCTCGACGCCTCGCGCAAGGAGGCCGGGCCGGCCGACCTGCGCCGCGATCTCTACGAGGCGATGGTCGCGGTGGCCGAGACGGGCCGGGGTCCGCGCGAGCAGATCCCGTCGATCGGCTGCTCCATCAAGTGGAAGGACGCCGCGTGAGCGGCCGCGCGGGCGCGGCCGGCTGGCCGCGCGCGGTGCTGTTCGATCTCGACGGCACGCTGGTCGATTCCGCACCCGACCTGCACGGCGCCGTCGACGCGGTGCTGGCGCGGCACGGGCTGGCGCCGCTCGATCTCGATGCGGTGCGCGGCATGGTCGGCGACGGCGTCAAAAAGCTCGTCGAGCGCGCCTTCGCCGCGCGCGGCCGGCCGCTCACGGGCGCCGCGCTCGACGTGGCGACCGACGAGATGATGGCCGTCTATGGCGGCCGGCTGACCGACCTCACCCGGCCGATGCCGGCCGCCGCCGCGGCCGCCCGGCGGCTTGCCGCCACCGGCGCCGGGCTGGCGGTTGTGACCAACAAGCCGCGGCGCTTCGCCGTCGACATCCTCGCCGCGTTCGGCCTCGCCGACCTTTTTGCCGTGGTCGTGGGCGGCGACGGCGCGCAGCCGCGCAAGCCCGCCCCCGACATGCTTCTGGCGGCGACCGCCGCGCTCGGCGCGACGCCGGACATGGCGCTGATGGTCGGCGACAGCGCGGCCGACGTTAAGGCGGCGCGCGCGGCCGGGATCGCCGTCGTCGCGGTGCGCGGAGGCTACACCGGCGTGCCTCCCGAAGCGCTCGGCGCCGACCGGGTGATCGATTCGCTGGCCGGCCTCGAGCCGGCCATCGCCGCACTGGCGCCCACGCCGGCGGCCGGCTAGAGCCGATCCCCCCTTCACCGAAAGCGGATCGGCTCCAAGCTCTTGTTATGGCGCGTTTGCGAACCGCGAACCGGTTTCCACGTCGCCCGTGACCGTTAGTACGGCGTGTCGCCACCGTCGATGCTGATCGCCTGGCCGCGGATGATCGTCGCCGCCTCGCTCAGCAGGAAGACGACGACGCGGCCGACCTCGGCCGGCGTGATGTGGCGGCCGAGCTGCGCCGGCACCATGGTGGAGAACAGCGCGTCGCGGTCCGATCCGGTGCGTCCCGCGATGAAGTCGGCCACCGTGCCCAGCATGTCGGTCGCCACGCCGCCCGGGCAGACCGCGTTGACGTTGATGCCGCGCTCGGCCCATTCGAGCGACAGCGAGCGCGTCAGGCTGATGACGGCGGCCTTGGAGGCGTTGTAGCCGGCCATGTTGGGATAGCCGACCTTGCCCGCATTGGAGGCGACGTTGACGATGGCGCCGCCGTCGGCCATCTGCGCGGCCGCCGCCTGCGCGGCGAGCAGCACGCCCTTGACGTTGACGGCGAACTCGGCGTCGACATCGGCCGCCGACAGCGCGTCGGCCGGGCCGAGGCGCACGACGCCGGCATTGTTGACCAGTCCGTCGAGGCGGCCGAAGCGCGCCACCGTCGCGGCAAGCGCGGCGTCGAGCGAGGCGCGGTCGGTGACGTCGGCGGCGAGGCCGATCGCCCGGTCGCCGGCCTGAAGCGCGGCCGCCGCCTCCTCGGCGCGCGCCGCGTCGAGGTCGATCAGCGCGGCGCGGCCGCCGGCCTCGATCACCGCGCCGGCGATGCCGCGGCCGATGCCGCCGGCCGCGCCCGTCACCGCGACGACGCGGTCCTTGAGCATGTCGTGCATGGATGTCTCCTGTGCTGCTTGCGTCATGATGCCGAAGAGCCCGTCGCGGCTCGCGGCATCACGGTCGGTTTCAGTGTCCGTCCGGGCGGCCGCGCTACCGCGACCGCCTACCAGGTCGGCCGCGTGCCGACGCCGCCGTCGACGACGAGGTTGGCGCCGGTGATCCAGCGCGCCGCGTCGGAGGCCAGGAACAGCACCGCGTCGCCGATGTCCTCCGGCCGGCCGAGGCGGCCGAGCGGCGCGGCCGCGCGCCAGCGCGCGACGCCCTCCGGCCAGCCCTCCTCGATGCCGTCGCGGTGGATCAGCCCCGGCGAGACGGCGTTGACGCGGATGCCGCGCGGCCCGAGCTCCATCGCCGCGGCGCGGGTGAACATGATGAGCGCGGCCTTGGAGGCGGCATAGTGGCTGTGGCCGGGCGCCGGCTGAAGCCCCTCGATCGAGGCGATGTTGACCACCGCGCCGGGCCTGTCGCCGGCTTCCGCGAGCCGCGCGGCGAAGGCCTGCACCAGCGCGAACGGACCGCCGAGATTGGCGTCCATCATCGCCCTGAGGCTGTCGGGCGCGATCGCCTCGAAGGCCTCGACGGGCTGCACGCCGGCATTGTTGACCAGGATGTCGGGCTCGCCGAGGCGCTCCGCGACGGCGCCCAGCAGCGCCGGGCAGGCGGCGGGATCGGCGATGTCGGCGGCGAACGCGGCGGCCCGGCCGCCGGCCGCGCCGATCTCCTCGGCCAGCCGCTCGGCCGCCGCGCGCGAGGCGTTGTAGTGCAGCGCGACGGCGGCGCCGGCCGCCGCCAGCCGGCGGGCGATGCCGGCGCCGATGCCGCCGCCGGCACCGGTGACGAGCGCCGTGCGGCCGGACAGGTCGAGGAGGTCCGCCACGGGCGGAAGGGTGTCGGTCATGCGTGTGTCGTCCTGTGTCTCGATGTCTTCTGGTGGCCGGCCGGGCGGCCCGCCCGGCCCGCGAACGGTGCGTCTCAGGCCGGCAGCGCCGGCAGCAGCTCGGCGAGGATGGCCGCGATCTTGCGGCCGGAAACGGCGGCGTTGGCGATCACCTCCTCGATGGTGTCGGGCTGCTGGTCGGGGCCGCCGGTCGCCTTGTTGGTGATCGCCGACAGGCCGATCACCGGCAGCCCGACATGGGCGGCGGCGATGGTCTCGTGCACCGTCGACATGCCGACCGCGTCGGCGCCCGAGGCGCGGTAGAAGCGGCGCTCGGCGGAGGTCTCCAGCGACGGGCCGGCAACGCCGGCATAGATGCCCTCTTGCAACGGTTGGCCGGCGCGCTCGGCCGCCGCGCGCACCAGCGCGCGCAGCGCGGGATCGTAAGCGCGCGACAGGTCGGGAAAGCGCGGCCCGATCGCCTCGTCGTTGGCGCCGGTCAGCGGGTCGCTGCCGGTGAAGTTCATGTGGTCGGCGATCGCCATCACCTCGCCCGGCCCGTAGCTCTCGTTGAGCGCGCCGGCGGCGTTGGTGACGATCAGCCGGCGCGCGCCGAGGCGCTGCAGCAGGTAGACGGCGAGCGCGATGTCGCGCGGCGCCCAGCCCTCGTAGAGGTGGAAGCGGCCCTGCATCAGCACCGCCTCGCGGCCGTGCAGCCGGCCGAACACCAGCCGCCCAGCATGGCCCGGCGCGGTGGAGACCGGAAAGCCGGCGATCTCCTCGTAGCCGACAGCCACCGGATCGGCGACGGCGTCGGCAAGCTGGCCGAGGCCGGAGCCGAGGATCAGCGCGGTATCGGGCGTGCGGTCGGTGGTCTTGCGCACGGCGGCGAGCGCGGCCTCGAGGCGCTGGAGCTGGGAGACGGGCATGCGGGATCGCTCCTTCGGATCGGACGGGGACGGACGGCTGGCGCGTCAGGCGATGCTGGCGGCGATCTTCGGCGCCAGCGCTTCGACCGCGGCGATGGTCTCGGCGATGTCGAGGCGCGTCAGCACGCCGTCGCGCACCACCTGCTCGCCGGCCAGGAAGACGTGGCGCACGTCGGAGCGGCCGGTCGAGTAGACGAGATGGGTGACCGGGTCGAACAGCGGCACGGCGTGCGGCCGCTTGAGGTCGACCAGCACCATGTCGGCGAACTTGCCGGGCTCGAGGCTGCCGATGCGGTCCTCCGCGCCGAGCGCGGCCGCGCCCTCGCGCGTCACCATGTCGAGCGCCTGCTGCGTCGACACCGCGTCGGCGCGGTGGTTGGCGCCCTTGTGCAGCATGGCGGCCAGCCTGAGCGCCAGCCACAGGTCGAGGTCGTTGCCGGAGATCGCGCCGTCGGTGCCGAGCGTCACGCGCACGCCGGCCTCCAGCATGTCGGGCACGCGGGCGATGCCCGAGCCGAGCTTCAGGTTGGACACCGGGTTGTGCGAGACGACGGCGCGCGTGCGCGCCAGGATGGCGATCTCCTCGTCGTCGAGATGCACGCAGTGGGCGAGCACGGTGCGCGCGTCGAGCAGCCCGTGATGGTCGAGATGGCGGATCACCGAGCGGCCGTAGCGGCCGCCGACGTCGGCCTGCTCGGCCAGCGTCTCGGCGGCATGGATCGAGAAGAGCCCGCCATGCGCGTCGGCGATGGCGCGCGCGGCGACCAGATTGTCCGGCGCCACGGTGTAGGCGCCGTGCGGCAGCACGGCGGGAAAGACGTCGTCGGCGCCCGCATGCTCGGCGAAGAAGCGCTCCGCCTCGGCCTTGCGCCGCTCCAGGCCGTGGCCGTTGACGCCCGGCGGGTCGAAGAAGATGCCGCCGGTCGACACGCGCATGCCGACGGCGCGCGCCGCCTCGACCGTCTCGCGCGGATACCAGAACATGTCCATCACGGTGGTGACGCCGGACAGGAGCTGCTCGGCGAAGCCGAGCACCGAGCCGAGCCGCGAGGTCTCGGGGTTGAGGATCGCCGCCTCCGCCTTCCACACCGTCTGCAGCCAGGCCTCGAGCGGCAGGTCCTCGACCAGGCCGCGGAACAGGCTGTCGCCGGCATGGCAGTGGGTGTTGACCAGGCCGGGCATCAGAAGCATGCCCGCCGCGTCGACCACCCGGCCGGCGCCGGCCTCGTGGGCGGCCAGCTCGGCGGCCGGCAGCACGTCGGTGATGCGGCCGGACGACACGGCGACGCCGCCGCCGTCGATGACGCGGCGCCGCGCATCCGCGGTCACCACCACGGCGTTCTTGATGACCAGGTCGGGCTCGGTTCGCGGCATCGCGGCCTCCCTCAGGCGGATCTGCGCAGGCGCCACCACGACAGCACCACCAGGACGGCGAGCGTGGCGACATAGGGCATCATGTCGGTGAACTGCTGCGGCCAGCCGAGCCCCTGGACGCGGAAGGACAGGCTGTCGACGAAGCCGAACAGGCAGACGATGGCGAGCAGCGGCAGCGGCCGGCCGCGCGTCAAAAGCACGGCGACGACGGCGATCCAGCCGCGCCCGGCGCTCATGTTCTCGACGAACAGGTTGACGTTGGCGATCGAAAGCTGCGCCCCGGCCAGCCCGCACAGCGCGCCGCACAGCACCAGCGCCCACAGCCGCACGCGCTCGGGGCTGACGCCGCCGGCGACCAGCGCGGCCGGGTTCTCGCCCGCCGCGCGCAGCCGCAGGCCGAGCCGGTGGCGGGCGAAGAAGACATGCATGAACACGGCCGCGCCGAGCGCCACGTAGAACAGCGCCGACTGGCCCGACAGCACCGGCCCGACCAGCGGGATCGCCGCGACGAGCGGAATGTGGATCGGCTCGAAGCCGACGATCGCCGGATCGCGGAAGGCGCCGGCGACGTCGAAGATGGCGCGCAGCAGATAGGTGGTCAGCCCGGCGGCGAGCAGGTTGAGCGCGATCGACACGACGATCGGGTCGCCCGGACGGCGCAGGTGGAACTCGGCGAAGATCAGCCCCATCAGCACGCCGCCGAAGACGGCCGTCAGCGCGCCCATCGCGGCCGAGCCGAAGAAGTAGGCGCCGAGCACGGCGGAGAACGCGCCGACCAGCACGAAGCCCTCCAGCGCGATGTTGAAGACGCCGGCGCGCTCGCACAGCGCGCCGCCCAGCGCGGCGAGCAGGATCGGCGTGATGAAGCGCGGCAGCGAGGCCGCGAAGGCCGGGTCGAACAGCGCCTCAAGTCCCATCGCCGCCCTCCCCCGGCCGGCCGCCCTCGCCGGCGCCGCCGCCGAAATGCAGTCCGGTCAGCCGGCTCGCCACGAACAGGATGATGACCGCCTGCATGGTGATGGCGAGCTCCTTGGGCACGCCGGCCGCGCGCTCCATGCCGGCCGCGCCGGTCTGCAGCGCGGCGAAGAAGAAGCCCGACAGCGGCACCGCCCAGGGGATCATCTTGACGAGCAGCACCGCGACGATGCCGGTCCAGGCGTAGAGCGGCTGCACCAGCATGCCGTCGATGTAGCGGTGGTGGATGCCGAACACCGCGATGGCACCGACCAGGCCGGCGATGGCGCCGCTCATCGCCAGCGTCTGCAGCGCCAGCCGCCGCACCGGCAGGCCGGAGGCCTCGGCGAAGGGCGCCGAATGGCCGGTCATGCGGGCGCGGTAGCCGTGCACGGTGGTGTGGCTGTAGACGATGGCGAAGACGGCGGCGGCGACGACGAACAGGATGCCGATGTCGAGCCGCGTGCCGGGAAAGAACGGCAGCCACGCCTCGACGGGCACCAGATGCGACTGCGGCAGGCCGGAGGCGACGTCGCGCAGCGGATGGCCGACGACGTAGGAGGCGAGGTAGCGCGCCGGATAGTTGAGCAGCAGCGAGCCGACGAGCAGCGGCACGCCGACATAGAGCTGCAGCACGCCGGCCAGCACCGCCCAGGCCGCGCCGGCGGCCATGCCGGCGAGGATGCCGGCGGCGACGACGAGCAGCGGCGGGCCGGGCAGATAGACGCCGACCAGCGCGGCGACCAGCCCACCGAGCACGAGCTGGCCCTCGCCGCCGATGTTGAACAGCCCGGCGCGGAACGACAGCATGACGGCGAGCGCCATGCCGACGATCAGCGTGGCGCGCGACAGCGTGGTCATCAGATAGGCGAAGCGGCGGCCGCCGAAGGCGCCGCTGAGGAAGCCCTCGAGGGCGCCGCCGAACGGCGCGCCGGCGGCCAGCATCAGCACGAACAGGATGGCGAGGATCCAGACGAGCACGCCGATCCACGGGGTCAGGCCGCGCACCGGCGGCGTCGAATCGAGCACGCTCACGCGGCGATCTCCGCGGCGCTGGGCCCGTGCGAGACCATGAGCTGGCCGACGGCGGTCCGGTCGGCCTCGGCCCGCGCCACCTCGCCGGAGATGCGGCCCTCGTAGAGGACGAGGATGCGGTCGGACAGCGCCAGCACCTCGTCGAGCTCGGTCGACACCATCAAAATGGCGTGGCCGGCGTCGCGCATGCGCACGAGCTCGGAATGGATGAACTCGATGGCGCCGATGTCGACGCCCCAGGTCGGGTTCTCCACGACGACCAGCGGCGTGTCGCGCGACAGCTCGCGGCCGACCACCAGCTTCTGCTTGTTGCCGCCCGACATGGTGGCGGCGCGCGCCTCCGGTCCGGCGACCTTGATGCGGTAGCGCGCGATGAGCTCGGCGGCGAAGCGGTTCATGGCGCTGCGGATGCGGAACGGGCCGCGGCGGAAGCCGGGCTGGTCCATGCGGCCGATCGCGGCGTTCTCGCTGACGCGCGCCTCGAGCGCCAGGCCGACGCGCTGGCGGTCCTCGGGAATGTAGCTCATGCCGCGCGCCCGCCGGGCGCCGACGTCGAGGCCGTCGAGCGGCCGGCCGGCAAGCCGCACGCTGCCGCCATGGGCGCGGCGCAGGCCGGTCAGCGCCTGCACGAGCTCGGCCTGGCCGTTGCCGCTGACGCCGGCCACGCCGACGATCTCGCCGGCCCGCACGTCGAAGGAGATGGGGCCGACCGTGCGGCCGCGGCTGCGCACCGTCAGCCCGTCGACCGACAGCACCACCGCGCCCGGCGCGCGCTCGGCGCGGGCGATCTCGGCCGGCAGCTCGCCGCCGACGATGTCGCGGGCGATCGCGGTCTTGGTCGTCTCGGCCACCGGTGCCGAGGAGATCAGCCGGCCGCCGCGCATCACGCTGACGCGGTCGGCGAGCTCCATCACCTCGTCGAGCTTGTGGGTGATGAGGACGATCGCCTTGCCGTCGCGGCGGAAGTTGCGCAGCACCCCGAACAGCCGGTCCTTCTCCTGCGGCGTCAGAACGGCGGTCGGCTCGTCGAGGATCAGCATGTCGGCGTGGCGGTAGAGCACCTTGAGGATCTCGACCACCTGGCGCTGGCCGAGCGACAGCGCGCCGACGGTGGCGTCGAGATCGACCTCGATGCCGTAGGCGGTCGCGACCTCGGCCATGTGGGCGCGCGCGGCGCGGAAGTCGACGAAGCCGAAGCGCCCCGTCGGCTCGTTGCACAGCACGATGTTCTCCAGCACCGTCATGGAATCCTGCAGCATGAAGTGCTGGTGGACCATGCCGAGGCCGCGGGCGATGGCGTCCTGCGGCGAGGCCCAGCGGCAGGTCTCGCCGTCGACCGCGATGGAGCCCGAAGCGCTGCGCACCAGGCCGAACAGCGCGTTCATCACCGTGGTCTTGCCGGCGCCGTTCTCGCCGACCAGCGCGTGCACCTCGCCGGAGCGGAAGTCGAGCGACACGCGGTCGACCGCCGTCAGGTCGCCGAAGCGCACGGTAATGTCGCTGAGCTCAACGCGCATGGCCTGGACCGTCGGATGAAGGAAGCGGGGCGGGAGGCCGGCCGCCGGCGGCGGCCGGCCGGCGGCAATCAGTTCTGGGCGAACATCGGGTCCTCGAGCTCGAGCGAGCCGTCCTTGATGCGGCCGGCGGCCTCGCGCATCGCCTCGACGATCTCCGGATACTCGGCGATCAGGCACTGGCTGTCGGCGAGCATGTCCTCCTCGAGCGCCACCGTCGACATGCCGCCCTCCTTGAGGCCGAGCGACATGAAGAGCTGGTTCTCGCCGGCGAGGATCGCCTCCATGGCGGTGACGATCGCGGTGTCGACGCGCTTCAGCGTGCTGTCGACGAGATGCTCCGGCGCCTCGGGGCACCAGTTGACGTCGACGGTGAAGGCCTTGAAGTCGTTCTCCTGCGCCGCCTCGAAGACGCCGAAATCGCCGCCGGCGGTGGCCGTGAAGATGACGTCGGCGCCGGCGCCGTGCATGGCGACCGCCTGCTCCTTGGCGCGCACCGGGTCGGAGAACGGGTTCTCGCCGCCGACCCAGCGGATGTCGACCTCGACGCCCTCGTTCGACGCCTTCGCGCCCTGCGCGTAGCCGTCGGTGTAGCGGTGCAGGAAGGGGATATCGAGCGCGCCGACGACGCCGACGCGGTCCTTCTGCGTCAGCATGCCGGCGGCGACGCCGATCAGGTAGCTCGCCTCGTATTCGCGGAAGACGGCGCAGTGCACGTTGTCGGGCCGGTTCTCGATGCACTGGTCGACGATCAGGAAGTCGATGTCGGGCGCCGTCGGCGCGAGCTGCGCGACGATGTCGTTGAACTCGAAGCCGAGCAGCACGACGACGTCGGCGCCCTCGTTGATGGCGGCGTTGACGTTCTCCATGCGGGCGGCGGCCGTCGAGCTCTCGAAGGTCTTGACCTCGGCGCCGAAACGCTCGCCGGCGGCCTCGGTGCCGACCTGGCCGAGCTTGAGGAAGGCGTTGACGCCGATCGGGTCGGGCGAGACGTAGACGAACAGCCGGTCCTCCTGCGCCTGGGCGGCGGTGAGGCCGGCGAGGCCGAGGCCGACGGCCGCGGCGAGCGATGCGATTGTCTTCATGTCGGAAACCCTCTCTGTTGGCAGGCTCAAGCAGGTTGCGGCAAGGCGTTCTCGCTGGCCGACGCGATGTCCGGATCGGCAAGCACCGCTTCGGCGATGGCCTCGTCGACGATCAGATGAGTGGCATAGCCGCCCTTGAGGGCGGCGACCACCGCCTCCGCCTTCTCCGCGCCGTTGGCGACCACGATGCGCACGGGAATCTCCTTCAGCGCGTCGAGCGGCAGCGAGATCAGCCGCTCGTCGATCTCGCGCACCGGGCTGCCGTCGCCGCGGATCAGGTGGCCGGCGAGCACGGCGCGCGCGCCCTCCTCGTGGTAGCGCTCGATCTCGGCGGCGCTCAAGGCGCCGCTGGTGACGATGTGGCTGTCGGCGCGGCAGGTGCCGAGCGAGAACAGCGCGATGTCGCAGCCGGCGAGCTTGGCGATGTGGTCGCGGATCACCGGCTCGGCGCGCAGCGCGGCAGCGACGCCGGCCGACGACAGGATCATCGGCGCGTAGAGGTTGCGCGGCTCGGCGCCGAGCTGGCGGGCGATGCGGAAGGTGCTGGTGTCGGGCAGCGTGCCGTAGGGCGTGCCGCCGAGATTGCCGCAGAGCTGCGCCACCTCGAGGCCGGGATGGTTGACCCGCGGCAGCACGCCGGCAATCTCGTAGACGGTGCGGCCCCAGGCGACGCCGAGACGGCGGGCGCCGGCCAGATGCGGCTCGAGCGTCAGCCAGGCGGCCGCCGCCACGTCGCGCAGCGGCTCCGCGCTCAGACCCGGCACCACCGAGACGGCGGCAAGCCCGCACGCCTCCTCGATGGCGCGCGCCTGGAACAGGCTGCGGAAGAAGTCGTCCTCCATGCGGATCTGCACGAGCCCCATCTCACGCGCCTTGCGCAGATAGAGCGCGACGCTGGCGCGCGAGATCGACAGACGGTCGGCAACCTCGTCCTGCTTCGCGCCGTGGATGTAGTAGAGCCACGCGGCGTTGAAGATCGTCCTTGCCTGTGCCGTCCATGCGTGCATTGCCACTCGCAGCCGGATTTCGGACCGTCTCTGACAAAAAACAATCTGTTTTGACATTTGTCAATCTCGCCGCTAGAAAAGCCCGACCGCGACGATGAGGCTTGGAGCGCGATGCTGCCGGAGTGGTTCGTTCCCCGCGAGGACAGACCGGAATTCTGGACCGAGGAGCGGTGCTTCATCACCGAACTGATGAACACGCCGAAGGCGCCCGAGGTCTCGCTCGCCCTGTGCCGCGTCGAGCCCGGCGTGACGACCCAGCTCCACCGTCTCGACGGGGTCGCCGAGCGCTACGTCGTGCGCCGGGGTCGCGGCGTGGTCGAGATCGACGGCGTGGCGCAGCGGCTCGCGCCCGGCGACCAGGCGCTGATCGCCGCCGGCGCGGCGCAGCGCATCACCAATGACGGCGACGGCGACCTCGAGTTCTACTGCGTGTGCACGCCGCGCTTCGAGCCGCCGAGCTATGTGAACCTCGAGGAGACGGACCGGCATGAAGATTGACGGCACGCCCTACCGCACGATCTGGCTGGACGCGGACGGCGAGACGGTCCGCATTCTCGACCAGACGCTGTTTCCGCACCGCTTCACCACCGCGGCGCTGAGCGACGTGGAGGAGGCCGCGCACGCCATCCGGGCGATGCTGGTGCGCGGCGCGCCGCTGATCGGCGCCACGGCGGCCTACGGCATGGCGCTCGCCATGCGCGCCGACCCCTCCGACGGCAACCTGGCGGCGGCGGCCGAGCGGCTGGCGGCGACGCGGCCGACGGCGATCAACCTGCGCTGGGCGCTGACGCGCATGCAGCGGCTTTTGAAGGGGCTGCCGGCCGGCGAGCGGCAGGCGGCGGCCTATCGCGAGGCGGCGGCGATCTGCGACGAGGACGTGGCGATCAATTCGGCGATCGGCGATCACGGCCTGCCGCTGATCGAGGCGCTGGCGGCCGACAAGGCGCCGGGCGAGCCGGTCAACATCCTGACCCACTGCAACGCCGGCTGGCTCGCCACCGTCGACTGGGGCACCGCCACCGCACCGATCTACAAGGCCTTCGAGAAGGGCATCGCCGTGCACGTCTATGTCGACGAGACGCGGCCGCGCAACCAGGGCGCCTATCTGACCGCCTGGGAGCTCGGCAAGCACGGCGTGCCGCACACGGTGATCGTCGACAATGCCGGCGGCCACCTGATGCAGCACGGCCGCGTCGACATGGTGATCACCGGCACCGACCGCACCACCGCCAACGGCGACGTGTGCAACAAGATCGGCACCTATCTGAAGGCGCTCGCCGCCGCCGACAACGGCGTGCCGTTCTACGTCGCGCTGCCGACGCCGACCATCGACTTCACCATCGAGGACGGCGTCGCCGAGATCCCCATCGAGGAGCGCTCGGCCGACGAGGTGCGCTATGTCGGCGGCCGCGGCGCCTCGGGCGCGCTGGAGCGCGTCGACATCCTGCCCGACGGCTCGAATGCCGCCAATCCGGCCTTCGACGTCACGCCCGGTCGGCTCGTCACCGGACTGATCACCGAGGCCGGCATCTGCGAGGCGAGCCGCGCCGGGCTGGCCCGGCTGCGCCCCGGCGCGGCCGCCTGACCGCACGCGCCTTCCCAGGACAACGGCCGCGCCGGCCCGGCGCGGCGCCACGCGATCGAGGACACGATGAAGAGCCTTTGGAACGACGCCGACGCCCGCCGGATCGTCGAGGACTACGCCGCAAGGGGCGTCGAGGAGGGCATGGCGCTGCGCGTCTACACCACCCGGCTGCTCGGCGGCGTGCCGAGCCTGGTGCTGCACGGCGGCGGCAACACCTCCTACAAGACCGAACGCAGCGACCTGATCGGCGAGCGCCACGAGGTGCTGTGCGTCAAGGGCAGCGGCTGGGACATGGCGGTCATCGAGCCGGCCGGCCTGCCGGCGGTCAAGCTGGAGCCGCTGCGCCGCGCGCGCCGGCTGGCGCGGCTCGCCGACGAGGACATGGTGGCGCTGCAGCGGCTCAACCTGCTCGACCCCAAGGCGCCGAACCCGTCGGTCGAGACGCTGCTGCACGCCTACCTGCCGCACCGCTTCGTCGACCACACCCACTCGACCGCCATCCTGGCGCTGGTCGACCAGGAGGACAGCCGCGCGATCTGCCAGGAGGTGTTCGGCGCGCGCATGGGCTTCGTGCCCTACATCATGCCCGGCTTCCAGCTCGCCAAGGCGGCGGCGGAGGTCTACGAGGCCGACCCGTCGGTCGAGGGGCTGATCCTCGACAAGCACGGCATCTTCACCTTCGGCGACAGCGCCCGCGAGGCCTATGAGCGCATGATCGCGCATGTCACGCGGGCCGAGGCGCACGTCGCGGACAACGGCCGCAGCGTGTTTCCCGCCGCCGCGCTGCCTGCCGAGACGGCCGCGCCGCAGGCGCTGGCGCCGATCCTGCGCGGCGCGGTGGCCGAAGCGCGCGGCGACGGCCGTTTCACCCGTTTCGTCGCCGACTTCCGCACCGGCGAGGCGGTGCGCAACTTCGTCGACGGCGCCGAGCTGGCCGACTACGGCACGCGCGGCGTGTCGACGCCCGACCTGACGATCCGCATCAAGAACAAGCCGCTGATCCTGCCGGCGCCGACGCCCGACGGCCTCGACGCCTGGGCCGAGGAGGCACGCCGCCGCGTCGCCGCCTACGCGGACGACTATCGCGCCTATTTCGAGCGCTGCGACGCGCTCGACGACGTCGCGCGCACCATGCTCGACCCGATGCCGCGGCTGGCGCTGGTGCCCGGCGTCGGCCTGTTCGGCTTCGGCAAGACGGCCAAGGACGCGGCGATCTCGGCCGATGTCGGCGAGATCTGGATCGAGGCTGTGACCGGCGCCGAGCGGCTCGGCCGCTTCACGCCGCTGCCCGAGGACGAGCTGTTCCGGCTCGAATACTGGTCGCTCGAGCAGGCCAAGCTGGCCGGCGCCAGGACGCTGCCGCTGACCGGCCAGGTGGCGGTGGTGACGGGCGGCGGCGGCGCGATCGGCGCGGCGACGGCCCGGCTGTTCGCGGCCAACGGTGCGCATGTCGTGGTCGCCGACCTCGACCGGACGCGCGCCGAGGCAACCGCCGCGCAAGCCGGCAACGGCGCCGTCGGCATCGCCTGCGACGTGACGGCTGGCGCCGAGGTGGCGGCGCTGTTCGAGGCCGCGGTCGCACGCTTCGGCGGCGTCGACATCGTCGTGTCGAACGCCGGCGCGGCGATCGAGGGCGAGATCGGCACGCTCGACGACGCGGTGCTGCGGCAAAGCTTCGAGCTCAACTTCTTCGCCCACCAGGCGGTGGCGCGCGAGGCGGTGCGGCTGATGAAGCTGCAGCGCACCGGCGGCGTTCTCCTGTTCAACGCCTCCAAGCAGGCGGTCAATCCGGGCGCCAATTTCGGCGCCTACGGCCTGCCCAAGGCGGCGACGCTGTTCCTGTCGCGGCAGTATGCGCTGGAATACGGCGCCATCGGCATCCGCGCCAACGCCGTCAACGCCGACCGCATCCGCTCCGGCCTGCTGACCGACGCGATGATCGCCAGCCGCGCGCAGGCGCGCAACGTGTCGGAGAAGGCCTATCTGTCGGGCAACCTGCTCGGCCTCGAGGTGACGGCCGACGACGTGGCGCGCGCCTTCTTGCACCAGGCGCTGGCCGAGCGCACCACGGCCGACGTGACCACCGTCGACGGCGGCAACATCGCGGCCGCGCTGCGCTGAACGGGCGGCGCGGCAGGCCGCGCCGCCCCGAAGGGCTTCGGCCTTCCCGCCCTCCGACGACGACCGGCCGCGGGCCGCGCGGGCATCCGCCGCGCGGCGCAGGTGCCGCGTGCCATGGACGGAGCTGCCGGCCGCGTGGATAGTGTGGCGACGACCGGCGCCGGCCTTCGTCGAACGGACGACACGAATGTCCGGCACGCTGTGCGCGGGCGACGCGGCCGGGCACCGGGCGGGCGCAGCGCCTTGATGCGGGTCAAGGCGGACGGCGCCGGGCGCGGCCATCGGCCGCCCGGACCACGGCGCGGGCGCGGACCAGAGCGAGAGGGCGAGACGGCATGACGATCCGGAACCTGGAATACGCCGCGCGGCCGCAGTCGGTCGCCGTCATCGGCGCCTCGCGGCGCGAGGGCTCGGTCGGCAACATCGTGATGCGCAACATCATCGAGGGCGGCTTTGCCGGCGACATCCTGCCGGTCAATCCGAAATATGGCGAGGTGTGGGGGCGGCCGTGCCATCGCAGCGTCGCGGCGCTGCCCGGGCCGGCCGACCTGGCGGTGATCGCCACGCCGCCCGACACCGTGCCGGGCGTCGTCGCCGCGCTCGGCGAGAAGGGCACGCGGGCGGCCGTCGTCATCACTGCCGGGCTGACGCGCGAGAACGGCCTGCGCCAGGCGATGCTCGATGCCGCGAAGCCCCACATGCTGCGCCTGATCGGCCCCAACACCGTCGGCCTGATCGTGCCGCCGGCGCGGCTCAACGCCAGCTTCGCGCACATGGCGCCGGCCGAGGGCGGGCTGGCGCTGCTGTCGCAGTCGGGCGCCATCGCCACCTCGCTGGTCGACTGGGCGGCGGAGGAGAATGTCGGCTTCTCGCACATCGTGTCGCTCGGCGACATGGCCGACGTCGATGTCGGCGACTATCTCGACATGCTGGCCGGCGACGCGCGCACGCGCGCCATCCTGATGTATCTGGAAAGCATTCCGAACCCGGCCAAGTTCATGTCGGCGGCGCGCGCGGCGGCCCGCATCAAGCCGGTGATCGCCATCAAGTCGGGCCGCCACGAGCAGTCGGCCAGGGCCGCCGCCACCCACACCGGCGCGCTGTCGGGCGCCGACCGGGTGGTCGACGCGGCGCTGATGCGCGCCGGCATCCTGCGCGTCAAGGAGCTGGCGGAGCTGTTCCACGCGGCCGAGATCCTGGCCCGCTTCCGGCCTGTCGAGCACGCCCGGGTCGGCATCGTCACCAATGGCGGCGGCGCCGGCGTGCTCACGCTCGACCGGCTGATCGACCGGGCAGGCGCGCTGGCCGAGCTGTCGGAGACGACGATGGCGACGCTCGACGCCGCGCTGCCGGCCAACTGGTCGCGCGCCAATCCGGTCGACATCATCGGCGACGCGCCGGCCGAGCGCTACGCCCACGCGGTCGCCGCCGTGGCGGCCGATCCCGGCGTCGACGCGCTGCTCGTGCTCAACTGCCCGACCGGGCTCGCCTCGCCGATCGAGGCGGCGGAGGCGGTGGCCGGGCTGGCCAGCAAGGGCACGATCTCCGGCAAGCCGGTGCTGACCTGCTGGCTCGGCGCGGCGACGGCGCGCGGCGGCCGCCACCTCTTGCAGAACGCCGGCGTGGCGAGCTTCGAGACGCCCGACGACGCGGCGACGGCGGTCGGATACCTCTACAACTGGTCGCAGCGCCAGCGCGCCCTGACGCGCGTGCCGTCGAGCGGCACGGCCGATGTCGCCGGCGACCGCGAGCGGGTGCTGGCGATCTTCCGCAAGGCCGCCGCCGAGGGCCGCCGGGTGCTGACCGAGCCGGAGGCCAAGGCCGCCGTCGAGGCCTACGGCATCGCCGTGCCGAAGACGGTGGTGGCGGAGACGCCCGAGGCGGTCGAGGAGGCGGCCGCAACGCTGCTGGCGACCGGCGGACGGCTGGTCGTCAAGCTGGTGTCGAAGGCGATCAGCCACAAGTCCGACGTCGGCGGCGTGGTGCTCGGGCTGGAGACGGCGGCGGCAGCGCGCGAGGCGGCCGAGGCGATCGGCGCGCGCGTCGCCAAGGCGCGGCCCGACGCCGACATCCAGGGCTTCGCCGTGCAGCCGATGGTCGAGCGGCGCCACGCCCACGAGGTCATCGTCGGGCTGAGCCGCGACCCGATCTTCGGCCCGGTCATCCTGTTCGGCGCCGGCGGCACGGCGGTCGAGGTGGTGGCCGACACCGCCGTGGCGCTGCCGCCGCTCGACGACGTGCTGGCCGGCGACGTGATCGACCGCACGCGCATCGGCCGGCTGCTGGCCGGCTACCGCGACCGCGCGCCGGCCGACCGGGCGGCGCTGCTGCGCACGCTCAACGCGGTGTCGCGGATGATCGTCGACCTGCCCTGCCTGGCCTCGATGGACATCAACCCGCTAATCGCCGACGCCAACGGCGTGGTGGCGCTCGATGCGCGCATCGAGATCGCGCCCGACGAGATCGACCGGCCGGCGCCGAACCCCGACCTCGCCATCCGGCCCTATCCCGAGGGCTGGGACCAGGCGGTCGAGCTCGACGGCCACCGCTATCTGCTGCGGCCGGTCAAGCCGGCCGACGTGGCGCTCTACCCGCCCTTCGTGGACAAGCTTTCCGCGCACGACATCCGGCTCCGCTTCCTGGCGCCGCGCAAGCATTTTCCCGACCAGATGCTCTTGCGCCTGACGCAGCTCGACTACGCCCGCGACATGGCCTTCGTCGCGCTCGAGGCCGACGGCGGCGCGCTCGCCGGCATCGCCCGGCTGTCCTGCGCCCCGGACGGGCTGACGGCCGAGTACGGCCTGATCGTGCGCACCGACCTGCAGGGCCACGGCCTCGGCTGGGCGCTGCTCGCCAGGCTGATCGACTATGCGCGCGCCACCGGCATCGGCACCATCGAGGGCATGATCCTGAGCGAGAACGTCAAGATGCTGGCGATGTGCCGCGAGTTCGGCTTCAAGCTGTCGCGCCACCCGAACGAACCGGGCCTGTCGCTCGCCCGGCTGACGCTCAACTGACGCCGCGCCGGCCGGCCGGCGCGGCGGCCGCCCCCTCGCCCTCCGGCCGTTCCTCGCCGAGCGCGGCGCGGATCGCCGCGACGCTGTCGGCGACCGGCCGCGCGGCGTCGACAGCCAGCCAGTCGACGGCGCCGGGATCGCGCGCGAGCTGGCGCTCGAGCACGGCGACGGTGGCGTCCGACGGCCCCTTGGCGCGGGCGGCGACGCGGGCGCGCAGCGTCTCGGCCGGCGCGGCGAGCCACACGCCGAGGAAGGCCACGCCGGCCGCCGCGGCCCGGGCGGCGACGGCGGCGCGACGCGCCGGCCGATCGTAGACCGCGTCGGCGACGACGGCGACGCCGTCGGCGGCAAGCGCCGCGGAGCGCCGCGCGAGCGCGTCATAGACCCGCTCGGAGACCTCCGAGCCATAGGCCGCATCGGGCAGCCGCGTCGCGCTCGCAACGCCGTGCATCGCCTTGCGAATGCGGTCGCTCTCGTAAAGCCGCGCGCCGGGCGGCGGGCCGACATGCGGCGCCAGCGCCTCGGCGACGGTCGACTTGCCCGAGCCGCTGAGCCCGCCGATGGCGACGACGCATCCCCGGCCCGGGACGAGCAGCGCCTGCGCCAGCGCGAAATAGGCGCGCGCGGTGCGCGCCAGCCGGCCGTCGGCGTCGCCGCTCTCGTCCGCCTGGGTCGCCGTCACGTGCGCCCGCACGGCCGCGCGCACGGCCATGAAGAAGGGCAGCAGCACGAAGCCGTCCTCGTCGCCGGTGACGTCGAGATAGCGGTTGACGACCAGGCTGGCGAAGGTCGGCAGCTCGCGATGCCACAGGTCCATCAGCAGGAAGGCGAGGTCGTAGAGCGTGTCGACCGTGGCGATGCGGTCATTGAACTCGATGCAGTCGAAGAGCTGCGGCCGCCCCTCGAACAGGCAGATGTTGCGCAGATGCAGGTCGCCGTGGCAGCGCCGCAGGCGGCCGGCCGCCGCGCGCCGGTCGAGGCGCCCGGCATGGCCCTCCAGCGCGCGGCGGAAGCGGGCGTCGAAGGCGGCCACCTCGTCGTCGCCGAACACGCGGCTGGTGGCGAAGCCGGCGGCGTTGATGTCGAGCACGCCCCGCATCACGTCGGCACCGCCCTCGCCCTCGACCACCGGCGCGGCGGCGTGGAAGGCGGCGATCTCCGCGGCCAGCCGGGCCATCAGCGGCGCGTCGAGCCGCCCCTCGCGGGCCATGCGGTCGAACAGCGCGTCCTGGGGAAACCGCGTCATCTCGACGACCGCATCGACCGTCGCGCCGTCGCCGTCGAAGGCCAGCCCGCCGTCGGCCTCGCGCGTGATGCGGCGCACGCCGCGATAGAGCGACGGCGCCGTGCGGCGGTTGAGCGCCACCTCCTTCTCGCACGCCGCCAGCCGCAGCGCCGGCGTCGAGAAGTCGGCATAGGGCAGCAGCACCGCGCGCTTCAGCTTGAAGGCGCGCGCGCCGGCCAGAAAGATGACGGAGATGTGCGTCTCCATCACCTCCACCGCGCCGTCGAGGCCGTGGCTCTCGGGCCGGCGGAGGAAGGCGACGGTCGGCGCCTGGTCCTCGACGATCACGGCGACCTCCTCGATGCTGCCCGAGACAACGCCCGGGCTGCCGCGCGCGGTTCCGCCACGGCGGGCGGACCGCTCAGAGCTTCTCGACCAGGGTGACCTGGAAGGTGTGCATGGCCCCGTCGCTGCGGACCGACACGTACTCGCCCGGCACGAAACGCTCCTCGCCGAGGCGGAAGCCGATCTCGTCGTCGTCCTCGCCCTCGGCATAGTCGAAGTACCAGGTGCCGCCCGGCTTGCGCCGCAGCCTGCCGATCAGGTCCTCCGCGCCCGGCCGGAAGCGGCGCACGCGACAGGCCTCCTGGTGCTTCTTCCACTGCGCGGCGTCGAGCCGGCCCTCGGCGTCGAGCGGCACGACGAGGTCGTAGCCGTCGCCGCGGTCGCCCATCGGGTGGCCCTTCTCGCGCGCCAGTTCCATGCGCACGTGGCGGAAGTCTTCGGTGCGTTCGCTCGCTGCTGACATCGGTGTCGATCCTCGTTTGCGTCCTGCCCAAGCCATAGGCCGGCCGGCGCGCGTCTCCTTGATGCGGATCAAAGGATCGACCGACGCGAGACGGCACAATCCGTGGCGGCCCGTGCCCTTCGGGGCCGGCAGCGCGGCGCGGCCGCACGCTCCATGACAAGGATAGTACCCATGCCCTTCAAGTCTCTTCTGTGTGTGCTCGGCGTCGACCAGTCCGACCGCGACCTCGATCTGGCGCTCGAGCTGGCGCGCGAGGCCGACGCGCATCTGTCGGTGCTGATCGTCGCGCTCGCGCCGCCGCCGCCCGGCGGCGAGTATGCCGCGGTCGCCTCCGACGTGTGGATGCAGGAGCGCGACAACGACCGCGCCGCGCTCGACGCGCGCATGGCCGCCGTGTCCGAGCGGCTCGCCGGGTTCGACGTGTCGAGCGACGTCGACAGCGCCTATCCCGAAAAGAGCCAGGCCGACGACGTGGTCGGCCGGCGGGCGCGCTATGCCGATCTCATCGTCATCGGACCGGAGCTCGCCACGCGCCCCAACCTGAAGACCGCGACGGTGAACGCGGGTCTGTTCGAATCCGGCCGGCCGGTGCTGCTGGTGCCGGAGGGCAAGCGCGCGACGCTCAAGCCCGCCACCGTGCTGGTCGCCTGGGACAGCGGCGTGGAGGCGGCGCGCGCCGTGCGCGAGGCGCTCGACCTGATGGCCGGCGCCACGGACGTGCGCGTGACGATGGTCGATCCGGCCGGCGACGCGCCGGAGCCCGGCGCCGATCTCGCCGCCTATCTGGCGCGCCACGGCGCCAGCGTCGCCGTCGACCGGCTGCCGAGCTGCGGCCACACGGTCGCCGAGGTTCTCACCCAGCATGCCGGCGACCTGTCGGCCGACCTGGTGGTGATGGGCGGCTACGGCCATTCGCGGCTGCGCGAGCGGGTGTTCGGCGGCGTGACGCGCTCGATGGTCGAGGCGCCCGCCGTGCCGGTGCTGATGGCCCGCTGAGGCCCGCCCGCCGGCCGGGCCGGCGCACATGCGGCCGCGAGCGGCCGCGCCGAGACCCCTTGTGATGGAGCGCGCCTTGCTGCACGCCGCCGAACCGTCCGGCATTGCACCGCATGAAGCGGCGGGCCTCGGCGAGGCCGAGGCCCGCGCGCGGCTTGCCAGCGTCGGCCCGAACGCGCTGCCGGAAGCGCCGCCGCCCTCGCTGGTGGCGGTCTTCCTGCGCCAGTTCCTCAGCCCGCTGATCTACATCCTGCTGGCCGCCGCGCTCGTCTCGCTGGCGCTGAGCGACATCAAGGACGCCGTCTTCATCGGCGCGGTGCTGCTGCTCAACGGCGTCATCGGCGCCGGCCAGGAATACTCCGCCGGGCGCGCGGCGGCGGCACTGCGCCAGCTCGAGGAGCCGCAGGCGACGGTGGTGCGCGACGGCCACCAGCGCGTCATCGACGCGCGCGGGCTGGTGCCGGGCGACCTGGTGCTGCTGGAGGCCGGCGCGCGGGTGCCGGCCGACCTGCGCGTCCTGGCGGCGGCGGACCTGCGTTGCGACGAATCGCTGCTGACCGGCGAATCCGAGCCGGTGCGCAAGGCGCCGAGCGACGACGCGGAGGCGCGCGGCGGCCGCGCCTTCGCCGGCTCGATGATCACGCGCGGCCGCGGCCGCGGGCTGGTGACGGCGACCGGCCGCGACACCGAGATGGGCAAGATCGCCGCCCAGATCGCCCGACGCTCGATCATGCAGCCGCCGCTCGTCATCCGCATGGAGCGCTTCTCGCGCACCATCGCGCTGACGGTGGCGGTGGCGATCGCCGCCCTGATGGGCATCGGCCTGCTGCGCGACATGGGGCTGTCGGAGCTGTTCATGATGGCCGTCGGCCTCGCCGTGGCGGCGATTCCGGAAGGCCTGCCGGTCGCCATTTCCGTGGCGCTCGCCATCGGCATGCGGCGCATGGCGCGCGTGCACGTGATCGTGCGCAAGATGCCGGCGATCGAGGCGCTCGGCTCGTGCACGATGATCGCCACCGACAAGACCGGCACGCTGACGCGCAACGAGCTCACCGTCACCGACATCTGCCTGCCCGACGGCACGCTGGTCGACCGCGGCCTTGCCAGCCCCGGCGAGGCGCTGCCGCCCGACGCGCACGAGCCGGCGACGCGCGACCGGCTGGTGGCGCTGCTGCGCGCGGCGACGCTGCCCAACGAGGCGCGGCTGATCGAGGCGGAGGAGGAGACGGTGGGCATCGGAGACACCGTCGACGTGGCGCTGCTCGAGGCGGCGCAGCGCAGCGGCATCGCCGGCGAGATCGGCGCCGACCGCGAGCCGGTCGCACGCATTCCCTACGAGCCGGACCTGCGCTACGCCGCCTCCTTCCACCGCAGCCGCGACCGCGTGCGCGTGTTCGTCAAGGGGGCGCCGGAAACGCTGATCGCCATGGCCGGGCGGATGGCCGACCGCGACGGCGTGGTGCCGGCCGACCGCGAGCGGCTGCTCGCCCAGAAGAGCGCACTCGCCGCGCGCGGCCTGCGCGTGCTCGCCTTCGCCGAGGGCGAGATCGCGACAGAGCCGGACGGCGACTACGGCGAGCACCATCTGGTCGACCTCGTCTTCCTCGGCCTGGCGGGCCTGCGCGATCCCGTTCGCCAGGAGGTGCCGCAGGCGATCGCCGACTGCCACAGCGCCGGCATCGCCGTGGCGATGGTGACCGGCGACGACGCGCGCACGGCCAGCGTGATCGCCGGTCAGGCGGGCCTGGTCTTCGACGACGACCAGGTGGTGACCGGCGAGGCGCTGCGCGCGGCCGAGACCGAGGGCGAGGCGGCGCTCGACGCGCTGACGCGGCGCGCCGTGATCTATGCCCGCGTCGACCCGGCGCAGAAGCTGTCGATCGTCATGTCGATGGCGCGCAACGGCCATTTCGTGGCGGTGACCGGCGACGGCGTCAACGACGCGCCGGCCCTCAAGCACGCCCATGTCGGCGTCGCCATGGGCCGCAAGGGCACCGACGTCGCCAAGGAAAGCGCCGACATCATCATCACCGACGACAATTTCGCTTCGATCGTGCGCGGCATCCTTGAGGGCCGGGTCGCCTACGCCAACATCCGCAAGGTGATCTTCCTGCTGGTGTCGACCGGCGCGGCGGAGGTGGTGCTGTTCCTGCTCGCCATGCCCCTCGGCCTGCCGATGCCGCTCCTGCCGGTGCAGCTCCTGTGGCTCAACCTGGTGGCCAACGGCATCCAGGACGTGGCGCTGGCGACCGAGGGGGCGGAGGGCGACGAGCTCACCTATCCGCCGCGCAAGCCGCGCGAGCCGATCTTCGACCGCCTCATGATCCGCCGCATCTGGCACGCCACGGCGGTGATGGGGGTGGGCAGCTTCGCGGTGTTCTGGTGGCTGACGAGCCAGGGCGTGGCCGAGGACGCGGCGCGCAACCTGGTGCTGCTCCTGTTCGTGCTGTTCTCCAACGTGCACGCCTTCAACAGCCGGTCCGAGCATCACTCGGTGTTCCGCCAGCCGCTTCGCGCCAACCCGTTCCTGGTCGTCGGGGTGCTGACCGCGCAGGGGCTGCACATCGCCGCGATGTACATCCCCTGGCTGAGCGGCATCCTCGGCGTGGCCCCGGTCTCGCTCGCCGAGTGGAGCGCGATGCTCGGCATCGCCTCGCTGCTGCTGGTTGTCATGGAGTTCGAAAAGTGGTGGGACAGGCGCGGCCTGCACCCGGCTGCCGGGCAACAGGCAAGATGAGCAAGGCACGGCGCGGCCCGGGGCGAAGCCGGCCGACAGCGAAGGAGCCGAACCGATGCGCATGATCACGACGCTGGCGCTGGCCGGGCTTGCCGGCGCGCTCGCCGCAGCACCGGCGAGCGCCGAGGAGCCGGCCGACATCGCCTATGGCCGCGCCCTGGTCGAGGAGAACTGCGCGCGCTGCCACGGTGTGGGCACCGACGACGAGAGCGCGCACCCGGACGCGCCGGCGTTCCGCACGCTGGCCGAGCGCTACCCGATCGACGCGCTCGAGGAAGGCTTCGCCGAAGGCATCGTCACCGGCCATCCCGACATGCCGGAGTTCATCGCCTCGCCGGAACAGATCGGCGCCATCATCGCCTATATCGAATCCGTCCAGCGCTGACGTCCGTCCAGCCCCTCGGGACTGCGACGGCGGCGTCGGCGATCGCGCGCGCTCACGCCCCCGTCGCGGCCGGCTCGCTGGCGATCTTGGAAAGCTGGATGACGGCCTGCGTGCGGCTGTCGACGCCGAGCTTCTGCAGGACGGCGGAGACGTGCGCCTTGATCGTCGCCTCCGAGACGCCGAGCTCGTAGGCGATCTGCTTGTTGAGCAGGCCTTCGCCGAGCATCGCCAGAACCCGCGTCTGCTGCGGCGTCAGCGTCTGCAGCCGGCGGATCAGGTCGGAGATCTCCGGGTCGGCCTCGACGCCGAGGTCGAGGTCCTCGGGCGTGTGGATGCCGCCGGCCAGCACCGTCTCCACCGCCTCGCGGATCTTCTCCATGCTGGCCGACTTGGAGATGAAGCCGGAGGCGCCGAGCTCGAGCGCGCGGCGAATCGTCTCGGGATCGTCATGCGCGGAAACGACGACCAGCGGCACCGCCGAGTGCAGCCCGCGCAGCGCCACAAGGCCAGACAGGCCGCTGGCGCCGGGCATGCTGAGATCGAGCAGCACCAGGTCGATCTCGTCATTGTCGGCGACCAGCGCCTTGGTGGCGGCGAAGTCGCCCGCCTCCAGGATCGTGCCGCCCTCGCCCATGCCGGCCAGCGCCTGCCTCAGCGCACCGCGGAACAACGGATGATCGTCGGCAACCACGAAGGTGAAGCCGTTGGCCAAGGCCATCCTCCCCGTTTCCCGCTTTTGCTTGTTGTGAGGGTGCGGGATCGTCTGGCGCGATTATGGAATGATCTCGACGCTTTGCAAGGGTCCGCCGCGACCGCCGGCGGCGCTTGCAACTTCCGCGCGCGCGGATATTCTCGCGCGCGCCGCCGGCCGACCAGGCCGGTCCCGCCAAAGCCGGAGCAGCGACAGCCCCGTGACGGACTTCCGCGAAAGCCACCGTTCCTTCGTCAACACGTGGGAGTGCGACGAGAACGAGCACATGAACGTGCAGTTCTATTTCAAGCGCTTCGACGAGGCGGCGCGCTTCTTCGAGCTGGACTCGGGGCACGGCCGTGCCGACCTGGCGCTGCCGCGCGACCGCCATGTGCGCTACCATGCCGAGCTGCACGCCGGCGCGCTGACGGTGGTGCGCTCGGCGGCGATCGAAGGCGGACCGCTCGACGGCCGGGTCGTGCACCTGATGGAGGACGCCGAGACGGGGCGGCTCGCCGCCACCGCGCTCGACTGGTCGTCCGGCGCCCTCCACCGGCACACGGTGGCCGCCGACGAGGCCGAGGCGGCGCTGCCGCGCGGGCTGCCGGCCGATCCGCTGGCGCCGCTCGCGCCGGACACGGTGCTCGCCATGGGCGGACTGCTGTCGCACCGCTCGATCGTGATGCCCGGCGAATGCGACCGGCGCGGCCGACTTGCCGAGCAGGGCCATATCGGCCGCTTCTCCGACGCCGCAGCCCACGCCTGGAGCCATGCCGGGGTGACCGCCGGCTGGCTGCGCGAGCACGGCCGCGGCCGCGTTGCGGTGGAGATGAAGATCACCCATCACCTGCCGGCCGCCGCCGGCGAGCCGCTGACGCTGCACTCGGCCGTCGAGCGGGCGAGCGACCGCACGGTGATCCTGCACCACATGATCCGCCGGGCGCGCGACGGCGCGGCGGTGGCGAGCGGCGCCGCCGTGGCGCTGATCCTCGACCTGAAGACCAGGCGGGCGACGACGCTGCCGGCCTGGGTCGGCGCGCGCGGTGACGGCGGCGGCGCCGGCTGAGACCGAGCGCCGTCCTGCCTCTCGCGAAACCGCAGATCGGCGCCAAGTCATTGTTCTGACACGTTTCCGCACGGCGAACCGGCATCCACTCCGCCTGGAATCGCTTTAAAAAAATGCGCGGCCCCCGGCCGGTCAGGTCTTCTCCAGGCCCTCGCCGGGGGCGCCGCCTTCGGCCGGCGGGGCGCCGAAGTCGCGCTCCAGGTCGCGCATCACGCCCATGAAGTGGCGCATGAAGCGCTCCATCAGGCCGAGCGTCTGCTCGAACTCCTCCTCGGACGGCAGCGCCTCGCCGCCGTCGGCCGGCGCGCCCTGCTCGAGCGCCGCCAGGCGCTGCTCGAGCGCGTCGAGCCGTCCGTGCAGCGCGTCGATCTCCGCGTCGTAGGCGCGGCGCTCGTCGGCCGCCAGCGTGCACACGAGCTGCTCGCCGCGCATGCGGCAGACCGACATCTCGCCGGTGCGCGTGTCCATGCGCACATAGCCCTCGCCGGACGGCTCGAGGCGGTAGCGCGCGCTGTCCTGCGCCTGCGACGGCCCGGCCAGCGCGAGGCCGGCGGCAAGGGCGGCGACGGGTGCGGCAAAGGCGATGGGGCGCATGGGCGGTCCTCCCGACGGTGGCGTGCGCGAGCACGGGGCAAGACCATGGCAGGCGAATGCGCCGCAAATTGGGTACGGCGCAGCGCAGCGGCTTCCGCCGCCGCCGGCTTGCCGCTATAGCCGGCGCATGACCACGCTCATCTACAAGATCTGCCCCGCCGGCCTGTGGGCGGAGGCCGAGGCGGCCGGCGTCTTCCACGGCGCCGAAATCGACCTGGCCGACGGCTACATCCATTTCTCGACCGCCGGGCAGGTGGCCGAGACGGCGGCCAAGCACTTCGCCGGGCGCGACGACCTGGTGCTGGTCGCGGTCGACGCCGAAGCGCTCGGCGCTGCGCTGCGCTACGAGGTGTCGCGCGGCGGCGCGCTGTTTCCGCACCTCTACGCGCCGCTGCCGCTGGCCGCCGTGAGGCACGTCGCGCCGCTGCCGCTCGGCGCCGACGGGCGGCACCGCTTCGCGGGCCTGATGCCGTGACGGCCGGGCTCGGCGCACTCGGCCGCGGCCTCTTGTTCCGCTTCGATCCGGAAACCGCGCACGGCCTGTCGCTGAAGGCGCTGAAGACGGGGCTGCCGCTCGGCGCGCCGCACCGGGCGAGCGCCCGGCTCGCCACGCGCGTGGCCGGCATCGACTTCGCCAACCCGCTCGGCCTCGCCGCCGGCTACGACAAGAACGCCGAGGTGCCGGACGCGCTGCTGGCGCTCGGCTTCGGCTTCGTGGAATGCGGCACGCTGACGCCGCGGCCGCAGGCCGGCAACCCGCCGCCGCGCATCTTCCGGCTGACGGCCGACCGCGCCGTCATCAACCGGCTCGGCTTCAACAATGACGGCCACGCCGCCGCGCTCGCGCGGCTCGCCGCCCGGCGCGGCCGGCCGGGCATCGTCGGCGTCAACATCGGCGCCAACGCCGACAGCCCCGACCGCGTCGCCGACTACGCGGCCGGCGTGCGCACCTTCGCGCCTCTCGCCAGCTATCTGACCGTCAACATCTCCTCGCCCAACACCGCCGGCTTGCGCGCCCTGCAGGGCGCCGACAGCCTGCCGGCGCTGCTCGCCGCGGTGACGGCGGCGCGCAGCGACGCCACCGAGCCGGGCGCCCGCCCCGTGCCGCTGTTCCTCAAGATCGCGCCCGATCTCGACGAGGCCGGCCTCGACGCCATCGCCGAGGCGGTGCTCGCGGCCGGCATCGAGGGCGTCATCGTGTCGAACACGACGCTGGCGCGGCCGCCGCTCGAAAGCCGCGAGGCCGGCGAGACGGGCGGGCTGTCGGGGGCGCCGCTGTTCCGCCGCGCCACCGCCGTGCTGGCGCGCATGCGCCGGCGCGTCGGCCCGCAGACGGCGCTGGTCGGCGCGGGCGGCGTCGAATCGGTCGACACCGCGCTCGACAAGATCCGCGCCGGCGCCGATCTGGTGCAGCTCTACACCGGCATGATCTTCGCCGGACCCGCCCTGCCCGGCCGCATCGTCGCCGGGCTCGACGCCTACGCCGCGCGCGCCGGGCTCGAACGGCTGTCGGCGCTGCGCGACAGCGCGCTCGACGAGTGGGCGGCCGTGCCGCTCGAGTGAGGCTGCCGGCAGCCGGGCGGACGCCTCAGGCGAAGCTCTCGCGGGCACGCCGCGGCAGGATGGCGAGCAGGCTGAGGCCGCGCACGATCAGGAAGACGTGCAGCGCGGCCCACAGGCCGGCATTGCCGAACGCGGCCGACAGCGCGAACAGCGCCGCCACGTAGACAGCCAGCGACAGCAGCATCATGTTGCGCATGTCGCGCGACCAGGTGGCGCCGATGAACACGCCGTCCATCTGGAAGGCGAGCACGCCGCTAACGGCGGTGAACGCGGCCCAGGGCAGGAAGGCGCCGGCCAGCGCGCGCACCGCCTCGGCCGTGGTCACCACGGCGATCAGCATGTCGCCGAAGGCGAGGAAGACGGCGGTGGCGAAGAACGCCAGGCCGAAGCCCCAGACCGCGGTCAGCCGCACGGCACGGCGGAAGGCCGGCTCGTAGCGCGCGCCGAGCGCCCGGCCGGCGAGCTGCTCGGCGGCGGTGGCGAAGCCGTCGAGGAAGTAGCCCGAGATCAGGAAGAAGTTCATCAGGATCGCGTTGGCGGCGAGCTGCAGCGTGCCGAGCTGCGCGCCCTGCCGCGTCAGCAGCGCGAAGGCGGCGAGCAGCGAGAAGGAGCGGATCATGATGTCGCGGTTGAGCGAGATCATGCGCGACATCGCCGGCACGTCGAAGACGCGGGCGAGCGTCAGCCGCGGCGCGCGGCGGAAGCGGCCGACCACAACGGCAAGCCCGACAGCAGCGCCGAACAGCTCACCGCCGACGGTGCCCCAGGCGACGCCCTCGATGCCCCAGCCGAGCGCGAGCCCGAGATGCATCGACAGCGCGATGTTGGCGCCGTTGAGCAGGATCTGCAGCATCAGCCCGAGCGCGCCCTCGCCGCGGCCCAGCACGTAGCCGAGGATGGCATAGTTCATCAGCGTCAACGGTGCGGCGAGGATGCGGATGACGATGTAGCTCGCCATCGCGTCGGCGACACGCGGCTCGGGATCGATGAACCACACGCCGCCGGCCACGATGAGCGGCGCCAGCAGCACCAGCGCCACGCCGCAGACCAGCGCGATGATCGCCGCGCGCCAGAACACCGCCTGCTCCTCCGCCGCGTCGTCGCGGCCGAAGGCCTGCGCGACGAGCCCTGTGGTGCCCGAGCGCAGGAAGTTGAAGGTGGTGAAGACGACGTCGAAGACGATGGCGCCGGCGGCGAGGCCGCCGAGCAGCGCGGCGTCGCCGAACTGGCCGACCACCGCGGTGTCGACGATGCCGAGCAGCGGCGTCGTCAGATAGGCGAAGGTCATCGGCACGGCGATCGCCAGCACCGAGCGGTGGGTCACGTCGAAGGGCCGCACGCGCCCGGCGGCCGCCGCCAGGGGTTGGGTCACGTCGCCGCTCCGCCGATCGGGGTCCATGGCCGGTTTGCACGCCGGCGCGCCGGCGCGCAAGCGCGGCCGGCCGGTGGACCAAACGCCGGCCCGGCTGTGCCTGCCGGCGCGGCGCCCTACATAAAGCGTTTCCAAGCGACGTGGAAACCGGTTCGCCGTCCGCAAACGCGTCGAAACAAGGACTTGGACCCGATCTGCGCTTCCGTGAAGAGCAGATCGGCTCTACCAGGCTCCGTCCCTCGTCCCGCCAGGCCCGTATGCCGCTGCCGATCGTCCACCACACCGACTACGACGCCCGCTTTCCGGCCAGCCATCGCTTTCCGATGGGCAAGTACCGCCAGCTCATGCTGGCGCTGCAGGCGCGCGGGCTGACCGACGGCGGTGCGCTGCACGTGCCCGAGCCCGCCGCGCCGGAGCGGCTGCGGCTCGTGCACGACGCGGCCTATGTCGAGCAGGTGCTGGCGCAGACGGTGCCGGTCGCCGTCGAGCGCGAGATCGGCTTTCCGGTCAACGCGCTGGTGGCGCGTCGCGCCAGGCTCGCCGTCGCCGGCACGGTGCTCGCCGCGCGGCTGGCGCTCGCCGGCGGGCTCGCCTGCAACACGGCCGGCGGCAGCCACCACGCCCGCCGCGCGCAGGGCGCCGGCTTCTGCACCTTCAACGACGTGGCGGTGGCCGCCGCCGTGCTCCTCGGCGAGGGCGTGGCGCCGATCCTGGTCGTCGACCTCGACGTGCACCAGGGCGACGGCACGGCCGAGATCTTCGCCGGCGAGCCGCGCGTCTTCACCTTCTCGATGCACGCGGCGCGCAACTATCCCGTGCGCAAGGTGCCCTCCGACCTCGACGTGGCGCTGCCCGACGGCACCGGCGACGCGGCCTATCTGCGCCGGCTGGAGGCCGCGCTCGCCTTCCTGGACCGCACGCAGGCGCCGCGCCTCGTGTTCTACAACGCCGGCGTCGACCCGCATGCCGACGACCGGCTCGGCCGGCTGGCGCTGAGCGACGCTGGGCTGAAGGCGCGCGACGCGATGGTGATCGGCCATTTCCGCGACCGCGGCATCCCGCTGTGCGGCGTCATCGGCGGCGGCTATGCGCACGACGTCGCCGCGCTCGCCGCGCGCCACGCCATCCTGTTCGAGACGGCCGCGCGCTTCGCCTGAGCCGCAGGCTCAGCGGCGGTAGCTCAGAAGCCGCAGGATCAGGAAGGCCGGCACGACGATCGCCGCGCCGAGCAGGATGTAGCCGAAGAAGCGCTCGAAGGCGGCGAAGCCCATGTTCCACACGCGCAGCACCGCCTCGCGCACCGCCTCGACGACGTCCCAGGGGGACCAGTCGAAGGCGCTCATCACGATGCCGACGATGAAGGACAGCACGAGCAGCTTGAGCGCCACGCGCAGCGGGCTGTCGCCGAGAAAGCGGTTGATGGCCGACACGGGGGTTCTGGCTCCGTTGAACGCCCCGCAGATACGGCCTGGCGCCGCCGAGTTCAACCGCCGGCGCCCCGGCACCGAAGGAACCGGCCGCGCCGACCGCACGTTGCCGGCGCACGACGCCGCCGCTCGCCCGCGCGACGGCGACGACCGCCTCGCCCGAAAAGCCCGGAGACCGCCGCCGTGTGGCAGTTCATCAGCGACAACAGCGCGCCGCTCAACACGATCGCCAACGCCCTCATGCTGGTCGTGTGGGCGCTCTACTTCCAGCTCCTGCTCAACGCGCACCGGCGCCAGCGGCGCGCCAAGGTGCTGATCAACCGCAGCGCCGGCCACGACCTGTCGTCGAACTGCGTGGTCTCCAACATGAGCGCCGAGCCGGTCTATCTGGAAAGCGTGGTGGTCACCACGGAGCGCGACGGCGAGCGCAGCGAATGCTCGCTCACCGACCTCGACACGCTGACGCGGCAGCCCGGCGAGGACCCGCGCCGCTTCTGGTTCCAGGGGCCGCTGATGACGGGCGAGTACATCACCCTCGGCTCCTTCGAGACGCTGTTGTCGTCGTGCTGTCCGAAGGACTGCGCGCCGACGGAGCTCAGCGCCTTCGAGATCATGGTGGTGGCGACCTACGGTCCCGACCACGCGCCGGTCGGCACCAGGCGGCGCTTCCGCCGGGTCGCCGAACCGGGCGCGAACGGCGGCTGGACGGCGGAGCCGGCGCACCAGATCCGCTCCTTTTGGCATCGCCGGGCGCTGCGCGCCTATCTGCGCGACGCCTGAGCGCCGCCGCGCGTCAATCGATCAAGGGCCGGTATGGACCGCGAAAGGGCTGGAGCGGGCGATGGGGATCGAACCCACGACATCAAGCTTGGGAAGCTTGCGTTCTACCACTGAACTACACCCGCGAACCGGCGGCTAGAATGGCGTGTCGGCGGCGCGTGTCAAGCGCCGTGTTGGCCGGCGGCGGCGCGGGGCCGGCGATCGGCGATCGTCGCCGGCAGTTGCCGCTTGACGGCGCGCCCGCCGCGTCCCACCTGTCGGCGGTTGCCGAATCCGCAGGAGCGCAGCACCCCGTGCAGACCGTCAAGAGCCTCGTCGAATCGCGCCGTTTCGAGGCGGCCATCACCGTTCTGATCGTCATCAACGCGGTCACGCTCGGTCTCGAGACGTCGGAAACGGCGATGGCGGCGGCGGGGCCGACGCTGATCCTGATCGACCGGCTGATCCTCGGCGTCTTCGTCGTCGAGCTCGCGCTGCGCTTCGTCGCCTATCGCGGCGCCTTCTTCCGCGATCCGTGGCGCATCTTCGACCTGTTCGTCGTCGGCATCGCGCTGGTGCCCGCCACGGCCGGACTTTCTGTGCTGCGCGCGCTGCGCATCCTGCGCGTGCTCCGGCTGGTCTCGGTGGTGCCGTCGCTGCGCCGCGTTGTCGGCGGTCTGATCGCCGCGCTGCCCGGCATGGGCTCGATCGTGCTGTTGCTCGGGCTCGTCTACTACGTGTTCGCGGTGATGGCGACCAAGCTGTTCGGCAGCGCCTTCCCCGACTGGTTCGGCACGATCGGCCTGTCGGCCTACTCGCTGTTCCAGATCATGACGCTGGAAAGCTGGTCGATGGGCATCGTGCGGCCGGTGATGGAGGTCTATCCCTGGGCGTGGCTGTTCTTCATCCCGTTCATCGTGTCGACCACCTTCACCGTGCTCAACCTGTTCATCGGCATCATCGTGTCGGCCATGCAGGCCGAGCACGACGCCACCGCGGCGGCCGAGCGCTCGGCGCTGCACGACGAGCAGGCGACGATCCTGGAGGAGCTGCGGGCGCTGCGCGCGGAGGTGCGCGCGCTGCGCGCGGCGGACGCGGAGGAACGGACCGGCTGAGCCGGCGGCTCAGCCGGCGCGGAAGTGCTTCGACAGCTTGAGGGCCTGGCCCTGGTAGTGCGACTTCAGCGCCGCGCCGTAGAGCGCGCCGGGCCGCGCCAGCATGTGCTCGTAGACCAGCCGGCCGACGATCTGGCCGTGGTCGAGGATGAAGGGCACCTCGTGGCTGCGCACCTCGAGCACGGCGCGGCTGCCGCCGCCGCCGGCCGGCGTGTGGCCGAAGCCGGGATCGAAGAAGCCGGCGTAGTGGACGCGGAACTCGCCGACCAGCGGGTCGAACGGCGTCATCTCGGCGGCATGCAGCGGCGGCACGTGCACCGCCTCGCGCGACACCAGGATGTAGAACTCGTCCGGATCGAGCACCAGCTCGCCGCGGCCGCGGGCGCGGATCGGCTCCCAGAAGTCCTCCAGGTCGTAGGCGTCGCGCCGGTCGACGTCGATCAGCCCGGTGTGGTGCTTGGCGCGGTAGCCGATCAGCCCGTCGCCGCCGCCGCCGAGATCGATCGACAGCGCGATGCCGCCGCCGGTGATGTTCGGCGCGGCCGAGGCGACCAGCGTCTCGCGCGCGTGCAGCGCGGCGAGCGCCGCCTCGTCGAGCGCCGCCACGCCGCGCCGGAAGCGGATCTGCGACAGCCGCGAGCCGGCGCGCACGACGATCGGGAAGGTGCGCGGGCTGACCTCGATATAGAGCGGGCCGCGATAGCCGGCGGGGACCTTGTCGAACTCCTGGCCGTGGTCGCTCATCACCCGGGTGAAGATGTCGAGCCGGCCGGTCGAGCTCTTCGGGTTGGTCGAGGCGGCGATGCCGTCGGGCAGCGCCAGCCGCTCGACCAGCGGCACGATGTAGACGCAGCCGGTCTCCAGCACCGCACCGCCGGTCAGGTCGATCTCGTGCAGCGAGAAGCGGGCCAGCTTGTCGGCGACGCGGTGGTCTGGTCCCGGCAGGAAGCTGGCGCGCACGCGGTAGGCTACCGCGCCGAGCCGCAGGTCGAGGCTCGCCGGCTGGATCTGGTCGCCGTCGAGCGGCCGCTCGGCGGCGAGCGCCCCGGTCTCGAAAAGTGCGGCGATCTCGCCGTCCGGCAGGATGCCCGTGTCGCGCAAGCCGTTGTCTCCTTGCTGGTCGGCGGAGGTTTAATGAAGCGGCCGATTGACGCAAGCGCGCGCGCCGGCTATGGAGCGCTTATCCCGTGGTGATTTGGCCGGTCGGCTTGCAGCCACGTTAAAGAAGTCGCTAAAAGGCCGCGCTCGACACACCGGCTCGCGGCTGCGCGGCCGGTTTTTTTGTTGGGCGGAGCCATGACAGACGATCCTTCACGACACTGGAAGCCGCAGACGGCGCTGGTCCACGGCGGCACGCAGCGCTCGGCCTTCGGCGAGACCTCCGAGGCGCTCTACCTCACCCAGGGCTTCGTCTACGACAGCGCCGAGGCGGCCGAGGCGCGCTTCAAGGGCGAGGCGCCGGGCTTCATCTATTCGCGCTACGCCAACCCGACCGTGGCGATGTTCGAGCAGCGCATGTGCCTGCTGGAGGGGGCGGAGGACGCGCGCGCCATGGCCTCCGGCATGGCCGCGGTGACGGCCGCGCTGCTGTGCTCGCTGCGCGCCGGCGACCATGTGGTGGCGGCGCGCGCGCTGTTCGGCTCGTGCCGCTGGGTCGTCGAGACGCTGATGCCGCGCTACGGCATCGAGTCCACGCTCGTCGACGGCACCGACCCGGCGCAGTGGGAACGCGCGGTGCGGCCGAACACGCGGCTGTTCTTCCTGGAAAGCCCGACCAACCCGACGCTCGAGATCATCGACATCGCGCATGTCGCGCGGCTGGCCGAGGCGAACGGCGCGCGGCTGGTGGTCGACAACGTGTTCGCCACGCCGCTGCAGCAGAAGCCGCTGGCGCTCGGCGCGCATGTCGTCGTCTACTCCGCCACCAAGCACATCGACGGCCAGGGCCGCTGCCTCGGCGGCATCGTGCTGTCGGACAAGGCCTGGATCGACGAGCACCTGCACGACCATTTCCGCCACACCGGCCCCAGCCTGTCGCCGTTCAATGCCTGGACGCTGCTCAAGGGGCTGGAGACGCTGCCGGTGCGCGTCACCCAGCAGAGCGCCAGCGCGGCGCGCATCGCCGACCGGCTGGCCGACCACCCGGCGGTGGCGCGGGTCGTCTATCCCGGCCGCGACGACCACCCCCAGGCCGCTCTCGCGAAGCGCCAGATGAGCGGCGGCTCGACGCTGCTGTGCCTCGACATCGCCGGCGGCAAGGCGGCGGCCTTCGCCTTCCAGAACGCGCTGCGCCTGATCGCCATCTCCAACAATCTCGGCGACGCCAAGAGCCTGATCACGCATCCCGCCACGACGACGCACAAGAACCTGTCCGACGCAGCGCGCGCCGAGCTCGGCATCGGTCCCGGCACACTGCGCCTGTCGGTCGGGCTGGAGGACGTCGACGACCTGCTGACCGACCTCGACCGGGCGCTGGCGGCGGCGTAGCCGCGCCCGCGACGGCCGCGGCCGGCACCTGCCGTCTTGATGGCAGCAATGGGCGCACCTATACTGCGGGCGGAGGCTTTCGATGGCCGAGCCGCAACTGTCCGTCCACAGCGCCCGGGCACGCGACCTGGCGCACCGCCTCGCCCGCCGCGAGAACCGCTCGATCGCGGAGATCGTGGAGCGTGCCCTGGAAGCCTATGAGGTGCGCGAGGCGGGCCGCGAGCCGGCCGCGACGTTCTACGAGCGGATTTCGCAAAGCTACGGCACCGACATCGACCTGGAATCGGTCGTCAGCCAGAACCGTCGGCCCCATCCGGGACCGGAGCTTTGATCTTTCTGGACACCAACGTCGTTTCCGAGACGCTGCGCAAATCCCCCGACGACGCCGTGCGCGGCTGGCTGGTGCGCCACGATGCGGAGCTGGCGCTTCCCACCGTCACCATCGCGGAGATCGCCTTCGGCATCCGCAAGATCGCGCCGGACCAGCGCGCCGCATTGCTCGAGCAGAGGCTTGCGGAATGGCGCCGCCGCTTTGCCGGCCGGATTTTCGGCCTCACCGAGGAGGCCGCGATGGCATACGGCGCGATGATGGGTGATGCGTCCCGCCGGGGCAAGGCGATGTCGGTGCCCGACGGCATGATCGCCGCCATCGCACGGGTGAACGGCGGACGTCTGGCGACGCGCAACCTGGACGATTTTCGCACGACGGGGCTCGACCTCGTGCCGCCGTGGGCGGCCTAAACGGGGCGACGGGGCGCGCGCGTTCGGCCCGCGTGCATCCGGAGCGGCGCGCCGGACCGCCTCAGCCGAAGGTCCGCGCGGCCAGCACGATGCGCGAGACGGCGGTGTAGAGCGTGAGCGCGGCGAACGCATAGGCGAGCGGCGCGAACCAGTCGGGAAACAGGCAGAACAGGACGAAGACGGCGATCGTCTCGGTCGCCTCGGCCAGCCCGGTGGTGAAGAACAGCGACTTGGCACCGCGCGCCTCGCCGCGCATGCCGCGCCGCTCGGCCATCACCGCATAGGCGAGGAAGCTGGCGCCGTTGACGTAGAACGACAGGACGAGCACCGCGCCCGCCACCGCGTTGGCCGCAGGATCGGCGAGCACGAAGCCGACCGGCAGCGCGCCGTAGACGGCGAAGTCGAAGACGATGTCGAGATAGCCGCCGAGATCGGTGCGCCCGGCGATGCGCGCCACCGCGCCGTCGAGCCCGTCGCCGAGCCGGCTCGCCAGCAAGAGCGCGAGGCCGAGCCAGTAGGCCTGCAGCGCAACCGCGGCGGCCGCGCCCAGGCCGAGGGCGAAGCTGGCCACGGTGATCTGGTTGGCGCTCACGCCGGCCGCGGCCAGCCGCCGCGCCATGACGCGCAGCGCCGGGTCGATCCTCTGCCGCGCCCATCCGTCCAGCATGCCGTCGTCTCCCGCGCGCTCGTCGGCCCGTTGCGCGCCCGAGCTATAGCGGGCGCCACGGCCGGGCGCATTCACATTGCCGTCAGCGGCGGGCGGTCCGCGCCGGCCCGACGGCTTGACCGCATGCCCGCGGTCGGCGACCCTTCGGGCCCGTGCCTGGAAGCGAGCGCATGTACCGTTCCGTGACGCATGACATCGAGGTTCGCGTGGAGCCGTTCTTCCTCGCCGACCGGTCCGACCCGGACGACAACCGCTTCGTGTGGGCCTACCGCGTGACGATCGCCAACCACTCGCGCGAGCGGGTGATGCTGGTGTCGCGCTACTGGCACATCACCGACGCGCGCGGCCGGGTCGAGGAGGTGCGCGGGGCGGGCGTCGTCGGCGAGCAGCCGGTGCTCGATCCCGGCGACAGCTTCCAGTACACCTCGGGCTGCCCGCTCTCCACGCCGTCGGGCATCATGGTCGGGCGCTACCTGATGCGCGACGCGCGCGGCCGCGAGTTCCAGGTCGACATCCCCGCCTTCTCGCTCGACCTGCCCGGCGAGGCGCGCTCGGTGAACTGACGGCCCGGCCGGCTCAGGCGAAGTCGGCGGGATCGAACAGATAGCGCTTGGAGCAGAACTCGCAGCTCACCTCGATCTCGCCGTCGCGCGTGCTCTCGGCGATCTCCTCGGCGGAAAAGCCCTCGAGGATGGTGCGGATCTTCTCGCGCGAGCACGAGCAGCGGTCGACCACGCCGTGGCCCTCGAAGACGCGCACGCCGTGCTCGTGGAACAGCCGGTAGAGCAGCCGCTCGGTGCCGACCGTGGGATCGACGAGCTCGGCCGGCTCGACGGTCGCCATCAGCGCCAGCACCTCCTGCCAGGCGTCGTCGACCTGCGGCCCGCCGGCCTCCTCGCCGCCGTCGCCGCCCGGCAGGTCGGGCATGCGCTGGCGCTCCTCCGATTCGGGCAGGAACTGCACCAGCAGGCCGCCCGCCCGCCAGGCCGAGCCGGCGCCGTCGCGGCCGGGCGTGACGAGCCGCGCCACGCCGAGGCGCACCTCGGTGGGAATCTGCTCCGACTGGCGGAAGTAGACGCGCGCCACGTCCTCGAGCGAGGTGCCGTCGAGCTCGACGATGCCCTGGTAGCGGCGCATGTGCACGCCCTGGTCGATGGTCAGCGCCAGGACGCCCTTGCCGAGCAGATCCTCCGGCCCGGCGCGGCCGGCGGCCACCGCCTCCTCGAGCCGCGCGGCATCGTAGCGGGCATAGCCGCGCAGCCCGTCGGGCGTGGCGAAGTCGGCGACCAGCATGTCGACCGGGCCGTCCGAGCGGGTCTGGACGATGAACTTGCCCTCGAACTTGAGCGAGCTGCCGAGCAGCACCGTCAGCACCATCGCCTCGGCGAGCAGGCGCGCCACCGGCTCGGGATAGGCGTGGCGCTCGAGGATGCGGTCGAGCTCGGCGCCGAGCTGCACGCTGCGGCCGCGGATGTCGAGGCCGCCCACCTCGAACGGCACGACATGGTCGTCGCCGGCGAAGTCGAACTCGCCGAGTTTCGCTTGCGGTTTGCTCACCGGATCAGGCTCCCGACAGGCACCAGGCCAGCACCGCCTTCTGGGCGTGCAGACGGTTCTCCGCCTCGTCGAACACCACCGAGTTCGGCCCGTCGATGACCGCGTCGGTGACCTCCTCGCCGCGATGCGCCGGCAGGCAGTGCATGAACAGCGCGTCCGGCGCGGCCCCGGCCATCAGCTCGGCGTTGACCTGGTAGGGCATGAACACGTTGTGGCCGCGCGCGCGGTGCTCCTGGCCCATCGACACCCAGGTGTCGGTCATCACGCAGTCGGCACCGGCGACCGCCTCCTGCGGCGAGCGGGTCAGCGTCACGCGGCCGCCATTGGCGCGCGCCCAGTCGACGTAGCGCGCGTTCGGCTCGCTGCCTTCGGGCACCGCGACGTTGAGGCGGAAGCCGAAGCGCGCCGAGGCCTCGATCAGCGAGTGCAGCACGTTGTTGCCGTCGCCCGACCAGGCGAACAGCCGGTCGGCGACGGCGCCGCGATGCTCCTCGAAGGTCATCACGTCGGCCATGATCTGGCAGGGATGGGTGTCGTCGGTCAGCCCGTTGATGACCGGCACGGTGGCGTTCTGCGCCAGCTCGACGAGCCGCGCGTGCTCGGTGGTGCGGATCATGATGATGTCGACATAGCGCGACAGGACGCGCGCGGTGTCGGCGATCGTCTCGCTGCGGCCGAGCTGCATCTCGGTGCCGGTCAGCATCAGCGTCTCGCCGCCGAGCTGGCGCATCGCGACGTCGAAGGAGACCCGCGTGCGCGTCGACGGCTTGTCGAAGATCATCGCCAGCACCTTGCCGGCGAACGGCTTGTCCGCGCCGACCTCGGCGCGCCGCGCCTTGCGCTGCCGCGCGTCGTCGAGCATGCCGCGCAGCACGTCGCCGGACAGGGCGGAAAGGTCGAGGAAGTGCCGGGGGGCCGATGTCATGCCGGGTCTCCGGTGGATGTCAGCGCGCCGCGGCGCCGGCGCCGAGCGACAGGTCTTGCGCGGCGGCGCGGATGCGCTCGAGCGCCAGGCGGATCTCGTCCTCGCTGACCGTCAGCGGCGGCAGCAGCCGCAGGACGTTGTCGCCGGCCGGCACCGAGAGCAGCTTCTCCTCGCGCAGCGCCTGCTGCAGCATGGCGTTGGGCACCTTGCACCTGAGCCCGATCATCAGGCCCTCGCCGCGGATGCCCTCGATCACGTCGGGGAAGTCGTCGGCGATCGCCGCCAGGCCCTGCTTGAGCAGCAGGCCCTTGTGCGCCACCTGGTCGAGGAAGCCCTCCTCGAGCACGACGTCGAGCACGGCGTTGCCGACCGCCATGGCGAGCGGGTTGCCGCCGAAGGTAGTGCCGTGCACGCCGGCCGTCATGCCGGCGGCCGCCTCCTCGGTGGCCAGGCACGCGCCGACCGGGAAGCCGCCGCCCAGCGCCTTGGCGACCGCCGCGATGTCGGGCGTCACCTCGGTCCACTGATGGGCGAAGAAGCGGCCGGTGCGACCGAGCCCGCACTGCACCTCGTCGAAGATCAGCAGCAGGTCGTGCTCGTCGCACAGCGCGCGCAGGCGCTTCAAGGTGGCGTGCGAGAAGCCGCGCACGCCGCCCTCGCCCTGGATCGGCTCGAGCAGGATGGCCGCGGTCTCCGGCGTGATGGCGCGCTCGGCGGCGGCCGCGTCGTCGAAGGCCACCTGGTCGAAGCCGTCGACCTTGGGGCCGAAGCCCTCGATGTACTTCTTCTGGCCGCCGGCGGCGATGGTCGCCAGGGTGCGGCCGTGGAAGGCGCCCTCGAAGGTGATGATGCGGTAGCGCTCGGGCCGGCCGTTCACATGGTGGTAGCGCCGCGCGGTCTTGATCCCCGCCTCCAGCGCCTCGGCACCGGAATTGGCGAAGAACACGCGGTCGGCAAACGACACCTGCGCGAGACGCTCGCCGAGCCGCTTCTGGCCGGGAATCTCGTACAGGTTGGAGATGTGCCACAGCTTGCCGGCCTGCTCGGTGAGCGCGGCGACGAGATGCGGATGGCCGTGGCCGAGCGCGTTGACGGCGATGCCGCCGGCGAAGTCGAGATAGCGCACCTCGTCGGCCGTGACGAGCCAGGACCCCTCGCCCCGCTCGAAGGCCAGGGGCATGCGCGCATAGGTATCGAAAAGCGCCGAACCGCTCATAGCACCTGTCTCCCGAAGCGGCCGCCGGCGCGGGCGCCGCGGCCTGCCGCGCGGCCCGCGAAAGGCACGCATGGAGGACGATCAAACCAAAAAGCCGCCCGATTGGGCGGCGCTGCGACCCTATATCACGGCTTTGCGCCACAAAGTCAACGCAACGCCGCGGCAGGAGGGCTTTCCGTCGCCTTCGTGACGGTGCGGCGCCCAAGTTGGGGAAAACCGGCAAAAGAGATTCGGGGGGCCATGCGGACTCTTGTCATGGAGTCAACCGATACGGTAGCTTGCGGGCTGAAATTGCAGATTTCGTGCGGCGGACCAATCATTCGCGTAGATGTGGTGTCCCACCTGGCCGGTGCCGGGACGGGAAGCGATTCCGATTCCGCACGCCAGACGAGGAGCGTTTTGGCGATGAACTGGACCGATGAACGCGTCGAGACCCTGAAGAAGCTGTGGGCCGAGGGCCTGAGCGCCAGCCAGATCGCGGCGCAGCTCGGCGGCGTCAGCCGCAACGCGGTGATCGGCAAGGTGCACCGCCTCAAGCTGTCGGGCCGCGGCCGCGCCGGCGGCGCGCAGGCGCGGCAGAAGAAGCCGGTGGCGGCGACCGCCGCGCCGAAGCCGTCGCGCGGCGGCGGTGGCGGCGGGCGGATGACCACGACGACCGTCGGCGCCACGGCGCTGCAGGCGCAGTACGAGGCCGAGCCGGTGGCGCGCCAGCAGCTCCGCCCGGTCGAGGACGTCGTCGTGCCGATCTCGCGCAAGCTCAAGCTGGTCGAGCTCGGCGAGCACACCTGCAAGTGGCCGAACGGCGACCCGCTGATGGACGACTTCAGCTTCTGCGGCAACGAGTCGGGCGAAAGCAGCCCCTATTGCAGCTACCACGCGCGCATCGCCTACCAGCCGGCGAGCGAGCGGCGCCGCCAGCGCTGAGGCGCGACAAGCAGGCCGCGCAACGCGGCCACGCCGGCGCGCCGGCATCCCGTGCACTCCCGAGCAGGAAACGGCCCGGCCGCGGCAGTCGCGGCGCGGTGCCGCGCGTCGGGTCGGGCTATTCGCGCTCGGCCGGCAACCTCTCGACGACCACCGTGTGGGTGTCGTCCTCCTTGGGCCGCTCCGGCGGCATCTCCGCGCCGGTGGCGATGTGGTAGACCGTCTCGGCGATGTTGGTCGCGTGGTCGCCGATGCGCTCGATGTTCTTGGCGCAGAACAGGAGATGCGTGCAGGCGGTGATGTTGCGCGGGTCCTCCATCATGTAGGTCAGCAGCTCGCGGAACAGCGAGGTGTACATCGCGTCGATCTGCTCGTCGCGGTCGCGCACGGCGGCCAGCTTGTCGGGCGACCGCCCGGCATAGGCGTCGAGCACCTCCTTGAGCTGCGTGGCGGCGAGATCGGCCAGCGCCTGCAGGCCGCGCAGCAGCCGCACCGGCTGGCGCGTCTGGCTGACGGCGGCGACGCGCTTGGCGATGTTCTTGGCCAGGTCGCCGACGCGCTCGAGGTCGGCCGAGATGCGGATGGCGCCGACGATCTCGCGCAGGTCGCCGGCCATCGGCTGGCGCTTGGCGATGACGATGATCGTCTTGTCGTCGATCTCGCGCTGCGCGGCGTCGAGCACGGCGTCGTCGGCGACGACCTTGCGGGCGAGATCGGCATCCTCGCTGACCAGCGCCTGCACCGCCTGCTCGAGCATGCGCTCGGCATGGCCGCCCATGGCGGCGATGCGGTTGGCGAGGAACTTCAGCTCCTCGTCGTAGGAGCGCATGATGTGCTGGCTTCGCATGATTCCCACGCCCGACGTTTCGCGTGTCCGAGTGATACGCCAGACGGGTGACGAAAAAAAGAAAGGCCGTCGGCCGCAGGCGCGGTCAGGCGGCCGGCAGGTGAATGGTGAAGGCCGCGCCCGCGCCGAGCTCGGAGCGGATCGACAGCCGCCCGCCGTGGCGCGTGAGAATGTGCTTGACGATCGCCAGGCCGAGGCCGGTGCCCTTCTGCGCCCGGCTCGCCTCGACGTCGACGCGGTAGAAGCGCTCGGTCAGCCGCGGGATGTGCTCCTTCGGGATGCCGGGGCCGAAATCGGTGACGGTGACAGTCACCTCCGGCGGCTCGGTCGCCGCGTCGCGGGTGGCCGACACGACGATGCGGCCGCCGTCGCCGGCATATTTGCAGGCGTTCTCGACCAGGTTCTCCAGCACCTGGGTGAGCTCGTCGGCATGGCCGGCGACCATCAGCGGCGCGTCCGGCAGACGGGTCTCGATGACCAGCCCGGAATCGGCGGCGAGACGGGCCAGCGATTCGCTCACCTGGCGGGCGAGCCGGGCGAGATCGACGCGCGAATCGGGATCGATGTAGGGCTTCACCTCGAGTCGCGACAGCGACAGCAGGTCGTCGATCAGCCGGGCCATGCGGGCGGTCTGCGCCTGCATGATCTGCAGGAAGCTGTCGCGCGCGGCGGCATCGTCGCGCGCCGGCCCGCGCAGCGTCTCGATGAAGCCGGCGATCGAGGCGAGCGGCGTGCGCAGCTCGTGGCTGGCATTGGCGATGAAGTCGGCGCGCATGCGGTCGATGCGGCGCGCCTCGCTCTGGTCCTCGAACATCAGCACGAACAGGCCGCTCGCCTCGCCGATCGGCCGCGCCGAGACGCGATAGAGGCGCTCGATCGGCACGCGCTCCATGTAGTCGGCGAGCGCCTGCGCCCGGCCCGCCTGCAGCACGCCGTCGAGCAGCGCGTGCATCTCCGGCGTGCGGAAGCGCAGCGGCAGCGCGGTGCCGACCGGCAGGGCGCCGAAGGCGGCGACCGCCGGCGCGTTGGCGAACAGCAAGGTGCCGTCGCGGTCGAAGACGATCAGCGGGTCGGGCACGGCGGCCGCCAGGTGCCGCGCCGGCAGGCGCTCGAAGCCGCCCTCGCGGCGCTCCTCGCGCGGCCGGCGGCGCGGCACGTCCGGCGCCGGCGCGACGAGCGCCGCGACGGCAAGCACGGCCGCGAAGGCGAGCGCGGCGCGCAGGCCGCTGCCGCCGGCCCACAGGTCGAGCGCCAGGATGGCGAGCCCGGCGGCGGCCAGCGTGCGGCGTGCGGCGGCAAGCCGCGCGCGCACCGGGGCCAGTGGTTTCGCGCCGCCCGCCTCGCCGTTCATCGCCATGTGCCCTCCGCCGCGCGCGGCGCCTCTGGACCGGGCGCCATCCAGCCAATAGCATCCCGCCCGCCAACAGGATCGCCGCGATGACCGAGACCGCCCCGACCGCCGAACGGCAGCTGACGAGGCCCGTTACCATAAGCGTCGGCGGTGTTGAACGCGTGTTCGACATCGAGGAGCCGAAGCTGCCCGAGTGGGTGACGGACGCCGCGCTGACCGACGGCGGCTACCCCTACGACGAGAAGATGCCGCGCAAGGCCTACGAGCAGCGTCTCGAGGCGCTGCAGATCGAGCTCGTCAAGCTGCAGTACTGGCTGCAGGCGAGCGGCGAGCGGGTAATGATCCTGTTCGAGGGGCGCGACGCGGCCGGCAAGGGCGGCACCATCGCGCGCATCCGCAAGTACATGAACCCGCGCAGCGCGCGCAACGTGGCGCTGTCGAAGCCGAGCGAGACGGAGCGCGGGCAGTGGTACTTCCAGCGCTACGTCGCGCACTTCCCCACCTCCGGCGAGTTCGTCACCTTCGACCGCTCCTGGTACAACCGCGGCGGCGTGGAGCCGGTGATGGGCTTCTGCACGCCGGCCGAGCACGCCCGCTTCCTCGAGGAGACGCCGGACTTCGAGCGCGCGATCTGCAACGACGGCATCCACTTCTTCAAGTTCTGGCTCAACATCGGCCAGGTGACCCAGCTCAAGCGCTTCCACGACCGGCGGCACGATCCGCTGAAGACGTGGAAGTTCTCGCCGATCGATGTCGCCGGCATGACGAAGTGGGACGACTACACGCAAAAGCGCGACCTGATGATCGCCCGCACCCACACCGAGCACGCGCCGTGGACGGTGGTGCGCGCCAACGACAAGCGCCGCGCGCGGCTCGCGGCCATGCGGCGTATCCTGCTCACGCTGCCCTATGCCGGCCGCGACCTGGCGGCGATCGGCGAGGAGGACCCGCGCATCATCGGCTCCGGGCCGCGCGCGCTCGACTGAGGCGGCGCGCCGCGCTCGAGCGCTTGTGCGGCGTCTTCTCCCAGAGATGCGGATGCCTGACGAGCTGCCACGCCGCGCGCCATGCGGCGAGCGACATCAGCACCCAGTAGCCCGGCACCGCGACCGCCATCCGCCAGAAGCCGCGCCGCCGCGCCGGCTCGAGGGTCAGCCAGCCGAGCGCCAGAAAGGCGCCGTAGCCGCCCACCACGTTGACGACGTCGAGCACCATCAGCCCGGAATAGACGTCCGGCAGCGCATGGCCGAGGGCGAGCCGCAGCGCGACCGCCAGCGCGGTGACGACGAACAGCGGATGGACGAGCGCCGACACCACCATGCCGGCGAACAGGATCTGGCTGACGAGGAACGAGCCGGGACCGAGCTCGCGGGCAAGGCGCAGCGGCCGGCGCATGTGCACCAGCCAGGTCTGCAGCCAGCCCTTGAACCAGCGGGTGCGCTGCGGCAGCCACACGCCGATCGCGTCGGGCGCGTCCTCGTAGGTCGGGTAGCCGATGGTCGACACGCGATAGCCGAACCGCGCCAGACGCAGGCCGAGATCGGCATCCTCGGTGACGTTGTAGGGGTCCCAGGCGCCGGCCGCCTCAAGCGCGGTGCGGCGGAAATGGTTCGACGTGCCGCCGAGCGGCAGCACCAGGCCGCGGCGGGCGAGCCAGGGCAAGATGCCGCGGAACAGCGCCGCGTATTCGAGCGCGAACAGGGCGGCGAGCCGCGCCTCGCGCACGTTGGCGATGACCAGCGGCGCCTGCAGGCAGGCGAGGTCGGCGCCCTCGCTGCAGAAGCGCTGCCAGGCTTCCAGGAGCTGCAGCGGGTGCGGCCGGTCTTCCGCGTCGTAGAGCACGACGAGCGAGCCGCTGGTCATGGCGAGCGCGTACTGAAGCGCCTTCGGCTTGGTGCGCGGCAGGCCGGGCGGCACGCGGATCAGCTCGACATGCGGCCGCAGCGCATGCGCCTCGATGGCGGCGAGCGTGGCCGCGTCGTCGGCCTCGCAGACCAGCTTGATCTCCAGCTTGGCGCGCGGCCAGACCAGCTTGCCGAGCGCGACGAGCAGGTCGGGCACGATCTCGGCCTCGCGGTAGAGCGCCACCAGGACCGTGTAGACCGGCATCTCGGCCGGCGACAGCGGGCCGGCGAGCCGCGGCAGCGGCGGCGCGACGGCGCGCGAGACGGCGAGCCGCAGCCCGACGCAGGCGAAGAAGAACAGCGAGAACAGGCCGTGCAGCGCGAGCAGCGCGGCGACCGGTGCCAGCGCCAGCGCGACCGGCAGCGCCACCGCCGCCGCGCCGAAGGCGGCCGCCTGCCACGGCACGAGCACGAAGCGGGCGGACAGCTCCGGCCGGGTCTCGAACAGACGCTCGCGCGCCCGGCGCGTCAGCGGGCCGCGCACGCGCGCGGCGACCGCCCGGCGCAGGACCGCCGGCGGCGTGATGCAAAGACGCGCCGCGATGCCGGGAAAGCGGCGCAGATGCTCGCGCAGGGCGACGATGTCGACGGCCGTCGGCGCGAGCACGTGCACGGTGCCGCCGCCCGGCGCGAGCATCAGCGCCCGCTCGGCGCCGCGCGGCCGGCGCAGCGCGGCGAGCGCGTCGCGGTCGCGCATCACCAGGCGGGCCGGATCGATGTCTGCGCGAAAGGGCAGGCCGAGCTCCTCGGCGAGCGCGCGCAGCAGCACCGCCTCCGAGACCAGGCCGGAGGCGACGAGCTCCGCCTGGAAGGGCACGCGCGCGGCGGCCGCCCGCCGGGCGACGGTGCGCGCGGCCTCGGCCGGCACGCGCAGCCGGGCGAGCACCGGCCACCAGCCGGGCGGCACCGCCGGCGGCCGGCGCCCCGGCGCAACCGCCGGGCGGCGTTGCGTCTCCCGTGCCGGCAGGCCGGCCGGGAGTGCCGGTCCCCCGCCGGCTCGCTCGATGCCTCGCAGATCCATCGGCGCGCACGCGGATCGCGCCGGCGGCCGGCCGCGGTCGCGTGCGACCGGCCGCCGATGCGGGCTCCGCGCCCCCTCCCCTTGCGCGGGCCCGCCGTCAGGCCGCCATGCGCGCGACGCGCTTGAGCCGCCGCAGCGTCTTTTCGTCCTGCAGCGCGTGGTGGAACAGCGTGATCTCGCGGTCGATGCGCCGGCACAGCGCCTCGGCATCACCCTTGAGCAGCGCCTTGGTCTGCGTCAGCGAGCGCACCGGCTTCTTGGCGAGCACGCGCGCGGTGGCGAGCGCCTCGGCTTCGGGATCGTCCTCGGCGATCGAGGAGACCAGCGCCATGGCGCATGCCCGGTCGACGTCGAGCGCCTCGCCGAGGCAGAAGAACCGGAAGGCGCCGGCGTAGCCGAGCTTCTCCGGCGCCAGGATGCTGGTCGCCGCGTCGGGCACCAGGCCGAAATCGACGAACGGCACGCGGAAGGTCGACTTGCGCGAGGCGATGACGAGATCGCAGTGGAACAGGATGGTGCAGCCAACGCCGACCGCGTCGCCGTCGACGCTGGCGATCAGCGGCTTGGGAAACGTGGCGAGCGTGCGGAACATGTCGGTGACGGCGCCGATCAGCGCCTGGTGCTTGGAGGGATCGACGAATTCGCCGAAATCGCCGCCGAGACAGAAGCAGCCGGCCAGGCCGCGCAGCACGACGACGCGGGTCTCGTCGTCCTCGGCCGCCTCGCGCAGCGTGCGCGCCAGCCGCGCATAGGCGGCGGCGTCGAGCACCGGGCGGCCGCTGTCGGACGACACGGTGATGACGAGGGCGTGGTTGGTAAATTCGGTTTGCGGTCGGATGTCCATTTTGCCTTACCCCATTTGCTTGGAAAAATGCGGACGTCGCGCCGGCCTTACGAGGCGCGGCGGAGACCGACGGTCTCGGGCATGCCGCCGGCGAGCACCGGGGCGTCGTAGTTGCGGCGCTCGCGCACGGTGGCGAGCGTGTGCTCGTTGAAGGTGAGCAGCGTGGCGACGACCTGCTGGCGGCCATAGGTGCGCTGGTAGCCGAGCGGCCGGGCGAGGAAGCGAAGCTGCAGTGCGCGCAGGACCCACATCGGCTCGAACTCGATGATGACCTGGTCGACGCCCGTCCGCATGCCCCATTCGATGAAGCCGGCGATCAGCTCGCTGCCGACGCTCGACACGCCCCAGCGGCCCTCGCGGTAATGCGGCGCGACGGCGTAGCGGGTCAGCTCGTAGATGTTCGGCCCGGTCGGCGTCGGCCCCTCGCACAGATCGCCGAGCACGTCGGTGAGAAGATGCGGCCGGGTGGTCGGCAGCATGCGCTGGTAGCCGGCCAGCTCGCCGTTGCGGATGGCGAGGTGGTGCACCGCGTCCTCGTGGTCGAACTGGTCGATCTCCAGGCCGTCCGGCCGGCGCAGATCGTCCCAGCCCATCTCCTCGACGAAGATGCGGTAGCGCAGTTCATGGACGGCCCGCCAAAGATCGGGCCGCTCCATCAACTCGGCGGTTTTCAGAGCATAGAGCATTGAACGTACCTCCTGTTGTTGAGGAGGCAAGTCTAGAAGCGCAAACTGGCCGGAAAATTACGTGATCGCGTAGTATTTTAGCGCGTTTCGCGGTTGCGAACGCGGTCTCGCCGTCCGCCGGACGGCGCTGCCCGGCGGGC
>NZ_JAOAOP010000024.1 GCF_030398335.1 Aquibium sp. A9E412
GGCGTCCGCCCGGCGGGGCATGCGCGCGGCGGGCGCGATGCCGGCACCCGCCGTCGCGCGAAGGACCGCTGCTTTCGATCGTCCCCATGATCCGCCGCTGCCGGCCGAAAGGCTGTGCAGCGGCGCCTTTTCCCGCCGGTCCGGCATGGACTTGAGGCGACGCTGCGATATGTCGACGCTCGGGGTCGCATTTTCCGCATGCATGGCCGGTGCGGAATGCGACCTTTGACTGCAACCGGTCGCGCGTCGCAGAGTTACCGGAATCCCGGCGGCCGTCGCAGCGGCCGCAGCCCCTCAGCACAGATCCGGAGGCATCCCCATGAAAACCCTCGTCGCTCTCGCCCTGAGCATCGGCACCCTCGCCGCCAGCGCCGCCTCGGCGCAGGTCGTCGTCTCGTCCAAGATCGACACCGAGGGCGGTGTCATCGGCAACATCATCCTGGAGGTGCTTGAGGATGCCGGCATCGAGACGGAGAACCGGCTGCAGCTCGGCGCCACGCCGGTCGTGCGCAAGGCGATCACCGCCGGCGAGATCGACATCTATCCCGAGTACACCGGCAACGCCGCCTTCTTCTTCAACCGCGCCGACGAGCCGGTGTGGAACGACGCGGCCAAGGCCTACGAGATTGCGCGCGACCTCGACGCGGAGGCCAACGACATCGTCTGGCTGACCCCGGCGCCGGCCAACAACACCTGGGCGGTGGCGCTGCGCCAGGACGTCGCCGAGGAGAACGGCATCGAGACCTTCTCCGACTTCGGCGAATGGGTGAGCGGCGGCGGCACGGTCAAGCTCGTCGCCTCGTCCGAGTTCGTCAACTCCGAGGCGGCGCTGCCCGCCTTCCAGGAGGCCTACGGCTTCGAGCTGTCCTCCGACCAGCTCATCGTGCTGTCGGGCGGCGACACCGCGGCCACCATCCGCGCCGCCGCGCAGGGCACCAACGAGGCCAATGCGGCCATGGTCTACGGCACCGACGGCGCCATCCAGGCGGCCGGCCTCAAGGTGCTCGAGGACGACAAGAACGTGCAGCCGGTCTACCAGCCGACCGCGATCGTCCGCGCGCCGGTGCTCGAGGAGCATCCGCAGATCGCCGATCTGCTGAAGCCGGTCTTCGAGGCGCTGACGCTGGAGACGCTGCAGGAGCTCAACGGCCGCGTGCAGGTCGAGGGCCAGCCGGCCGAGGCGGTGGCGCGCGACTTCCTCGCCGCCAACGGCTTCGTCGACAGCGACGGCTGAGCGCCGCCCGTGGGGCGCAGCCCCGACAAGCTCGGCGTGCCGATGGGCGGCCTGCTGGCCGTCGCGCTGGCGCTGCCGCTGGCCAGCTATCGCGCCAACCGCATCGCTCCGGCCGAGCCGCGCGGGCTGTTCGAGGCGCTGCCGCTGTCGTGGGCGCTCGCCGTCGTCGGCCTGGCGCTCGCCGCGGTCGCCGTGGCGCTCGCCGCGCGCCGTCCGGCGCTGCGCCTCGCCGTCTCGGCGCTGATGCTGCTCGCCCTTCTCATGGCGATCGGCGAGGCGGGCCGCACGCTGTCGGCCGGCGGGGCGCAGTATGCCCGCGTCGCGCCGGGCGTCGGCTTCTGGCTCGCCGCCTTCGCGCTGGCGATCCTCGTCACCGACGCCATCGTGCGGCTGCGGCCGGGGCCGCTCGGCCGGCTCGCCGCGCTTGCCGCCGCGCTCGCCGCGCTCGGCCTGATCCTCGTCAGCGGCCAGTGGGACGGCCTGTCGGTTCTCGCCGAGTACCGCGGCCGCGCCGCCGCCTTCTGGCGCGAGGGCGGTCATCACCTGCAGCTCGCCTTCGGCTCGCTGGCGGTCGCCGTCGCCGCCGGCGTGCCGCTCGGCATCGCCATCCACCGCGCGCGCCGCTTCAAGGCGCCGGTGCTCAACGGTCTCAGCCTGCTGCAGACGATCCCGTCGATCGCGCTGTTCGGCATCCTGATCGTGCCGCTCGGCTGGGTGGCGGCCAACGTGCCGGGCGCCGCCGCGCTCGGTGTCCAGGGCATCGGCATGGCGCCGGCCTTCGTCGCGCTGTTCATCTATTCGCTGCTGCCGATGGTGGCCAACACGGCGGCCGGCCTCGCCGCGGTGCCGGCCGGCGTCACCGAGGCGGCCGCAGGCATGGGGCTGACGCGGCGCCAGCAGCTCGCCTCGGTCGAGCTGCCGCTCGCCCTGCCGGTCATCCTGACCGGCATCCGCATCGTGCTGGTGCAGAACATCGGTCTTGCCACCATCGCCGCGCTGATCGGCGGCGGCGGCTTCGGCACCTTCGTCTTCCAGGGGCTCGGCCAGACCGCGACCGACCTCATCCTGCTCGGCGCGCTGCCCACGGTGGCGCTCGCCTTCGTTGCCGCCGTCGTGCTCGACGCGACCGTCGACCTGCTTCCGGGAGCGCGGCGATGATCCGCATCGAGGGACTGACCAAGGAGTATGCCGGCAAGGCGGTCGTGCGCGACGTCACGATGGCGATCGAGTCGGGCACCGTCACGGTGATCGTCGGCACCTCGGGCTCCGGCAAGTCGACCTTCCTGCGCATGGTCAACCGGCTGGTCGAGCCGACCGCCGGCACGGTCGAGATCGACGGTGTCGACACGCGCCGCATGAAGGCGCACGAGCTGCGCCGGCGCATCGGCTACGCCATCCAGGACCACGGCCTGTTTCCGCACTGGACCGTGGCGCGCAACATCGCCACCGTGCCGCGCCTGCTCGGCTGGCCGCGCGCGCGCATCGCGGCGCGCGTGCGCGAGCTCCTCGAGCTGCTGCAGCTCGACCCCGACGAGATCGCGCCGCGCTACCCGCACCAGCTTTCCGGCGGCCAGCAGCAGCGCGTCGGCGTCGCCCGTGCGCTGGCCGCCCGGCCCGACATGCTGTTGATGGACGAGCCGTTCGGCGCGCTCGACCCGGTGATCCGCGCCAAGGCGCAGGACGACCTCAAGGCGATCCAGGAGCGGCTCGGCTCGACCATCCTGCTCGTCACCCACGACATGAGCGAGGCGATCAAGCTCGGCGACCGCATCGCGGTGATGAGCGAGGGGCGGGTCGAGCAGTTCGCGCCGCCCGCCGACATCCTCACCCGGCCGGCCAGCGCCGTCGTCGAGAGCCTGGTCGGCGAGGAGGACCGGCCGTTCCGCTACCTGTCGCTGCTGCCCATCGCGCCGCTTGTCGAGCCGGGCACGGCCGAGGGGCCGCCGATCGGCACCGGCCACTCGCTGCGCGACGCGCTCGCCGAGATGATCTGGAGCGGCCGCCAGGCGCTGCCCGTGGTCGATGACGAGGGTGCCGCCTGCGGCCGGGTGACGCGCGGCGCGCTGCTTTCGGCGGGGCGGCCGCCGCGATGAGCGCCGTCGTGGCCGCCGCGCTCCGGTTCGCCCTGGTGGCGCTGGTGCTCGCCTTCCTGCTGGTGCCGGACGCCTTCGCGCCGCTGCTCGCGCCCTTCGCGCCGCCCGGCGGGGCGGCGATCTACGACCGGGCGAGCCTGCTGGCGCTCACCGTCTCGCATCTGCTGATCGTCGTCGCCGCCATCGTGCCGGCCGTCGCCATCAGCGTCGGCCTGGCGATACTGGTCAGCCGGCCGATCGGCGCCGAGTTCCTGCCGCTGTCGCGCGCCATCGTCAACATCGGCCAGACCTTCCCGCCGGTCGCGGTGCTGGCGCTTGCCGTGCCGGTGGTCGGCTTCGGCGCCTGGCCGACGCTGATCGCGCTGTTTCTCTACGGCCTGCTGCCGGTCTTCGAGAACGCGCTGGCCGGGCTGACCGGCGTGCCGCCGGCCGTCGCCGAGGCGGCGCGCGGCTCCGGCATGACCGGGCCGCAGCGCCTGCTCCAGGTCGAGCTGCCGCTCGCCCTGCCGGTCATCCTGGAGGGCGTGCGCATCTCGCTGGTCATCGCCCTGTCGACGGCCACCATCGGCTCGACGGTCGCCGCCAAGGGGCTCGGCGAGGTCATCATCGCCGGCCTCAACTCCAACAACCTGGCCTTCGTCTTGCAGGGCGGCCTGCTGACCGGCGCGCTCGCCGTCATCCTCTATGACGGGCTCGGCCAGGTGGCGCGGCTGACCGCCCGGCGCGGCTAGGCGTTCGTCGGCGCGGCACCGCCCGGGCGGCCGAGGGCGCTGCCCGTCAGCGTGCGCAGGATCTGCGCGTTGATCTGCGGGATCGCGGTCAGGTCGCCGAAGCGGCCGCGGGTCAGCGGCCCGAAGGCGACGAGGCGGGGGTCGGTGCCGCCGTCGGCGGCGATCGGCCGGCAGGCCGCATCGACGCCGAGGCCCGCGCCCGTCGGGTCCGGGGCGGCAAGCCCCCTGGCGACGAGCGCGGCGAGCAGCGGGTTGCGGCTTCCCGCCACCTCCGACGTCGGTCCGGTGCAGTTGACGATCGCGGCGAAGCAGCGCGCGCCGGCGGTTGCCGCCGGCCGCCCCTCGGCCAGCCGCACGACGAGGCCGGCGGCGGTCGCCTCGGCCGCGACGCAGCGCGCCCTGGCGAAGGTCAGCCGGCCGGCGCGCTGCGCGTGCTCGACGATCGCCGCCAGTTGTGGCGCCATGCGGTAGCGGTGCGCATCGTAGAAGGCGCGCAGATGGCGCAGCGCCCGGCGCCGCTCGGCAACGGGCAGCGCCGCCCACAGCACGGGCCCGGCATCGCGCAGGTCGTCGAAGGCATCCTGCCACGGCCGGCCCCGGCGCCGCGCCTCGGCGATGTCGGCGCGCACGGCGCGCACGATCGCCGGCAGGCGGTGCGGCACGCCGTGCCGTTCGACGAACAGCGGCGTCGGGCGCAGGAACTTGGCGATGCGGGCCTCCATCGACGGCAGCACGTCCTGCGGGCGCGGCAGCAGGCCGCGCCGCGAGATCGCCGTCACGGTGCCGCGCTGGCCGCGCCGCATCAGCGTCGCCACGACGTCGACCGCCGTCAGCGCGGTGCCGACGAGCAGGACGTCGCCCTCGCGCGGCACCCGGTCGAGCGCGCCCGGCGCCCACGGATCGACCACGAAGCGCGGATCGTCGGCCAGCGGCCGCAGCGGACCGGGAATGGCCGGCGGCTCGAAGCTGGTGCACAGGAAGACCTGCCCGAAGGCGCTCCGCGTCCCGTCGTCCGTCGTCAGGGTCAGCGCGGCGCCGTCCCGCTCGAGATCGACGACGCGGCGGCGATCGTGCACGATGGCGCCGGTGTCCGACGGCGGGCCGCCGTGCGCGGCGAGCTGCGCGGCCATGTAGCGGGCGAACGCGGCGCGCCGGCAGTAGAGCTGCCCGGTCGCGGCGACGGCTTGCGGATCGGCCGCACGCTCGCCGGAGGCGTGATACCAGCGCTCGAAATGCGCCGGATCGTCGGGAAACAGCGACAGAAGGTCGATCGGACCGTTGAAGCGATGGTCGGGATCGTCGGTCGAATAGGCGAGGCCGGCGCCGAGCCGCGCGCGCGGCTCGAAGACGGTGATCGCGCCGGACGGTCGCGCGTGGCGCACGAGATGGATGGCGAGCGCGGCCCCGGTGAAGCCGCCGCCGACAATGGCGATGCGTCCGCCCGGCGCGCTCACCGGCCGCGCCAGTGCGGCGTGCGGCGCTCGACGAAGGCGGCGATGCCTTCGCGCCGATCGTCGCTCGCCATCAGCCGCTGGTGCAGCGCCAGCTCCAGGGCGAGCCCGCTTGCCAGGTCCGTGCCGGCGCCGCCGCGCACGGCGCGGGCGACGGCGCTGACGGCCAGCGGCGGGCTGGTCGCGATCTGCCGCGCGCTCTCGAGAGCCGCCGCCTGAAGCGCGGCCTGCGGCACGATGCGGCCGGCGATGCCGAGCGCGAGCGCTTCCTGCGCGTCGATCTCCCTGCCGGACAGGATCAGTTCCATCGCCCGCTGCGCGCCCACCTTGCGGGCGAGAAACTGGGTGCCGCCCATGCCCGGCATGATGCCGCGCTTGACCTCCGGCAGGCAGAAGCGCGCATGGTCGGCGGCGATCACCATGTCGCACGACAGCGCCAGCTCCGCGCCGCCGCCATGCGCCAGGCCGTTGACCGCCGCGATCACCGGAAACGCGAACGCCTGGCGAATGGTCAGGCCGAGACGGTGCGTGGCGTGCTGGCGGCGCAGCGCCGTGTCGTCGAGCCGGGCGCGCTCCTTCAGGTCGGCGCCGGTGGAGAAGGCGCGCGTGCCCGTCCCGGTGATGACGAGGCAGCGCAGGTCGGGGCGGACGGCGAAATCGCAGAACGCCTCGACCATCGCCTGTCCGGTGGCGCTGGTGATGGCGTTGAGGGCGGCCGGCCGGTCGAAGCGCATCACGGCGACGCCGGCCACAGGCTCCTCGACGACGAGGCCCGATTCGAAATCAGACATGGCTCGGCAACCAGGTGGCAAGGTCGGGGACAAGGATCATGATGAGCCCGTAGACGAGGCCGAGAAGCAGGAAACCCGGCAGCTCGGCAAAGGCCCGCTCGGGCGACAGGCCGATCACCGCCGCGCCGGTGTAGAGGCCCACGCACACCGGCGGCGTCAGCATGCCGAGGCCGATGAAGGCGGCCAGCACGATGTAGAAGTGGATCGGGTCGACGCCGAAGACGCCGAGCCCCGCCAGCGTCAGCGGCACGACCAGGTAGAAGATCGGCACCACCTCGATGAAGGTGCCGAGTAGCAGGCAGGCGGCCGCGACGAGCAGCAGGAACGTGAGCGGCCCGGTGCCGAAGCCGGTCAGGTATTCGATCAGGTGCTGCGGCGCCTGGGTGAAGGTCAGCACCACCGACAGGAACTTGGCCATCGCGATGATGATGAAGATGGCGCTGGTCGCGATCGTCGTGGCGGCGAGCGCCTCGGCGACGCCGCGCACGGAGAGCTGGCGGTAGACGAGAAAGCCGACGATCAGCGCCCAGGCGCTGGCGACCGCCGCCGATTCGGCCGCCGTCAGGAAGCCGCCATAGATGCCGCCGAGCACGATGACCGGCGTGAACAGGGCGGGGATGGCGGCGGTGAAGGCGATGCGCCGCTCGCGCCAGGAGGCGCGCGGCGTGCGCGGCATCGCGCGGCAGCGGAAGGCGACGTAGAGGCTCAGAAGCAGCATCAGCACGATGCCCGGCACGATGCCGGCGGCGAAGGTGCGCGCCACCGGCACCTGGGTGAGCGAGGAATAGATGATCGCCGCGTTGCTCGGCGGGATCAGCGCCTCGAGCAGCGCGGCCATCGCCGCCAGCACGACCACGAAGGGCTTCGGATAGCCGTTCTCGACCATGCGCGGCATCAGGATGGTGCCGATCGCGGTGATGGCGGCCAGCACCGAGCCGCAGAACGCGGCGAAGAAGCCCATCGCCAGCACCATGGCGATGCCGAGCCCGCCGGGCCAGTGGCCGACCAGCGCGACGCAAAGATTGATCAGCCGCGTCGCGATGCCGCCGCGCACCATGACGTAGCCGGCGAACACGAACAGCGGGATGGCGAGCAGGATCTGCTTGGTGATGCCGGCGAACGCGGTCTGCAGCAGCGTCGCCCAGGGCAGGCCGAGCTGCCCGGTGGCGATCAGCGAGCTGCCGATGCCGAACACCAGGAAGATCGGCACGGAGACCAGCAGGAGAACCGTCGACAGGGCGAGCGTGAAGGGGATTATCGCGCGCCTCCCTTGAGCAGCGTCGCCCAGGTCTCCGCGCCGGCGAGCTCGCAGAGCGCCAGCGCGCACTTCTCGACGGAGAACCACAGCAGGATGGCGAAGCCGACCGGGAACGCCGCGTAGATCCACCACAGCGGGAAGTCGAGGCCGGTCTCCGACACCTGGTTCAGCATGATGAAGAAGCCGAGCGCCTCGCTGCCGCCGGCCAGGAAGACGACGCTCGCCACGGCCACCACGAGCCCGACCGCCAGGTCGAGCGCGGCGCGCCGCCGGCCCGTCAGGAGGTTGGGCAGGAAGTCGACCGTCACGTGCTTGTCGCGCCGCAGCAGCACGCCCATCATCGGAAACACGACCCAGGGCATGAGCTGCGGCGGCAGGTCGTTGAGCACGGCGAAGCTGATGCCGATGAACAGCCGCTCGAGCGCCGAGGCGGTGAGGGCGAACACCGCGAAGGCGATGGCCGCGCTGGCCACGACCAGGCACAGCCGGGCAAGAAGCGCACTGAACCGCACATAGGCCACAACGAGCCCGGCCATGGCATCACCCTCCAGTGTCTCGGGCGGCGGCGTCGCGCCGCCCGCCGGACCCTGCCCCCGGCGTGCCGGCGGGCAGGGCGGGGCCGCCTATTCGGCGCCGGTGTAGGCGAGGGCGGCGTCGAGGACATCCTGGCTCACCCGGTCGGCAAGCCGCGGATAGACCTCCTCGCGCTCGAGCCGGCGAAGCCGCTCCAGCTCCTCGCCTTCGAGCGTGTAGACGGTGCCGCCCTTCTGCTCCAGACCGTCGAGAACCTGCGCGGAGGCCGCGTTGATGGCGGCGGTCGATTCGGTCGAGATCTCCGCGCCCACCTCGCGCACCAGCGCCTGCAGCTCGGGCGACAGGTTGTCGAACCAGGCGCCGTTGGCGATGATGTAGCCGTCGCCGAACTGGAAGTAGGGCAGCTGCGCCGACTTGATGAAGTCCCACCAGCTGTAGGCGGCCAGCGCGCCGGGCACGGTGGCGACCGTGTCGATCATGCCGCTCTGCAAAGCCGTGTAGACCTCGCCGGTGGGCAGCGAGACCATGCGCTCGGCCTCGAGCGCCTCCCAGCGCACGCGGTCGGCATCGGTCAGCACGCGGGCGCTGGCGCCGCTCAGCGAGCCGACCGTCGACAGATCCTCGATGGTGGAGAAGACGGCGATCGGGCCGACGGGATTGTAGCCGACGATCCGGATGCGCGCCGAGGTCTCGATCTCCTCGACGATGGCCTGTCCCGCCTCCGTCTCGGCGAAGAAGCCGCGCATCTCCTCGAAGCTGTCGAACAGGCCGGGTACGGCGGTGATGTCGTAGTCGCTGGTCAGCGGCGGAAAGCTGGCGACGCCGACCGCCATGCCGATCTGCACGGCGCCGGACGACACGCCGCCGAGCACCTCGCGGATGCCGAAGAGCTGGCCGGAGGGAAAGACGTCGACCTGCAGCGCGCCGTCGCTGCGTTCGGTCAGCCGCTCGGCGAAGGCGTCGGCGAAGCTCGCGGCCGGGTGGTTCGGCCCCCAGTGGTAGGACAGCTTCACCTGCTGTTGCGCGCCGGCCGTGCCGACGGCGAGGCCGCTGGCCAGCAGCGCCGCCGCGAGGCCCGCCGCGGGGCCGTATCGCATGGATGTCGTGAGCATGGTCTTCCTCCCGGTCCTGTGTTTCAGCTTGGCGCGCCGTGCCCCGCCGCCCCTTCGAGCAGCGCCGCCTTGAGCTCGGCCTTGTTGACCTTGCCGGCCACGTTGCGCGGCAGCGCCTCCACGAAGACGATGCGGCGCGGCTTCTTGTAGCCGGCGATGTGGTCGCGGCAGGCGTCGATGACGGATTCCGGCGTCGGGCGTCTGCCGGGCCTCGCCACGACCGCGGCGACGATCACCTCGCCCCACTCCGCGTCGGGGGCGCCGATCACCGCGGCGTCGGCGAGCTCGGGATTCTGCAGCAGCGCGTCCTCGACCTCGCGCGCATAGACGTTGAAGCCGCCGGAGATGATCATGTCCTTGTTGCGGCCGACGATGTAGAGGAAGCCGTCCTCGTCCTGCCAGCCGACGTCGCCGGTGTAGAACCATCCCTCGCGCACGGTCTCGGCCAGCAGATCCGGCCGGTTCCAGTACTCGACCGCGGCAACGCCCCGCGCCTCGACCGCGATCTCGCCGGTCTCGCCGGGCGGCAGCGGCGCGTCGTCGCGGCCGCGGATGGAGATGCTGACGTTCATCGTCGGCCGGCCGCAGGAGGCCAGCCGCCGCACCTCGTGCGGCGCGCCGTCGAGCACGTGCTCGTGCGGGTAGAGGATGGTGAGCGGCTGCGGGCATTCCGACATGCCGAGATGCTGCCGGAAGACCGGACCGAAGGTCTCGATCGCCCGCCGCAGGACATGCACGGGCGTCGACGCGGTGCCGTAGTTGATGCAGGTGAGCGACGACAGGTCGTGGCGCATGCCGTGCTCGGCGATGTCGTCGAGCAGGCGCACGATCATGGTCGGCACGAGCAGCAGGTGGGTGACGCGCTCGCGTTCGATGGTCTGCTGCAGGAGCTGCGGATCGAAGCGCGGCAGGATGATGTTGCGCGCGCCGCGCAGGTAGTAGGGGATCATGTAGTTGCCGGCCGCGTGCGTCAGCGGTCCGACATGGATCATCGAATCCTCGACGCCGAGCCGGTATTCGAGCGCGGCGAAGAAGTTGTCGAGCCGGTGGCGGGCGCGCGCATGGCTGTAGGCGATGCCCTTCGGCTTGCCGGTCGTGCCCGAGGTGTAGACGATGCGCGTGATCTGCGCGTCGTCCACCGCGACCCGCGGCGGCGCGGGCGAGACGCTGTCGAGAAGCTCGGCATAGCTCGCCGCCCCAGGCGCCCGCCAGCCGAGGCCGACGAGGTGGCGCACCGACGGCGCCCGCCGCACCGCCGCCTCGGCGACCTCCTGGAACTCCGGTCCGGCGATCACCAGCGTGGCGCCGGCGTCGCGCAGGATGTCGGCGTGCTCGGCCACGGTGTGGCGCGCGTTGAGCGCGACGTAGGTGAGCGCCGCCTTGGTGACGCCGAACACGGTCTCGACGCTCTCGATGCAGTTGTTGAGCAGCACCGCCACGCGCGCGCCGGGCTCCAGGCCGAGCGCCATCAGCGCGTTCGCCAGCCGGTTCGACTGCGCCTCGAGTTCGCCGTAGCCGTAGTGCCGCTCGCCGAACTGCAGCGCCACACGGCCGGCAAACTGCCGTGCCGCCCAGGTCAGTTCGTCGCCCGCGATGATCTTCATGCCGTCCGTCCGCCGCCTATTTGCGCATGGTGCGCGGGGCGGTGCCGAGCTGCTGCGGCAGTTGCTCCCACGCCGTTTCGATCCAGTCGCACAGCAGCGGCCGCGTCTCGCGCGGATCGATGATGTCGTTGATGCCGAAGCGCTCGGCCGTGCGGAACGGCGAGGTGAGGGCGCTGTAGCGGCGGTGGAGCTGATCGCGCAGGGCGTCGGGATCGTCGGCCGCCGCGATCTCGCGCCGGAAGGCGGCGGCGATGCCGCCCTCGAGCGGGATCGAGCCCCAGCTCGCCGACGGCCAGGCATAGCGCAGGTTGATGCCGGCGAGCCGGCCGTGCGCGGCGCCGGCCACGCCGAAGGCGCGCCGCACGACGATCGTGCACCACGGCACGCGGCTCTGGTCGATGGCCGCCAGCGCGCGCATCGCCGCGCGCATCGTGCCGGCACGCTCGGCGTCCGGGCCGATCATGATGCCGGGCTGGTCGAACAGAGACACGACAGGCAGGTGGAACGTGTCGCAGAGGTCGACGAAGCTCTCGATCTTCTGCGACGACTTGGCGGTCATCGCGCCGCCGGCGAACATCGGATCGTTGGCCAGGATGCCGACCGGCTTGCCGGCGAGCCGCGCCAGGCCGGTGACGCTCGAGCGGCCGTTGTAGCGGCCGATCTCGAAGAAGCTGCCGGCATCGACGACCGCGTTGATGATCTTGCGCGTCTGGTAGGCGCGGCGGCGCTCGCGCGGCACCGCCTCGAGCAGCCATTCCTCGCGCCGCTCCGGATCGTCCTGCGGCTCCGCCGCCGGCGGCAGGCGGTGCACGTTGGGCGGCAGGTAGGACAGGAAGCGGCGCGCCTGGTCGAGCGCGTCGGCCTCGTCGGCCGCCTCGTTGTCGACCACGCCGGAGCCGCGGGCGTGCACCGCGGCGCCGCCCAGCTCCTCCTTGTCGACGTCGACGCCGGTGCCCTCCTTGACCACGAAGGGGCCGGCGGCGAACACCTGCGCGGTGTTCTTGACCATGATGGAGAGGTGCGCGCCGGCCACCTTGATCGCGCCGAGCCCGGCGCACGATCCCATGGCGATGCCGACGACGGGGATCTCGCCCATCATCCGCGTCATTTCCCAGCTCGCATAGCCGGGCAGCTTGGTCGACGCCTGCTTGTCGAGCAGCTTGACGCTGCCGCCGGCGCTGTCGACCAGCCGCACGAGCGGCAGGCCGAGCTCCAGCGCCATGCGCTCGGCATAGATCCACTTGTCGGAGATCGTCGCCTCGGAGGAGCCGCCGCGGATCGTGAAGTCGTCGGCCGAGACCAGCACCTTGCGGCCGTCGATGCGGCCGGTGCCGATGATCGCGTTGGCCGGCGTGACGGCGGCGAGCGCGCCATCCTCGTCATACTCGGCCGCGCCGGTGAGCGTTCCGATCTCGCGGAAGGTGTCGCGGTCGAGCAGCCGGGCGATGCGCTCGCGTGCCGTCATCTTGCCGGCGGCATGCATGCGCGCGACCGCCTCGGGTCCGCCCATGGCCTCGGCGAGCTGACGGCGCCGCGCGATCTCGTCGACTTCGGACTGCCAGGACATGCTTCCTCCCACCGCGGCGACGCTTCCGCCCGTCACCGTCCGGGGCTTAGCTTCGGTGTCGTCAAGTTGTCAATAGGATTGTTGACAATAAGGCAATCTTATAGGAAGGGTGCGCCGAAAGGGAGGCGAGCCATGGGGTTTCAGCGGCAGCTTGAAGAGCTCGAGGCGCGGCAGCGCGCCGCGCGCGCCATGGGCGGGCCGGACAAGCTCGCCAGGCGCGCCGAGCAGGGGCATCTCGACGCGCGGGCGCGCCTCGACGTGCTGCTCGATGCCGGGAGCTTCCGCGAGGTCGGCCTGCTGGCCACCTCCGTGGTGCCGCAGGATCGCGACAGGACGCCGGCCGACGGCAAGGTGAGCGGTTTCGGCCGCATCGACGGGCGCCGCGTCGCCGTCGTCTCCAACGATCTGACGGTCAAGGGCGCCTCGTCCTCGGCGACCAACGCCAAGAAGATCGCCTACGTCAAGGACACCGCCACCCGCTCCGGCATGCCGGTCGTCTTCCTCGGCGAATCCTCCGGCGCGCGCATTCCCGACGTGATGGGCGCCCAGGCGATGTCGCAGGGCGGCGCCGACCCGCAGCAGTATTGCCGGCGGCGCGAGACGCCGTGGGTGAGCGCCGTCCTGGGGCCCTGCTTCGGCTCGTCGACCTGGTACACCTGCCTGTCGGACTTCGTCGTCATGCGCAAGGGCGCCGTGCTCGCCGTCTCCAGCGCGCGGGTGACCGCGCTTGCCATCGGCGAGACGGTCGATCCGGAGGAGCTCGGCGGCTGGCGCCTGCACGCCGAGGTGACGGGCCTCGCCGATGCCGTCGTCGAGACGGACGAGCAGGCGCTGGCGCTCGTGCGCCGCTTCCTGTCCTACCTGCCCGGCCATGCCGGCGAGGCACCGCCGGTCGCCGAAGCGCCGGCCGAGGACCCCGCCGCCGCCGACCGCCTGCTCGAGCTGGTGCCCGTCGAGCGCAGCAAGGTCTACGACATCCGCAAGGTGATCGGCGCGGTGGTCGATCCGGACAGTTTCCTGCCGGTCAAGGAGCGCTTCGGCCGCGCCGCCGTCACCGGTCTGGCGCGGCTGGCCGGCCGCAGCGTCGGCATCGTCGCGACCAACCCGATGATCCGCGGCGGCGCGCTCGATCCCGCCGCGTGCCGCAAGGTGACGAGCTTCCTCGCGCTGTGCGATTCCTTCCACATCCCGATCGTCATGCTGGTCGACACGCCCGGCTTCCTCGTCGGCGTGGAGGGCGAGCGCAAGGCGGCGCCGGCCCAGATCATGAACATGATGCACGCGCTGCAGCTGTGCTCGGTGCCCAAGATCTCGGTCATCCTGCGCAAGAGCTACGGCCAGGCCTTCCTCAATCTCGGCGGCGGCCGCAACAGCAACGAGAGCGCCGCCTGGACGACGGCCGATGTCAGCTTCATGGATCCCCAGATCGGCGTCAGCGTTGTGCTCGGCATCCGCCGCGAGGACGATCCCGAGGCCTTCGAGGCCGCCCGCGGCCAGCTCACCCGCGGCACCTCGGCCTACGACATGGCGCAGGTCTTCGGCGTGCAGACGGTGCTCGACCCGCGCGACACCCGCGCCTTCCTGATCGAGGCGCTGGCCACCCATGCCGCGGCGCGCGGCGGCGGCCTCGGCCGGCGCGAGCTGAGCGCCTGGCCGACCTACATCTGAGCGAAGGAAGGAACGCCATGCGTGAGATCGTCGTCGAAGCCGAAATCGCAGGAACCGTGTGGAAAATCGAAACGGCCGTTGGCGAGGCGGTCGAGGAGGAGGGTATTCTGATGATCTTGGAGTCCATGAAGATGGAGATCCCGGTGCTGGCGCCCGAGGCCGGAACGCTGGCCGCCATCACCGTGGCGGAGGGCGACACGGTGCGCGAAGGCCAGCCTTTGGCGACGCTGACCGTCGGCTGAACGCGGTGGTCGCCATAGCGGGGCTCGGGCCGGGGGCGAGGGGAGGCAGACCCATGGCATTCGACGACGACGGTCCGGCCGGTCTGCGCTCCGGCGACGGCGAGGTCGAGTACCGCCGGCCGCTGACGCTGCCCGAGCAGATCGCCGAGCAGGTGAGCGACGCCATCCTCAAGGGCCGTTATCGCCCCGGCGACCCGGTGCGCGAGCAGGATCTGGCCGACAAGTTCCAGGTCAGCCGCGGGCCGATCCGCGAGGCGCTGCGCCTTCTGGAGATGGAGGGCGTGGTGCGCATCGCGCCCAACCGCGGCGCCCACGTCACCCGCCTGACGACGGACGAGGTGCGCGACATCTTCGAGATCCGCGCCGCCCTCAGCCAGGTCGCCGTCGGCCACCTCTGCGCGGCCGGCACGCCCGAGGTGATCGCCGCCTTCAAGGCCGGCGCGGCGCGGCTGCAGGAGCTGGCGCAGGACCCCGAGGGACACGAGGACTATGTGCGCCAGAGCGCCGCGCTCAGCCGCATCCTCGCCTCCATCACCCACAACCGGCGACTGACCGGCATGCTCCACTCGCTGGCGCGGCAGACCATCCGCTACACCCAGCTCGGCCTTGCCACGCAGGCGCGGCGGCGCGAATCGGCGCACATCTGGCGACAGGTGGTGGATGCCGTCGCCGCCGGCGATGCCACGAACGCCGGCCGCCACGTCAACCGGCTGATCATGGATTCGCGCGACGCCGCGATCGCCGCCATCGAGCAGGAGGAGGCCGCCGCGGCCGCGCCGCCTGCCCGCGCGCGGCGCTGACGCTGCGCGCTGTTCCGACGAGGAAATCCCGATGAAGCACAAACTGCTTGCCGCCAACCGCGGCGAGATCGCCTGCCGCGTCCTCGCCGCTGCCCGAAGCCTCGGCCTGCCGACCGTCGCCGTCCATTCCGATGCCGATGCCGGCCTGCCGCATGTCGACATGGCGGACGAGGCCGTGCGCATCGGCCCCGCTCCGGCACGCGAGAGCTATCTCGACGGCGCCGCCATCATCGAGGCCGCGCTGGCGACCGGCAGCACGCTCGTGCATCCCGGCTACGGCTTCCTCTCGGAAAACGCCGCCTTCGCCGAGGCCTGCGCGCAAGCCGGGCTGGCCTTCGTCGGGCCCGCGCCGGAGCACATCCGCCTGATGGGCGACAAGGAGAGCGCGCGCGCCTGCGCGATCGCCGCCGGGGTGCCGGTTCTGCCCGGCACCGAGCGGCTGCCCGGCGACCCGCAGGCCGTGCTGGAGGCCGGCCGGGCGGTCGGCTACCCGCTGCTGGTCAAGGCGGTGGCCGGCGGCGGCGGCCACGGCATGCAGCGCGTCGACGACGAGGACCGGCTGCTCGCCGCTGTCGAGCGCACGCGCGGTTTCGCCGCGCGCATCTTCCACGACGACGGCGTCTATCTCGAGCGCTTCCTGGTGCGCGCGCGCCATGTCGAGGTGCAGGTCTTCGGCTTCGGCGCCGCGGGCGCGGTGCACCTGTTCGAGCGCGACTGCTCGCTGCAGCGCCGCCACCAGAAGGTCGTGGAGGAGGCGCCGGCACCCGGCCTGTCGGCGCAAACGCGGGCGCGCATGACCGCCGTGTCGACCGACCTCGCCGCGGCGATCGGCTATCGCGGCGCCGGCACGGTGGAGTATCTCTTCGACCCCGACAGCCAGGCCTTCTACTTCCTCGAGATGAACACGCGCATTCAGGTCGAGCATCCGGTGACCGAGATGGTCACCGGCGTCGACCTGGTGAGCGCGCAGATCCGCCAGGCGATGGGCGAGGACCTCTCGGCCGCGCTCGCCCAGCCCGGCATCGCGCTGACCGGCGCCAGCGTCGAGGCGCGGCTTTATGCGGAAAATCCCGACAAGCGCTTCCTGCCGTCGCCGGGTCCGCTCGCCAGCTTCGTCCTGCCGGCGATGCCCGGCGTGCGCGTCGACGCCGGCTATCGCGAAGGCAACGAGATCGGCACCCACTACGACCCGCTGATCGCCAAGCTGATCGCCCACGCCGACACCCGCGAACAGGCGCTCGACCGGCTCGTCGCCGCGCTGCGCGCGACACAGATCGCCGGCATCGTCACCAACCGCGACTATCTGGTGCGCCTGCTCGACAGTCGGTCGGTGCGCCAGGCGCGCGCCCACACCAGAACGATCGAGGAGGGCATCGAGGCGGGCTGACCGCCCGGCGCGGCCAGAGCGGTTTCGGGCGAAGTGGCAACCGGTTCGCAGTTCGGAAACGCATGAAAACAATGCGTTAGAGCCGTTCTGCGATTCCGTGAAACGCAGAACGGCTCTAGGTCGCGTTCGCCGGCGGCGGGCCGAAGCGCGCGCGCCACAGCGCCACTCGGGCTGCGTCGCGCGCCCGGTAGGCGTCGAGCGCGGCCGCCGGATCGGCCGGCGCCGAGGCGCCGCCTTCGGCCAGCGCGGTCAGCCGCATCGTGTACCACGCGGTGATGCCGCCCTCGGGGCTTTCGCCGAAGCGCGGAAAGCCGGGGTCGCCGCCTTCGGCCGTCCGCCAGCGTCGCGGCAGCGCCGGGTCGAGCACCAGGGCGCGCGCCAGGCCGACGACGTCGACCGTGCCGCCGGCGACCGCCGCGGCCGCCTCGGCGCGCGTCTTGAAGCCGCCGGTCAGCATCAGCGGCGTGCGCGTGCGCTGCCTGGCCGCCGCGGCGAAGGCGCCGAAGTAGGGGCCGGCCGTGCGCCGGTCGGAGGCCGCCGCCGCGCCGGGAAAATAGGTGCCGCCGCTGATGTCGATCAGGTCGATGCCGGTGGCCTCGAGCGCGGCGACGACGGCGAGCGCCTCGTCTTCGGCGAAGCCGCCGGCGAGCTGGTCCGTGGCGTTGAGCTTGACGGCGACGGCGAAGCCCGCGCCGACCGCGTCGCGCACTGCCTCCACCGTCTCGATCAGAAGCCGCATGCGGTTGGCGAGCGGCCCGCCATAGGCGTCGCCGCGCCGGTTGAACAGCGGCGACAGGAACTGGCTGAGCAGGAAGCCGTGCGCGGCGTGCAGCTCGACGCCGCCGAAGCCGAGCCGCTCGGCCTGCGCGGCGGTCCGCGCGAACAGCGCCGGCAGCGCCGCCACCTCTGCCTGCGTCAGCGCCGCGCAGGCGAGCCCCGGGAGGTCGAGCGCGCTCGGCCCCTTCGGCGTGCCGATCGGCGGATGCGCCAGCGCGCCGGCATGGCCGAGCTGCAGCCACAACCGGCTTCCGTCGGCCGCGCCGCAGCGCGCCAGCGCCGCGAAGCCGGCCGCGTCGGCGCCGGGCGCCAGCACGAGGTTGCCCGGCTTTTCGGCAAAGTGCGGGTCGCCCTGCACCTCGCCGACGACCGACAGCGCCGCGCCGCCCGCCGCCCAGCGCGCATAGAGCCGGCGCTGCGCGCCGGTCGGGTTGCCGCGGCCGTCGCCGAGCGAATCCGACATCGCCGCCTTGGCGAGCCGGTTCTTCAGGACGACGCCCGAGGGCAGCGTCAGCGGCCGGAAGAGTGCGGCCGCCGCCGCGCCGCCGGCCTCAGCCATCGGCATCTCACAGGACGACGACCTGCGCGCCCACCGGCACCCGCTCGTAGAGATCGACGACGTGGTCGTTGATCATGCGGATGCAGCCGTTGGACACCGACCGGCCGATCGAGCCGGGCTGGTTGGTGCCGTGGATGCGGTACATGGTGTCGCGCCCGCCGCGGTAGAGATAGAGCGCCCGTGCGCCGAGCGGGTTGCCCGGACCGCCGGGCACGCCGCCGGCATAGCGGGCGTATTTGTGCGGCTCGCGGCGGATCATGTTCTGGGTCGGTGTCCAGCGCGGCCACCTGGCCTTGCGGCCGACCACCGCGCCGCCCTTGAAGGCGAGCCCGGCGCGGCCGACCCCGACGCCGTAGCGCCGCGCGCGGCCGCCGGAAAGCTGCAGGTAGAGGAAATGGTTGCCGGTGTCGACGACGATGGTGCCCGGCGGATGGCCGCGGTAGCGCACCGTCTGCGGCAGGAACTTCGGGTCGAGCCGCACGGGATGGGCGAGCGCCGGGGCGGCCGGCGCGAGCGCGGCGGCGGCCAGGCCGGCGAGGAAACTGCGTTTCGTGATCATGACGAACCTCCGAAGGCTGAACGTGGCGCAAGCGCCGCGCATGCGGCGCAGCGTGGCGGATCAACCCCCGATCGGCGGGCGGAAGCGGGCCTCGGCGATGGCCAGCGCGCGCTGGCCGGAAGCGGGCGCTTCGCCCGGTGCGGCGTTGCGCGGCGGCAGGATCGCGGCCGCCGGCGGCGTGCCGGCGCACTCCCACACGCAGGCGCCGCTGCCGTGATGGGCGGCGCTGTCGCCGCTCGGGCAGCCGGCGACCTCCTGCGCGTGCTGCGTGACCGCCGGTTCGCCGGCCGTCGCCGCGGCAGCCCCGCCGCTGCCGGGCCATGCGGCAAAGATGACGAGAACGGCCAGCGTCATCGAAAGGGCGAGCATGCGCATCATGCCTTCTTCTATGACAACTCGCCCGCCGAGGCCAGTTTTCCGGCCGGCGCCGGGCGCCCCGGCGCTGCCGGCGGCCCCCAGTCTAGCGGCCGTCGATCTCCGGCGTGGCCGGCGGGCCGCCCTTCAGGTCGGCGATCAGCGCCTTCATCTCGGCGATTTCCAGCCGTTGCGCCTTGATGATCTCGTCGGCGAGCTTGCGCACGCGCGGATCGGAGATCTCGGAGCGCTCGCTGGTCAGGATGGCGATCGAATGGTGCGGGATCATCGCGCGCATGTAGGAGACGTCCTGCACCGTCGTCTGGCTGCGCACCAGGTAGAGCGACACGGCAAACAGCACCAGGCTGCCGGCGACGATCGACAGGTTGATCGCGCGGTTGGTGTACATCGACAGCATGAAGGCCAGCATGACGATGGCCATCGTCGCGCCCATCAGCAGCGCCATGTAGGTGCGGGTCTCGCTGAAGATCAGGTGATCGAAGGCATAGGTGTTGAGATACATCAGGCCGAACATGATGACGGTCGCCGTCGCGACCATCGCAAGAAATCGCCAATAGGACATCGGATCCTCTTTTCGCTTCTGTGTCGTGGCGCAACGCGCCGGCGCTGCAGTGACAACGGCCTTCCAGCGCGGGAAGGTTCCCGCTGCGGGCAGGGCGCCGGCCGCGCTTGACCTTCCACCGGCGGGAAGCGCTAGGGAATCCGCTCCCAGCCTGCCAGCGCGCGGACCGGCGCGGTGGCGGGCGAGGTGGATCGGACGAGACCGGAGACGAGTGCGACCGTGAGCCCGCTACGCTTCGCCCGCCGTGACCGACCGCGCCGGTCCGCGTCGCTTCGGCCGGACCGCCGCGCATGAGCAACCGTCGCCTCGTCGCCGCGGCCGCCCTGGCGCTCGTTCTCGTCGTCGGCTGGTATCGGCTCTCGGATCGGGGGCCCGAGCGCGGCGGCAGCGGCGCGCCGCTCGCCGCCGTCGCCGTGCCCGACGCGCTCGATCCGCAAGCGCGCGCCGGCCGGGCGCTGTTCGAGGCCAACTGCGCCGAGTGCCACGGTCCCACGGCGGCCGGCCGCGACGGCTACGGCCCGCCGCTGGTGCACCCGATCTACGAGCCGGGCCACCATGCCGACGCGGCCTTCGATCTGGCGGTTGCCAACGGCGTGCGCGCGCATCACTGGCGCTTCGGCGACATGCCGCCGGTGGCGGGCCTGGCACCGCGCGAGGTCGGCCGCATCACGGCCTATGTGCGGGCGCTGCAGCGCCACAACGGCATCGAATGAGCCGCCGCGCGATCGTTTTCGCCGTCGTGGCGCTGGCGCTGCTTGCGGTGGTTCTGGCGGTGCTCGCTGCGCCGGCGCTGTTCGACCGGCAGGCGGAGGGCCGGCTGCTGCGGCCGGACGATGCCGGCCTCGTCGCGCTCGGCGCGCGCGTCTACGCCGCGCAGTGCGCATCCTGTCACGGGGTCGAACTCCAGGGCGAGGCGGACTGGCAGACGCCGGGCCCCGACGGACTGCTGCCGGCGCCGCCGCACGACGAGACCGGCCACACCTGGCACCATCCCGACCGGCTCCTGTTCGACATCACCAAGTATGGCGTCGCCGCGGCGGCCGGGCTGCCCGACCATCGCTCCGCCATGCCCGCCTTCGAGGGGCTGCTGTCGGACCGCGAGATCGTCGCAGCGCTGTCCTACATCAAGTCGCGCTGGCCGCAGGAGGTGCGTCGGCGGCACGACGCGCTCAACGCCCAGGCCGCGCCGCGCTGAGCGGACGGCCGACACGCAAAACGGCGCCCCGGCTGGCTGCCGGGAGCGCCGCTTCGCGCTGTGGCGCCGGCGGTGCCGGCTGCGGTCAATAGCCGGCCGGGCAGTCGTCGACGTAGCGGCGGCCGTATTCGTCGCGATAGACGCACTGGTCGCGTCCCTCGGCCGCCCGGCCGATCAGCGCACCGGCGATCGCGCCGGCCGCGCCGCCGATGACCGCGCCCTCGACGTCGTCATTGGCGACCGCGGCGCCGATCGCGGCGCCCGACGCCCCGCCGATGGCCGCGCCTTGCTGGGTCTGCGTGCATGCGGCCACGGGCAGCATGAGCACGGCGATCAGGGCGATTTTCTTCATAAGCTCTCTCCTGCACGGTATGGTCGTCCCCGGCAACAACGTTGCCGCCGGCCGCTGGTTCCACTGGCGGGGGCGGGGCAAATCCGCGCCGGCCCCGCGCCCGCCCGGCGACCGGCCGGGGCGAGCGATCCGAGCCGCCAATCGCGGCGTTTGCGAGGCAAGGCGCGCGACGGCGGCAGCGGCGGCTGCCGCTCGGGCGGCCCGACACCCGTCTGCGCCCGCCGCGCTAGCGGTGAAAGCCGGAGAAATCCGCCCGCGCGCTTTGAACTGCTGCGCCTTCTTCCGTTAGTGTCTGATTCCGTAGCGCACGAGGTCGCATACGGGCGGACGGGGACCGCCGCGAGGCGTCACCCTTGCGATCGGGTGCGAGAATGGCGCTGCGGACGTGCTGCGCCCGCCGCGCATCCCAGGCAACAAGGAGGGTATCATGATGCACATTCAAAGGGGGGCCGCCGCGTGCCGCCGCCTTGCCCGTCGTCGGCGTTCGCACACGCTTTGCGGACCGGGCACCGCACGCCTATGGGAGGACCATGACCATGGCTGACGTTTTCGAAGAAGCCCCCAACCCGGTCGACACCGACTACAAGGTCGGCCAGGACAATGTCCGCGTTCTCGGCCTCGACATCCACAACCCGGTGTTCTTCGTCTCCGCGGTGGTGATCGTCGCCTTCGTCATCTTCGCGCTGATGTTCAAGGACGGCGCCGACGCCTTCTTCAACGGCGTCGACGTCAGCGAGACGGTGGCCGCCGGCTCGTTCTGGGACCTCGGCCTGCGGGCCTGGCTCACCAGCACCTTCGACTGGCTGCTGCTGATCGCCGGCAACCTGTTCGTGCTGTTCTGCCTGTTCCTCATCGTCTCGCCCTATGGCGGGGTCAGGCTCGGCGGGCCGGACGCCACGCCCGACTACAGCTATGCCGGCTGGTTCGCGATGCTGTTTGCCGCCGGCATGGGCATCGGCCTGATGTATTTCGGCGTCTCCGAGCCGCTGTCGCACTACGGCGCCTCGCTCGGCGGCGTCGCGGCCGAAGGCGGCGCACGCACCGACTGGGCGCCGCTCGGCGCGGCCGGCGGCAACCCGGAGGCGGCCAGGGAGCTCGCCATGGCGGCGACGATCTTCCACTGGGGGCTGCACCCCTGGGCGATCTACGCGGTCGTCGCGCTGGCGCTCGCCTTCTTCTCCTACAATCGCGGCCTGCCGCTGACGCTGCGCTCGGCCTTCTACCCGCTGCTCGGCGAGCGCGTGTGGGGCTGGCCGGGTCACGTCATCGACACGCTGGCGGTGTTCGCCACGCTGTTCGGTCTGGCGACCTCGCTCGGCTTCGGCGCCACCCAGGCGATGGCCGGCATCAACTACCTGCTCGGCACCGAGGGCGGCGACACGTCCAAGGTCGTGCTGATCCTGGTCATCACCGCCGTCGCGCTGGTGTCCGTCGTGGCCGGTCTCGACGCCGGCGTGAAGCGGCTGTCGGAGATCAACATGGTGCTGGCGTTCCTGCTGCTCGGCTTCATCTTCCTGGTCGGGCCGACGATGGTGCTGCTCACCGGCTTCTTCGAGAACACGGTGGCCTATGTCGCCAATCTGGCGCCGCTGTCCAACCCGTTCGGCCGTGAGGATCTCAACTTCATGCAGGGCTGGACGTCGTTCTACTGGGCCTGGTGGATCTCCTGGTCGCCCTTCGTCGGCATGTTCATCGCCCGCGTGTCGCGCGGCCGCACGGTGCGCGAGTTCATCACCTGCGTGCTGATCGTGCCGACCGTGGTCAGCATCGTCTGGATGTCGACCTTCGGCGGCGCGGCGATCGAGCAGGTGATGGCCGACGCCGAAGCCGCCGTGGGCAGCGTCTCGCAGGACCTGAAGCTGTTCGTCATGGCGCAGGCCTACCCGCTGACGCAGATCGTCTCCTTCGTCGGCATCGTGCTGGTGATCGTGTTCTTCGTCACCTCCTCGGACTCCGGTTCGCTGGTGATCGACACCATCACGGCCGGCGGCAAGGTCGACGCGCCGGTCGCCCAGCGCGTGTTCTGGGCCATCTTCGAGGGCCTGGTCGCCATCGCGCTGCTGCTCGGCGGCGGCCTCGGCGCGCTGCAGGGCGCGGCGGTCGCCACCGGCATTCCCTTCGCGCTCATCCTGCTGGCCATGATGTACGCCACCTTGCGCGGCGTGGCCGAGGAACGGCGCCTGGAAGCCGCCGCGGCCTGAACCGGGCCTGCGAACGGACGCCGGCAGCCCCGCCCCCGCGGCGGGGCTGTCCTTTTTTCGGCGGTGCGGCGCCGCCGTCGCGCCCGGCATGATGGCCCGGCCGCGCCGACGCGCGGCGTCACCGGGCGGACAGACGGCGATGTCCCTCTCGGGCGCCTTGGTCTACTGTCGGCCGGCCATGCCGCCCGCTTCTCCCGCACCCTGGCGCCAGGCGCTCGCCGGCGCGCTCGCCATGGCCGTTGCCATGGGCATCGGCCGCTTCGTCTTCACCCCCATCCTGCCCGGCATGATGGCCGGCCTCGGCCTGTCGGCCGCCGATGCCGGACTGATCGCCTCGGCCAACTATCTCGGCTATCTGCTCGGCGCGCTGCTGGCGGCCGGCGGCTGGGCGGAGGGCCGCGAGCGGCCGCTGGTGGTGGCCGGGCTGGCCGCCAGCGCCGGGCTTGCCGCCGCCATGGCGCTGAGCGACGCGCTCGTCGTCTTCCTGCTCGTGCGGCTCGCCGCCGGCGTGGCCAGCGCCTTCGTCATGGTGTTCATGTCGAGCCTGGTGTTCGCGCGCCTGGCCGCGGCCGGGCGTGGCGACCTGCAGGCGGTGCATTTCGGCGGCGTCGGCGCCGGCATCGCCGTCTCCGCGCTGATGACCGGCGCGCTCGACCTGGCCGGCGCCGGCTGGCCGGCCGGCTGGCTGTGGGCGGGCGTCCTGTCGGCGCTCGGCCTGGCGGCGGTGCTGGCGCTCGCCGATCGCGCGCCGCGCACGGGACCGCGGCCGCCGCGCGAGCCGGCGCTGCCGCGCGACCCGGGCCTGCGCCTGATCGTGCTCGCCTACGGGCTGTTCGGCTTCGGCTACATCGTCACCGCCACCTTCCTCGTCGCCATCGTGCGCGAGGGTGCCGGCGGGCGGCTGTTCGAGCCGGGCGTGTGGCTGGTCACCGGGCTGGCCGCCGCGCCGTCGGTCTGGCTGTGGGCGAAGGCGGCCCGGCGGCTCGGCCTGACCGCCACCTTCGCCGTCGGCTGCGCCGTCGAGGCGGCGGGCGTGATGGCCAGCGTGCTGGTGCCGCAGCCGGCCGGGCCGCTTGTCGGCGGCGTGCTGCTCGGTGGCACCTTCGTCGCCGTCACCGCGCTCGGCCTGCAGGCCGGCCGCCGGCTCGCCGGCGACGCGCCGCGCCGGGCGCTGGCGCTGATGACCGCCGCCTTCGGCACCGGCCAGATCCTCGGGCCGATCGTCGCCGGCTACGCCACCGACCTGACCGGCAGCTATCTCGCCGCCTCGCTGGCCGCCGCCGCCGCGCTGGTGCTGTCGGCGGCCGTCGCCTATCCCGCGGGGCGCCTGCGCGCGGGCGGCGCGGCCGGCGCCTGACATTGCCACGGCGTCGCCCGAATTCTCGCACTTTTGTGTGATTGTCGTGAGCGCGCTCCAGCCCTACCATCGCCAGAGCGTTTCCAGGCGAGGTGGACACCGGTTCGCCGTCCGGAAACGCGGCACAACAACAAGTTTGAGCCGATCTGCGATTCCGTGAAGAGCAGAACGGCTCGAGAAGCCGGTCCGCGCGGCGCGCGGCCCGTCTCCAGCCTGCAAATCGAGCCCCCGAGAAGGGAAAACCGCCCGTGTTCGTATCGTTCTTTCCGCGGCCGAAGGCGTTCTTCGTGTCGTTTGCCCTCTGGTCGCTGTTCTGCGTGCTGTTCTGGTACCTGGCGGCCAAGGGCTGGGGGAGCACGCTGAGCCTCGGCGGCCTGGTCGGCTTCGGCTACCCGCCGGCGCCGGCGCCGGGCGCCGACGAGGCCGCCCAGGCGGTGTTCACGCAGGCGAGCGAGCGGGCGCTCGAGTTCTGGTTCTACCAGTATTTCATCGTCGTCATCGTCGCGTTCGTCGGCACCTGGATGCGCATCGCGCCGCATCGCTGGCAGCGCTGGTCGGTCGCCGGCTCGGCGCTGATCCTGTTCGTCAACTGGTTCCTCGTCCAGCTCGACGTGATGATCAACGAGTGGTTCGGCACCTTCTACGACATGGTGCAGCGCGCGCTCGGCGAGCCGGGCGCCGTGGCCGCGACGGACTATTACTGGCAGATCGTCAGCTTCCTGCAGATCGCGCTGGTCTACGTCTTCGTGGCCACGCTGTTCCGCTTCTTCGTCAGCCACTTCATCTTCCGCTGGCGCACGGCGATGAACGAGTACTACATGACGCGCTGGGAGAAGCTGCGCCACATCGAGGGCGCGGCGCAGCGCGTGCAGGAAGACACCATGCGCTTCGCCTCCATCAGCGAGAGCCTCGGCATCAACATGGTCGATTCGCTGATGACGCTGATCGCCTTCCTGCCGCTGCTGTGGGTGCTGTCGGCCAACGTCACCGAGCTGCCGATCATCGGCGAGGTCAGCCAGGGCCTGGTCTTCGTCGCCATCCTGTGGTCGGTGATCGGCACCGCGCTGGTCGCCGCAGCCGGCATCCGCCTGCCGGGGCTGGAGTTCCGCAACCAGCGCGTCGAGGCGGCCTACCGCAAGGAGCTGGTCTACGGCGAGGACCATGCCGAGCGGGCGCGGCCGCAGACCGTGCGCGAGCTCTACGACGACGTGCGGCGCAACTATTTCCGCCTCTACTTCAACTACCTCTATTTCAACGTGGTGCGCATCTTCTACCTGCAGATCGGCAATCTGGTGCCCTACATCGCGCTCGGCCCCACCATCGTGTCGGGCGCCATCACGCTCGGCGTCATGCAGCAGATCATCCGCGCCTTCACGCGGGTCGAGAACTCGTTCCAGTACCTGGTCAACTCGTGGACGACGATCATCGAGCTGATGTCGGTGCACAAGCGGCTGAAGGCGTTCGAGGCGGCGATCGAGGGCGAGTCGCTGCCGGAGATCGACCAGGTCTATCTCGCCAAGCGCGGCGCGCCGGCCGAGTGAGCGCCGGCGCGGCGGTGGCTCAGCCGCCGAGCGCGCCGTCGTCCTGCGGGGCGTCGCGCGTCAGCCCGAGATGCGCGGCGTGGCCGACGCAGCGCACCTCGGCCATGCCGCACACCTCGCCGGCGAAGCGCTTCAGCGCGCGCCAGTAGGCGCCGCCGTTCATCAGCGTGAAGTGGAAGCCGAGCTGCAGCGGCGGCCGCGCCCCCGCATAGGCGGCGTCGAACGCCTGGCGCATGGCGCGGTAGGCGCGCGCCTCGAAGGCCGCCGCCTCGTCTGGCCGCTCCTCGGCGCCGGAATGGCGCACATAAAGGTTGTAGTCCATCGCGATCAGCGGCCGCTGCTGCGGCCCTTCCGGCACCATCGGCAGCGCGTAGCGCCACAGCCCGTCGCCGGCCGTCGGCTCGGCCGGGCCGCGCGATACGGTGCTGGCGTCGTAGCGGTAGCCGGCCTCGGCCAGCGCGGCGAAGAGCGCCGGCCCGGTGGCCAGATAGGGCGCGCGGAAGCCGACGATCTCGTCGTCGGCGAAGCGGCGCCAGCCGGCCGGCTCGAAGGGGATGTCGTTGAGCGTCCAGGCCTCGGCAAGCACCGTCTCGAAGGCGCCGAGCTCGGCCGCCCATTCCGCGCCCGACCACGCGGCGCCGTCGAAATGGCCGCAGCCGTGGCTGGCGATCTCGTGCCCCTCCAGCCGCGCCGCCCAGATCTGGCGCAGCCGCTCCGCCACCTCCTCGCGCGACTGCGCGAAGCCGATGTTGGAGCGCCCGGCGCGCTGCCGCGGCCCGGCATAGCGCGCCGCCGTCTGCGGCGTCAGCAGGAAGGTGCAGGACAGGAAGTAGGTGAAGCGCGCGCCGCTCGCCCGCGCCAGCGCGCGGCTACGTTCCCACTGCGCGATCGGTCCGGCGCCGTCGAACGAGATCAGCACGTATTGCGGCGCGCGCCCGCCGTCCGCCGCATGCGCGCCGGCGGCGCCCGGCGTCAGGGCCAGCGCGAGCGCGGCGAGGCAGGAGGCGAGCGGGCGCGACGGCAGGATCATGGCGGCAGGTCCGGGCAGGAGGTTGGCGGGAGGAGCCGCCATAGGCGGCGATTGTGGCGGCGCGGCGGTGGAAATGCGGCAGCGGGTCAGCGCCGGCCGGCGCAGCGCACGCAGCGCTCGGCCATCGGATCGATCGCGAGCCGGCCGTCGGCGATCGGCGCGTCGCAGTCGACGCAGTGGCCGTAGTCGCCGGCCGCAAGCCGCCGCTCGGCCATCTCGATGCGGGTCAGGTCGCGCCGGCGCGCCCGCTCGGCCGCCTCGGCCATGGCGCGCTGCTGCATGGCGTCCATGCGCGACAGCCGGCCGATCGCCTGCTGGTCGAGCGCGTCCGGCCGGCGCGCCGCGGCCGAGGCCGCCGACAGCGCCTCGAGCTCGGCGCGTTTTGCCGCAAGCCGGCTTTTCGCTTTATCGGGATCGGCAGTCATGATTGAAGACTAGGCACGGCGCGCCCCGCCGGCAATCCGGCCGGTCGGCGCGCACTGCCATTCTGGGGGGCGTCATGCTGGTTCTCATCCTCGGTCTCGTGCTCTTTCTCGGCATCCATTCGGTGCGCATCGTCGCGCCGGCCTGGCGCGACCGCCAGGTGGCGAGGATGGGCGAGGCGACATGGAAAGGCATCTATGCCGTGGTCGCGCTGGTCGGCCTGGTGCTGATCGTGTGGGGCTACGACCGCGCCTGGCCGGCCGCGCCGGTGCTCTACGAGCCGCCGGTGTGGATGAAGCACGTCAACCTGCTTTTGATGTGGGTCGCCTTCGTCGTGCTGACGGCCTCGCAGATGCCGGCCGGCCGCATCCGCTCGGCGACCCGCCATCCGATGCTGCTGGCGGTCAAGATCTGGGCCTTTGGCCATCTGCTGGCCAATGGCGACCTCGCCGCGCTCGTGCTGTTCGGCGCCTTCCTCGCCTGGGCGGTGGTCGACCGCATCTCGATGAAGCGGCGCGGCGATTTCGGGCCGCCGCCGGGCCCCGTGGTGTGGGACGTCGCGGCGGTGCTCGTCGGCTCGGCCGCGTGGTGGCTGTTTGCCTGGCGGCTGCATCTGTGGCTGTTCGGCGTGCCGGTGATGGGATGACGGGCCCGATTCGGCGGGCCGCGCACGCGCCGACGCAGCTCGCCCCTTCCATGACCGCGAAAATCCGCTAAAACGCGGGCCACTCACGCTGTGCCGGTCGGGGACCGGCGGCACGCATTGCCGGCCTCGGGCCGGCGGCAGGCAAGGCCGGCCTCGGCGCCGGCGGGAACGGATCTTCCATGTCCGACGACAGTTTCATTCGCGAAGTCAACGAGGAGCTTCGCCAGGATCAGATGAAGGCGCTGTGGCGGCGCTACGGGGCGATCGCCATCGCGGTGGCGGTGGCGGTGGTGCTGGCGACGGCCGCCTATGTCGGCTACGAGTACTGGCGCGAGAGCCGGGCCAACGCCTCCGGCGACGCCTTCTCCGAGGCGCTCGAGCTGGCCGAGCAGGGCGCGACCGGCGAGGCGCTGGCCGCGCTCGAGACGCTCGAGGCGGAGGGCTTCGGCGCCTATCCGCTGCTGGCGCGCATGCGCGCGGCGACGGTGCTGGCCGCCGACGGCCAGGTCGAGGAGGCGGTCGCCGCCTTCGACGCGGTCGCCGGCGACGGCGCGATCGCCGATTCGATCCGCGACATGGCCCGCCTGCGCGCCGCGCTTCTGCTCGTCGACCACGGCTCCTATGCCGACGTCGCCGCCCGCGTCGAGACGCTGACCGGCGACGCCAACCCGCTGCGCCATTCCGCCCGCGAGGCGCTCGGGCTCGCCGCCTGGAAGGAAGGCCGCCGCGACGATGCGCTGGCGCTGTTCGAGCAGATCGCCGACGACCCGCGCGCGCCGGCCAATCTGCGCCGCCGCGCCGAGCTGATGAACGAGCTGATCGTCGGCTCCGGCCCGGCGGCGTAGGCCGCGATGGCGCTCACGGTCGCGATCGTCGGCCGGCCGAATGTCGGCAAGTCGACGCTGTTCAACCGGCTGGTCGGCCGCCGCCTGGCGATCGTCGACGACACGCCGGGCGTGACGCGCGACCGGCGCGTCCATCCCGCCCGGCTCGACGACCTGCGTTTTGACGTGATCGACACCGCCGGGCTGGAGGATGCCGCGGCCGCCGCGCTCGAGGGGCGCATGCGCAGCCAGACCGAGCGCGCCATCGCCGAGGCGGATCTGGTGCTGTTCCTGGTCGACGCGCGCGCCGGCCTGGTGCCCGACGACTTCACCTTCGCCGAATTGCTGCGCAAGTCCGGCCGGCCGGTCGTCCTGGTCGCCAACAAGACCGAGGCGCGCGGCGCGGCGATGGGCGCGCACGAGGCCTGGGAGCTCGGCCTCGGCGAGCCGGTCGCGGTGTCGGCCGAGCATGGCCAGGGCCTGGGCGAGCTGCGCGACGCCATGGTCGCCGCGCTCGAGGCGGCCGGGCTCGACGCGCTGGCGCTGTCCGGCAGCGCGGCGGCGCCGGGCGAGGAGCCGCTGATCGGCGAGGACATCGACCCGGACGCCGCCCCCGACCCGGCCGAGGCGGACCGGCCGCTGCGCGTGGCGATCGTCGGCCGGCCGAACGCCGGCAAGTCCACGCTGGTCAACGCGCTGCTCGGCGAGGAGCGCCTGCTCACCGGCCCGGAAGCCGGCATCACGCGCGATTCCATCTCGGTCGACTGGCAGTGGCGCGACCGCCGCGTCAAGCTGTTCGACACCGCCGGCATGCGCCGCAAGGCCAAGGTGCAGGAGAAGCTGGAGAAGCTGTCGGTCGCCGACGCGCTGCGCGCGGTGCGCTTCGCCGAGGTCGTCGTCATCCTGATCGACGCCGCCATCCCGTTCGAGAAGCAGGATCTGCAGATCGCCGATCTCGTGCTGCGCGAGGGCCGCGCGCCGGTGATCGCCTTCAACAAGTGGGACCTGGTCGACGAGCCGCAGGCGCGGCTGGCCGAGCTGCGCGAGGCGGCCGGGCGGCTGCTGCCGCAGGCGCGCGGCATCCGCGCCGTGCCGATCTCGGCCGAGACCGGCCGCGGCCTCGACCGGCTGATGCAGGCGATCGTCGCCACCCACGACCTGTGGAACACGCGCATCTCGACCGGCCGGCTGAACCGCTGGCTGGAGGGCGTCGTCGCCCACCACCCGCCGCCGGCCGTCGCCGGCCGCCGGCTCAAGGTCAAGTACATGACCCAGGTGAAGACGCGGCCGCCCGGCTTCGTGCTCGCCTGCTCGCGGCCCGAGGCGATGCCGCAGGCCTATGTGCGCTATCTCGTCAATGGCTTGCGCGAGACGTTCGGTCTGCTCGGCGTGCCGATCCGCGTCGCGCTGCGCACCTCCGACAACCCCTATGCCGGGCGCGCCCGCAAGCGCCGCTGAGGCCGCGCCCGTTAACCGGAAGTCAAGGTTAACCCTTCATGCTGCGGCTTCCTGTGGGGTTGAGTTGTCGCGTTCGGAGAGGGTTGGTGCTGCGTTCAAGCGTGAAGGGACTGCGCCGCTTGCAGTGCGCAAGCCGCGCGATCGCCGCGCCCGCGGTCGTCGGGCTGGGGCTTTGGATCGGGTTTCCCACCACCGCCGCCTATCAGGACATGGCGAGCCTGGTGTCGGGCGCCGAATCGGGCGCCGGCCGCTGGGCGGCCTTCCTGGAGCCGTCGGTCGCCGGCTCGGTGCACCAGGCCGAGATGCCCTTCGTCGACGGCGACCTGACCACCGGCGCGATCTCCGGCGCGGGGATGCGCGCCAACGGCATCGGCGCCGTCGCCTTCCGCAAGCGCACCGCCGATCCCGACCTGCCGCCGGACGAGGCGCGCGTCAACCGCGCCGACAAGAAGGGCCGGCTGGCCGAGACGCTGCCGGTCGCCCCGCCGCGGCTGTTCAACGCCGGCTCGATCTTCGAGCGCACCAGCTCGCTGCTCGCCGCGCCGCCCGACGGCAGCGCCGCCATGGCCTTCGTCGTGCCGAAGATCCAGGGCAAGGAGGTGCAGATCGCCTCCGCCTTCCATCTGCGCGCCAAGCCGCAGGACCGCTTCGACCTGCCGCCGATGATCGCCCGGCTGGTGACCAACGACCGGCCCGACGTCCTGGCCACCGCCTATGCGCCGGCCGAGCCCGACTATGCCGAGGCCTCGCCCTTCGCCAGCCTGCTCGCGAACGAGGACGAGCAGGCCGGCCGCTTCATTCCGCCGGTCGATCGCGGCGACCACGCCTGGGCGCGCCGGCCGCTGCCGGCCTCGGTGTTCTCCGCCCGCGAGCAGCAGTGCCTGGCCGCCGGCATCTATTTCGAGGCGCGCGGCGAGCCGGTCGAGGGCCAGGCGGCCGTCGCGCAGGTGATCCTCAACCGTGTGCGCAACCCCGCCTATCCCGGGTCGATCTGCGGCGTGGTCTATCAGAACAAGAGCTGGCGCAACCGCTGCCAGTTCTCCTTCGCCTGCGACGGCATCCGCGATCGCGTGCTCAGCCCGCGCAGCTACGAGACCGCCGAGACGGTCGGCCTGGCGGTGACGGCCGGCAAGATCTGGATCGAGGAGGTCGGCTCCTCGACCCACTACCACGCCACCTATGTCAATCCGCGCTGGGCGCGCGCCATGCAGCGCATGCAGCGCATCGGCCAGCACATCTTCTACCGCACGCGCGGCGGCGGCTGGAACTGAAGCGCGGGGGAATCGCCGCCGGGCACCGCGCGGCCGCCGGCGGGCGCATTGTCGCACCCGGCTAAGCAGTTGAAAAACAAGGTTTTCCTTTGCGGGAACAGGGTCTCGCGCGCGGCTTGACTGGCGCGAGGCCCCTCTCTATGTTGCGCCCGACTTCGACGCGGGCGGCCGCCGGCCGGCCTTGCGGGGCATGGAGGTTGCGGGTGGCCACGGACAAACGACCGGACGGCCCCGACGCTGCCGGAAGCGGGGCGCAAGACGGCGGCCCGGATGCCCTCGACCAGAGGCGGCGCGCGCTCGAGGCGGCACTGGCTGCGAAGCGGCCGGAGACGGGGCAGGGGGCAGAGGCGTCCAGGTCCGGCGGCATGACGGGGTTCGGCAACGCGCTGCGTCTGTCGAGCGAGTTCATCGCCGGCATCGCCGTGGGCGCAGCGCTCGGCTGGTTCGTCGACCGGTTTGCGGGAACGTCGCCCTGGGGGCTGATCGTGTTCCTGCTTCTGGGCTTTGCGGCAGGGGTTTTGAACGTCCTGCGCTCGGCAGGACTGGTAGCGGAAAACGGGCTGCGTCGCGACGGCGGCGGCGGCCGTCAGGGCGAATAGCGGCACGGCCGCGAGCGAGGGGGTCCCGGTGGCCACAGATCCGATCCACCAGTTTCAGATTTCGCGCTGGATTCCGATCGAGGTCGGCGGCCTCGATTTCTCCTTCACCAATTCCGCCGCCTTCATGGTCGCCACGGTCGTCGGCGCCGGCGCCTTCCTGCTGCTGACCACCTCGAGCCGCGGCCTGGTTCCCGGCCGGATGCAGTCGGTCTCGGAGATGAGCTACGAGTTCGTCGCCTCGATGCTGCGCGATGCGGCGGGCACGCAAGGCATGCGCTTCTTCCCGCTGGTCTTCTCGCTGTTCATGTTCATCCTGACGGCGAATCTGATCGGCATGTTCCCGTATTTCTTCACGGTGACCAGCCACATCATCGTCACCTTCGCGCTCGCCATGCTGGTGATCGGCACGGTGATCGTCTACGGCTTCATGAAGAACGGTTTCGGCTTCCTCAAGCTGTTCGTGCCCGAAGGGGTGCCGGGCGTGCTGGTGCCGCTCGTCGTTCTCATCGAGATCGTCTCCTTCCTGTCGCGGCCGATCAGCCTGTCGGTGCGTTTGTTCGCCAACATGCTGGCCGGTCACATCACGCTGAAGGTGTTCGCCGGCTTCGTCACCACCATGGGCGCGATGGGCGCGGTCGGCGTCGCCGGGGCGATCCTGCCGCTGCTGATGACCATCGCCATCACCGCTCTCGAGTTCCTCGTGGCCTTCCTGCAGGCCTATGTGTTCGCCGTTCTGACCTGCATGTATCTGAACGACGCCCTGCATCCGAGCCACTAGGAAAGCCTCACCGGCGGGTCTCCCGCCACGTTCTTGAAAACGCCACCACCCGATCGACAAGGAGTTTCGACATGGAAGCAGAAGCAGCAAGGGCCATCGGCGCGGGCATCGCCTGCCTCGGCATGGGCGGCGCGGGCATCGGTCTCGGCCAGATCTTCGGCAACTACCTGGCCGGCGCGCTGCGCAATCCCTCGGCCGCCGACGGCCAGTTCGGCCGCCTCATCTTCGGCTTCGCCGTGACCGAGGCGCTCGGCATCTTCTCGCTGCTCATCGCGCTGCTGCTTCTGTTCACGTAAGCCGCACGCTGAAGGCTCCCGGAACGGCCGCCCTCCGCGCGGCCGTCATCCGCTGACAGGACACGCACATGTTTGTGGCATCCGCATATGCGGCACCGGAGGAGGAGGGCGCCTCCGGCGAGCTGAACACCGAGACCGGCATCGCGGTGGAGGGCACGGAGGAAGGCGGCTTTCCGCCCTTCGATTCGGCGACCTTCCCCTCGCAGCTCCTGTGGCTGGCGATCACCTTCGGGCTGTTCTACCTGTTCATCAAGCGGGTCGCGATTCCGCGCATCGGCGGGATCCTCGAGGTGCGGCGCGACCGCATCGCGCAGGATCTCGACCAGGCCGCCCGCATGAAGGACGACGCCGACGCGGCGGTCGCCGCCTACGAGCAGGAGCTCGCCGACGCACGCAAGAAGGCCGGCACGATCGGCCAGGAGGCGCGCGACAACGCCAAGGCCGAGGCCGACGCGGAGCGCCGCAAGGTCGAGGCCGAGCTCGACGGCAAGCTGGCCGAGGCCGAGGAGCGCATCGCCGCCATCAAGGCTTCGGCGATGGCCGACGTCGGCAGCATCGCCGAGGAGACGGCCGGTCTCATCGTGCAGGAGCTGATCGGCGGCCGCGTCGACAAGGCCGCGGTGGCCGGCGCCGTCAAGTCGGCGCAGCGCTAGGCCATGGCGCCGGACGGCGCGACGCGGGTCGCGCACGACGCCATGGACCGTCTGATTGAACTTGCCGCGGCGACGCGGCGCCAGGCCAGCGGGCCTGGTGGAAACGGGCTCTAGGAGAGCGACATGGACGCCACTTTCTGGGCTCTCGTCAGCCTGATCCTGTTCCTGGCCCTGCTCGTCTACCTCAAGGTGCCGGGCATGGTGAACGGTGCGCTCGACAAGCGCGCCGATCGCATCCGCAACGAGCTCGACGAGGCGCGCAAGCTGCGCGAGGACGCGCAGCAGCTTCTCGCCGAGTATCAGCGCAAGCGCCAGGAAGCGGAGAAGGAAGCCGGCGAGATCGTCGAGGCGGCCCGGCGCGAGGCCTCGCAGATCCTCGCCGACGCCAAGCAGAAGACGCAGGACTACGTCACCCGGCGCACCGCGCTGGCCGAGAACAAGATCGCCCAGGCCGAGCGCGAGGCGGTGGCCGAGGTGCGCGCGCGCGCCGTCGACATCGCGGTGGAGGCGGCCCGCTCGCTGATCGGCGACAAGGTCGACGCCACCACGCGCGGCAAGCTGTTCAAGGAGTCCGTCGAGGCGGTCAAGGCGCGCATGAACTGACGCGCCGCCCCGGCACGACATTGCAAAAGCCGCCGGCGGGCGACCGCCGGCGGTTTTTCTTTGCCTGCGACCTATAGCGTTTCCAGGCGAAGTGGAAGCCGGTTCGCCGTCGGCAAACGCGACGAAACAACAAGTTGAAGCGTTTCCAGGCGAAGTGGAAGCCGGTTCGCCGTCCGGAAACGCGTCGAAACAACAAGTTGGAGCGTTTCCAGGCGACGTGGAAGCCGGTTCGCCGTCGGCAAACGCACTGCGGCCGCGCCTGCCGCACCCGAAGAAAACGCTTGATGAACGTGACGGTATCTCACAGCTTGAGCGGCGCGAAGCTCATGCGGTGCAGCCGGGTCACCGGACCGTGCGCGGCGATCGCGGCGCGATGGCGCTCGGTGGCGTAGCCGACATGCGTCTCGAAGCCGTAGTGCGGATTGACGCCGGCCGAGCGGCGCATCATGCGGTCGCGCATCACCTTGGCCACCACCGAGGCGGCGGCGATCGACAGCGAGCGCTGGTCGCCCTTGACCACCGCGCGCGCCGGGCAGGGCAGGCCGGGCGGCACGTCGCAGCCGTCGGCCAGCGCGTAGCGCGGCGCCGTGCACAGGCCGGCGAGCGCCCGGCGCATCGCCTCGAGGCTCGCCTTGCGGATATCGGAACGGTCGATCGAGCCGGCGCAGACCGAGGCGACCGACACGCAGGAGGCGGCCTCGAAGATCGCCGCGAACAGCCGTTCGCGCGCCGCCGCGTCGAGGCGCTTGGAATCGTCGATGCCGTCGGGAACGCGCGCGGGGTCGAGGATCACGGCGGCGGCCACCACCGGGCCGGCGAGCGGCCCGCGGCCGGCCTCGTCGAGGCCGGCGACCGGCGCATGCCCGTCGCGCATCACCGCCCGCTCGAGCGAGAGGTCGGGGCGGATCGGCAGATCGAAGAGAGGCGGAGAATCGGTGCGCCGGCGAGCCATCGTGCGGCAATGCTCGCACCGCGCCCGATTCTCCGCAAGCCCTTCCCGGCCATCGAGGGGGCGGCGGCCGGGAAGGAAATCCGTCGGCTGTGGACGAGGGGGACGGGTCCGACGGAAAGACAGGGACCGCCGCGCCGGCGGCCCGAAAGAACGTGGCGTGCCGCGCTGCGGCTAGATCAGCACGAGCTGCTCGCCCTGGCGATGCGGCGGCTTGAACAGGTCGGTGCGCAGCGTCCGCTTCTCGCGGTTGAGCCCGTAGCGGCGCGCGGCGATCTCGAAGCGGCGCCCGATCTGCCAGGCATAGGGACCGCTGCCCTTCATGCGCCGGCCCCATTCGGCGTCGTAGTCCTTGCCGCCGCGCATCGAGCGCACCAGCGACATGACGTGCCGGAAGCGGTCCGGGTAGTGGCGCAGCAGCCAGTCCTTGAACACCGGGCTGACCTCGAGCGGCAGGCGCAGGATGATGTAGCCCGCCTCGCGCGCGCCGAAGGCGGCGGCCGAATCGAGGATGCGCTCGATCTCGTGGTCGTTGAGCCCGGGGATCACCGGCCCGATCATCACCGACACCGGAACGCCGGCCTCGCTCAGCGTGCGCATCGCCTCCAGCCGGCGCGCCGGCGTCGCCGCGCGCGGCTCCATGGTGCGCGCCAGCTTGCGGTCGAGCGTGGTCACCGACAGCGCCACCTTGGCCAGGCCCTTGCCGGCCATGCGCGCCAGGATGTCGACGTCGCGGGTGACCAGCGCCGACTTGGTGACGATGCCGACGGGATGGTCGTGCGCCTCCAGCACCTCGAGCACCTCGCGCATGATGCGCCACTGCCGCTCGACCGGCTGGTAGGGGTCGGTGTTGGTGCCGATGGCGATGGTGCGCGGCTCGTAGCCCTTCTTGCCCAGCTCGCGTTCGAGCAGCCTGGCGGCGTCCGGCTTGGCGAACAGCCGCGCTTCGAAGTCGAGGCCGGGCGACAGGCCCATATAGGCGTGGCTCGGCCGCGCGAAGCAGTAGACGCAGCCGTGCTCGCAGCCGCGATAGGGGTTGATCGAGCGGTCGAAGGAGATGTCGGGCGACTGGTTGCGCGTGATGATGTTGCGCGGCCGCTCCACCTGCACCTCGGTCTTGAAGGGCGGCAGCTCCTCCAGCGAGTTCCAGCCGTCGTCGAAGACGTGCCGGGTGAGCGGCTCGTAGCGGCCGCTGGGATTGATGCCGGCGGACCGCCCGCGCCGCCGCTCGCCGCCGACGCGAATGCCGCTCTCCTCGATGATGGCATTGGCCATGTCGGGCCCTCCGCCTGTGAAGGCGGCAATGTCGGCGCGACCGATCTGTTCCATCCTGCGCTCTCCCGCGGCGGCCGGGCCGCCCTGCTGACGCGTTGTCTCGATGAATCTATTCCTATCGCCGAGAACGGAACAAAGCAAGAACTTTTTGCCGAACGCGCCGCGCTGCCGTCTTGCGGCCGGCGGGCGGCCGATGACGCGCCAGCAGGCCCGGCCCGGCTCCCGCGCTTGCGCGCGGTCGGCCAGGATCGCAGAGGATAGCGATGTGAGGCGCTGGTGACGGGGTTCGGGTGGCCGCCGGACGACGTGTGCAGCGGGCCGTCGCCGGCCGCGCCGGCGCGGTGCCTCAGCCGGCGATGCGCGAGAAGTCGGCCACCCGGCCGGTCGCCGAGCGGATGCGCGCCAGCAGCGCCAGCCGGTTGCCGCGCACGGCCGCATCGTCGGCGTTGACCAGCACGGCGTCGAAGAAGGCGTCGATCGGCTGGCGCAGCGCGGCGAGGAAGCCGAGCGCCCTTTCGAAATCCTCCGCCGCGATCGCCTCGCCCGCGAAGTGCTCCGCCTCCTCCAGGCTGTCGTGCAGCGCCCGCTCCTCGTCGCTGGCAAACAGCGCCGGGTCGACGCGGCCGGCGACCGCCGTGCCCTTCTTCTCCTCGGCCGCCAGGATGTTGGCCGCCCGCTTGGTGCCGGCGAGCAGGTTCTGCCCGTCGGGGCTGTCGAGCAGCGCGCCGAGCGCCTCGACGCGGCGCACGATCATCAGCAGGTCGTCATTGGCCGTCGCGGCGCCGCCGGCCTCGCCGCTCGCCAGAACCGCGTCGATCAGGTCGTGGCGCGCGCCGCGGTCGCGCAGATAGACCTTGAGGCGGTCGTGGAAGAAGGCGAGCAGGTCGGCCTCGCGCTGCGCCAGCGTTTCGGCGATCTCCGGCGCGCGGTCGCGGATCTCCGTCTCCACGCTCTCGCCGATCTCATCGAGCACGGCGGCCAGGTTGGCCGGCCGGAGCGCCGTGCCGAGCCGCTGCACGGTGTCGAACAGGTCGTGGATCGAGGCGTCGAAGGTCTGCCGCGCATGCTCCAGCCAGGTGCGGTGCCAGGCGTCGAGCAGCGCCAGCCGCACGCCGTTCTCCACCACGATGCGGATGACGCCGAGCGCGGCGCGGCGCAGCGCATAGGGGTCCTTCGAGCCGGTCGGCTTCTCGTCGATCGCCCAGAAGCCGGTCAGCATGTCGAGCTTGTCGGCGAGCGCCACGGCAACCGACACCGGCTCGTCCGGCACCCGGTCGGACGGTCCGAGCGGCCGGTAATGCGCCTCGATCGCCGCGGCCACGCGTGCGTCCTCGCCCTGCAGCGCGGCGTATTTGCGGCCCATGGCGCCCTGCAGCTCGGGAAACTCGCCGACCACCTCGGTCTGCAGGTCGGCCTTGGCGAGCACGGCGGCGCGGCGCGCGCGTGCGGCGTCGGCGCCGACCGCCGGCGCCAGCGCTTCGGCCAGCCGCGCGATGCGCGCCACCCGCGCGCCCTGCGTGCCGAGCCTGGCGTGGAAGGTGACGTTCAGATGCGCGAGCCGCGCCATGCGCTGGTCGAGCGGCTTCGACAGGTCGAGGTCGAAGCGGGCGGCGGCCTGCGTCAGCCGGTCGAGATCGGGCAGGTCGGCCTGGTCGGTGGTCCAGAAGTGCACGGCGTCCGACAGCCGCGCGCGCACCACCCGGCCGTTGCCCTGGGCGATCTCGGCGCCGCCGTCGCGCGCCTCGACATTGGCGGTGATGACGAAGCGGTTGGACAGCCGCTCCGCCTCGCCGCGCGGCCGCGTGACGAAGCACTTCTGGTTGGCGCGGATGGTCAGCCGCACCACCTCCGGCGGAATGTCGAGGAAGGCCTCCTCGAAACTGCCCATCAGCACGACCGGCCATTCCACGAGGCCGGCCACCTCCTCGACCAGCGCCTCGTCCTCGACCAGCTCGAGGCCGGCGGCGAAGGCGAGGTTGCGCGCGTCGTCGAGGATGATGCGCTTGCGCCGCTCGGCGTCGACGATGACGCGCGCGGCCTCCAGCTTCGCGACATAGTCGTCGAAGCGGCGCACGGTGATCGCCTCCGGCGCGTGGAAGCGGTGGCCGTAGGTGACGTTGCCCGCGCGCACGCCGTCGACGGCGAAGTCGACCACCGTCGGCTCCTCGGTCTCCGGCCCGAAGGTGCACAGGATCGACTGCAGCGGCCTGACCCAGCGCAGGCTCTCGCTGCCGCGCGCCTCCTCGCCGTAGAACGGCGTGCCCTTCGGCGCCGAGGCGCGGCCCCAGCGCATCGACTTCGGCCAGGGGAAGGCGCGGATGATGCCGGGCATCATCTCGGCGACGATCTCATCGGCCGGGCGGCCCGGCCGCTCGATCACCGCGACGTAGAAGGCGCCCTTCTTGGGGTCGGTGCGCACCTCCAGCGCCTCGGTGGAGGTCAGCCCCGCCTTGCGCAGGAAGCCGTTGACCGCCTGCTCGGGCGCCTTGACCGGCGGTCCCTTGATTTCCTCGCGCACGTCCTTCGAGCGCGCGGTGACGCCGCGCACGTCGAGCACCAGCCGGCGCGGCGTCCAGTGCTCGCGCGCGCCCTCGTAGGTCAGGCCCGCCTCGACCAGGCCGCCGGTGACCATCGCCTTCAGGTCGCCGGCCGCCTTGCGCTGCATGCGCGCGGGGATTTCTTCGGATCGCAGTTCGAGAAGCAGGTCGGGCATCGGGTCGCCGGGATGAGAACGAAGGGAAGGCCGCGCAGGCCTTACCAAAGGCGGCGCGCGCTGTCATCCCGCAGCGCGGTGCGGCGGCGGGCGCGGCGTCAGTCGACCGGCGCCGGCGTCATCCAGCCGATCATCGCGCCGCCCGGCTCGCGGATCATCGCGATGCGGCCGACGCCCGGCACGTCCCATGGCGGCCGCACGATCGTGCCGCCGGCGGTCTGTGCCTTGTCGACGGCGGCGTCGATGTCGTCGACGGCGAGATAGGGCAGCCAGTGCTCCGGCACGCCCTCGAAATCCGGGCCGCTCATCGTGAAGATGCCGCCGACCGGCGCGTCGCCGCGCTTGGCCACCCAGTAGGTCTGGCCGCCGTCCATCGCCATAGCCTCGAACGTCCAGCCGATCGACTGACCGTAGAAGTCCTTCACGCGCTCGGCGTCGCGCGTCATCAGCTCGTTCCAGTAGAAATGCCCGTGCTCGGCCATCGTCGGGTCCTCCTCCCGCGGGGCGGTCCGCACCCGTCGCCGCCCCGTGCGCATTGAAGCGCAAGGCCGCCCGGCGCGCGAGCGGCTGCCGCGCGCTTCACGCAAATGTGTTGGGCAGGCGCCTCAGGCGGCCGAGCGCGCGCCGGCGCCGCCGGCTTCCGTCTGCAGGTAGGCCTCGCCGCAACGGCGCGCCAGGTTGCGCACGCGCAGGATGTAGCTCTGCCGCTCGGTCACCGAGATGACGCCGCGCGCGTCGAGCAGGTTGAAGACGTGGCTCGCCTTGATGCACTGGTCGTAGGCCGGCAGGACGCAGCGGTGCAGGCCGCCCTCGGCGGCCGGCGCGCCGGCGTCGAGCAGCGCCGTGCATTCGCGCTCGGCGTCCTCGAAGTGGCGGAACAGCGGCGCCGTGTCGGCCAGCTCGAAATTGTAGCGCGAATACTCCTGCTCGGCCTGCAGGAAGACGTCGCCGTAGCTCACCCGCTGCGCGCCCTCCAGGCCGTTGAAGTTGAGGTCGTAGACGTTGTCGACGCCCTGCACATACATCGCCAGCCGCTCCAGCCCGTAGGTCAGCTCGCCCGACACCGGCGCGCACTCGAAGCCGCAGACCTGCTGGAAGTAGGTGAACTGCGAGACCTCCATGCCGTCGCACCAGCACTCCCAGCCGAGCCCCCAGGCGCCCAGCGTCGGGCTTTCCCAGTCGTCCTCGACGAAGCGCAGGTCGTGCGTCAGCGGGTCGATGCCGATCGCCTCGAGCGAGCCGAGATAGAGCTCCTGCAGGTTGGGCGGGTTCGGCTTCAGGATCACCTGGTACTGGTAGTAGTGCTGCAGCCGGTTGGGGTTCTCGCCGTAGCGGCCGTCCTTGGGCCGCCGCGAGGGCTGCACATAGGCCGCGTTCCACGGCCGCGGGCCGAGCGCGCGCAGCGTGGTGGCCGGATGGAAGGTGCCGGCGCCGACCTCCATGTCGTAGGGCTGCAGGATGACGCAGCCGCGCTCGGCCCAGTAGCCGTGCAGCGTCAGGATCAGCCCCTGGAAGGAGCGGCTGGGATGCATGTGGGCGGGCAGGCCGGCGTTCACGGGAGCGGTCCTCGGCTCGGATGCGGGGGTTGCGCGGCCGTGGTAGAGCGGCCCGGCCGGCCGGTCAACCGGGCCCGCGCGCGGCCGCGCCGCGGGCCGCTCGCGCGAAAGTGATGGCCGGTGAGGGGTGTCGCGGCCCGGCCTCGCGCCCTACGGTGCCCCTACGGTGCAAGGAAAGGCGCCGCGGCGCGGACCGAGCCGCCGTGCCGGCGCCGTCGAGAGGAGATTGCCCGATGACCCGCATTGTCGCCGCCGCCCTGTTCGCGCTCGCCGCCGCCGCGCCCGCCGCCGCGCAGAACTTTCCCACCGGCGAGCGCAACTCCAACATGCGCGATTCCGTGACCGGCTATCTGTGCGTGACGCCCGGGTGCGACGTGGTGCGGCTGCCGCAGTCGAACTGCATCTGCGAGAAGCAGAACCCCAACGAGCAGCGGCTTTCCGACCTGCGGCTCGAATGCTTCACGCGCCAGGGGGGCGGCTGGGTCGCCTGTCCGGTGACGCCGCGCTACGGCGCCGGCAACTGAGGACCGGCAGCCGGGGGAAGGCCGTCCGCCGGCGCCTCAGCGCGGCGCCGGCATGCGCAGCTCCTGGCCGGGCCGGATCAGGTCCGGATTGCCCTGCAGCGCCGGATTGGCCTCCAGGATGTCGATGTAGAGATCGCCGCGGCCGAGCCGGTCGACGGCGATCGACCACAGCGTCTCGCCCGGCTTGACGACGTAGGTGGCGGGCACGCCGCCGGCCGCCTCGTCGTCGGCCGGCATCGCGTCCTGCATCGCCGCGCCGCCGGCCGCGGGCGCCTGCGCCACCATCACCGGTTCCTCCGGCTGCGGCGCGGCCGCCTCGTCCTCCGGCGCGGCCGTCTCGTCCTGCGGCGGCAGGCCTTCCTCCAGCTTGCGCTCGACGGCGGCCAGCACGTCGGGCTCCGGCTCCAGGTCGCGGGCGTGCGACCACTGGAAGCGCGCCTCCAGCCGGCGCCCGGCACGCCAGTAGGCGTCGCCGAGATGGTCGTTGAGGATCGGGTCCGACGGCTTCAGCGACACCGCCCGCTCGAGCTCTTGCACCGCCTCCTCGAAGCGGCCCAGCCGGTAGTAGGCCCAGCCGAGCGAATCGACGATGTAGCCGTCGCTCGGGCGCAGCTCGACCGCGCGGCGGATCATCTCGAGCGCCTCCTCGAGATTGCGGTTCATGTCGACCAGGCTGTAGCCGAGATAGTTCAGCACCTGCGGCTGCTCGGGATAGAGCTCCAGCGCCTTGCGCAGGTTGGGCTCGGCCTTCTCCCACTGCTTGAGCCGCTCATAGGCGATGCCGCGCTGGTAGTAGATGTTCCAGTGCTCGCGCTCCGGCGTGTCGATGCGCGTCACGGCGCGGTCGTAGACCTCGGCCGCGGCGGCGAAGTCCTTGCGCGCGGCGTGCACGCTGCCGAGCGCCACATAGGCGCGCATGTCGTCCGGGTCGGCGGCCAGCGCCGCCGTCAGATGCTCGATCGCCTCCTCGTGGCGCTCGAGATCGGCCAGGTTGAGGCCGAGCTGCAGCTCGGCCACGCGCTTCATCGGCGAGCTGTCGGGCACCTGCTCGTAGAGCGCGATGGCGCGTTCGGGCTCGTTCTGCCGCTCGGCCACCGAGGCGAGCTCGATCAGCGTGGCGGCGTCGTCGGGCCGCAGCGCACGGGCGTATTGCAGGTAGAGCCGCACGAAGGATTCGCTGCCGCCGCGGTTGAGCGCGCTCGCCAGGTTGAGCAGGATCTCGCCGGCGCCCGCCGCCGGGCCGGCCACCGGCGGGCTGACGCTCTCGCCCGCCGCGATGCGCTCGCGCAGCGCCAGCGTCGCGGCGCGCCCGGTGATGAACTCCTCCGCCGCGTCGAGGGTCGCCAGCGCCTGCTCGCGCTCGCCGCGGCCGGCCTGGTAGGCGGCATAGGCCTCCACCGCGCGCATGTAGGTGTCGGGCGCGCCCGCGCCGGCGACCTTGTCGTCGAGGATCGCCTCGAAGGCCGCCACCGCGACGTCGTCGCGGCCCGCGCCGGCCGCCACCAGGGCGCGGTGATAGGTGGTGAAGATGTCGTACCACTCCGGTCCCGACAGCCCGTCGAGCTGGTCGAGCGCAGCCGACGTGTCGCCTTCGCCCTGGCTCGCCCAGGCGCTCATCACGCCGGTGATCAGCCGGTCGAGATCGCTTTCCAGCACGATCTCCAGCCAGTCGCGGGCATCGCCGAAGGCGCCCTCGCGCATCGCGTCGACGGCGAGCGCCAGCCGCGAGAAGCGCTCGACCTCGGGCACCGACTTGAGCTTCTGCGCATAGGGCAGGGCGGCGTCGAAATCGCCGTTCGAGATCAGCGCCAGCAGAAGGCCCTGCTGCAGCGCCTGGTTGTCGGGGTCGAACGACAGCGCCCGCTCGTAGAACGCGATGGCCGCGTCGAGGTCGTTGTCGAGCTCGGCCGCGCGCGCCGCCAGGAAGGCGCCGGAGAAGGAGGTGGTGGCGACGATCCTGTCGGTCTCGTCGGCCTCCTGGCCGCCGGCCGGCGTGCCGGTGAGCGCGATGACCGCCGCCAGGGCCAGGGCGCGCGTGAGGTCGTGACGTTTGAGCCGCATCGGTTCCTTTCCAGCCATGGGCATGCGCAGCGTGGACTCGCCGGTTGCACTCGCGCTGCACTGAGACACGACAAGCATGGCCTTTTTGCGGACGCCCCGCAACGCCGCGGGCGGCGCGCTCAGGTCACCCGGCTGATGCAGAAGTCGATGACCTCGAGCATGGCCGCCTTCTCCGGCGTGTCGCGGAGCGGCGCCAGCGCGTCGCGGGCGATCTCGCCGAAATGGCGCGCCCGGCCGATCGTGTCGCCGATGGCGCCGTGCCGGGCCATCAGGCCGAGCGCCTTGTCCAGCGCGGCGTCGTCGTTCTCGGCGTCCTCGATGGCGCGCTTCCAGAAGGCGCGCTCCTCGGCGCTGCCGCGCCGGTAGCTGAGGATCACCGGCAGCGTCACCTTGCCTTCGCGGAAGTCGTCGCCGACGTTCTTGCCGAGCTCCTGCGCGCTGCCGCCGTAGTCGAGCGCGTCGTCGACGAGCTGGAAGGCCAGCCCGAGATTGGTGCCGTAGGAGCGCAGCGCCGCGCGGTCGGCGCGCGTCGCCTCGGCGATCACCGGGCCGACCTCGGCGGCGGCCGAGAACAGCGCCGCCGTCTTGGCCCTGATGACGGCGAGATACTCGTCCTCGGTCGTCTCCAGGTTCTTGGCCACGCCGAGCTGCATGACCTCGCCCTCGGCGATCACCGCGGCGGCCGCCGACAGGATGTCGAGCGCCTCGAGCGAGCCGACCTCGACCATCATGCGGAAGGCCTGGCCGAGCAGGAAGTCGCCGACCAGCACGCTCGCCTGGTTGCCCCAGATGGTGCGCGCGGTGTTCTTGCCGCGCCGCAGGTCGCTCTCGTCGACGACGTCGTCGTGCAAGAGCGTGGCGGTGTGCATGAACTCGACGCTGGTCGCCAGCTTGACGTGGCTGTCGCCGGAATAGCCGAACATCTGCGCCGCCGCGAGGGTGACCATCGGTCTCAGCCGCTTGCCGCCGGACGAGATCAGGTGGCGCGCCACCTCGGGAATGAGCTCGACGTCCGAGCCCGCTTTCGACAGGATCAGCTCGTTCACCCGCGCCATGTCGGCCGCCGTCAGCTCCACGAGCGGCGCGATCGAGGCCTCGCCGCGCTGGCCGCTGCCGATGTTCAGTACTACACCCACGTCGTTCTCCTCTCCGCGGCCGCGCTGCTGCAGCCGTCCCGGCTGATGATTCTAGGGCGCCGGCCCGGCCCGCGGCAAGCGGCGAATTGGCGCTGCGGCCGGCGCCGCCGACGCGCGCCGTTTACAAGCGGCCGGCAAACTGCAAACGTCGCGCCATGGTCGAACTGTTCCGGACCAACGACCCGGTCCTCATCTCCTTCGTTGAAAGCCTGCTGCGCGACGCCGACATCGGCTGCTTCGTGGCCGACCAGAACATGAGCATCATGGAAGGCTCGCTCGGCATCCTGCCGCGCCGCATCCTGGTCGATGCCGACGAGGCCGAGCGCGCCCGCCGCCTGCTGCGCGACGCCGGCATCGGCGGCGAGATCGGCGAAGCGTGAGCGCGGCCATGGCCGACGCCGGGGCCGCGGACGCCGTCACCGTCGACGCCTTCTTCCGCGGCGGCTTCCACCTCGTGCAGCCGGCCGGGCGCGGCCATCGCGCCGGCCTTGACGCGCTGCTGGTGGCCGCGGCCGTGCCGGACGGCTTCGCCGGCCACGCCGTCGACCTCGGTGCCGGCGCCGGTGCGGCCGGCCTCGCCGTCGCCGCGCGCTGCCCGGCCGCGCGCGTCACCCTGGTCGACAACGCGCCGCAGATGCTGGCCTGCGCCGAGCGCAGCCTCGCCCTGCCGCAGAACGCCCATCTGCGCGCCCGCGCCGGCGTGCTCGCCGCCGACGTGGCGCTGGCGGGGGCCGCGCGCGCCGCCGCCGGGCTGGCCGACAACAGCTTCGATTTCGCGATCATGAACCCGCCCTTCAACGCGGCCTGCGACCGTGCCACGCCCGACGCGCTGCGCCGCGCCGCGCACGTCATGCCCGACGGGCTTCTCGAGCGCTGGCTGCGCACGGCCGCCGCCGTGCTGCGCCCGCGCGGCGGGCTCGCCGCGATCGCCCGGCCGCAGGCGCTCGGCGCGCTGATCGCCGCCTGCGCGGGCCGCTTCGGCGATCTGGCCGTCGTGCCGGTCCATCCGCGCGCCGACGCCGCGGCGATCCGCGTCGTGCTGCGCGCCAGGAAGGGCGCGCGCGGCGCGCTGCAGCTCGCGCCGCCGCTGGTGCTGCACGCGGAAGGCCGCGCGCTCTCGCCCGCCGCCGAGGCGATCGTCAACGGCCGCGCGCCGCTGTTCGCCGGCTGAGCCCGCCGCGCCGGCGGCCGCAGTCGCAGGGCCCATTGCGCCGTCGCCGCGAATGCCTAAATGGATGAGGGCCCGAGAACGGAGACCGCTTTCAGTGTTGCGATCCTTGAGCCTCGCCCTGCCGAGGTCGATGCGCAGAGATGCGCCGACCATCCCCGTCGTCCGCCTCAACGGGGCGATCATGGCGTCGGGCAGCCAGTTCCGCCAGCATCTGTCGCTCGCCGCCACGGCGGGCGTGCTTCAGAAGGCGTTCTCCTTTCCCCGGGCGCCGGCCGTCGCCATCTCGGTCAACTCGCCGGGCGGCTCGCCGGTGCAGTCGCGGCTGATCTACCGCCGCATCCGCGACCTGGCGGCCGAGAAGAACAAGACCGTGCTCGTCTTCGTCGAGGACGTCGCGGCGTCGGGCGGCTACATGATCGCGCTCGCCGGCGACGAGATCATCGCCGATCCCTCCTCGATCGTCGGCTCGATCGGCGTCGTGTCGGCCTCCTTCGGCTTCCACGACCTGATCAAGAAGATCGGCGTCGAGCGCCGGCTCTACACCGCCGGGCGCAACAAGGCCGTGCTCGATCCCTTCCAGCCGGAGAAGGAGGAGGACGTCGAGCGGCTGAAGCGCCTGCAGCTCGACGTGCACGAGACCTTCATCGACATCGTCCGCGAGCGCCGCGGCGACAAGCTGGCCGACGATCCCGACCTGTTCACCGGGCTGTTCTGGACCGGCCGGCGCGGCGTCGAGCTCGGTCTGGTCGACGGCCTCGGCGACATGCGCTCGGTGCTGCGCGAGCGCTATGGCGACAAGACGCGGCTGCGGCTCGTCACGCCGCCGCGCGGCCTGTTCGGCCGCCGCCTCGGCTTCTTCGGCATCGGTGCGGCCGGGGCCGGGCTCGGCGCGGCCGTTCTGGGCGGTGCGGCCGAGGCCGCCGAGGAGCGCGCCCTGTGGGGACGCTACGGGCTTTGACAGGGCGCGAAAGCGGCGTAACATTTCGCACGCCGCTCGCCGTGCCGGGCTGAACGGAGGATGCCTGGATCATGCCGCAACTGATCTTCTTCGGTCTCGTCGGCGTCGCCGCCATCGTCGGCTATCGCGCGCTGGTGCGCGAGGCCGAGCGCGTCACCCAGCGCGTGCGGCGGGCCGAGAAGGAGGCGTCCACGCGCGCCGACGGCACGCTGGTCCAGGACCCCGAGACCGGCGAGTACAGGCTCGTCAAGGACTGACCGCAGCGCCGGGCCGGGACGCGGCCGGGCCGGCGGCGCGGGTCCGGGGCGTCGTGGTCCGGTGAACCGATTTTGTCGCATCGTCGCGAGGCGAGCTGGTTCCGCGCCGCTGCAACATGCTCTAAGGGGGCGCATGGCCGAACCCCAGACCATGGCCGCCCCGGCCAAGGTGAACCTCGCCCTGCACGTCACCGGGCAGCGCGCCGACGGCTATCATCTGATCGACAGCCTGGTGGTCTTCGCGGCGGCCGGCGACCGGCTCTCGGCCGAGCCGGCCGAGACCGACGAGGTGCGCGTGACCGGCCGCTTCGCTGCGCGCGTGCCGCTCGACGGCGCCAACATCGCCGTGCAGGCGCGCGACGCGCTGCGCGCCCGGCTCGGCGCCGCGGCGCGGCCGGTGCGGCTGGTGCTGGAGAAGAACCTGCCGGTCGCCGCCGGCATCGGCGGCGGCTCGAGCGACGCGGCCGCGGCGCTGCGCCTGCTGTCGCGCCACTGGCGCGCCGACCTGGGCGAGGAGGCGCTCGCGGCGGTCGGCCTTCGCCTCGGTGCCGACGTGCCGATGTGCCTGGCCGGCCGGCCGCTCGTCGCCCGCAACATCGGCGACGCGGTCGAGCCGCTGCCGCGCTTTCCGGCGCTGCCCATGGTGCTCGCCAATCCCGGCGCGCCGCTGTCGACGCCGGCGGTGTTCTCGGCCCTGCGGACGCGCGACAACCCGCCGCTGCCGCGGCTGGCGGCCGCCGCCGACCGCGCCGCGCTGATCGACTGGCTGGCCGCCACGCGCAACGATCTCGAGGCGCCGGCGCGCCAACTGCTGCCGGAGATCGACGACGTCCTCGACGCGCTCGGGCGGACCGGCGCGCTGGTCGCGCGCATGTCGGGCTCGGGCGCCACCTGCTTCGGCGTCTACGCCGACAGCGATGCGGCCGGGGCCGCCGCCGCGGCGCTGGCGGCGGCGCAGCCGGCCTGGTTCGTCGCCGCCACCAGCAGCCTCGCCGCACAGGAGAACGACCATGGTTGATGCCCCGGCCGAACGGCCCTTCGTGCCCGTCCGCTTCGCGGTGCTGACCGTTTCCGACAGCCGCACGCTCGACGACGACCGCTCCGGCGACACGCTGGCCGGGCGCATCGCCGAGGCCGGCCACGCGCTCGCCGACCGGCGCATCGTGCGCGACGAGGTGGCGGCGATCCGCGAGACGGTCGGCGCCTGGTGCGACGATCCCGCCGTCGACGCGGTGCTGACGACCGGCGGCACCGGCTTCACCGGCCGCGACGTGGCGCCCGAGGCGCTGGAGCCGCTGTTCGACAAGCGCATGGACGGCTTCTCCGTCCTGTTCCACCGCATCTCCTACGACAAGATCGGCACGTCGACCGTGCAGTCGCGTGCCACCGCGGGGCTGATCCGGCAGACCTTCGTCTTCGTCCTGCCGGGCTCGCCGGGCGCCTGCCGCGACGCCTGGGACGCGATCCTCAAGGACCAGTTCGACTACCGTCACCGGCCGTGCAACTTCGTCGAGATCATGCCGCGCCTCGACGAGCATCTGCGCCGCGGCAAGGCGTGATGCGGCGTCAGCCGAACACGTAGACGGCGAGCGCCACGGCGATCACCGTCAGCACGCTGGTCGACTGGCCGAGCCGCGGCGCCCAGGCCGGCGGCGGCGTGCCGCGCGCCGCGCGGGCGAAGATCGCGTTGAGCGCCAGCACCACGGCGAGCAGCAGCGCGGCGACCGCCAGCTTGGCGACGAACGCCCAGCCGAGCGGCGCGGCGTCGTAGTCGGCGATCCACAGCCACAGTCCGGTCAGCCAGATGAGCACGATGCCGGCGAGCCCGAGCCGGCCGAACAAGGGCCGCAGCCCGAGCAGCGCGGCCGGCGGCGCGCCGCCGGCACACCGCGCCTGCATCGCCACCATCATGTTGCCGAACCCCGCACCCGCGCCGAGCATCAGCGCGAACAGGTGCAGGAACTTCATGAGCCCGTCCATCGCCGGTCCCCCCGAATTGGCCGCGTCGTGGCGGTCGCCGGCATGCTTTCGCATCGGCCGCCGGCCGGTCAAGAGCGCGGCGGCGCGGCGCCATGTGCGCTAGAGCCGCTCTGCGTTTCGCGGAATCGCAGATCGACTCTAACGCATTGTTTTCATGCGTTTCCGAACGGTGAACCGGTGTCCACTTCGCCTGGAAACGCTCTACTCCGGCAGGCGCGTCGGCGGCGGTGTCGGCCCCGGCGGCTCGGCCGGCTCGCGCTTCGGCTCCGGCGGCGGCGGGGCGGCGGGACGCGGTGGCGGCGGCGGCGCGGGCTGCGGTTCGGGCGGCGCGCTTCCGGCCACCGGCGTCGGCTCGGGCGGCGCGGCGGCGGCCGGCGCGGCGCGGCGGAACGGCGCCCCCGACACCCCGCCGCGGATCACGACCGGCAGCGCGCGCGGCCGGTTCGTCGGCGCCGGGCCGGCGACGGCGGAGACCGTCTCGAAGGTGACCGGCGGCACCGCCTCGAGCGCGATCATCGACGCGCTGATCGCCGCGACCTCGGAGGCCGGAGCGATGTCGCGGCCGACCATCGCGCGCCCGGCACCGCCGGGATAGGGGTAGTCGAGCGCGATCTGCGGCTGCGCGGCGACGGCGAGCAGTCCCGGTGCCGCACCGCCCGGATAGGGATAGGCGAGGGGAGCGGCGGCCGCCAGCGCATGGGCCGGCGCGTCGCCGCCGGGATAGGGATAGGCGAGCGCCGGTCCGGGCGGCGGCGCCGGGTCAGCCACGTCGGACGGCGCCGCCGGCGGCGGCGTCATGGCGATCATCGAGGCGCTCATGGCGGCGAAGCGGCCGGCGGTGCCGCTGCTTGCCACAGCGTCGTGCGGTGCGGGTGCCGCCGGCGCCGCGGCGAGCCGTGGCGCGCCGCCTGCCGGGTGCGGATAGCGCAGCGCCGGCATGGCGGGCGGGGTCGCCGCCTGCCGCACCGCCCCTGCCGGCTTCGCCGCGGCGTCGAGCACCAGCATCGACGGCCCGGCCCGTTCCGTCATCGGCGCGAGCACGACGAAGGACGAGGCGTGCGCGGCGGCGGGTGCGACCGTGCACCAGACGAGGAGGGCCGGCAGAAGACGCATGACTGGCAGTGGGCTCTCGCGTGGTTCTGATTGTGCATCATTGCGGGAACGGAATGCGCCGAACCGGCAAAACCGTAGCATCGGGGGGATTAACAAAACGGTGACGCAGCGGCACGTGCCGGCGGGCGCGGCCCGTCGGCCATCGCGCGCGGCGTGCTAAGGACGCGGTCGCTTCCCGGACGGGCACGGCGTGCCATTGCGAAAACCGGTTCCGGTTTCCCGGCCGATGCGCTACAGCGCGGCGGTTGTGCCGGAGCGTGGATCCATGGCCGAAATCCTGCCCGTTGAGGAGGCGCTCGAGCGTGCCGTCGCGCTGCTTGCGGCGGGCGAGGTCGTCGCGCTGCCGACCGAGACGGTGTACGGTCTGGCCGCCGACGCGACCCGCGGCGACGCCGTCGCGCGCATCTTCGAGGCCAAGGGCCGGCCGCGCTTCAACCCGCTCATCGTGCATGTCGACGGCCTGGCGATGGCCGAGCGTCTGGCCCGCTTCGATCCGCTGTCGCGGCGCCTCGCCGAAGCCTTCTGGGCGGGACCGCTGACGCTCGTCCTGCCGTTGCGGCCGGACGGCCCGATCCATCCGCTGGTCACCGCCGGGCTCGACACCGTGGCGCTGCGCTGGCCGGTCGGCTTCGCCGCGCGCGTGGTCGGCGCGCTGGGGCGACCGATCGCCGCGCCGAGCGCCAATCCGTCCGGCCGCGTCAGCGCCACCACGGCGGCGGCCGTCGCCGAAGGGCTCGGCGCGCGCATCCCGCTGGTCGTCGACGGCGGACCGACGCCGGTCGGCCTGGAATCGACCATCGTTCAGGTTGCCGAGGGCCGGCTGCGCCTGCTCAGGCCGGGCGGCGTGCCGGCCGGCGAGATCGAGCGCGTCGCCGGCCTGCCGCTCGAACGGCCCGGCGGTCCGGTGGTGGCGCCCGGCATGCTCGCCTCGCACTACGCGCCGGCCGCCGGCCTGCGGCTTGCCGCGCGCGCCGTGGCGCCCGGCGAGGCGCTGCTCGCCTTCGGCCCGACGCGCGCCGCCGGGGCCGACCGCGCGGCGATGGTGCTCAACCTGTCGCCCGCCGGCGACCTGCGCGAGGCGGCCGCCAACCTGTTTTCCCATCTCGCCCGGCTCGACGGGAGCGGCGCGGCCGTGATCGCCGTCGAGCCGGTGCCCGAAACGGGCCTCGGCGAGGCGATCAACGACCGGCTGGCGCGCGCCGCCGCGCCGCGTCCGCCGTCGTGATCCGCACGTGCGGATTTGCCGTGCTGCGGCGCGGCGGGGGGAGTCCACTCGGCGGCAAGATGGTCTAGGGTCGGGCCATGCAGACCGACACCGAAACCCTGCCCGCGCCGCTCGTCGAGCGTTTCGCCGCCATTGTCGGCGCCCGCCACGCGCTGCGCGATGCGGCCGCCGTCGCACCCTACGGCCGCGAGCTGCGCGGCCTCTTTCCCGGCCGGCCCGGCCTCGTCCTCAGGCCCGCCGACACCGACGAGGTGAGCCGCATCCTGGCGCTCGCCAGCGAGACCGGCACGCCGGTGGTGCCGCAGGGCGGCAACACCGGGCTGGTCGGCGGCCAGATGCCCGACGCCTCGGGCCGCGAGGTCGTCCTGTCGCTGGCGCGCCTCGACCGCATCCGCGAGATCGACGCCGATTCGGCGACCATGACGGTGGAGGCCGGCGCCGTGCTGCAGGCGGTGCAGGAGGCGGCCGCCGCACGCGACCTGCTCTACCCGCTGTCGCTCGGCTCGCAGGGCTCGTGCCAGATCGGCGGCACCCTGTCGTCGAACGCCGGCGGCATCGCCGTGCTTGCCTATGGTAACGCGCGCGAGCTGTGCCTCGGGCTCGAGGTGGTGCTGCCGACCGGCGAGGTGCTCGACGACCTGCGCAAGCTGAAGAAGGACAACACCGGCTACGATCTGAAGAACCTGTTCATCGGCGCGGAGGGCACGCTCGGCGTCATCACCGCGGCCGTTCTCAAGCTGGTGCCGATGCCGCGGGGCCGCGACATCGCCTGGGCCGGCCTCGCCTCGCCGGACAGGGCGCTGGCGCTGTTCCGGCTGGCCTCGGCGCGCGCCGGCGCCGCGCTCACCGCCTTCGAGCTGGTCGGCCGCACGCCGATGGACTTCACGCTGCGCCACATGCCCGGCGCCGCCGCGCCGCTTTCCGGCGCGCACGACTGGTACGTGATGCTCGAGCTGTCGTCCGGCCGCTCGGCGGACGAATCGCGCGCGATGGCCGAGCAGGTGCTGGCAGAGGCGCTGGAGAAGGGGCTGGTCGACGACGCCGTGGTGTCGCGCAGCGAGACGCAGGTCGCCGCCTTCCGCGCCCTGCGCGAGACCATGTCGGAGGCGCAGCGGCCCGAGGGCGCCTCCATCAAGCACGACATCTCGGTGCCGGTGGTGGCGATTCCCGGCTTCATCGACCGCGCCGCCGCGCTGGTCGAGGCGATCGTGCCGGGCAGCCGGGTGGTGTGCTTCGGCCACATGGGCGACGGCAACCTGCACTACAACGTCTCGCAGCCGGCCGGCGGCGACGCCGCCGCCTTCATGGCGCGCTACGGCGAGGTCAACGCCGCCGTGCACGACCTGGTGCGCGCGCTCGGCGGCTCGTTCTCGGCCGAGCACGGCATCGGCCGGCTGAAGCGCGACGAGCTGGCCGCCACCGCGCCGCCGCTCGCCCTCGACCTGATGCGCCGCATCAAGCACGCCTTCGATCCCGCCGGCATCATGAATCCCGGCAAGGTCATCTGAGCGGGTCTGCCGCGCCCGCCCCTCGGTCCGCTCGGGATTCGCTAACCATCGGGTGGATCAGCAAAATTTAACCGAACTTCTAGACCCGGCAGTAAGACCCGCGGCGCTAGGGTGCCTTCCACAACGAGGCCGGACCACCGGCCCGGAGAGAACCGGAACACCGGCTCTCAGGAGAGACAGGAAGGCGCAATGAACACAGGTCTGAAGCCCGTATGGGCGGGCCGCCAGATGCGGCTCGACCCCTTTCGGCTGCCGCAGGCGGTCAGCTACGCCGCCCACGACGACTACGGCGAGGTGACCTTCACCATCGGCCAGCGCGGCGTCACCATGAAGCGGGTGCTGGCCAGGAGCGGCCTGCCGGCGAGCTTCGCCCTGCCGGCGAGCGCCTTTCGCGGCGTCGCGGCGCGGGCGCTGGAGGACGAGTTCGGCGAGGTCACGGTGACGCTCGAGCTGCTGCACGACGATCCCATGCTGTCGGTGCCGCTGCTGGTCGCCGGCGACCTCGACGACGTGGCGGCCGACTGGCGCGCCTGGGCCGCCGCCTACCGGCTGCCGATGCTGCTGTTCGAGGCCGACGGCGTGGCGCGCGCGCTCGAGGAATCGATCGGCCCGGTGAAGACCGCGCCGCCGCAGGAGCGGCGCCGCCCGCGCGGGCCGCTGGCGCAGCGGCCGCGTTTCCTGGCGCGACGCAAGACCGGCAGGCTCGGCCTGCGGCTGGTGGTCGACGGCGACGAGATCATCGCCCGCCGCTGAGCGGCGGGCGGCACGGCCTATAGCGTTTCCAGGCGAAGTGGAAACCGGTTCGCCGTTCGGAAACGCGTGAAAACAATGAGTTAGAGCCGATCTGCGATTCCGTGAAACGC
>NZ_JAOAOP010000025.1 GCF_030398335.1 Aquibium sp. A9E412
GGCCGGCGCCGCCGCTCGAGCCGATCTGCGCGTCACGGAACCGCAGATCGGCTCCGGCTGGTTGTCTTGACGCGTCTTGCGGACGGCGAACCGGTTTCCACGTCGCCGGCAAACGCTTTACCCCGCCGCCGCGTCGGCGGCGACGAGCAGCACCAGGGTCTCGGCGACCAGCGCCGGCCGCGCCTCGCCCTCGATCTCGACGGTGGCGGCCTGGCGCATCAGGAAGCGGCCCGGCGCCTTCTCCTCGAAGCCGGTCAGCCGCGTCCGCAGCCGCACGCGCTGGCCGGCCCTGACCGGCGCCAGGAAGCGCACCCCCTCGAGCCCGTAATTGACCGAGGCGGCGAGCCCCTCCGGCTGGCCGCCGATCTCGTAGGACAGCCCGGCGATCAGCGACAGCGTCAGGAAGCCGTGCGCCACCGGCGCGCCGTAGGGGCTCTCGCGCCGCGCCCGCGCGACGTCGACATGGATCCACTGCCGGTCGTGCGTGCAGGCAGCGAACTGGTCGATCATCGCCTGGTCGACGGTCAGCCAGCGCGAGACGCCGAGCTCGCGGCCGACCCGCGCCTTCAGCGCGGCGAAGCTGCGCGGCGGCGCGCCTTCGGCCTCGCTCGCGGTCATGCCGGCGGCTGCTCCCCGGCGCGCGGCGCGGGCGCGTCGGCCGGCGCCAGCACGCTGCGGTCGAGCGCGGCCGCGCTGGCGCGCCCGCACAGCGCCAGCGTCAGGTCGAGCTCGGCCACCAGGTTGCGGATCACCTCGCGCACGCCGGTCTCGCCGGCGATCGCCAGGCCGTGCACGTAGGGCCGGCCGACGAGGACGGCGCGCGCGCCGAGCGCCAGCGCCTTGGCGATGTCGGCGCCCGAGCGGATGCCCGAATCGAACAGCACCGGCAGATCGCCGGCCGCCGCCACCACCGCCGGCAGCGCGTCGAGCGCGGCGATCTCGCCGTCGACCTGGCGCCCGCCATGGTTGGACACGACCAGCCCGTCGACGCCGTGCTCGCGCGCCAGCCGCGCGTCGTCGGGATGGCGCACGCCCTTCAGCACGATCGGCAGCCGCGTCATGGCGCGCAGCCGCGCGATGTCGCTCCAGGCGAGGTCGGGCCGCGAATAGGTGGCGACGAAATGCGCCACCGCCGCGCGCATCTGCCCGAGCGTCAGGCCGTGCGCCCGGCCCTTGCGGCGCAGGCTGAGCGCGGTCTCCACGATGCGCAGCCCCTGCGGCCCGAAGCCGCTGTCGGCCGCCTGCTCGGGCACCGCCTGGCGGAACACCGGATCGCTCAGATACTGCGCCAGGCCGAGCCCGCGCAAGAACGGCAGATAGGCCCGGTCGAGGTCGCGCGGGCGCCAGCCGAGCAGCGTCGTGTCGAGCGTCAGCACCAGCGCCTCGCAGCCGCACGCCTCGGCCCGCCCGACCAGCGAGCGCACGCAGGCGTCGTCGCTCGACCAGTAGAGCTGGAACCAGCGCGGCGCGGCGCCCATCGCCGCCGCGCAGTCCTCCATCGCCACCGACGCCTGGTTGGAGAACACCATGCCGACGCCCTCGGCCGCGGCCGCGCGCGCCACCGCGCGGTCGGCCTCGGCCGCCACCATCTCCAGCACGCCGATCGGCGCCAGGAGCAGCGGCGCGGCATGGCGCCGGCCGAACAGCTCGACCGACAGGTCGCGCCGGCCGACCCCGGCCAGCACCCGCGGCACGAAGCGCTGCCGCTCGAAGGCGGCGCGGTTGGCCGCCATGGTCGCCTCGGAGCCGGCGCCGCCCAGCACGTAGGCGGCCGCGTCGGCCGTCATCCTGCGCCGCGCCTCCTCCTCGAGCACCCGCGGGTCGACCGGCACGGCCGGCCGCCGGCCGCCGGCGCCGGTGACGAAGATCTCCGTCTGGCGCAGCCGGCCGGGGCCGGGCTCGCCGGCCGGCCTGTCGGCGCTCATCGGCCCGCTTCCGCCGCAGCGCGTCGCGTCATGCCCGCTTCTGGAAGCCCCCTTGCATCTCCTGCAGGCTGTCGCGCAGCCTCCGGCGCAGGATGTCGAGCGACTGGTCGCTGGATTTCTTCACCAGTTCGGCCATTTCGCTGGCGTTCTTCACCGTCGACTCGAAGGAGCGGCGGGCGAACTCGCTCTGCCGCGTGGCGATCTCCTGCGGGCTGCCGGCCGAGCGGTAGCTCTCGGCCATCTCGGAGACCTCGCGCAGCGTGTTCTCGAGGATCTGGCGCTGCTTCTCGAGGATCGAGGACGCGCCGGTCGACGCCGCGCGCGCCGATTTCTCGAACGCCTCGAGGTTCTTGCGGTGATGATCGATGATCTGCTCGATCTCGACATTCGGCAGCTGCAGCTCGCGGCCGAGCTGCGCGAACATGTCGATGATGGATTCCGATTCGGATTTTTCTGCCATACCGACCTCCCTTTCGGCCCCCCGAGGGGTCGCCGCGCCGTTACACTAGGGTCTGCACGACCGATTGTGAAGAAAATCGGCCTCCGATTCGCGCGCCGACGGGCAACGCGGCGGGCGACGAAGCAAAGTGGAGTGTCTTTTTCAGCTTTTCGGGCGTCGAGGACTGGCGTCGCGCGCCCGGCTGCGCCATATTCCGGGCGAACGCCGTTCGCACCGTTTTGGAGGTCCGCGCCATGCGGCTCACCCGCCAGACGAACTACGCCATGCGCATCCTGATGTATTGCGCGGCCAACGACCGCGGCCTCAGCCGCGTGCCCGAGGTGGCGCGCGCCTACGGCCTGTCGGAGCTGTTCCTGTTCAAGATCCTGCAGCCGCTGGTCGCCAACGGCCTGGTGGAGACCGTGCGCGGCCGCAACGGCGGCGTCCGCCTCGCCCGGCCGGCCGACCAGATCACCCTGTTCGACGTGGTGCGCGTCACCGAGGACAGCTTCGCCATGGCCGACTGCTTCGAGGACGACACGACGAACTGCCCGTTGGTCGACGACTGCAGCCTCAACTCGGCGCTGCGCGAGGCGCTCGACGCCTTCTTCGCCGTGCTGTCGCGCCATACGATCGCCGATCTGGTCGAAAGCAAGCCGCAGATTCGCGGCCTGCTCGGCCTCGAGGCCGCCGTCGCCGCGCCGCCTCGCCTCGGCTGACCGCCTTTCCATCGCATTTTTCGCCCGACAGACAGGGAGCGTCCATGTTCGTCGCCATGAACCGGTTCAAGGTCGTCGCCGGCTCCGAAGAGGACTTCGAGGCCGTCTGGCGGAACCGCGAGTCGAGCCTCAAGGAGATGCCGGGCTTCGTCTCCTTCCACCTCCTGCGCGGCCCGCACGACGCGGCGGAGGGCTACACGCTCTACGCCTCGCACAGCGTGTGGCAGAGCCACGACGCCTTCCTCGCCTGGACGAAGTCGGAGAACTTCCGCCGCGTGCACAAGAACGCCGGCGACAACAAGGCGATGTATCTCGGCCCGCCGGTCTTCGAGGGCTTCCACCCGGTCGAGGGCGCCTGAACCTGCCGTCGGGCGCGCGCCCACGCCATTGCCGGCGTCGCTTCGCCACGCGCGGCCATCCGCCGCCGAGGGTCGCCGTCCCGGTCCCCGTCGAACCGCGCCATGCTCCGATCGCACCGCCCCGTCTGAACGAGTGGGGCGGCGTCCCGGCGCCGGTGCTAGACCCTGCCGCGCACACCGGCATCACCGGAACCAACGGACAGGGATCATGACATCATCACCAAGGCCGTTCGGGCTTTATGCCCGGACCGTTCTCGCAGCTCTTCTTCTTTCGGGCGCCGCCTCGGCGCAGACGACAGTGCCCATCGGCACGGTCGAGGCCACCATCGACGGCGCGTCCTATCGCGGCGAGACCCTGCATGTCCCCTCGGAAGGCACGGCCACGGCGGAGGTCCGCGACTTCGGCCCCATTCGCATGGTGGACATCCAGGCGCACGACCCGGATGCCGACAGCCTCATGCGCGGCGTGCTGAGCATCGAGATCGGTCCGGTCAGCGGGGCCGACGCCTCGGCCGCCGAGGCGTCGGTGAGCTACTTCCCCGACGGGCTGCGGAACTTCTACGTCAGCGACGAGGCCCCCGCCCGCGCCTCGGTCACCGTCGAGACCCTCACGGTCGAGGGCGAGAGGGGCAGCGCCCGCGGCGCGTTCTCCGCCGTGCTGTGCAAGCGCGAGGACATGATGTCCGAGCTCGACGCCGACGACTGCATCACGGTCGAGGGGACGTTCGACACGGAGCTTCATGTCGCGGGCTGAACGGCGCCCGCGCCCATCCCCCGCATAACGGCGGCTCGGGCCGCCGGCATGAGCGCCGCTCGGCGCTTCCGCCCGATGCGAAACGGCTTTCGCCGGGGCGGGCGCGACGCCCGCCCGCCTGCCGGCGGCCGCACCGTGCCGCGCCGCTGCCGCCGCTCCTGGCCGGACCCCGCTCAGGCGGCGGCGAGCAGGCTGGCGTTGCCGCCGGCCGCCGTGGTGTCGACGCACACCGCGCGCTCGTGCACATAGGCGGCAGGGCGGAGGATCTCGGCCACCAGCGGCACGATCGCCCCATCGCGCACCGCCAGCGCCCGGCGCAGCGCGCGCTGCGTCTCCTCCGCGAAGGATGCCGCCACCACCTCGACCGGCAGATGCGTCAGCGCCTGCGGCTCCGCCGTTCCGTCGAGCGCGGCGAGCGGCAGGCCCTTGTCGAGCAGCGGCTGCAGCGCCTTGCGCGCGCCCGGCGCCACGGCCAGCACCGCGTTGCCGGCGGCCAGCGCCTGCACCACCTGCGCCGTCAGCGTCTCGCCGTCCGGCCCCAGGCACAGCGCCCGGCCGCGCGGCACCAGCGTCAGCGTGTTGCTCTCGCCGGTCGGTCCGGGCAGGTCGACCGGCCCCATGTCGAGCGCCGCGGCCGCCGCGATCGCCTCGTCGGCGCGCCCGCGCAGATGGCTGCGCAAGGCCGCGATGCGGTCGGCGCGCCGCGCCCACGGCCCGTCGGCCGCCTCCGGCATCGCCGCCGCCAGCGCCTCGGCCGCCAGCGGCGCGGCGCCGGCCGGCTCCGTCCCGGCCGCCTGCGGGCCGCGGCGGAAGCGGCGCAGATAGTGCGGCCCGCCCGCCTTCGGCCCGGTGCCCGACAGCCCCTCGCCGCCGAAGGGCTGCGAGCCGACCACGGCGCCGATCTGGTTGCGGTTGACGTAGACGTTGCCGACATGGATGCGGTCGACGACGTGCTGCACGCGCGCGTCGATGCGCGTGTGCAGGCCGAAGGTCAGGCCGTAACCCCTGGCGTTGACCGCCGCCACCACGCCGTCGATCGCCTCGGCCTCGAAGGTGGCGACGTGCAGCACCGGGCCGAAGACCTCGCGCTCCAGCGCCTCGATGCCCGGCAGCGCGATGATGTGCGGCGCCACGAAGCGGCCGCCGCCCGGCGTCTCGAGCCGCGCGACCAGCCGCCCGCGCGCCTCCATGTCGGCGCAGTAGCCGGCGATGTCGCGCTCGGCCTGCGCGTCGATCACCGGGCCGACGTCGGTCGACACCGCCCACGGGTCGCCGAGCGACAGCGCCTGCATGGCGCCCGTCAGCATCTCCATGACCTTGGGCGCGACGTCCTTCTGCACGTAGAGCATGCGCAGCGCCGAGCAGCGCTGGCCGGCGCTCTGGAAGGCCGAGGCGACGATGTCGCGCACCGCCTGCTCGGGCAGCGCGGTGGAATCGACGATCATCGCGTTGAGCCCGCCGGTCTCGGCGATCAGCATGGCGTCGGGCGCCGCCGTGTCGGCGAGCTGGCGCTCGATCAGCCGCGCCACCTCGGTCGAGCCGGTGAAGCACACGCCGGCGATCCGCGGATCGGCCGTCAGCGGCGCGCCGACCGACGGTCCGTCGCCCGGCAACAGGTGCAGGACGTCGCCCGGCACGCCCGCCTCGTGCATCAGCGCCGCCGCCCGCGCGGCGATCAGGCAGGTCTGCTCGGCCGGCTTGGCGAGCACCGCGTTGCCGGTCGCCAGCGCGGCGGCGACCTGGCCGGTGAAGATCGCCAGCGGAAAATTCCACGGCGAGATGCACACGACCGCGCCGCGCGCCTCGGTGCCGGCCTCCGCACGGGCCGCCTGGGCCGCGTAATAGCGCAGGAAGTCGACCGCCTCGCGCACCTCCGCCACGCCGTCGTTGAGCGACTTGCCCGCCTCGCGCGCCACCAGCGCGAAGAATTCCGCCGCATGCGCCTCGTAGAGGTCGGCGACGCGGCGCAGGATGCCGGCGCGCTCGGCCACCGGCCGCGCCGCCCAGGCCGGCTGGGCGGCGACCGCCAGGCCGACCGCCTGGCGCGCCTGCTCGGCCGTCGCGTCGCGCACCGTGCCGACCACCTCGTCGGTGCGCGCCGGGTTGACGACGGTGCGCTCCGCGCCGCCGCCGGCCGCCGGCGTCAGCGGTCCGGCCTGCCAGCGGTGCGGCGCCAGATAGGCCTGCCGGCCGGCCTCGATCTCGGCCAGCGTGGCAGCGTCGGTCAGGTCCCAGCCGCGCGCGTTGACGCGTCCCGCGCCGAAGATCTCGGCCGGCATCGGGATCGCCGGGTTGTGCGCGCCGTCCTGCGCGGCGACGGCGGCGAAGGGGTCGCGCGCGATCTCCTCGGCACTCACCGCCTCGTCGACGATCTGGTGCACGAAGGAGGAGTTGGCGCCGTTTTCCAGCAGCCGGCGCACCAGATAGGCGAGCAGGTCGGAATGCGCGCCGACCGGCGCATAGATGCGGCAGCGCGTGCCCTCGCCGGCCCGCACCGTCTCGTGCAGCGCCTCGCCCATGCCGTGCAGGCGCTGGAACTCGAAGCGCTCGCGCCGCTCGCCGGCCATCGCCAGGATGGCGGCGACCGTGTGCGCGTTGTGCGTGGCGAACTGCGGATAGATGCGCTCGGTCATGCCGATGAGCTTGCGCGCGCAGGCGATGTAGGAGACGTCGGTGTTGGCCTTGCGGGTGAACACCGGATAGCCGGCGAGCCCCATCACCTGGGCGCGCTTGATCTCGGTGTCCCAGTAGGCGCCCTTGACGAGCCGCACCATGATGCGCCGGTCGAGCCGCTCGGCCAGCCCGTAGAGCCAGTCGATGACGTGCGGCGCGCGCTGGCCGTAGGCCTGCACGACGACGCCGAAGCCGTCCCAGCCGGCGAGCGAGGGATCGGCGAGCACGCGCTCGATGACGTCGAGCGACACGTCGAGCCGGTCGGCCTCCTCGGCGTCGATGTTGAGGCCCATGCGCGCATCGCGCGCCGCCTGCGCCAGCGACAGCAGCCGCTCGCACATCACCGGCATCATCGCCTCGGCATGCGTCGCCTCGTAGCGCGGATGCAGCGCCGACAGCTTGACCGAGATGCCGGGATTGGACCGGATGTCGTCGAGGTTCGACTGCCGCTTCAAGGCGGCGATCGCGTCGGCATAGGCCTTGTGGTAGCGCTGCGCGTCGGCCTCCGTGCGCGCCGCCTCGCCCAGCATGTCGTAGGAATAGAGATAGCCCTTGGCGGTCATCGGCCGGCCGCGCTTGAGCGCCTCGTCGATCGAGCGGCCGAGCACGAACTGCTCGCCCATTTCGCGCATCGCCGCGGCCACCGCGGTGCGGATCACCGGCTCGCCGAGCCGGCGCACCATGCCGCGCAGCGTGCTCTCGATGCCGCCGCCGCCCTCCTCGAGCACGCGGCCGGTCAGCATCAGCGCCCAGGTCGAGGCGTTGACGAAGATCGAGGCGGATTCGCCGGAATGGGTCGACCAGTCGTGCGGCGCGATCTTGTCGCGGATCAGGTCGTCCATGGTCTCCGAATCCGGCACCCGCAGCAGCGCCTCGGCCAGGCACATCAGCGCCACGCCCTCGCGCGTCGACAGGCCGTATTCCGACAGGAAGGATTCCATCAGGTGGCGGTCGGAGGAGCGCCGCACCTCCTCGACCAGCGCGACGGCGCGCGCGCCGATCGCCGCGCGGTCGTCGGCCGACAGGTCGGCCAGCGCGACGAGGCGGTCGAGGGTGGGCCCCTCTTCGGCGAGATAGGCGGCGCGGATGGCACCGCGGGCGGCATCGAGGTCTGGCTTCGGCATGGTCATTCCCGGCATCTACGGCGCGCCCTTTGCGCGGCAAGACCGCCTTTAGCACGGCGGCGGCCTGCGACGCGGCACGAAATCGCTGGCCATGCAGCCCGTTTGCCCTTATCTGCGGCCCATCGACAGATCGAAAGACGGGCGAAACCGATGGAAGAAGGCCAGTTGGACCGCATCGACCGCGCCATCCTCGATGCGCTGGCGCGCGAGGGCCGGCTGTCGGCCGCCGAGCTGGCGCGCCGCGTCGGCCTGTCGAAGACGCCGGTGCAGGCGCGCGTGCGCCGGCTCGAGGGCGAGGGCTACATCCGCGGCTATGCCGCGCTGGTCGACCGCGAGCGCATGGGCGAGGGCCACATCGCCTTCGTGCAGGTGACGCTGTCCGACACCCGTTCGGCCGCGCTCGACGCCTTCAACCGCGCCGCGCTCGCCGTGCCGGAGATCGAGCAGTGCCACATGATCGCCGGCGGCTTCGACTACCTGCTCAAGGTGCGCACGCGCGGCATCGCCGCCTATCGCCGCGTGCTCGGCGAGCGCATCTCGGCGCTGCCGCACGTGGCGCAGACCTCCACCTTCGTCGCCATGGAGACGGTCAAGGACCGCTGAGCGAAGCGTTTGCCGGCGAGGTGGACACCGGTTCGCCGTCCGCAGACGCGTCGCGACGGGAACCCGGAGCCGATCCGCGATTCGGTGAAGGCGGATCGGCGCTACGGCTCCAGCGTCTTCAGGAAGGCGATCAGCGCCTTGCGGCCGCGCTCGGTGAACACGATGCCGGTGAGCTCGCTGCGGCCGGCCGGCGGCTCGGGCGCCGTCGCGTAGTGCTCGATCACCGCCTCCAGCGTGGCGTACTGGCCGGCATGCATGTAGGGCGGCCGGCTTGCCGCGCCGCGCAGCGACGGCGTCTTGTAGGCGCGCACCAACTCGGCGCCCTGCCGGACCATGAAGCGCAGCGCCGTGCACGCCTCGGCCGGCGCGTCGGAATGCGGCCCCAGACAGTTGAACGGATCGGTCTCCAGCGCGCCGATGGCGCCCGCCCGGCCGGTGTCGTCGGGCAGCCCGGCGACGGCCGGCACGCCGGTGTTGTGGAAGTGCTCGTCGGTCAGCCGCGGCCCGTTGTGGCAGTCGATGCAGGCGCCCTTGCCGATGAACAGCTTGAGCCCCTCGCGCTCGAGCCCGTCGAGCGCGGCATCGCCGGTCGGCGTCTCGCCGCGCGCCAGCGCGGCGGCGAAGCGGTCGAAGCGCGTCTCGGGGTGGCGCAGCGTGCGCTCGAAGGCGGCGATCGCCTTGCCGGCATTGGCGAAGACTCGGTCGACGGCCGCCCGGTCGGCCGCCGCCATCGCCTGCCAGGCGGCCCGCTCGGCAGCACTGCCGCGCGGCCCGGCGGCGGCCGGCAGGTGGTCGAGCGCCGGCAGCGGCCCGAAGATGCGGGCATAGCGCTCGCCGTAGCGCGCGGCGATTTCGTGTGCCAGCGCGGTGCGCGTGAAGCCGTGCTCGCGCGGGTCCTCCAGCGGCTGCAGCGCCTGCGCCCACAGGCTGTCGCTGCGCCCGTCCCAGAACAGGAACGGGCTCCACGCCACGCCGGCCAGCGGCATGGTGCGCCGCTCGGTGAGCCCCAGCCCCTCGCCGCGCGGCCGGTCGTCCTGGAACTGCCGGTCGATCTGGTGGCAGGTCGCGCAGGCGACCCGCCCGTCGGCGCTGAGCCGGGTGTCGAAGAACAGCGTGGCGCCGAAGGCGGCCGCCGCCGGCAGGTCGGCGACGCGGTTGCTCGGGTCCTCCGGCAGCGCCGGCAGCGCCGACAGCGACAGCCCGATCACCGTCTCGCGCTCCGCCTCGTCGAGCGCCGTCGGGTCGCAGGCGGCAAGCAGCGCCAGCGCCGGCAGCACGCCGAGCAGGACGCGGCGGCCCGGCATCGCGCGCCTCACAGCATCAGGTCGAACACCGCCTCGTCGCCTCCGCGCGGCGTCTCGACCCTCACGCGCAGCTCCCACAGCCCGCCCATGTTGAAGCGCATGCCCTCGACGCGGTAGCGCCCCTCGCCCAGATGGCCGCCCACCGTGGGCGCCGTCGGCAGGCCGTGGCCGTGCGCCGGCATGCCGCCGTCGATGGCGAGCGTGGCGTCGGTCACCGGCGCGCCGTCCGGCGTCGTCACGGTCACCGTCCAGCCGTGCAGCGCGTTCATCGGCACCGGCTCGCGCTCCGGCGCCAGCGCCACGGTGAACAGCCCCGCCGCGCTGCTCTTTTGGGGGCCGAGGTCCGGCTCGGCCGGCGGCGGCGTGAAGAGCTGCACCGCGAGATAGATCGCCACCACGGCGACCGCGATGCCCAGCGCTGTGATCGCATGGCGCACGCTCGGCGCTCCTGTGCTTATGGGCCGTGCCGCCGGGGCAAACCGTGATGCGGCCGGGCCGATGCCCGGTTTTCCGCCAACGCCGCTGCGCTGACAAGCCGATAAACCACGCCGTCCGCTCGCATCGCAACCCGTCGCGCCGCCGCACCCCGGCGCCGGGCCGGACCCGCGTCCGCCCCCGCCGCGTGGCGCTGGCCGCGCCGCCCGGCCGATGCGCCCGCCCCTTCCGCCGCCGCCGGCGATGCGCTACCAGCGCTCCTGCGCGGCATCCGACGTCCGCCGGATGGCGCGGCGCAACGACCGGGGGAATGTGTCCGCATGCCAGACCTGTCCGTCGCCGCCATCGGCGAATGCATGCTCGAATTGTCGGCGCGCGGCGACGAGCTGTGGCGCATGGGCCATGCCGGCGACACCTTCAACACGCTGTGGGCGCTGCGTGCGCTGCTGCCGCAGGCGGCGTGCGACTACGTCACCGCCTTCGGCGACGACCCGTTCTCCGACCGTCAGATCGCCTTCTTCGCCGCCGCCGGCATCGGCGTGGCGGCGAGCCCGCGCCATGCCGGCCTGCGGCCCGGCCTCTACGCCATCGCGCTCGACGGCGCGGAGCGCTCCTTCACCTACTGGCGCGGCGATTCGGCCGCCCGGCGGCTCGCCGACGACCCTGCCCTGCTGCGAAAAAGCCTATCGGGCCGCACGCTTGCGCACTTTTCCGGAATCACCCTGGCCATTCTGGAGCCGGCCGCGCGCGGCCGGCTCCTGGCCGCGCTCGGCGAGGCGCGCGCCGCCGGCACGCGGATCGCCTTCGACCCCAACCACCGGCCGCGGCTCTGGCCGGATGCCGAGACGGCGCGGCGCAGCATCGTCGCCGCGCTCGCCGTCACCGACATCGCGCTGCCGACCTTCGACGACGAGGCCGCGCTGTTCGGCGACGCCGATCCGGCCGCCACGCTCGCCCGGCTGCGCGCGGAGGGCGTCGGCGAGGTGGTGGTCAAGCACGGCGCCGGCACGGCGCTCGCCGGCTGGACGGCCGGCGGCGGCGGGCGGGCCGAGGCCGCCCCGCCGGCGATCGTGCCGGTCGACACCACCGGCGCCGGCGACGCCTTCAACGGCGGCTATCTCGCCGCACGCCTCACCGGCCACGGCCCCGCCGAGGCGCTGGCGCGCGCCCACCGCGCGGCCGGCGCGGCGGTGACGACGCATGGCGCGCTCGCCGCGCCGCAGGCGCTGCGCGCCGCCTTCGCCGGCTGACCGTCGGCGCCGGCCGCGCCGCGCAGTGCCGCCGGCTCACGGCGCGCCGTGCCGGAAGCGGTATTCGGTGTGCTGCCGGTAGGTCTCGCCGGGGTCGAGGCGGGCGGAGGGAAAGTAGGGCCGGTTCGGCGCGTCGGGCCACACCTGCGGCTCCAGGCAGAAGCCGGCATGCGCGCCGTAGCGCCGGCCGCCGAGCCCCGCCACCGGCGGCTGCAGCTTGTGGCCGGCATAGAACTGCACGCCCGGCTCCGTCGTCCACACCTCCATCTCCAGGCCCGAAAGCGCGCCCTGCGCCCAGGCGGCGCGCGCCAGCGGCCGGCGCGCGGCGGCGAGGCAGAAATTGTGGTCGTAGGCACGCTGCGGCCCGTCGGCGCTGCGGATCGGCCGCGCCAGGCGGAAGTCGAAGTCACCGCCGTCGACCGGCTCGACCCGGCCGGTCGGGATCATCTCCTCGTCGACCGGCAGATAGGCCGCCGCGTCGAGCGTCAGCCGGTGGTCGAGGATCGAGCCGGCGCCGCCGTCGTCGAGGTTGAAGTAGGAATGGTGCGCCAGGTTGCACAGCGTCGGCGCGTCGCTCGTCGCGGCGAGCTCCACGGCGAGCGTCGCCGGCTGCTTCAGCCGGTAGGTGCAGGCGACCGTCAGCGTGCCGGGAAAGCCCATCGCCCCGGCCGGGTCGGTCAGCGTCAGGCGCACGAAGTCGGCGCCGCTCTCGTCGACCCGCCACACCCGCTTGCCGATGCCGCGCGCGCCGCCGTGCAGCAGGTGGCGGCCGAGAAAGTTGGTGTCGGCCTGGTGGCGCTCGCCGTCGAGCGTGAAGCGGCCGCCGGCGATGCGGTTGGCGAAGCGCCCGGCGATGGCGCCGAAATAGGGCGAGTGCGCCGGATAGGCCTCGAACGTCTCGAAGCCGAGCACCAGCGGCGCGTCGTGGCCGGCGAGCCGCAGGTCCTGCACCACCGCGCCCCAGGTCAGCACCGCCGCGCGCAGCCCGCCGCCCGCGAGCGTCAGCCGGTGCACCGGCTCGCCCGCGCCGGTGGCGCCGAACGGCGCGCCGGCCGCGCTCATCGGAGCGAGCGGCGCGGCAAGCCGCGCCGCCTCCCGGTCAATTCCCGGCGCGGCAAGCCGCGCCGGGCGCCGGTCAGTTGCCGGCGCGCCTCACAGGCCGAGGCCGCCGATGCAGACATATTTGGTGTCCAGATAGTCGTCGATGCCCTGGTGGCCGCCCTCCTTGCCGAGGCCGGATTCCTTGAGCCCGCCGAACGGCGCCTCGACGGTGGTGATCAGCCCCTCGTTGACGCCGATCAGGCCGTATTTCAGCCCGTCCATGACGCGGAAGGTGCGGCCCAGATCGCCGGTGTAGAAGTAGCAGGCGAGGCCGAACTCGGTGTCGTTGGCGAGCGCCACGCCCTCCTCCTCGGTCTCGAAGCGGAAGATCGGCGCCACCGGGCCGAAGATCTCCTCCTTCATCACCCGCATGTCGGCGGTCGCGTCGCGGATCACCGTCGGCTGGAAGAAGGTGCCGCCGAGCGCGTGGCGGCCGCCGCCGGTGACGACGCTGCCGCCCTTGCCGGTGGCGTCGGCGATCAGCTCCTCGACCTTGCCGACGGCGCCGTCGTCGATCAGCGGTCCCTGCTCGGTGCCGTCTTCCAGGCCGGGGCCGACCTTCAGCTTCTCGCTGGCCGCGGCGAGCTTCTCGACGAAGGCGTCGTAGACGCCGGCCTGCACGAAGAAGCGGTTGGTGCACACGCAGGTCTGGCCGGAGTTGCGGTACTTGGCGATCATCGCGCCGGCCACCGCGCGGTCGACATCGGCGTCGTCGAACACTAGGAAGGGCGCGTTGCCGCCGAGCTCCATCGACACCTTCTTGACCGTCGAGGCCGACTTCTCGATCAGCGTCTTGCCGACCTCGGTCGAGCCGGTGAAGGTGATCTTGCGCACCAGCGGGTTGCTGCAGATCTCGTCGCCGATCTGCGAGGCCGAGCCGGTCACCACGTTGACGACGCCCTTGGGAATGCCGACCTCCTCGCACAGCGCGCCCCAGGCCAGCCCCGAATAGGGCGTCTGCGAGGCCGGCTTGGCGACCGAGGTGCAGCCGGCGGCGAGCGCCGGGCCGATCTTGCGCGCCAGCATCGAGGACGGGAAGTTCCACGGCGTGATGGCGCCGATCACGCCGACCGGCTCCTTGGTCACCAGCACGCGGCGATCGGCCCACGGCGACGGCACGACGTCGCCGTAGACGCGCCGGCCCTCCTCGGCGAACCACAGGATGTAGGCGGCCGACATGCCGACCTCGCCCTTGGCCTCGGCGAACGGCTTGCCCTGCTCCATGACGAGCAGCTCGGCGAGCGGGTCCTGGTTGTCCATGATCGCGTCGTGCAGCGCGCGCATCAGCTTGGCGCGGTCGTTGGCCGACGTCTTCTTCCACGATTCGAAGGCGCGCTGCGCCGCCTCGATGGCGCGCCGCGTCTCCGCCTTGCCCGATTTCGGCACCGTGCCGATCACCTGCAGCGTCGCCGGGTTGACGACGTCGATCGTCTCGCCGGAATCGGCCTGCACCCATTCGCCGTCGATGTAGTTGGCCTGGCGCAGGAAATGACTGGTCTTCTGGAGCATGCGTGCCTCCTGTCGGGCGCCGTCAGCCGGCGCCGATGCTTCGGATCTCGTCGATGAGCGCGGCGTCGGCCGGGATGCCGGTCCGCTCGAGCGCGGCGCGGACGGCGCGCCGACGGCTGCCGGGCACGCGGGCGCCCTCGCTCGCGGCGACAACCTGCGCCAATTCCGCGAAGCGGGCAACCGCCGCATCGCCGCCGAAGGCGGCTGGATCGATCGCTATCAGCGTCTGGCCCGTTCCCGGCGGCGCGCCCTCGGCATCGAAGAACGACGACTGCTCGTAGGCATAGTTGGCGCCCGTCAGCCCGGCGGCAAGCAGTTCCACCATCATCGCCAGCGCCGTGCCCTTGGCCTCGCCGAGCGGGATCATCGTGCCGGCCATGGCGGCCGCCGCGTCGGTCGTCGGCCGGCCCTCGGCGTCGAGCGCCCAGCCCTCGGGGATCGGCTCGCCCTTCTGCCGGGCGGCCATGATCTTGCCGCGCGCCACGCGCGACAGCGACACATCGACCACCACCGGGCCGTCGCCGCCGGCCGGACAGGCGAAGGCGACCGGATCGGTGCCGAACAGCGGCCGCCGGCCGCCCCACGGCGCCATCGCCGCCGGCGCGTTGGCGAGCATCAGGCCGACCAGCCCGGCCTCGGCCAGCGCCTCGACCGTCAGCCCGGCGACGCCGGCATGGTGCGAGCGGCGGATGCCGGCGATCGCGATGCCCTGGCCGGGCGTCGCCGCCGCCAGCTCGGCGACGGCCAGCTCGAGCGCCGGATAGGCGAAGCCGAAGCCGGCATCGATCGCGACGGCGCCGGGCCGGGTGCGGCGCGCCTGCGGCACCGCCTGGCCGTCGACCTTGCCGACGCGCGCCTGCGCGGCGTAGGCCGGCACCCGGCGCAGGCCGTGGCCGCCCTGCCCGGCGAGCTCGGCGCCGACCAGCGCGCGCGCCACCGCGGCCGCGTTGTCGGCGCTGGTGTTGCAGGCCGTCAGCGCCGCCACCACCAGCGTATGCGCCTCGTCCGCGCCAAGCGTGATCCCGTCGGTCATGCTGCCTCCAGATGCGTCGCCACCCGCTCGGCAATGAGCCGCGACACGCGGCCGTTCGATTCCTCCGTCACGCCGGCGATGTGCGGCGTCAGCACGCAGTTGTCCAGCCCGGCGAAGGCGCCGCCCGCCTCCGCCGACAGCGGCTCGGCCTCGAACACGTCGAGCGCGGCGCCGCCGAGCCGGCCCTCGCGCAGCGCCCGCGCCAGCGCGTCGTCGTCGACCACGCCGCCGCGCGCGGCGTTGACGAGCACCGCGCCCGGCTTCATCGCGGCCAGCCGCGCGCCGTCGATCATGTGCCGCGTGCCCTCGGTCAGCGGCACGTGCAGGCTGACCACGTCGGCGACCTCGAGCAGCCCGTCGAGCGAGACGTTGCGCGCCATCTCCCAGGCCGGGTCGGTGGCCTTAAGATGCGGGTCGTGCGCGACCACCTGCATGCCGAGCGCCGCGCCGCGCCAGGCGACCTGCCGGGCGATCGCGCCGAAGCCGACGAGGCCGAGCGTCTTGCCGGCGATCTCGCGGCCGATCAGCCGCTGGCGCGGCCACGCGCCGGCCGCCACCGCGTCGCGCGCCAGATAGGCGCCGCGCAGCAGCATCAGCGCCGCCGTCACCACATACTCGGCGACCGACTGGTCGTTGGCGCCGGTCGCCGGATAGACGGCGATGCCGCGCGCCGCGCAGGCCTGCGTGTCGATGTTGTCGAGGCCGACGCCGAGCCGGCCGACGCAGGCGAGCCGCGCCGCGCCGTCGAGCAGCGCGCCGCGCACCTGCGTGCGGTTGCGCACGATCAGCGCCCGCGCCTCGGCCGCCGCCGCCGCCAGCGCCGCCGGATCGTCGACCAGGTCGGGGTCGTAGCGCACGTCGAAGCGCCGGGCGAGCGCGGCCACCGCCGCCTCGTCCATGAACTCCGGGATCACGATGTCGGGCATGTCTTGCACCTCTTCTCAATGCGGGATCGCGGCGCCCGGCCGGCCGCGCCGCCGGGCTTGCCAAAGGGGGAGCGGCCGGCGACACTCCGCGCCGGACGCGCCGCCGCGCCGTGCCAACCGGAGGATGCAGCATGCAAGCGATCGACGCCGTTCTGCGCCGCGCCGTCGAGGCCGAGGACCTGCCGTTCGTCGTCGCCATGGTCGGCAATGCCGGCGGCACGCTTTATTCCGGCGCCTTCGGCGAGGCCGCCGCCGGCCGGCCGGCGGCCGAGGACACCGTCTTCCGGCTCTATTCGATGACCAAGGCGGTCGGCGCCACCGCCGCGATGATCCTGATCGAGCGCGGCCGGCTGGCCATGGACACGCCGGTCGCCGACGTGCTGCCGCGCGCGGCCGGGCTCAGGGTGCTCGAGGGCTTCGACGGCGACCGGCCGCGCCTGCGCGCGCCGAAGACGCCGCTCACCGTGCGCCATCTGGCAAGCCACACCTCGGGTCTGGTCTACGAGTTCTGGAACCCCGACATGGCGCGTTATCTGGAGTCCGGCGGCCGGCCCAGCGTGCTGTCGGGCCGCGCCGCCGGGCTCGACTATCCGCTGGTCTTCGACCCCGGCGCGCGCTGGGACTACGGCATCGGCATCGATTGGCTCGGCCAGGTCGTCGAGGCGGTCGACGGCCGGCCGATCGACCGCTTCTGCGCCGAGGAGATCTTCGCGCCGCTGCACATGGCCGACACCGGCTTCGAGCTCGACGCCGCGCGCGCCGCGCGCCTGGCCGAGGTGCGCATGCGCCGCCGCGACGGCAGCTTCCGGCCGCACGAGATGGCGCCGCCGCCGCGGCCGGAGGTCTACGGCATGGGCCACGCGCTCTACGGCACGGCGCCCGACTATCTGCGCTTCCTGCGCATGTTCCTCAACCGCGGCGCGCTCGACGGCCGGCGCATCCTGTCGCCCGACGGCGTGGCGCACATGCTGGCCAACGCCATCGGCGCGCTGTCGGTCGAGCGCATGACCAGCGTGGCGCCGCCGCTCAGCGCCGACGTCGAGCTGTTCCCCGGCATCCGCAAGACGCACAGCTTCGGCTTCATGCGCACCGAGGAGGACGTGCCGGGCATGCGCAGGGCCGGCGCGCAGGGCTGGGCCGGCGTGTGCAACACGCATTACTGGCTCGACCCGGCGAGCGACGTCGCCGCCGTGCTGATGACCCAGTCGCTGCCCTTCGTCGAGCCGCGCTTCGCCGCCGTCTACGAGGCCTATGAGCGCGCCGTCTACGCGCATCTCGTCGGCCGCGCGCCGCAGGCCGCCTGAGGCGCCCATCGCCGGCCTCAGAACAGCCCCGGCGTCGGCAGCGGCACGAGCAGCACGCTGCGAAACAGCCAGGTGAAGCCGATGACGACGAAAAGGCCGGACAGCGCGAAGACGACCGCCCGGCGCGCCGTCCAGCGGTCGTGCATGGCGGTCACCGTCAGCACCGCGAAGACGAGCAGCGCGCTCGCCAGAAAGCCGATCAGCGGCAGCAGCACCGCGCCGGCCAGCATGGCGAGGACCAGCACCACCCGGCGCACCGTCGAGCCCGGCTGCGGCGTCTCGCGGTTGCGGAAGCCGAGCGCCGCGCGCAGCAGCACGACGAGCGCGAAGACGATCAGCGCGCCCGCCACGGTCACCGGGAAGACGGCCGAGTCGGCGTCGCGGTAGCCCGCCGCGTCGTAGAGCGCCAGCAGGCCGAAGCCGATCATGCCGAGCGCGACGACCACGGTCGGCCAGTCGGTCGCCCCGCGCACCGAGGCGCTGCGCGTCAGCCGCGTCAGCGCCGGCCCCTCGGCGCGCCGCGCCAGCCAGGCCTTGCCGAGCGGCCACAGCAGCGACAGCAGCGTGAAGCCGATGATGCCGAGCGACAGGCTGCGGCCGAAGAACATGCCGGGCAGGTCCTGCATGGCGCTGCCGATCGTCCACGCCTGCACGAAGCCCTGCTCGGCGATCGGCCCGAGGATCAGGCCGAGCACGATCGGCGAGACGGCGAAGCCGACGCGCGACACCAGCCAGCCGACCACGCCGAGCAGGATCATGATGACCACGTCGGCGGTGTTGTTGCGGATGGCGAAGGTGCCGATCACCGTCATGAAGGCGACGCCGGCCACGAGCAGCGCCTTGGGCACGCCGACGATCGAGCGGTAGGCGTAGCGGCCGATCAGCAGCCCGGTCGGCAGCATCAGGATGGTGGCCAGGAACAGCCCCCAGATGAAGGTGTAGACGATGGCGCCCTGGCTGGTGAAGAGCTGCGGCCCGGTGCGCACGCCCTGCACCAAGAGCGCGCCGAGGATGACGGCGTCGGGCGGCGTGCCGGGAATGCCGAGCACCAGCGTCGGGATGAAGCCGCCGCCCACGGTGGCGTTGTTGGCCGCCTCGGTCGCCAGCACGCCGCCCGGCGCGCCCTTGCCGTAGTCCTCGCCGCGCCGCGCGGTGCGGCGCGCCTCGGAATAGGCGACGAGCCCGGCCACCGAGCCGCCGGCGCCCGGCAGGATGCCGACCAGCGTGCCGACCACCGACGAGCGCACCAGGTTGAGCTTGTTGCGCAGCACGATCGCCGCCGCCTCCGGCAGCCGGAAGCCGCGCGGCTCGCTCTCGACGCGCAGGTGCCGGTCGGGCGTCGCCACCAGGTCGATCAGCACCGGGATGCAGTAGAGGCCGATCAGCGCGGCGACCACCTGGATGCCGCCGAGCAGCACGGTCGAGCCGAAGGTCAGCCGCACGTCGGCCGACACCTCGGCCACCCCGACGGTCGACAACAGCAGCCCGAACGCGCCGCCGGCCAGCCCCTTGAACAGGTTGCCCTCCGACAGCGCGGCGATCAGCGACAGGCCGAAGATCGCCAGCCAGAAATACTCCACCGGGCCGAAGGCGAGCGCCACCTGCGACAAGGGCGGCGCCAGCGTCAGCAGGAAGAAGGCGCCGACCAGGCCGCCGCAGACCGAGGCGAGGCAGGCCAGCGTCACGGCCAGGTCGCCGTCGCCCCGGCGCGCCATCGGGTAGCCGTCGAAGGTGGTGGCGATCGCCGACGGCGTGCCGGGCGTGTTGAGCAGGATCGCGGCATAGGCGCCGCCGTAGATCGCGCCGGTGTAGATCGCCCCCATCAGGATCAGCGCGGAGGCCGGATCGAGCGTGAAGGTGAGCGGCACGAGAACGGCGACCGCCATGGTCGCCGTCAGCCCGGGGATCGAGCCGATCACCGTTCCCGCCACCACGCCGAACAGCGCGAACAGCACGTTGAGCGGGGTCAGCGCCTGCAAAAAGCTGTCGAAGCCGGTCATGGGCGGGAGCGGTGTCCGGTGCCGGGCCGCGCGGGCGATGGGTCGGCGGCAGGTCCGGCCCGCCCGCCGCTGCCGGCGGCGCGGGCCGGGCCGTGCCGGCCGGGCTCAGTTGATGATGCCGGCTTCGCGGGCGCGCTCGGTGTACTGCGCCTCGCGCTCGGCCATGAAGGCGTCCATCTCGCCATAGGGCACGTCGGAGAGCGCGAAGCCGCCGTCCTGCATCTTCTTGACGAAGTCCGGGTCGGCGTTGATCTCGGCGATCATGTCCGACCAGGCCTGGCGCTGCTCCTCCGGCACCGAGCTCGGCACCGCGATGCCGCGCCAGGCGCCGCCGACCATGTCGTAGCCGAGCTCGGCGAAGGTCGGCACGTCGGGAAACAGCGGATGGCGCTCCTCCATGGCCACGGCGAGCAGCCGCACCTTGTCGCCCTGCGCGGCGCCGACGGTGGTGTAGCCCCATTCGGCCATCACCTGGCCGCCGAGCAGCGCGGTGACCGCAGCACCCGTGCCCTTGAACGCGACATAGGTGGTCTTGATGTCGGCCATGCCGTCGAACTGCACCTGGGCGAGATGGTTGGCGGTGCCCTTGCCCGAGCCCGACATGGTCAGCCGGCCGGGGTTCTCCTTAGCGTAGTCGATCAGGTCCTGCAGCGACTGGAACTGCGAATCCGCGCGCACGACGATGGCGTCGGGCGTGTAGTGGAACCAGTAGACCGGCACCAGCTCGTCGGTCGTGTAGCCGACGTCCTTGGTCGCCGGCTGCACCACGACATGCGGCAGGTTGATGCCCATGATCGTGTGGCCGTCGCCCGACAGGCCGTTGAGCTGCGACCAGCCGACGGCGCCGCCGCCGCCCTCCTTGTAGGAGATCACCAGGTCCTGGCCGAACTTCTCCTTGAAGAAGGGCTGCTGCAGGCGCGCGGAGATGTCGGATTCGCCGCCCGGCCCGAACGGGATGATGTAGTCGACCGGCTTGTCGGGAAAGGCGAGCGCCGGACCGGCAAGCGCGACGGCGAGACCGGCGGCGAGCGCGGTGGCGGAAAACTGGCGTCGGGTCAGCATGGGCTCCTCCCTTGGGCTTGGACCGTCAGGCGGTGCGCGGCCGGTCCGCACGGCTCCTCCCCGCGGATCCCGGCAGCGACCCGCCATTCTTACGCGCTGCGGTAGAGCTTCGTCATCACGAATTCGCGGTGGCCGAGCGCCTCGGCCGCCGTCGCGCGGCCGTTGGCGGTGCGCACGATCATGTCGATCAGCGCGTCGCCCGCCTCCTCGATCGTCATGTCGCGGCGCAGGATGCCCGACACGTCGACGTCGATGTGCTCGCCCATCGTGCGCACGGTGCGCGGATTGGCCGAGATCTTGATGACCGGCACGATCGGGTTGCCGATCACGTTGCCCTGGCCGGTCGGGAAGGTGTGCACCACGTAGCCGCCGGCCGCCATCAGCGTCACGCATTCGGCCGCCGCCGACGAGGTGTCCATGAAGTAGAGGCCGGGGCCCGCGGCCGGCTTCTCGGCCGGCTCGAGGATGTCGATGTAGCGCGACGTGCGGCCGATCTTCTCCAGGTTGCCGAGCGCCTTTTCCTCGATGGTCGTCAGCCCGCCCTCGATGTTGCCCTTGGTCGGCTGGCTTTCCGACAGGTCGTCGGTCTGGTGCGCGAAGATCACGTCGTCCTGGTAGGCCTTCCACATCCGGTACCAGCGCTCGCCGACCTCGGGCGTGGCGGCGCGCTCCTTGCAGATGTGCTCGGCCCCGGTGATCTCGGAGGTCTCGCCGAAGCAGCCGTAGATGCCCTCCGGCAGCAGCTTGTCGTACATGTTGCCGACCGTCGGGCACGAGCCGAGGCCGGTCGTCGTGTCGCTCTCGCCGCACTTGGTCGACACCCACAGCTCCGACAGCGGACAGTCCTCGCGCGGCAGCTCGCTGGCGTAGTGGACGAACGCCTTGGCCTTGCGCGAGGCGTCCATGATCGTCTTCAGGTCGCCGTTCTGCTCGATCGAGAAGCCGGCCACCGGCTTGCCGGTCTCGGCGATGCCCTCGACGATCTTCTGCGTCCAGCCCGGCTCGATGCCGATCACCACGCAGGCCGCCACGTTGGGGTTGGCGCCGGTGCCGATCATGGTGCGGAAGTGCAGGTCGAGGTCGGCGCCGAACTGCAGCCGGCCATAGGCGTGCGGCAGCGCCAGCGTGCCCTTGATGTTGTTGGCCACCGCCTCGCAGGCGGCGTTGGAGATGTCGTCGACCGGCAGGATGACCACGTGGTTGCGCACGCCCACCCGGCCGTTGTCGCGCCGGTAGCCCTTCACGGTGACGTTGCCGTAGCTCGCGCTCATCTCGGTCCTCTCTCCGCCTTGTCGTCGGGCGCCGCAACGACGCCCGCCGCGGCCGCCGGTCCCGCCGGCGGCGTGCCGCGCCCTACCAGCGCTTGGTCTTCAGATTGTGCACGTGGACGTGCTCGCCGGCCGCCACGTCGGCCACGAAGCGGCCGATGTCCTCGCCGTACTTGACCGCGGTGTCGCCGCTCTTGATGTCCTTGAGCGCCACCTTGTGGCCGATCGGCACGTCGGCCCTGGCCTCGAGCTCGAAGCTCGAATTGTCGGCCGTCACCACGCCGAGCATGCGGGTGCCGGCGGTCAGCCCCTCGACGACAACCACCCCAACATTGTCGGCATGCTCGTGGGCGAGAAGATGCGGAGCGGGCATTGCGGTCCCCCTGGTCGTGGCGCTCCGGCCGCACGAACGGGGCCGGCAAGTCTTGTATAAGACATAAGATATAGCTTCTGGCAAAGTCAACCGTTCCGGACTACAAACGGGGACCGCAACGCTGAGGAGGGCCGCAGGCATGGCCGAGGCCGGCGACGCCGCCACTTTCGCCTACAGACCGCTCTATCTGCAGGTTAAGGAGAGCCTGATCCGCCGGCTGATCGACGGCCAGTGGCAGCCCGGCCAGCTCATCCCATCCGAGATGGAGCTCGCCCGCGAGATCGGCGTCAGCCAGGGCACCATCCGCAAGGCGCTCGACGCCATGGCCGGCGAGAACCTGCTGATTCGCCGCCAGGGCCGCGGCACCTATGTCGCCGAGCCCGAGGAAAGCCGCATCCTGTTCCAGTTCTTCCGCCTGATGCCCGACAGCGGCGAGCCGACGTTTCCCACCTCGCAGGTGCTGCGCCGCACGCGCGGGGCGGCCGACCGCGAGGAGCGCGCCGCGCTGGCGCTGGGCACGGGCGCCGCGGTGTGGCGCATCGAGCGCGTGCGCGAGCTCGGCGGCGCGCCGCTGATGGCCGAGACGATCGTCCTGCCGGCGGCGCGCTTTCCCGGCTTCGACGCGCTCGGCGAGATCCCCAACAACGTCTACCGGCTCTATTCCGAGCGCTGGCGCATCACCGTGGCGCGCGCCTCCGAGCGGCTCAAGGCGGTGGCGGCCACCCCGGACGACGCCAAGGCGCTCGGCTGCCCGCGCGCCACGCCGCTCCTGCGCATCGCGCGCGTCGCCTTCGACCTGGAGAACAACCCCGTCGAGCTGCGCCTCTCGCGCTGCCTGACGCGCGACGCGCACTACTCGTCGGAGCTGCGCTAGAGCCGCCCTGCGTTTCACGCAATCGCAGATCGGCTCCAACGCATTGTTTTCACGCGTTTGCGAACGGCGAACCGGTTTTCACTTCGCCTCGAAACGCTACAGCCTGCCAGGGCCGCGGCGACCGGTTCGCCGCGTGGCAACGTCCGCAGACGAGGCGCCGGCGCGCCCGGCGCGAGGCGTTCGGAGAATCCGGGACATGCGGTGACGCGGCGCGGCGCGCCGCCGGCCGCCTCAGGCGAGCGTCACCGGCTGTCCGGTGCGCGCCGATTCCTCCGCCGCCGCGCCGATCAGCACCGCCTTCAGCCCGTCCTCGAGCGTCACCTCCGGCCGGCCGCCCTGGCGCACCAGCGCGTTGAACTTGACGTGCTGGAAGTAGGTCGAGCCGTGGTGGTCGCCCGCCTGCAGGATGCTCTGGTCGGTGTGCAGCTCCTCGCGCACCGGCCGCTTGGTGGTGCGCGGCGAGACGACGATCTCCGAGGGCCGCTCGCGGCCGTCGGCGGCAAAGCGCGCCGGGCCGGGGATGAAGGCCTCGACGCGCGCCGCGTCGCCGGTCACCGACACCGTCTCCTGCCAGTGCGCGCCCTCGGCGAACATGCACAGGTCGAGCATGGCGCGCACGCCGTTGGCGAAGTCGACGACGACGAAGGCGTTGTCGAGCATGTCCGGCGTGCCGTCGGGATAGCGCTCGTCGAGGAAGTTGACGTCGCGCCCGCCTGAGGCGTAGACGCGCACCGCCTCCGCGCCGACCAGGAGCCGCATCAGGTCGAAGAAGTGGCAGCACTTCTCGACCAGCGTGCCGCCGGTGTTGCGCGTGAAGCGGTTCCAGTCGCCGACCTTCTTGAGGAACGGGAAGCGGTGCTCGCGGATGGCGATCATGCGCGGCCGGCCGGCCGTGCCGGCGCCGATCTCGTCGATCAGGCGCTGCAGCGGCAGCATGTAGCGGTATTCCATCGCCACCCAGACCGGCGCGCGCCGTCCCTCGGCCAGCCGCAGCACGCGCCGGCAGTCGGCGACGGTGGCGCACAGCGGCTTTTCCACCAGCACCGGCAGGTCGCCGGCGAGCAGCTCGGCCAGGATCGGCGCGTGCGTGTGGTTGGGGCTGGCCACCACCAGCGCGTCGCAGCCGCCCGCGGCGAGCAGCGCCCGGTGGTCGGCGAAGGCGGCGCAACCGGGGCCGGCCAGCGCCGCGGCCATGGCGCGCATGCCGGCGTCCGGATCGGCCACCGCGGCGACCGAGGCGCCGGGCAGGAGCTGGATGTTGCGGATGTGCTCCTGGCCCATCATGCCCGAGCCGACGATGCCGTAGCGCACCGGCACGGCGTCGCCCTCACAGCTCGAGGACGGGAAGGTCGAGGCTCGCGGCTGCGGCTCTGAGAGCATCGCGGTGATCTCCGTAGACGAGGGCGACATGGTGTTCCAGCGCGGCGCCCATCACGCGGTCGAGCACGGCGCCGGCCGGCCGGTCGAAGCGGATGACGCCGGCCGTGCCGGTGAAGGCGAGCGGCCGGTCGAGCATGCTGCCGCCGCCGATCACGGCCATCGGCCGGCCGCGCGCCTGGCTCAGCCGGAACAGCGTCACGCGGCCGGGCTTCAGCGGAAACTCGAACAGCAGCGGCATCTTGCGGTTGCTGTGGATCGTCGCGCGCGGCCGCAAGCCCGGCGCGGCCATCGAGACCGGCGCCTGGCCGCAGTGCCACACCACGCCGCTGTCGTCGGCCGCGTCGAGGTCGACGAGGTCGGCCAGGAAGGCCGGCGCCTCGGCCGCCGCCTGCAGCATCAAGACCGTCAGCGCGCCGTAGACGTCGGCCTCGCAGGCGCACGGCACGCGCGCCTCGCCCATCATCGAGACCGGCCCGCACACCGCCCCGCCGTAGTCGGTGAAGGTCTCCGGCCAGCAGCGGATGGCGAAGGCGTCGTAGCCGCCCTCCCCGCGCAGGCCCTCGAGCGCGGCCTTGAGGCGCAGCGAGCGGTCGAGCTCGGCCTGGTCGACCGCGTCGAGCCCGACGAGCACGCCTTCGGCCTCCCGGCGCAGCGCCGCCGCCCGGCCCGCCTCGACGGCGCGCGCGCGCGCGAAAAGCCCGTCGAGCGCGATCGGCTCGACCGTCACGTCGGCGAGCGCCTTGAGCCGGGCGGCGTCGTAGCGGCAGGTGTCGAAGCCGTCCGGGTGGCGGCCGATGCGGCCGATGCGCGCACCGCGCAGCGCCGCCACCGCGCGCGCGGCGGCCGGATCGTCGGCCGCCCCGGCCGCCGCCGGCTGCGGCCGTTCCGGCTCGGCCCGGCGGTGGCCGGCCAGCAGCGCGCCGAGCGCGTCGGCGATGCCGGGCGCCTCGGGCGCGGCATAGAGATAGGAGAAGGCGCGGCCGGCCAGCCCCAGCGCGTGCGCCGCCAGGTTGAGGCCGCAGAAGGCGTTGAGCCGCAGCCGGCCGCCGCAGCGCGGCTCGGGCGGCGCCCACAGCGCCAGCGGCCCGCCATAGGCGTTGGCCGCCGCCGCCGTCATCGCCGCGTCGGTGAAGGTGACCTGCAGGATGAGCAGGCGGTCCGGCTCGGCGGCGGCCAGCTCCGCGATCGCCGCCTCGGTCGCCGCGCCGTCGAGCAGCAGGTGCCGCGGCCCGGCGATCGTCTGGCCCGTCGCTTCCAGCGCGCCGATCATCCGCGCCAGCGTCGCCTCGGCGAACGGCACGTCGAAGGTCGGCCGGCCGAGCGGGAGAATGCCCAGGGTGGGCTTGTCTTTCATCTGCCTTTCCCTTCCCTATACGGGCGCCAACGGAAAGAAGGATGCTTCATGCTGCGCCTGTGCCTCGTCACGCTTGCCCTCCTGACGCCGCTGCCGGCGATGGCGACGGAGGCCGGCTGGGCGCTGCTGCGCGCCGGCGGCCAGGTGGTGCTGATGCGCCATGCCAAGACGTTCGGCGGCGGCGACCCGGCGACCGTCGACGTCGAGGACTGCCGCACCCAGTCGAACCTGTCGGAGCGCGGCCGGCTGCAGGCGCGCCGCATGGGCGCGCTGATCGCCGCGCGCGCCGCGCCCACCGAGCGGGCGCTGGCCAGCCGGTACTGCCGCACGCTGGAGACGGCCGAGCTGGTGTTCGGCGAAAGCCGCGTCGAGCCGTTCGCGCCGCTCGACCCGCTGCCCGACGACGCGGCCGCGCGCAGCGCGGCGCTGGCCGAGATCCGCGGCGTGGTCGACGCGTATTCGGGCCGCGGCAACCTGTTCCTCGTCACCCATCTGTCGACCATCGAGGCGCTCGTCGGCGCGCCGGCGCGCGAGGGCGAGGCGGTGATCGTGCGTCCGGCGGCGGACGGTCTCGGCGTGATGGCGCGCATCGTCTTCAACTGAGCCGTCAGCCGAAGCCGCCATAGGCGTGGCGGAAGCCGGCGTCGGCCGGCCGCAACGCCGCGCCGCCGTCGCCGAAGCCGGGATGCGCGTGCCACGGCCGCGCCTCGGCATCGGTCAGCGCGTTGAGCGTGCGCATGTAGTCGACCGCCTCGCCGTCCAGCGCCGCGCGCATCGCCGGCCAGTCGGGAAACCGGCCGAAGGCGTCGAGCCAGATGGCGCGGCCGGCGAGATAGCCCGACGCGCCGGCCCGGTAGGCGTGGCTCAGGATGTTGCGGAAGGCGGCCTTGCCGGCGCCCGCCGACAGCATCACCCAGGGCCGGCCGGCGAGCCGCCCCATCTCGTCGAAGGCCGCCTGCACCGCCTCCCAGCCGGGATTGCCGACGCCCGGCACCGCATCGGCGGCGACCGGGCTTTCCAGCTTGAAGACGTCGACGCCGAACTCCGGCGCGGCGAAGGTCTCGACCGAGGCGAGCACGTCGTCGGTCTTCTTGCCGCGCATCTCGACATAGTCCGCCGTGTGGTGCCGGTCGCCGGCCAGCGGATAGACCAGGAGCTCGAACAGGAACGGGATGTCGTAGCGCCGGCAGGCCTCGCCGACGCGCCGCACGAAGTCCTTCTGGTGCTCGTTGACGCGGGCCCCGGCGTCCGGCCGGTACCAGGCCAGCACCTTGACCGCATCGCCGCCGAGCCGCTTGATCTTCTCCACCGACCAGCCGTCGATCGGGCCCGACAGGCGGCCTTCGGCGGTCTCCTCGAACAGCGAATCCTCGAGCGTGACGATCAGCCCCTTGTGCGGCGACATCAGCGGCAGGCCGCGCGGGATGGCGAAATGCGGGTCGAGCAGCATGGCCGAGGATTCGCCCTGCAGCGTCTCGATCAGCAGCGCCTTGAAGCCGGCGACGTCGTCGTACGGCGCCTCCTCGGTGCCGTAGTGCCTGGCGATCGGCCCCTTGATCGGCGGGCGCTGGTCGACGGCGGTCATCTTGAAGCGGCCGCCGGCGTCGGCCATGCGGCGCAGGCCCCACCACTTGCCGGGCGTCGGGCTGGTCATGCTCTTTCCCCCATGAAGCTGTCGACCTCCGCACGCGTCGGCGTGCCGCGGCCGCCGCCGAAGCGGGTGCATTTGATCGCCGCCACCGCGCCGGCGAAGCGCAGCGCCTGCGCGACGTCGCGCCCCTCGCCGAGCGCCAGCGCGAAGCCGCCGTGCCACACATCGCCGGCGCCCAGCGTGTCGACCGCCTCGACCGGGTAGGCCGGCAGCCGGCGCACCGTGTCGCCGTCGAGCCAGGCGACGCCGTTGCCGCCGTCGGTGACGCAGACCCAGGCGCCGCAGGCGCGCGCCGCCGCGCGCAGGCCCGCCTCGAGCCCGTCGACGCCGGCATAGTCGGCCAGCCCCTGGGCGGAGAAGGCGACGTGCGAGGCGAGCGCGATGGCCTCGCCCGCCTCGGCCACCGGCGGCTCGGCGTCGATGATGCCCGGCCGCGACAGCGCCCGCGCCGCCGCCATCGCCGCGCGCGCCCCCTCCGGCCAGCGGGTGTCGGCCAGCGCCGCGTCGAAGGCGTCGGGCATCGCCGCCTCCAGCCAGTCGGCCGCCGGGCTGATCGACCAGTCGCGATAGCTGACGATCTGGCGCTCGCCGGCCGCGTCGACATAGACCGAGGAGAACGGCGAGCGCGCGCCGGAAAAGCGCCGCGCCAGCGTGCAGTCGACGCCGTCGGCCTCGAGCCCGGCGACGATCATGTCGCCGATCGCGTCGCCGCCGAGCCGGGTCGCCAGGCGCGCCCGGCCGCCGAGCCGGGCGACGGCGACCGCGGCGTTGGCCGCGCAGCCGCCGCCGACCACCGTTGCGTCGCGCGCGCGGTACTTCTCGGCCCGCCGCGGCATCGCGTCGAGCGACATCACGAAATCGATCACGGCGACGCCTGCGATGAGAACGGTCGTCATTGCGCCTTCTTCGCACCGCCGGCGCGGCCGGCGGACCTCCGGACGAAGTCTTATATAAGTTACAAGACTTGTGCAATCGCGCCGCGACCGCCGTGCCGCGCCGGCCGCGCGCGATCCGGGGGCGGGTCGCCCCGCCCCCGGCAGGCATGCGCGGACGCCGCGGCACCCGCGCGCCGGCGGCCTACTGGTTGGCCGCCGCGAACGCGTCCTCGACGTCGCCCTCGCAGGCCTCGACCGCGGCATCGAGCTTGTTCAGCCATTCCTCGCCGAACTTGTCGGTGTACCACTGGCGCATGCCCGAGGAGGCCTCCTGAAAGGCCTTCTTCTCCTCCGGCGTCGGCACGTAGATCTCGCCGCCCTCCGCGCGGAAGGCCTCGTAGGCCTCGATCTGGCGGCGCATCGGGAAGGCGCGCGTCACCGTCTTCAGGTGGTTCATGCCGTCGAAGACGATGCGCCTGAGGTCGTCCGGCAGCGCCTGCCAGGCCGGCTCGGAGTACCACCACAGGGCGCCCATATAGGCGTGGCCGTCGAGCGTCATGTACTTCAGCCCCGCCTCGGGGAACTTCATGTTCATGATGTCGGTGATGCCGTTCTTGGTGCCCTCCACGACGCCGGTGGCGAGCGAGGTGTAGACCTCGGGCCAGGCGATCGGCGTCGGGTTGCCGCCGAGCTGGCGCACCAGCTCCTGCTGGATCTCGGCCGGGATGGTGCGGATCTTCAGCCCGTCGATGTCGTCGGGCGTCTTCACCAGGCCGGTGGTGGTGGCGAAGTTGCGCCAGCCGCCGGTGTTCGACACCACCATCAGGCGCATCGGGATGTCCTCGGCGAGCACGCCCGTGCGCAGCTCGTCGACGAACGCCCCGTCGAACACGCACTCGGCCACCCGGTCGTTGGGGAACATGTAGGGCAGGTCGAGCACCTGGCCGGGGCCGAACACGTTGCCGAAGCCGCCGATCGTGGTGATGTAGACCTCCAGCGTGCCGGCATGGAGGTTTTCCAGGCACTCGCGCTCGTTCGAGCAGAACTGGCCGGAGGGGTAGATCTCGACGGCCGCGCGGCCGTTCGAGCGGCTCTCGACATAGTCCTTGAGGACCATCGAGCCGTCGTAGTCCTCGTCCTCCGGCGAGCCGAGGAAGGCGATCTTGATCGTCACCTCCTGGGCCTGCGCGACGGTGGCCAGCGACAGGCTGGCCGCGGCCGCGAAGGCGAGGCCTCCCGCCGTGGCGAGCAGTTTCTTCATCAGCATGTGTTCTCCTCCTTGGTTTCGCAGTTTCTTATGCGGACCGCCGGGCGCTCTACCCGCCGGCCAGACCCACCACCGCCTCGCACAGCGCGGCGCCCGGCGGGCATTTCGCGAAGCCCGCCAGCGCGGGCAGCGTCATCGACAGGCTCGGGAAGAAGGTGATCAGGAAGATCACCGCCATCTCGACGAGCAGGAACGGCCAGATCGCCTGCACGATGCGCTCGATCTTCTCGCCCGAGACCGACGAGGCGACGAACAGCACCAGCCCCATCGGCGGCGTCGCCAGGCCGACGGTGACGTTGACGCACATGACGATGGCGAAGTGCAGCGGGTCGACGCCGATGCTGGTCATGATCGGCGCCAGCACCGGGCCGATGATGAGGATCGCCGGGCCGGCGTCGAGGAACATGCCGACCACGAACAGCAGGATGTTGACCAGGAACAGGAGCACCAGCGGGTTGTCCGACACCGACTGGATCAGGCTCGCCGCCTCGCGCGCCAGCCCCGACACGGTGACCATCCAGCCGAAGGTGACGGCGGCGCCGACCAGCAGCAGGATGACGCCCGACTGGATCGCCGTGTCGCGCAGCACCGTCGGCAGCCGCGCGGCGGTTGCCCGCACCGCCTCGCCGAGGCTGTCGCCCGGCTCCTCGGCCACGCTCGGCGGCGGCGGTCCGGCCGGCGCTTCGCCGATCGCCGCCGCCGACAGCGCCACCGCCCGGCGCCGCGCGAAGACCAGCCGCCACAGCGTCTCGGCGAAGACGATCCAGCCGACCGACAGCGCGAAGAACAGGTTGAAGCCGAGATAGTCGGTGAAGCCGGCGAAGACGAGCAGCGTCAGCGGCGCGACGTGCAGATAGGCGCGCGGCGGGTCGGCGATGAAGCGCTTCCACAGCGCGAGCCGGATCAGCGCGGCGGCGAACAGCGCGTAGACGGCGGCGACCGCGGCGGCCTCGGTCGGCGTGTAGATGCCCGACAGGATGCCGCCGAGCAGAAGCACCGGCGTCATCAGCGCCGGGAAGGTCTGCAGGAACGACACCGAGCGCTCGCGCCAGGTCGAGCGGCGCGCCGCCACGGGATAGTTGCGCCGGCGCGCCAGCCAGCCGGTCAGCACCATCAGCCCGAGGCCGATCGTCAGGCCGGGCACGAAGCCGGCGAGGAAGAGGCCGGCCACCGACACGTTCATCACGAAGGCGTAGAGCACCATGATGCCGGACGGCGGGATGATCGGCCCGATCACCGACGAGGCGGCGGTGATGGCGGCGGCGAAGCGCCGCGAGTAGCCGTTCTCCTGCATCGCCGGGATCAGCATCTTGCCGAGCGCCGAGGTGTCGGCGACGGCCGAGCCGGACAGCCCGGCGAACAGGATCGACGACAGGATGTTGACCTGCGCCAGGCCGCCGCGCACATGGCCGATCATCGATTCGGAGAAGCGCACGATCGAGCGCGTGATGCCGCCGGAGTTCATCAGCTCGCCGGCCAGGATGAAGAACGGCACCGCCATCAGCGGGAAGGAGTACATCCCGTTGTAGAGCGTCGTCAGCAGCTTGGAGAAGAACACCCCGTCGCGGCCGTCGATGACCAGCGACAGGCCCGGCGCGATCATCAGCGCGAAGACCACCGGCATGCCGATCGCCAACAGCAGGAAGAAGATCCAGAAGTAGGCGAGCGACATGGCGGGGTCCCCTATTCCGGTTCCTGCGGCGCGTGGTGCGGCAGGTCGAGCGCCGGCGAGCGCGCCATCAGCGCCCACAAGTCGCGCAGGATCAGCTCGAAGCCGATCAGCGCCATGCCGACGAAGGCGACCGGCACCACCATGTAGGGCCAGGCCCAGGCGACCGGCACGGTGTTGACGCGGATCGCCCAGCCGCGCTCGACCAGGAGCAGGCTCTCGAAGAAGTGCCGGTAGAGGATCCACAGCACCATCACGTTGATGGCGATGCGCAGCACCCGCAGCGCCAGCTGCGGCAGCTGCGCCGTCAGCATCTCGATCGCCACGTTGGCGCCGGTGCGGTAGGCGAAGGGCGCGACGAGGAAGGCGGTCGACACCATCATGATGAGCGACACGTCCTCGACCCAGGAGATCGAGTTGTTGAGCACGTAGCGAAAGAAGACGCCGACGACGACCACGACGGTCATCAGCGCGATCAGGCCGGCGCCGGCGACCACGCCGACACGCCCGATGATCGCGTTCACCCGGCCGAATCCCTCGATCGCCGCGCGCGTCGCGTCCATGCGCCTGTCTCCTCCCTGACGCGGTCTCCCGGCGCTGGGGACCACGACGCGACGATAACATGTCTTATATCTTTTACAAGACTTGAACGAGCCGCGAACATCGCCCGCCCGCCCGGCCCCGCCGTCGCGTCAGCCGTTGATGATACCGCCATCGACGTTGATCGTCTGCCCCGTGATGTAGGAGGCGGCCGGGCTCATCAGGAAGGCGGCGACCGATGCCACCTCGGCCGCCGCGCCGACCCGCCCGAGCGGGATCTCGGCCGTCACCCGCGCCATGCCGCGCTCGGCGATCAGCCGGGCCGGCATGCCGGTGTCGATGATGCCCGGCGCCAGCGCGTTGACGCGGATGCGCGGCGCCAGCCGGCGCGACAGCGCCCGCGTCATGCCGACCAGCCCGCCCTTGGCCGCGGCGTAGGGCACGTGCTCCCAGGCGCCGCGGCGAAAGGCGAGCGAGGAGGTGAACACCATCGCGCCCGCCGCCTCCGGCGCGATGCGCTCGGCCACCGCGTTGGCCATCATGTAGCCGTTGGTCAGGTTGTGGGCGATGGCGCGCTCGTAGACGCCCATGTCGTCGATCGACCGCGGATCGGCCTCGAACACGCCGGCCAGATGGACCAGGCCGACCAGATCCGCGCCGGCTGCCGCGACGGCCGCGCGGCAGGCGGTGGGATCGGCCAGCGTCGAGACGTGCCGCACGAGCGCGCCCGGCAGCTGCTCGGCGATGTCGTCGAGCCGCGCCAGCGCCGCCGCGTCCACGTCGACGCAGACGAGCCGCCGCTCCGCCGCCGCCAGCGCCTTCACCGTCTCGCGGCCGATGCCGCCGCCCGCTCCCGTCACGATGATCGTCTGCACGGACTGGCCCTCCCCCTCAGGTCATGTATCTTATATAAGATACCATCCGCCCGCCGCCCGCAAACGCCGGACCCGCCGATGACCTCCCTTTCGCCGACCGTGGCCGGTCACCTGGCACAGTTGCTGTCGATCACCGTGTGGACGAGCGGCCTGATCGTGCAGAAGACGCTGACGCCGGCGGCGAGCGTCGGCAGCATCCTGCTCGTCCAGCTCGCCGGCGCGGCGGCCGTGCTGTGGCTCGCCCTGGCGCTCGCCGGCCGCCTGCCGGCGCTCACCCGGCGCAACCTCGTCAACGTCGCCTGGGGGCTGCTCGCGCCGGGCCTGGTGCTGATCTTCGGCCTGGCCGGCGCCGCGCGCACCGACGGCGTCAGCGTGTCGATGATCTGGGGCCTGGTGCCGCTGGTCGGCCCGGTGCTGGCGCGCCTCATCCTGCGCGAGCCGCTGCACTGGAGCTTTCCCGTCGGCGGGCTGGTCGGCCTGCTCGGCCTGATCGTCATCACGCTCGACCGCCAGCGCCTCGGCGCCAGCGACATGGCCGGCAACCTGCTCGTCTTCGCCGGCGTGCTGTGCGCCTCGATCAGCCACGTGATCGGCCGCTTCCTCAACACCGGCACGGTGCCGTGGTACCAGACCGCCACGCTGCAGGTGACCGGCGCCGCGCTCGCCGCCGGCGTCCTGGCCGCGCTCACCGGCTGGCGGCTGCCGGCGAGCGCCGACCCGGCCACGCTCGCCGGCTTCCTCTATGTCGTGTTCGTCATGACGGTGGTGAACTTCCTCGCCTTCAACTTCGCGCTCGGCCGCATCCAGGCCGCCTGGGTGTCGCTCTACGTCTCGCTCGCCCCGGCCATCGGCACGCTGGCCGCCGTCGTCCTGCTCGGCTCGGTGGTGCGGCCGGCCGACGCGCTCGGCATCGCCATCATCGTCGCCGGCATCGCCTTCCCCCATCTCATGCGGCTGACGCCGGGCGGCCGCGCGCACGCCGCCGCCGCGAGCGCCGCCGCGCCGCAGCACCGCCGCCCGCCGCGCCGCTGACGGCGGTGCTTGACCTGCGTCAAACGCGGCACCCGCCGGCCGTGCCAGTGTCGCGGGGCGCAGCGCATGCGGCAGCGCGGCCGCCGGACGGAAGGAACGCATCCATGAGCAACGACAGGATCAAGGTCGAGCAGCACGGCGGCCTCGGGCTGCTGTGGATCGCCGGCTGGCTGTTCACCATCGGCTTCAGCGGCCTCGGCTTCTGGTGGGGCGTGCTGGCGATCGTGCTGTGGCCCTACGTGCTGGGCGCCGATCTCGCCGGCCTCGCCACGCTGCCCGCCGCGCAATAGGCCGCGCCGCTGCCGGCTCCCGCCGGCAAGGCGCGCAAGGCGGTGCGCCGCGGCTCCCATGCCACGCTGCGCCTGAGCTATGCGGCGGTGGAGCGCCACGTCGCCGAGCGCGGCCTGAAGACCGGCCCGCCCGCCTGCGAGGTCTATGTCGGCGCCCCCGGCACGACGGCCGACGACGACCTGGCGACCGGAATCCACATGCCGCTCGCCTGAGGGCGGCACGCGCCCGCACGACACGGCCGGCCGCCGGCGAGCGCCGCCGGCGATGCGACGGCACGCCCCCGGGCGCGCCCGGCGATTGGCACTTTTCCTGCCGGCCAAAACCCTTTAGACAGCCGCCAGTTCCGCCTTTCCCAAGCGCATTCCGAGGCACGCTCCCGTGACAACGACATTCGACAAGGTTGCCGACATCATCGCCGAGACCAGCGAGATCGACCGCGACCAGATCACGCCCGAAAGCCACACCATCGACGATCTGGGCATCGACAGCCTCGATTTCCTCGACATCGTCTTCGCCATCGACAAGGAGTTCGGCATCAAGGTGCCGCTCGAGAAGTGGACGCAGGAGGTCAACGACGGCAAGGTCTCGACGGAGGAGTACTTCGTCATGAAGAACCTGTGCGCCAAGATCGACGGCCTGGTCGCCGCCAAGGCCGCCTGAGGCAGGCGCGCCGGCGCCCCGGCCGCCCCTTCGCCCGCTCCCGACCCCGCGCGAGGACTTCTGCCCCATGACGGCCCGCGACGTCCTGATCACCGGCATCGGCCTGGTCTCCTCGCTCGGCGAGGGCGCGGACGCGCACTGGCGGGTCCTGTCGGCGCCGGGTGCCGCACCGGTCCTCGACGCGGAGGGCTACGCCCCCTACACCGTCCACCCGCTGCCCGAGATCGACTGGACGGCGCAGATCCCGCGCCGCGGCGACCAGCGCCAGATGGGCACCTGGCAACGGCTCGGCACCTATGCCGCCGGGCTCGCCCTCGACGACGCCGGCGCCAGGGGCGACGAGGCGCTGTGCGGCGCCATGGACATGGTGGTGGCGGCCGGCGGCGGCGAGCGCGACGTGGCGGTCGACGAGGCGATCCTCGCCGAATCGCTCGCCCGCCAGGACCACGGCGTGCTGCTCAACGACAAGCTGACCACCGAGCTGCGCCCCACCCTGTTCCTCGCCCAGCTCTCCAACCTGCTGGCCGGCAACATCTCGATCGTGCACAAGGTCACCGGCTCCTCGCGCACCTTCATGGGCGAGGAAGGCGCCGGCGTGTCGGCCGTCGAGACGGCGGCCGCGCGCATCCGCACCCGGCAGGCCGACCGCGCGCTCGTCGGCGCCGCCTTCCAGACCGAGCATCCCGACATGCTGCTCGGCTACGAGCTCGGCGGCTACCTGCACCGCGAGGCGTGGCGGCCGGTCTGGCAGCGCGCCGGGCGCGCCGGCGGCGGCGTGGTCACCGGCTCGGGCGCCGCCTTCCTGGTGCTCGAGGCGCGCGAGGAGGCCGAGCGCCGCGGCCGCACCGCCTATGCCGCCATGGGCCCGGTCCTGTCCGGCCGGGCGCGGCGCGACGAGGGCTCCTTCCCCGACGCCGTCAGCGGCATGCTGCGCTCGCTGGCGCTGCCGGCGGCGCCGACGATGGCGCTGTCGGGCGCGTCGGGCGCCCATGCGGCGACCGCGGTCGAGCGCGACGCGCTACGCGGCGCCGACCGGCTCGCCATCCGCGGCTTCGCGACGCTGACCGGCCACCTCAAGGAAGCGCAGTTTCCCTTCGCCGTGGCGCTCGCCGCGCTGGCGATCCGCCACGGCGCCGCCTATCCGCCCTTCGATGCCGGGTTCGAGGCGCCGCTCGACGGCGCGCCGCAGTGCGCGCTGGTCACCGCGATCGGCTACCACCGCTTCGAGGGCATCGGCCTGGTGACGAGGGCCTGAGGACGCGACGATGGCAAGCAGCAACGGCAGCACCGACGCCTTCGGACGACCCGCGGTCGCCGTCACCGGCATGGGCGTGATCTCCTCGCTCGGCACCGGCAAGACGGACAACTGGGCCGCGCTGACGGCCGGCCGCTCGGGCATCCACGCGATCGGCCGCTTTCCCACCGAGCATCTGGCGACCACCATCGCCGGCACCGTCGACTTCCTCGACTCCAGCACCCGCGGCCCCTCGGCGCTGACCTACGAGCTCGCCGCGTGCGCCGCCGACGAGGCGATCGGCGAATCGGGCCTGTCGGCGGCCAATTTCGCCGGCCCGCTGTTCCTCGCCGCGCCGCCCGTCGAGCTCGACTGGCACGACCGGCTGGCGCTCTACGCCGCCGCGCCCGAGCACGACGGCTACCGCAGCCTGCTGGCCAGCGCCCGCGCGCTCAACGCCGTCGACATCTTCCGCAGCACCCAGTTCGCCACCATCGCCGACCGGCTGGCCGAGCGCTTCGGCACGCGCGGCCTGCCGGTCACGCTGTCGACGGCCTGCGCCTCGGGCGCCACCGCCATCCAGCTCGGCGTCGAGGCGATCCGGCGCGGCGAGTGCGAGCGCGCGCTCGCCATCGGCAGCGACGGCTCGGCGACCGCCGAGGCGCTCGTCCGCTTCTCGCTGCTGTCGGCCCTGTCGACCCAGAACGCGCGGCCGGAGAAGGCCTCCAAGCCGTTCTCCAAGGACCGCGACGGCTTCGTGCTGGCCGAGGGCGGCGCCGCGCTGGTGCTCGAATCGCTCGACGCCGCGCGGGCGCGCGGCGCCACCGTTCTGGCGGTGCTGCGCGGCTGCGGCGAGAAGGTCGACGACTTCCACCGGACCCGCTCCAAGCCGGACGGCTCGCCGGCGATCGGCGCCGTGCGCGCCGCGCTCGAGGATGCCGGGCTCGACGTCGCCGGCATCGACTACGTCAACGCGCACGGCACCTCGACGCCCGAGAACGACAAGATGGAGCACCTGTCGCTGTCGACCGTGTTCGGCGCGCATCTGCGCGACGTGCCGGTGTCGTCCAACAAGTCGATGATCGGCCACACCTTGTCGGCGGCCGGCGCCATCGAGGCGGTGTTCTCCATCCTCACCATGCGCGAGGGCGTCATCCCGCCGACCATCAACTACGACGTTCCCGATCCGGCGATCGAGCTCGACGTGGTGCCGAACGTCGCGCGCCGCGCCGACGTGGCCTCGGTGCTGTCCAACTCGTTCGGCTTCGGCGGTCAGAACACCTGCCTTGTCATGACCCGCGAACCGGTCTAAGCGACCGGCCTCGACCCGCACCACAACCCGACCCGGACGCACCATGCGCGCATTGCAACTCGTCGCGGACCGGCGGCTGGACGCCGTCGACATCGACCCGCCGCCCGCCCCGGCCGATGGCGAGGTGACGCTGCGCATCGCCGCCGTCGCGCTCAACCACATCGACGTGTGGGGCTGGCGCGGCATGGCGTTTGCCAAGCGCAAGCTGCCGCTCGTCATCGGCGCCGAGGCCTCCGGCATCGTCGAGACGGTCGGCCCCGGCGTCGCCGGCCTGGTGCCCGGCCAGCTCGTGTCGATCTACGGCGCGCGCACCTGCGGCCTGTGCCGCGCCTGCCGCGAGGGGCGCGACAATCTGTGCGGCCATGTCGGCGGCGTGCACGGCTTCCACCTCGACGGCTTCGCCTGCGAACGCGTCAACATGCCGGCCCGCCTGCTGGTGCCGGCGCCGCCCGGCGTCGACGCCATCGGGGCTGCGGTCGCCCCCGTCACCTTCGGCACCGTCGAGCACATGCTGTTCGACAACGCCCGGCTGGAGCCCGGCGAGACCGTTCTGGTGCATGCCGGCGGCTCGGGCATCGGCTCGGCCGCGATCCAGCTCGCCCGCCGCATGGGCTGCACGGTCATCACCACGGTCGGCTCGCCCGACAAGATGGAGCGGGCCGCTGCGCTCGGCGCCGACCACGTCATCAACTACCGCGAGGAGCGCTTCGAGGGCGTCGTGCGCAAGCTCACCGCCAAGCGCGGCGTCGACGTCGTGTTCGAGCATGTCGGCGCCGACACCTTCGCCGGCTCGATGCTGGCCGTGCGGCGCGGCGGGCGCATCGTCACCTGCGGCTCGACCTCCGGCGTGTCGGCGCAGATCAACCTGATGCAGCTCTTCCAGCAGCAGATCCGCATCCTCGGCTCGTTCGGCTGCCGCATGCACAACATGGCCGACGCCATGCAGAAGATGGCCGCCGGCCAGGTCGCGCCGGTCGTCGACACCGTCGTCGACATGGACGGCATCGGCGACGCGCTGGCGCGCATGGAAAGCCGCGCCGTGTTCGGCAAGATCATGCTGAGGATGGCATGAGGCATGGGCGGCTCAGGCGCTTCGCCTACCGCACCCTCCGCCGGCTGAAGACCGCCGAATACTGGCTGACCGCGCAGCTCGCGCTGGCCGGGCTGCGGCTGCTGCGGCTCTTGCCGCCCGACCGCGCGCTCGGCCTGGCCGAGCGGCTGGCGCGCCGCTTCGGCCCCTGGGTCGGCCGCCACCGCGTCGCGCTCGACAACCTGCGCCACGCCTTTCCCGACAAGTCCGGGGCCGAGCGCGAGGCGATCGCCTCCGACATGTGGGCCAACATGGCGCGGCTGTCGGTCGAGTATCTGTTCCTCGACAGGCTGTTCGACTTCGACCCCGCGCAGAGCGCGCCGGGCCGCGTCGAGGTCAACGGCATCGAGGTCTTCCTCAAGGTGCGCGAGGAGGCGCGGCCGCACATCTTCTTCACCGCCCATCTCGGCAATTTCGAGATGCTGCCGGTTGCCGCCGCCGCCTTCGGGCTGGAGATCACGGCGCTGTTCCGGCCGCCCAACAACCCCTACATCGCCGACTACGTGAACGCCACGCGACGCGCCAAGATGGGGCCGCTGGTCGCCTCGCGCGCCGGCGCTGCGCTCGAGCTCGCCCGCGTTCTGGAGCGCGACGGCAATGTCGGCGCGCTGGTCGACCAGAAGTTCTGGGGCGGCGTGACGACGCGCTTCTTCGGCCGCGACTGCCTGACCAGCCCGCTGGTGCCCAAGCTGGCGCGCCATTTCGACTGCGACGTCTACCCGGCGCGCTGCACGCGGCTGCCCGGCGGCCGCTTTCGGCTCGACGTCGAGGACCGGCTCGTGCTGCCGCGCGGCGCCGACGGCGTCGTCGACGTGGCGCGCACCGCGCAGCTTCTCACCGACGTTGTCGAGCGCTGGGTGCGCGAGGACCCCGGCCAGTGGATGTGGTTCCACAAGCGCTGGAAGACGCGCTGAGCCGCACGCGCCAGGACCGCGAGACGGCTTTCGGCCGCACGCTCCGCCTCGTTGATTTGCGTGAATGACCACCGCGCCCGCCGGGCGGCGGCCCGTGCGCCTCAGCCGTCGTAATAGGCCGACACGGCGTGCCGCGCCTCGGCGAAGAACAGCCAGCGCTCCGTCAGCATGCCGGCCGCGTGGCCGGCGATGCCGACCAGGAGGATGACGGCGGCCGCCGCGCCGGCGCCGAGCGCCAGCGCGACCAGCGCGGCGACGAAGGGCAGCGCCCCGCCGGCCAGGAGCGCCAGGCCGAACAGCTTGTCGGCATGCTTGCGCGCCACCCGGTAGCCCATCTCGCGCGTCAGGTAGTTGGGCGTCTGGTGCGGGCTTTCCATCAGCCGCACGCGGCCGATGCCGCCGAGCTGCGTGGCGCTTTCCGGCGTCGAGGTCGGCGCCAGGCTGCGGGCGCGCCGGCGCCAGGCGAGCTTGACCGCCCAGGCCGCGGCGAGCAGCGCCAGCGCGGCCAGCGACAGCGGCAGCACCGCGCCGCCGCCGGCCGCCCCGGCGAGCGCGGCCAGAAGCGCCCCGCCGGCGGCCGAGAACAGCAGGTAGGAGGCCGGCGTCAGCGGCGTCGCCCAGGAATCGACGGTGCGCAGCGAGGCGTAGATCATCGCCGTGCAGTAGACGGTGACGCCGCTCAGCACGATGCCGAGAAGCCCCGGCAGCGCCCAGTAGCGCCCCTCGATGACGCTGCCCCAGGCGGCGATGACGAGCGGCACGAAGGTGACGATCGCCATCACGCCCTCGCGCGACAGCCAGCTCGAGCGCCACTGCGACAGGGCCCGCCAGGCGCGCTGCGGGTTGCCGAGATGCAGCGTCGAGGACAACAGCCCGAGGCCGATCAGCCCGAGCGCCACGACATGCGCGAGGCGCGTGGCGATCGCCGCCGGGTCGAGCAGCCCGAGGCCGAGCCAGGCGGCCAGCCCGTAGCCGAGACCGGACAGCGTGGTGAAGACGATGATCGAATAGGCGGGATGCACGGGCGTCAGATCCTGTCGAGGGTGCGGTCGAGCCAGGCGAAGAAGCCGCTGGCGCCGGCCGTCTCGTCGTCGCCGGCCGGCAGCGCGCCGGCGCTCTCGGCGAGCGCCCGGCGCGGCCGCGGCGGCAGGTACTTGTTGACCGGCCGCGTGCCCTGCTCCGGCATCAGGTCGACGCCGCCGCGCTCGGCGACCAGCCGCGAGACCGCCGAGTCGGGATCGCCGAGATCGCCGAAATGGCGCGCATGCGCCGGGCATGTGCGCACGCAGGCCGGCTCGCGGTCGACCGGCTCCAGCGTCTCGTTGTAGATGCGGTCGACGCACAGCGTGCACTTCTTCATCACGCCGGCCGCGAGATCCATCTCGCGCGCGCCGTACGGGCAGGCCCAGGCGCACAGCCCGCAGCCGATGCACTTGTCCTCGTCCACCAGCACGATGCCGTCGTCGGCCCGCTTGTAGGAGGCGCCGGTCGGGCACACGGTGACGCAGGGCGCGTCCTCGCAGTGCAGGCACGACTTGGGAAAGTGCACGATGCGCGCCTCGCCCGCCTCGCCGACCGTCTCGCCACCCTCCGGCACCACCTCGAAGGTGTGGATGCGGTTGAGCCAGGCGCCGCCGACATCGGGCCCGTAGGGGTCCTGGTCGGACAGCGCGCTGCCATAGCCGCCGGTGTTCCATTCCTTGCAGTTGACGACGCAGGCGTGGCAGCCGACGCAGACGTCGAGATCGATGACGAGGCCGAGCTTCCTCGGCGTCTCGTGCCGCGGCAGGCTGGTCATGCGCTCCTCCTCATCGGCCGCCGCCCCTCACCGGCCCGCCGGCATCCGCTCGCAAGCGGAGCGGAAACCGCCGCCACCCGTCCTGCATCTCTCGATCTCCGTCGCACGACCGGCAGCGCACATCCCCGGCCAGGCCGCGCGCCCCCCTTCTCCCCGCCCGCGGGGAGAAGGTGCCCCGAAGGGGCGGATGAGGGGCCTTCCGGCGCCGCGGACGAGACGCCACCACCGCCGATCTCCCCCCTCGCGGGGGAGATGGCCGGCAGGCCACAGGGGGGCCCGCCCCGCCGCACCACGACAACGCGCCGGCGACCGCCCCTCACCTGCCTGCCGGCATCCGCTCCCCGCCAGCGGGGAGAGGACGGCCGGCCGCACCGTCCTGCATCTCTCGTTTCCCCTCGCACGACCGACGACGCACATCCCCGGCCAGGCCACGCGCCCCCCTTCTCCCCGCCCGCGGGGAGAAGGTGCCCCGAAGGGGCGGATGAGGGGCCTTCCGGCGCCGCGGGCGAGGCGCCGCCCCTGCCACCGCCGATCTCCCCCCTCGCGGGGGAGATGGCCGGCAGGCCAGCGGGGGGCCCGCCACGCCGCCGCACCACGACAACGCGCCGGCGACCGCCCCTCACCTGCCTGCCGGCATCCTCTCCCCGCCAGCGGGGAGAGGACGGCCGGCCGCACCGTCCTGCATCTCTCGTTTCCCCTCGCACGACCGACGACGCACATCCCCGGCCAGGCCGCGCACCCCCCTTCTCCCCGCCCGCGGGGAGAAGGTGCCCCGAAGGGGCGGATGAGGGGCCTTCCGACGCCGCAGACGAGGCGCCGCGCCCGCCGATCTCCCCCTCGCGCGGGAGATGGCCGGCAGGCCAGAGGGGGGCCCGCCACGCCGCCGCCTCGCGACGCGCACGCAACCGGTGCTCACACACCCCGGCGCCCGTCATTCGCTCCACTCCTGGCCGTAGCGCAGCTCGTCGGGCGCCGGCGCGGCGTGCGGCACCGGCGAAGCGGCGAAATGCGGCTCGCTGTGCTCGGCCGGATCGGCCTTCTCGATGCGCACGCGCAGGTCGTACCAGGCCGCCTGGCCGGTGATCGGGTCGGAGTTCGACCAGCGCAGCCCGTCGCCCTTCGGCGGCAGCAGCTCGTGGATCAGGTGGTTCATCAGGAAGCCCTTCTCGGCCTCCGGCGCCTTCGGATCGAGGCCCCAGGCGCCGGCCCGCTTGCCGATGGCGTTCCACGTCCACATCGTGTCGCCGTTGGCCGCCTCGGTGCGCGCCACCGGCACCTTGATGCGGCCGTGATGCGAGATCAGCCACACCCAGTCGCCATCGGCGAGCCCGTGCGCCCGGCAGATCGCGCCCGGCACGTAGAGCACGTTGGACGTGTGGATCTGGCGCAGCCAGGCGTTCATCGAGCCCCAGGAATGGTACATCGCCATCGGCCGCTGGGTGACCGCGTGATAGGGGAACTCGGCGCGGTCGACGCCCGCCTCCTCGAGCGGCCGGTACCAGGCGGGCAGCGGCGTGAAGGCCTGCACGAGCCGCGCGCGGTGGCTTTCCGGCGCCGCCGGCTCGGCCAGCCCCTCGGCCGACAGCCGGAAGCGCTGCAGGATCTCCGAATAGAGCTGGAAGGTGACCGGCTGCGGCGCGTCGAAGAAGCCCATCTTCACCGCGAAGTCCTGGTACGCGCGGTTGGCGTGCTTCATGAACTGCGCCTCGGGCGGGATCTCGACCGAGAAGAAGGCGCCGTTGTCGATGTAGCGGCGGAGCTGCTCGGGATTGGCCGCGCCGCGCCCGACGCGGGTGCCGTCGCTGCCGCGGAACCCCGCCAGCGGGCCGATGCCCGGCCGCCGCTCGTGGCGCACGATGTAGTCGGCATAGTCGCTGTAGAGCGGCTTGCCGCGGCCGTCGACGAAGCCCGGCAGCCTGAGCCGCCCGCCGAGGTCGATCAGCACCGACTGGAAGGCGCGCACGTCGCGGTCCGGCTCGACCACCGGCCAGCGGATGGCGTCCTGCACCGCGTCGGGCTCCGAGATCGGCCGGTCGAGCAGCGAGATGCAGTCGTGCCGCTCCAGATAGGTCGTGTCGGGCAGCACCAGGTCGGCATAGGCGACCATCTCCGAGGCATAGGCGTCGGAGCAGATGATCTTCGGGATCACGTAGTCGCCGGTCTCCGGGTCGGTGTCCTCCAGCATGCGGATGACGCCGGCCGTGTTCATCGACGAGTTCCACGCCATGTTGGCCATGTAGAGGAACAGCACGTCGACCGGATAGGGATCGCCGGCATGGGCGTTGGCGATCACCATGTGCATCAGCCCGTGCGCGGCGATCGGCGCATCCCAGGAGAACGCCTTGTCGATGCGCGCCGGCCGCCCCTCGTCGTCGATCAAGAGGTCCTCCGGCCCGCGCGGAAAGCCCAGATGCGGACCAGCCAGCGGCTGGCGCGAGCCGAAATGCTCGGCCTTGCCGTGCGGCTTGGGATGCGCGTCGACCGGCTTGGGATAGGGCGGCTCGAAGCGGAAGCCGCCGGGGCAGTCGACCGCGCCGATCAGCACCTGCAGCATGTGCAGCGCGCGCGCCGTCTGGAAGCCGTTGGAATGGGCCGAGATGCCGCGCATGGCGTGGAAGGCGACCGGCCGGCCGACGAAGCGCTCGTGCCGCTCGCCGTGCATGTCGGTCCATGGCTGGGCGATCTCGACCGTCTCCTCGAAGGCGGCGCGGGCGATCTCGGCGGCCAGGCCGCGGATCGTCTCGGGCGCCACGCCGGTCTCCTCCGCCACCGCCTCGGGCGCGTAGCGCGGATCGAGGTAGCTGTCGGCGAGAAGCTGGAAGACCGGCACCGCCGCGCGCCCGTCGTCGAGCCGGTAGCGGCCGGAAAGCGCCGGCCGGGCGCCCTTCTCGCCCTCGGGCACGGCGCGCTCCGTCACCGTCTCCCAGACCAGCGGCCGGCCCTCGCCGTCGCGCGCGAACAGGCCGTGCTCGGCCGTGCCCGGCCTGTCGATCACCAGCCAGCCGGCATTGGAGTAGCGGCGGATGTAGTCGACGTCGATCTTGTGCGCCTTGAGCAGCAGGTGGACGAGCGACAGGATGAGCAGCCCGTCGGTGCCCGGCCGGATGCCGATCCAGTTGTCGGCGATCGCCGAGTAGCCGGTGCGCACCGGATTGACCGAGACGAAGCGCGCGCCGGTCTCCTTGAGCTTCGACAGGCCGAGCTTGATCGGGTTGGAATCGTGGTCCTCGGCGACGCCGAACAGCACGAACAGCCGCGTGCGCTCCCAGTCGGGCGCGCCGAACTCCCAGAACGCGCCGCCGATCGTCATGATGCCGGCGGCCGCCATGTTGACCGAGCAGAAGCCGCCATGCGCGGCATAGTTGGGCGTGCCGAACTGCTGCGCCCAGAAGCCGGTCAGCGACTGCGACTGGTCGCGGCCGGTAAAGAAGGCGAGCTTCTTCGGGTCGTCGGCGCGCACCGTGTCGAGCCAGCCGGTGGCCAGCTCCAGCGCCTCGTCCCAGGAGATCTCCTCGAACTGGCCGGAGCCGCGCGGCCCGGTGCGCTTCATCGGCGCCTTGAGGCGGGCCGGCGCGTAGTGCTGCATGATGCCGGCCGAGCCCTTGGCGCACAGCACGCCGCGGTTGACCGGGTGGTCGCGGTTGCCCTCGATGTAGCGCACCTTGCCGTCGCGCAGATGCACGTTGATGCCGCAGCGGCAGGCGCACATGTAGCAGGTCGTGTGGCGCAGCTCGTCGCCCACCGGCTTCGACAGATCGAGATGCGGCTGTGCGGTCATGGGCCCTCCTCCGACACCGAGTCCTATATAAGACCCGGCCGAATGAAAATGCCCTCGGCGGCTGGCGCGACGAATTTCCGCGCCCTGGCACGGCTTCGTCCGGCCGGTCGCCGGCGGGCGGGCGCGCCCGCCCCCGCGGCAGCCTCAGTCGACGACGACGATCCGCGTGTTGCCCGGCCCGATACGCTTGACGAGCGAGAACAGCGTCGCGGCGTTGGCGGTGTGCAGCCGCACGCAGCCGTGCGAGGCCGGCCGGCCGAGCTTGCTGACGGCGTTGGTGCCGTGGATCGCGTAGCCACGGTAGTAGAAGATCGAGTACGGCATCGGCGACATGTCGTATTTGCGCGAGTGCCACATCTTGTGCATGCGCACCGGCCGCCACTGGCCGCGCGGCGTGACGTAGCCGCGCCGCGCCGTCGACACCGGCCAGCGGTAGAGCACCTTGCCGTGCCGCGTCACCGTCATCGTCTGCTTGGAAACGCTGATCTTGGCGACCAGCGCGGCCGCCGTCGCGATCTGCGGTGCCGAAAACAGCATCGCCACCGCAAGCATGGCACTGAGCAGGCAGTTTTTCATCGGTCCAACCCCACGCCCTGTCCCGGGCAAGGCCGGCCGCATCGTCGCCCGGCAAACGCCACCTGGCCCGGACAGTCTAACGAAACCCCAAAGCCGAACTGTAACAATTGAACAACAAGCCGTGATCGCCGGCAAGCACAAGCTGCGATCGCGGTGAATCGCGGCTTGCCAAGGCCGCCCGTCGCCTGCTCAAGTCGCCGGGCCATGCATGAAGAGCTCTCCCGCGCCGTCGCCGGCCGTGTCGAGGATCTGGTCGCGCTGACCGTCGACCTGATCCGCTTTCCCACCGTCAATCCGCCGGGCGAGGCCTACACGCCCTGCGCCGAGTTCATCGCCCGCCGGCTCGCCGCCAGCGGCTTCGAGACGACGCTGATCCGCGGCGAAGGCGCGCCGGGCGATAGCGACCGGCATCCGCGCACCAATGTCGTCGCGCGGCGCGAGGGGCGCCGCCCGGGGCCCACGGTGCACTTCAACTCGCACATCGACGTGGTCGAGGCCGGCGCCGGCTGGACCGTGGACCCGTTCGCCGGCGTCGTGCGCGACGGCAAGGTGTTCGGCCGCGGCGCCTGCGACATGAAGGGCGGGCTCGCCGCCTCGATCGTCGCGGCCGAGGCCTATCTCGCCGTCAATCCCGGCTTCGCCGGCGCCATCGAGATCTCCGGCACGGCCGACGAGGAATCCGGCGGCTTCGGCGGCGTCGCCTATCTCGCCCGCCAGGGCTTCTTCTCCCGGCCGCGCGTCGACCACGTCATCATCCCCGAGCCGCTCAACAAGGACCGCATCTGCCTCGGCCACCGCGGCGTGTGGTGGGCCGAGATCGAGACGCACGGCGCCATCGCGCACGGCTCGATGCCGTTTCTCGGCGATTCGGCGATCCGCCACATGGGCGCCGTGCTCGCCGCCTTCGAGGCCGAGCTGTTCCCCCTGCTCGACGCCAAGACGACGCGCATGCCGGTCGTGCCGGAGGGCGCGCGGCGCTCGACGCTCAACCTCAACTCGGTGCATGGCGGCCAGACGGAGGACTTCTTCCCCGGCCTGCCGGCGCCCAACGTCGCCGATTCGGCGCGCCTGGTGATCGACCGCCGCTTCCTGATCGAGGAGGACATCGCCGAGGTGAAGGGCGAGGTGACGCGCATCCTCGAGCGGCTGAAGCGCGAGCGGCCGAAGTTCGACTACGCCATCCGCGACCTGATGGAGGTGCTGCCGCTGATGACCGAGCGCGACGCGCCGGTGCCCACCGCGATCGCCGAGGGCATCCGCAGCGTGTTCGGCCGCGAGCCCGACTACGTCGTCTCGCCGGGCACCTACGACCAGAAGCACGTGGCGCGCATCGGCCACCTGCACGACTGCATCGCCTACGGCCCCGGCATCCTCGACCTGGCGCACCGGCCCGACGAATGGGTCGGCATCGACGACATGCGCGAGAGCGCCACGGTGATGGCGATCGGCCTGCACGCGCTCCTCACCGGCGCGGGGGCCGGCTGAGGCCGAAGCGTTCGCCGGCGCCGCGCGCCGCCGCTCCGCCCTCCGCGACACGACGATGCGCCGGAGCCGGCCGGCGAGCGCGCGAGAGGCGGACCGGCTCGGGTGGCGGTCTCGCGACCGGCCGCGCCTGCGATCACGGGTCGGGCTTCACCAGATCCACGCGGAGCACCGTGCCGGTTGCTTCGGCGTAGCGTCTCAAGGTCGCCAGCGTCGGCGACACGCCGCCGCCTTCGAGCCGGGCGATCGCCGACTGCGTCGTGCCGATCCGCCGCGCCAGCTCTGCCTGTGACAGCCTGGCCTTCATCCGCGCCCGCACCAGCGCCTCGATGACGGCGTACTCGGTGTCCGCCTCGGCATAGGCCGCGCGGAACCGGGCATCCTGCATCAGGCCCTTTTTCAGCTCGTTCACCGTCTTCACGACAACACCTTCCTCATCCGCTCGCGGGCGATCCGCAGGGCCGCAGCCGGCGTCTTGCGCGACTTCTTGGCAAACACGTGCAAGACGATGACGCGCCGCTCGCTCGCCGTGACATAGATTCCGCGGGCAAGCCCACCCGGGGCCTTCGCCCGCAGTTCCCAGAGCTTGCCTTCGAGATGGCGGACATGCGGCTCGCGAAGCCGCTCCAACCCGACCCTCTCGACCATCTCCATCAGGCGGATCAGACGGGCCTGAAGCGCCGGAGCCAACGCGACGATCTCCGCCTCCGCCGCCTCGAGGATTTCGACCGTCCATCGCACCGTGCAAATATAGCGTAAAGGCGATAGCCGCACAATTCCCTCGGCCCGCGCGATTTACTCCGGCGGCGTTTCGCGCTTTGATCGCGCCGACATCAACGCAGTGCCGGAGAGAACCGCATGACCACCGTGAAATCCGTTCTGGCGGCGACCACCTTTCTGCTCGCCGCGGGCAGCGCCGCCTTCGCCGCGCGCACCGACGTGGTGATCGGCGTCGTGCTCGAGCCGCCGCATCTCGATCCCACGGCCGGTGCGGCCGCGGCCATCGACGAGGTCGTCTATGCCAATGTCTTCGAGGGGCTGACGCGCATCGGGCCGGCCGGCGAGGTGATGCCGGGGCTGGCCGAGAGCTGGGAGGTCTCCGACGACGGCACGGTCTACACCTTCACGCTGCGCGAGGGCGTCACCTTCCACGACGGCACGGCGTTCGACGCCGAGGACGTGCAGTTCTCGCTCGACCGGGCGCGCGGCGAGGATTCGACCAACGCGCAGAAGCCGCTGTTCGCCGCCATCGACACCGTCGAGGCGGTCGACCCGCAGACGGTGAAGGTCACGCTCAAGCACCCGCAGGGCGCCTTCCTCTACAACATGGGCTGGGGCGACGCGGTGATCGTGGCGCCCGAGAGCGCCGACACCAACAAGGAACGGCCGGTCGGCACCGGCCCCTTCACCTTCGAGGACTGGGCCAAGGGCTCGTCGATCTCGCTTTCCCGCAACCCCGACTACTGGGGCGAGCCGGTGGCGCTCGAAAGCGCCGAGTTCCGCATCATCCCCGACGCCGCCGCCGCCGTGCCGGCGCTGCTGTCGGGCGACGTGCACGCCTTCCCCAACATGCCGGCCGGCGACGCGCTGGCGCAGATCGAGGCCGATCCGCGCTTCGAGGTGGTGGTCGGCGCCACCGAGGGCGAGACCGTCCTGTCGACCAACAACGCCAAGGAGCCGTTCGACAATCTCAAGGTGCGCCAGGCGATCGCCCACGCGCTCAAGCGCGACGACATCATCGCCGGCGCCGGCTCGGGCTACGGCACGCCGATCGGCTCGCACTTCTCGCCGGCCAACGAGGCCTATGTCGACCTCACCGGCACCTACCCGCACGATCCGGAGAAGGCGAAGCAGCTTCTCGCCGAGGCCGGCTATCCCGACGGCTTCTCCGCCACGCTCAAGCTGCCGCCGCCGCCCTATGCGCGCGACGGCGGCCAGGTGGTCGCAGCCCAGCTCCGCGACATCGGCATCGAGCTGGAGATCATCCCGGTCGAGTGGGCGCAGTGGCTGGAGCAGGTCTTCACCAACACCGACTACGACCTGTCGATCGTCTCGCACACCGAGCCCAACGACATCGGCATCTACGCGCGCGACGACTACTACTTCAACTACGACAACCCCGCGTTCGACGCCGTCATCGAGGAGCTCGACCGCACGGCCGACGAGGCCCGCCGCAAGGAGCTCTATGCCGAGGCGCAGCGCATCCTGGCCGAGGACGCCGTCAACGGCTTCCTGTTCCAGCTCGCCAAGATCGGCGTGTGGGACGCCAAGCTGGAAGGCATGTGGGAGAACGCGCCGATCCAGGCGACCGACCTGACCGGCGTGCGCTGGACCGACTAGGGCCGGCCGCGCCCCGCCCTGCCCCGGACGCCCGCGCGGCGTCCGGGGCGCCGCCGTCGCTGCGATACCGGCCCTCATGACCGCCTATCTGCTCAACCGCCTGGCCGTCGGCGCCGCCACGCTGCTGGTCGCCTCGCTCGTCGTGTTCGCCGTGCTCGAGGTGCTGCCGGGCGATCCGGCGCGGCTGATGCTCGGCCTCAACGCGACCGAGGAGGCGGTCGCCGCGCTGCGCCGCGAGATGGGCCTCGACCAGCCGCTGGTCGCGCGCTACCTCGCCTGGGTCGGCGGCATGCTGACGGGCGACTTCGGCACCTCCTACACCTATTCCTCGCCGGTCACCGAGCTGATCGCCGAGCGGCTCGTCGTGTCGCTGCCGCTCGCAGTCATCGCGCTCGCGCTGTCGACGGCGATCGCCATCCCCGTCGGCATCTTCGCCGCCGCGCGGCGCGGCCGCGCCGGCGACACGCTCGCCATGGGCGCGGCGCAGATCGGCGTGGCGATCCCCAACTTCTGGTTCGCGCTGCTGCTCATCTACGTCTTCGCCGTCGGCCTCAGGCTGGTGCCGGCCGGCGGCTTCCCCGGCTGGGGCGAGGGCTGGAGCGGGCTGTGGCAGGGCCTCGGGGCGCTGGTCCTGCCGGCCGTGGCGCTCGCCCTGCCGCAGGCCGCCATCCTCGCCCGCGTCACCCGCTCGGCGCTGCTTGAGGTGCTCGGCGAGGATTACATCCGCACCGCCCGCGCCAAGGGCCTGCCGCAGCGCGTCGTCCTGCGCAGCCATGCGCTGCGCAACGCCATGATCCCGGTGCTCACCATCCTCGGCCTGCAGTTCGCCTTCCTGCTCGCCGGCACCATCATCATCGAGAACGTGTTCTACCTGCCCGGCCTCGGCCGGCTGGTCTTCCAGGCGATCACCCAGCGCGACCTGATCGTGGTCGAGGGCGTCGTCATGCTGCTGGTCGCCAGCGTCATCCTCGTCAACCTGGCGGTCGACCTGTGCTACGCGCTGGTCGACCCGCGGCTGAGGACGCGCCGCCCATGAGCGAGACCGCCGCCCCGCCGGAGAGCCCGCGCGCCTTCCTGCGCCTGGCGTTTGCCAACCGCTCCTTCCTCGCCGGCTTCGCCGTCACGCTGCTCGTCGCCGGCATGGCGCTCGTCTCCTTCGTGTGGACGCCCTACGACGTGACCGAGCTCGCGCTCGGCGACCGCCTGCAGACGCCCTCGCCCGAACACTGGTTCGGCACCGACCATTTCGGCCGCGACATCCTGTCGATGATCATGGTCGGCGCGCGCAACTCGATCGCCGTCGCCGTGGTCGCCGTCGGCATCGGCATCGGCATCGGCGTGCCGCTCGGCTGCTGGGCGGCGGCCCGCGGCGGACTCGTCGACGAGATGCTGATGCGCTTCAACGACCTGGTCTTCGCCTTCCCCGCACTGCTGTCGGCGATCATGATCACCGCCATCTTCGGCCCCGGCGCGATCAACGCCATCGTCGCCATCGGCATCTTCAACGTGCCGGTGTTCGCGCGCGTGGCGCGCGCCGGCGCGCTGGCGCTGTGGCCGCGCGAGTTCATCCTCGCCGCTCGTGCCGCCGGCAAGGGCAAGACGCTGATTACGGTCGAGCACATCCTGCCCAACATCGTCAGCCTGCTTCTCGTACAGGGCTCCATCCAGTTCGCGCTCGGCATCCTCGCCGAGGCGGCGCTGTCCTATCTCGGGCTCGGCGCCCAGCCGCCGATGCCGTCCTGGGGGCGCATGCTGTTCGACGCCCAGACGCGGATGATCGTGGCGCCCCATCTGGCGCTGTTTCCCGGTCTTGCCATCGTCGTCACCGTGCTCGGCCTCAACCTCCTGGGCGACGGGCTGCGCGACGTGCTCGACCCGCGGCTGAGGCGGCAACGATGAGCCTGCTCGAGATCGACGGGCTGTCGGTGTCGATCGCCGGCCAGCCCATCCTGCGCCAGGTCGACCTCGCCATCGAGGCCGGCGAGGTGCTCGGCCTGGTCGGCGAATCGGGCTCCGGCAAGTCGATGACCGCGCTCGCCGTCATGCGGCTTCTGCCGCACGCCGCGCGCGCCGCGGGCGGCATCCGCTTCGACGGCACCGACATCCTGGCCGCCTCCGAGAGGGCCATGTGCCGGCTGCGCGGCGACGACGTCGGCATGGTCTTCCAGGAGCCGATGACCGCCCTCAACCCGGTCAAGACGATCGGCGAGCAGGTCGCCGAGGGCATCCGCTGGCACACCGGCGCCGGCCGCGCCGAGGCCGAGGC
>NZ_JAOAOP010000026.1 GCF_030398335.1 Aquibium sp. A9E412
GGGCCGTGCCGACCGCAGGAAATTATAGTTTCGGCGGCAAAACTTTAAGATCGAGGCGACGCATTATAGCGGCCTTGAATCGGTGGCTTGCGCCCGCCGTCAGGTCTGCGTGCCGCCGACCGTCATGCGCTCCATCTTGAGGTGCGGCTGGCCGACGCCGACCGGCACGCCCTGGCCGGCCTTGCCGCACATGCCGATGCCGGTGTCGAGCGCCATGTCGTTGCCGATCATCGTCACCCGGTGCATGGCGTCTGGACCGTTGCCGATCAGCATCGCGCCGCGCACGGGATGCGTCACCTTGCCGTTCTCGATCATGTAGGCCTCGGTGCAGCCGAACACGAACTTGCCCGAGGTGATGTCGACCTGGCCGCCGCCGAAGGACACCGCGTAGATGCCGCGGTCGACCGAGGCGATGATCTCCTGCGGGTCCTTGTCGCCGGCCGTCATGAAGGTGTTGGTCATGCGCGGCATCGGCTCGTGCGCGTAGGATTCGCGGCGCCCGTTGCCGGTCGCCTGCATGCCCATCAGCCGCGCGTTCTGCCGGTCCTGCATGTAGCCGACCAGCCGGCCGTCCTCGATCAGCACGTTGCGGCCCGACGGCGTGCCCTCGTCGTCGATGGTCAGCGAGCCGCGCCGCTCGGCGATCGTGCCGTCGTCGACGACGGTGACGCCCCTGGCGGCCACCTGCTCGCCCATCAGCCCGGCGAAGGCGGAGGTCTTCTTGCGGTTGAAGTCGCCTTCCAGCCCGTGGCCGACCGCCTCGTGCAGCATCACGCCCGGCCAGCCATTGGCCAGCACCACGTCGAAGGTGCCGGCCGGCGCCGGCTTCGCCTCGAGATTGACCAGCGCCTGGCGCAGCGCCGCCTCGGCGGCGAAGCGCCAGGAGTCCTCGGCGACGAAGTCGCCGAACGCCTTGCGCCCGCCCATCCCGTGCGAGCCGGTTTCCTGCCGGTCGCCCTCGCCGACGACGACCGACACGTTGACGCGCACCAGCGGGCGCACGTCTTCGGCCAGCCGGCCGTCGGCGCGGACGATCTCGACGCGCTGCCACGAGGCGGCCAGCGAGGCGGTCACCTGGCGCACGCGCGGGTCGCGCGCCCTGAGCCAGGCGTCGATCTCCTGCAGAAGCCGCACCTTCTCGTCGAAGGCCGGCGTGGCGATCGGGTTGATCTCGCCGTAGAGCTTGCGGTTGGTGCCGGCCGGCGGCTCGGCGAGCCGGCCGGAATGGCCGTGCTTGACCGTCGACACCGCGTCGACGGCGCGCCGCAGCGCGGCTTCCGACATCTCGCTCGAATGGGCGTAGCCGGTCGCCTCGCCGGCCACCGCGCGCAGGCCGAAGCCCGAGTCGGTGTTGAAGGTCGCCGTCTTCAGCCGGCCGTTGTCGAAGACCAGCGCCTCGCCCTCGCGGTACTCGAGGAAGAGCTCGCCGTCGTCGGCGCCCGAGACCGCCTCGCCCACCATCTGCCGGATGCGCTCCTGCGAGCAGTCGAACGCCGTCGTCAGCCTGTCCTTCATCGCCTGATCCCGTTCCCGCCGGCGCGCGCCGGCTGCCGTTTGTTGCCGTGCCTTCGGGGGGAGATTGGGTCGCCGCGCCGCGCAATCAAGGCCGCGCGGCCGTCGGCGCGCGCCCGGCCGGCGGTCAGGGCAGGGCGGCGAAGCCCTCGGCGAAGCCGTCGAGCTCGACGGGAATGCCGATTCCCTCCTCCGGCGTCTGGAAGACGATGAAGGTCGCCTGGTCGCCGGTGCTCAGCGTCTCGACGAGCTGCTCCTCGAGGATCACCTCGGCGTAGCAGCCGTCCTGGAAGCAGCGCACGAAATAGGCCCGGCCGATGTCGCGCCCGTCGACGTTGAGGCCGAGCCCGTTGGGCAGCAGCACGCCGAGCGGCGCCAGGACGCGCAGGATCTCCGCCTTCTGGTCGGCCGTGCGCAGCACCACCACCGACAGGCCGATCTCCTGACGGTCCTCGGCGACCACGTTCTGCATCATCGCGCACTGCTCGCTCGAGGCGCCGGGCGGCGTGTCGCAGATGATCGACCAGGCGCCGTGGGTCGAGCGCACCGTGCCGCCCTGCTGGGCGGCGGCGGGCGGCAGGGCGGCCGCGGCCGCGAGCAGGAACGCGGCCGAAAGGCGCGACGCGATGCGTGTCGAAATCATGTCCACTCCCGGCGAATCAGCGCGACCAATCTCGCCAAGAACGCCGCGCAAGGAAAGCCCCGTCCGCCGGCGCGGCGGGACGAGGGCAGCCTCGGCGGCAAATTCGACCGAAATTGGACTGACGCAGCGTCGCTCGCCGCCGGCGTCCCGGGCGCTCCGGCAAAACGCGCCGCGGCTGCCGCTGCCGCGCGCAAAAATGCCGCATCCGGCGTACCACCCCTTTCTTGCGGTTCGCATGAGAGTATGGTTTGAACGCGGGCGAACGAGAACGGCCACGGCCCCGCATGCGGCCGAAGCGCAGTCTCGGCTTCCTGCCGCCGCCGTGTCGACCCGGGAGATTGTGAGGGTGATGAGAACGTTCCTAGCGAGCCTCGCTGCTGGCGCCGCCATTGTCGCTGCGACCGGTGCTTTTGCCGCCCAGCCGGTGGACTGGCAGATGGACCTGCAGCCGGCGGCCACCGACATCATGCGCCAGATCCGCTGGTTCGAGGCCTACACGCTGTGGTTCATCGGACCGATCACGCTGCTCGTGCTGGCGCTTCTGGGATGGTGCGTCGTGCGCTACCGCGCCAGCGCCAACCCGACGCCCTCGCGCACCAGCCACAACACCATGATCGAGGTCATCTGGACCGTCGGCCCGGTGGTCGTGCTGCTGTTCCTGGCGGTGCCGTCGTTCCAGCTTCTCACGGCGCAGTACACGCCGCCGGAGGACCCGGAGATCACCATCAAGGCGACCGGCCTGCAGTGGTACTGGGACTTCGAGTATCAGGACGAGCAGGAGATCAGCTTCTCCTCGCTGATGATGCAGGAGGAGGACCGTGCCGAGCTCGGCAAGGAGGACAAGGCGCTCTATCCGCGGCTGCTGGCGGTCGACAACGAGGTCGTCGTGCCTGTCGACACCACCGTGCGCGTCCTGGTGACCGCCGGCGACGTCATCCACTCCTTCGCCATGCCGGCCTTCGGCATCAAGATCGACGCCATTCCCGGCCGCATCGAGGAGGCCTGGTTCAAGGCCGAGCGCGAGGGCCTGTTCTACGGCCAGTGCTCGGAGCTGTGCGGCAAGGATCACGCCTACATGCCGATCGCCATCCGGGTGGTCTCGCAGGAGCAGTATCAGCAGTGGGCAGGCGCGGCCGCCGACGACCTGGCCGGCGCCAACCGGGCGCTGATGGCCGCGGTCGACGGCCCCGACAAGATGGCTGCCGCGGCCGAGTAGGCCCGGCCCGCGGCCCAACACGAGATGGAGCGTTAGAGACATGGCAGGCGCTGCGACCAACGAGGCCCATGGCGAGCACAAGCCCTACAAAGGCTGGGTGCGCTGGGTCTATTCGACCAACCACAAGGACATCGGCACGCTCTACCTGATCTTCGCGATCATCGCGGGCCTGATTGGCGGCTTCCTGTCGATCATGATGCGCTGGGAGCTCGCCGAGCCGGGCATCCAGATCTTCCACGGCCTGGCGGCCATGGTCTACGGCGTGGAGGGCGGCGCGGCCCTCGATGCCGGCAAGCAGATGTACAACGTCTTCACGACGGCGCACGGCCTGATCATGATCTTCTTCATGGTGATGCCGGCGCTGATCGGCGGCTTCGCCAACTGGATGGTGCCGATCATGATCGGCGCGCCGGACATGGCGTTCCCGCGCATGAACAACATCTCGTTCTGGCTCCTGCCGCCGGCCTTCATCCTGCTGCTGATCTCGATGTTCATGCCGTCCGCGCCCGGCGCCTACGGCGTCGGCGGCGGCTGGACCATCTATCCGCCCTATTCGACGACCGGCCAGCCGGGTCCGGCGATGGACTTCGCCATCCTGTCGCTGCACATCGCCGGCGCCTCGTCGATCCTCGGTGCGATCAACTTCATCACCACCATCTTCAACATGCGCGCGCCGGGCATGACGCTGCACAAGATGCCGCTGTTCGCCTGGTCGGTGCTGATTACCGCCTTCCTGCTGCTGCTGTCGCTGCCGGTTCTGGCGGGCGCCATCACCATGCTGCTGACCGACCGCAACTTCGGCACCACCTTCTTCACGCCCGAGGGCGGCGGCGATCCGGTGCTCTACCAGCATCTGTTCTGGTTCTTCGGTCATCCCGAGGTCTACATCCTGATCCTGCCCGGCTTCGGCATCGTCAGCCACATCGTGTCGACCTTCTCGCGCAAGCCGATCTTCGGCTATCTCGGCATGGCCTACGCCATGGTGGCGATCGGCGCCGTCGGCTTCGTGGTGTGGGCGCACCACATGTACACCGCCGGCCTGGCGCTCGACACGCAGCGCTACTTCGTGTTCGCCACGATGGTCATCGCGGTGCCGACCGGCGTGAAGATCTTCTCGTGGATCGCCACCATGTGGGGCGGCTCGATCAGCTTCCGCACGCCGATGCTGTGGGCGATCGGCTTCATCTTCCTGTTCACCGTGGGCGGCGTGACGGGCGTGCAGCTCGCCAATGCCGGCCTCGACCGCGCCATGCACGACACCTACTACGTGGTCGCCCACTTCCACTACGTGCTGTCGCTCGGCGCCGTCTTCGCCATCTTCGCGGCCTGGTACTACTGGTTCCCCAAGATGACCGGCTACATGTACTCGCCGCTCATCGCGCGCATCCACTTCTGGACGATGTTCATCGGCGTCAACCTGGTGTTCTTCCCGCAGCACTTCCTCGGGCTCGCCGGCATGCCGCGCCGCTACATCGACTATCCGGATGCCTTTGCCGGCTGGAACATGGTGTCGTCCTACGGCTCCTACCTGTCGGCGATCGGCGTGCTGGTGTTCCTCTACGGCGTGGTCGACGCCTTCATGAAGAAGCGCGTCGCCGGGGCCAATCCGTGGGGCGAGGGCGCCACCACGCTGGAGTGGCAGCTTCCCTCGCCGCCGCCCTTCCACCAGTGGGAGAAGCTGCCCCGGATCACCTGAGGCAGCGAGACGAACCCGCGCCCGCCGCCCGCCGGCGGGCGCGCAACCAACGGGACGACCGACAAAGCCATGGCGCTCGCCGACACCGACCATATGGAGCGATCCGCGCCCGGCCTGTCCGAAGCGACGGCCGGCGACTTCGTGACGCTGCTCAAGCCGCGCGTCATGTCGCTCGTGGTCTTCACCGCCTTCGTCGGGCTGATCAGCGCGCCGGCGACGCCGAACCCGCTGATCGCCGTCATCGCGGTGCTGGCGATCGCGGTGGGCGCCGGCGCCTCGGGCGCGCTCAACATGTGGTACGACGCCGACATCGACGCCGTGATGGGGCGCACCGCCAGCCGCCCCGTGCCAGCCGGCCGCGTCGCGCCGGGTGAGGCGCTCGCCTTCGGTCTGGTGCTGTCGGCGTTCGCCGTCGTCACCCTCGGCCTGATGGCGAACTGGCTGGCGGCGGCGCTGCTCGCCTTCACCATCGTCTTCTACGCCGTCGTCTACACGATGTGGCTGAAGCGCTCGACCGAGCAGAACATCGTCATCGGCGGGGCGGCCGGCGCGCTGCCGCCGGTGATCGGCTGGGCCGCGGCGACCGGCACGGTCAGCCTCGACAGCCTGCTGATGTTCCTCATCATCTTCCTGTGGACGCCGCCGCACTTCTGGGCGCTGGCGCTGTTCAAGGCCGAGGAGTACGGCCGGGCCGGCGTGCCGATGATGCCCAACGTGTCGGGCGCGCGCGCCACCCGGCGGCAGATCTTCGTCTACACGGTGCTGACGGCCGTGAGCGGGCTGCTGCCGGTCGCTACCGGGCTGGCCGGCCCCGCCTACGGGGTGGTCGCGCTGCTGCTCGGCGCCGGCTTCGTGCACCGCGCCTGGCGCGTTCTCGCCATGGCCGACAGCGACCGGGCCATGAAGCCGGCCAAGGCGCTGTTCGCCTATTCGCTTCTCTATCTGTTCGCCCTGTTCGCCGCGCTGATGGCCGATGCCGTGGCCGCGCGGCTGATCCCGGGGCCCTGGGTCTGACGTCATGAAACACGACCTCGTCAAGCCGACGGAGGCGCAGCTCAAGGCGCGCCGCAATCGCTCGATCGCCCTGGCGCTGGCGCTGGCGGCCTTCGTCATCCTCGTCTATCTGGGCAGCGTGGCCAAGCTCGGCCCCGCCATCCTCAGCCGGCCGATGTGAGGCAGCCATGAGCGGCACCACCCCCGACAAGGCACAGCGCAGCAACCTGGCGGTCGCCGGTGTCTGCCTCGGCGTGTTCGTCGGCATGGTCGGCATGGCCTATGCGGCCGTGCCGCTCTACGACCTGTTCTGCCGCGTCACCGGCTATGGCGGCACCACGCAGCGCGTCACGCAGTATTCCGACCGCGTGCTCGACCGCCAGATCACGGTGCGCTTCGACGCCAACACCGCCGGCGGCCTGCCGTGGGAGTTCAAGCCGGTCGCGCGCTCGGTCTCGATGCCGATCGGCGAGACGGTCGAGGCGCGCTACACCGCCAGGAACACCTTCACCGCGCCGACCCGCGGCACGGCGACGTTCAACGTCGCGCCGGCGCTGGCGGGTGCCTACTTCAACAAGGTCGAGTGCTTCTGCTTCACCGAGACCGAGCTGGCGCCGGGCGAGAGCATGGAGATGCCGGTCGTCTTCTACATCGACCCCGACATCGTCGACGTGCCGGACCTGGCGCATGTCGAGACCATCACGCTGTCCTACACCTTTTTCCCGAAAGACGGGGATGAACCAGTGGCCGCCGCGTCGGAGGCATCCGCGGCCGGCCGAAACGATCTCGGGGGTTGATTGAACATGGCCGACACGCACGCAAAGCACCACGACTACCATCTGGTCGATCCCAGCCCGTGGCCGGCGCTCGGCGCGCTCGGCGCGCTGGTCATGGCGTTCGGCGGCATCGTGTGGATGCAGGCGATCAACGGCCGCTCGCTGCCGGTGTTCGGCCTCGAGCTCGCCAATCCGTGGCTGTTCTTCATCGGCCTGGCGATCGTGCTCTACACCATGTACGGCTGGTGGTCCGACACGGTGAAGGAATCGCGCGAGGGCCATCACACGCAGGTCGTGTCGCTGCACCTGCGCTACGGCATGATCATGTTCATCGCCTCGGAGGTGATGTTCTTCGTCGCCTGGTTCTGGGCCTTCTTCGACGCCAGCCTGTTCCCCGGCGACCCCACGCAGGTGGCGCGCGTCGAGCACACCGGCGGCACCTGGCCGCCGGCCGGCATCGAGGTGCTCGACCCCTTCCACCTGCCGCTCTACAACACGATCATCCTGCTTCTGTCGGGCACCACGGTGACCTGGGCGCACCACGCGCTGCTCGAGAACGACCGGCGCGGCCTGGTCTGGGGTCTGGGGCTGACCGTCGCGCTCGGCCTGCTGTTCACCTTCGTGCAGGGCTACGAGTACATGGTGGCGCCGTTCGCCTTCAAGGATTCGATCTACGGCGCGACCTTCTTCATGGCGACCGGCTTCCACGGCTTCCACGTCATCATCGGCACCATCTTCCTGATCGTCTGCCTGATCCGGGCGCTGGCCGGCCACTTCACGCCGGACAAGCACTTCGGCTTCGAGGCGGCGGCCTGGTACTGGCACTTCGTCGACGTGGTGTGGCTGTTCCTGTTCGCCAGCATCTATGTGTGGGCATCGGCGGGCGCGCCGATCCACTGACCGGGCGCGCCGCCCGCGTGCCCCGGCGGCCGGACCGTCCGGCCGCCGCAACGCCAACCGGCGGTGAGCGACCATGGACGACGACAAGGCGACCTGGCCTTCGGTCGACCCGGCGAGCGCCGGGCTGCGCGGGCGCTGCCCGCGCTGCGGCGAGGGGCGGCTGTTCGACGGCTTCCTGGGCGTCGGCAGCCGCTGTTCCAATTGCGGGCTCGACTACGGCTTCGCCGACGCCGGCGATGGGCCGGCGGTCTTCGTCATCCTGATCATCGGCTTTGTCGTCGTCGGCCTGGCGCTGTGGCTCGAGGTCACGCTGGCGCCGCCGCTGTGGGTCCACTTCCTGCTGTGGACACCGCTGATCGTCGCCGCCAGCCTGGTGGCGCTGCGCCTCGTGAAGGGGCTGATGATCGGCCTGCAATACCGCAATAAGGCCGCCGAGGGGCGTCTGGACACCCGCCGATGACCGATCCCGCGCGCAGCGCCGCGGCGGACGGCCGCCGCGTCTGGCTGGTGCTGGCGGCGGCCGGCGTGATGCTCGTCGTGCTGCTCGGCCTCGGCACCTGGCAGGTGCAGCGGCTCGCCTGGAAGGAGGCGCTGATCGCGCGGGTCGACGCGCGCGTGGCGCAGCCGCCCGTCGCGCTCGCCGATCTCGCAGCACGGCTCGGCGAGCCGCAGGCGCTCGACTACACGCCGGTGAGGCTCGCGGGCCGCTTCCTGCACGAGCGCGAGATGTACGTGCTGGCGACCGAGGCCGGCCAGTCGGGCTGGCACGTCTACACGCCGCTCGTCCTCGACCGGGCCGCCCCCTTCGGCGACACCGTGATCGTCAACCGCGGCTTCGTGCCCTACGACCGGCGCGACCCGGCGACGCGGCCGGGCTCGCAGCCCGAAGGCACGGTCGCGATCGAGGGGCTGGCGCGCAGCGCGCCGCGCGGCAAGCCGGGCGCGCTGGTGCCCGACAACGCGCCCGCCGACGGCACCTACTACTGGAAGGAATGGCCGGCCATGGTGCGTGCCGCGGCGCTCGATCCGGCCGACACCGTGCCGTTCTTCGTCGATGCCGGGCCGGGCGGCGCGGCCGCGCTGCCGGTCGGCGGGGTGACGCGCATCGCCTTTCCCAACAGCCACCTGCAATACGCCATCACCTGGTACGGCCTGGCGCTGGCGCTCGTCGCCGTCGTCTTCGTGTGGCTGCGGGGCAGCCGTGCCGGGCGCGGCTGACCGCCGCGCCGCCCTTGACAGGGGCGGCCCGCCGCCCTCATGTCAGGCGCGACCGGGACCAGGCAGGACCATGCTCGACACGACGCAGAAAACCAGGCTGAAGGTGAGGCTGTGCACGCCGCGCGGCTTTTGCGCCGGCGTCGACCGGGCGATCCAGATCGTCGTGCTGGCGCTCAAGAAATACGGCGCGCCGGTCTATGTGCGCCACGAGATCGTGCACAACCGCTACGTGGTCGAAGGTCTGCAGGCGCGCGGCGCCGTGTTCGTCGAGGAGCTGTCGGAGATCCCGGCCGAGCATCGCGAGTGCCCGGTGGTGTTCTCCGCGCACGGCGTGCCGAAATCGGTGCCGGCCGACGCCGAGGCGCGCAAGCTGTTCTATCTCGACGCCACCTGCCCGCTGGTCTCCAAGGTGCACAAGCAGGCGATGCGCCATCGCCGGCTCGGCCGCCACGTGCTGCTCGTCGGCCATGCCGGCCATCCCGAGGTGATCGGCACCATGGGCCAGCTTCCCGAGGGCGCGGTGTCGCTGATCGAGACGGTGGCCGATGCCGAGCGCTTCGCGCCACCGGCCGGTGCAGCACTCGGCTTCGTCACCCAGACGACGCTGTCGCTCGACGACACCGCGGCGATCATCGAGGCGCTCGAGGCGCGCTTTCCCGACATCCAGGCGCCGGCGGCCGAATCGATCTGCTACGCCACCACCAACCGCCAGGAGGCGGTCAAGGAGACGGCGACCGGCGCCGACCTCTTCCTCGTCGTCGGCGCGCCGAACTCGTCCAATTCGCGCCGCCTGGTCGAGGTCGCCGAACGGGCCGGCGCCGGCCGCGCCATGCTGGTGCAGCGCGCCGCCGACATTCCGTGGGACACGCTCGGCCCGATCTCCGTGCTCGGGCTGTCGGCCGGCGCCTCGGCGCCGGAGATCATCGTCGAGGAGATCATCGACGCCTTCGCCGAGCGCTACGCCGTCGACGTCGAGCCTGTCGTGACGGCCGAGGAGACGGAGAACTTTCCCGTCATGCGCGCGCTGCGCGACGTTGAGCTGACGCGCCAGGACATGGCCTTCGTCAACGGCGACGGCTGACCCGGCACGCCATGGCCGTCTACACCGACGTCTCGGAAACCGAGCTGGAAGACTTTCTCGCCGCCTACGACGTGGGCGGGCTCATGTCCTACAAGGGCATCGCCGAGGGCTCGGAGAACTCCAACTACCTGCTGCACACGCAGGCCGGGTCCTTCATCCTGACGCTCTACGAGCGCCGCGTGGAGGAGCGCGACCTGCCGTTCTTCCTCGGCCTGATGGAGCATCTGGCGCGCAAGGGTGTGTCCTGCCCGCTGCCCGTGCGCCGGCGCGACGGCGCGGTGATCGGCCGGCTCGCCGGCCGGCCGGCCGCGCTCATCACCTTTCTCGAGGGCATGTGGATGCGCCGGCCGCAGCCGCAGCACTGCCGCGCGGTGGGCCGCGCGCTGGCCGAACTGCACCTGGCCGGCGCCGACTTTCCCATGCGTCGCGACAACGCGCTCGGCCTGAAGGGCATGCGCAGGCTGTGGGCGATGGCGGAGGACCGCGCCGACGAGGTCGAGCCCGGCCTGGCGGCCGAGGTCGAGCGCGATTTCGCCGCGCTCGCAGCCGGCTGGCCGCGCGACCTGCCGGCGGGCATCGTGCATGCCGACCTGTTTCCCGACAACGTGTTCTTCCTCGGCGGCGCGGTGTCGGGGCTGATCGACTTCTATTTCGCCTGCGACGACCTCTACGCCTATGACGTGGCGACCTGCCTCAACGCCTGGTGCTTCGAGAAGGACCACGCCTTCAACCTGACCAAGGGCACCGCGCTGCTCGCCGGCTACCAGGAGGTGCGCGCGCTGTCGGCCGCCGAGATCGACGCGCTGCCGCTGCTCGCCCGCGGTTCGGCGCTGCGCTTCATGCTCACCCGCCTGTACGACTGGCTCACCATCCCCGACGGCGCGCTGGTGCAGAAGCGCGACCCCATGGAGTACGTCCGCCGCATGCGCTTTCACCGACAGATCGCCTCGCCCACCGAATACGGCGTGGTGCCGGCGTGAAGACCGTCGAGATCTTCACCGACGGCGCCTGCTCGGGCAATCCGGGGCCGGGCGGCTGGGGCGCGCTGCTGCGCTACGACGGCACGGTCAGGGAGCTGTCGGGCGGCGCGGCGCTGACCACCAACAACCGCATGGAGCTGACGGCGGCGGTCGAGGCGCTCAATGCGCTCAAGCGGCCCTGCACGGTCGATCTCTACACCGACTCCATCTATGTGCGCGACGGCATCGCCTCGTGGATCGAGGGCTGGAAGCGCAACGGCTGGCGCACGGCGGCCAAGAAGCCGGTCAAGAATGCCGAGCTGTGGCAGGCGCTCGACGCGGCGCGGCAGCGCCACAAGGTCACCTGGCACTGGCTCAAGGGCCATGCCGGCCATCCCGAGAACGAGCGGGCCGACGAGCTGGCGCGGCTGGCCATGGCGCCGTTCAAGAAGAACGGCAGGAACGGCAGGAACGGCCGGGCCGCGGTCGACCCGGCCGGCTGAAAGGCGAGGGCGGCCTCAGAGCTGCTCGAGAATGCGCGCGGCGCCCGATTCCACCGCCTGGCCCGGCGAATCCTCGATGTTCAGCGTCTTCACCGTTCCGTCCGCGACGATCATCGAGAAGCGCTTGGAGCGCAGCCCCAGCCCGCCGGCCGACAGGTCGGTGTCGAGGCCCGTCGCCCGGGCGAAGTCGGCGTTGCCGTCGGCCAGGAAGGCGATCTTGTCGCCGGCGCCGGTCTCGCGCGCCCAGGCCTGCATGACGAAGGGATCGTTGACCGCGATCACCGCCACCGCGTCGGCGCCGCGCGCCAGGATGGCGTCGAAATTGTCGACATAGCCGGGCAGGTGGTTGTTGCTGCAGGTCGGCGTGAAGGCGCCGGGCACGCCGAACAGCACCACCGTGCGGCCACCGAAGAAGCTGGCGGTGTCGGTGTCCTTCCTGCCGTCGGTCTCGATGACCTTGAGCGTCACGTCCGGTATCCGGTCGCCGACCGAGATCGTCATGGCATGTGTCTCCGTTTTTTTGTCGAGGTGGGCGCGCGGCAGGCGCGCGGGAAAGAATTAGGGCTCGGCGAGCCGTCCGTCCACGGCCGCGCGGCCGTTGACGAGCGTGTAGCGGAAGCCGGCCGTCTCGGCCGGCGCGCCGGCCGGTTCGTCGAGCACCGGCACCGCGAAGCGACCGGGCCGGCCGTCGATCGCCTCGGGCCGGCCGAGCAGATAGCCTTGCCGTCCGGCGACGAACAGCGCGGCGTCGGCGCTGCCGTCGGGCAGGGCGGTCTCGACGATCAGCCGGTCGCCCTCGCGCCGCGTCCGCGTGACGCCGAACGTCGCGCTCGCCGGTTGCGGCAGCCGCGCGAAGGCGGTGTCGATCACCATGGCGTGGCGCGGGTCGCTCGCCGCCTGCCGCTCGACCGAAAGCCGCGCCTGCACGGGAATGCAGATCGTCTGGCAGATGCCGAGAAAGACCGTCGCCTCGACCGGCGCGTCGGCCCGCACGATGTCGATCGTCAGCGGCAGCGCGACGCTCTCCTCGTAGCCCGGCCACACCGAGTAGCCGTCGTCGACATAGGCCGGCGGGGGAAAGCCGATGGTCACCGCGCCGGCGGCCGAGCCGGGCGTCGGCGTGACCTGTGGCGGGATGCCGGTGCCGCCGGGGTCGCGCCAATAGGTCTTCCAGCCGGGCTCGAGGCGGATCTCGAGCGCGCCGCGCAGCCGCCCGTCCTCGCCCGGCTCGGGCGCGGTGACGAGGCGCACGGCGCCGCCGGCGGTCTCGTGCCAGGCGCTCGCCGCGCCGGCGGCGGGCGAGGCGGCGGCGAGAAGCGGCAGGGCGAGGAGAAGCCGGGCGAGCTGCATGGCGGCGACTTTCGCCGCACCGGCGCAGCCCGGCAATGGAACCGGCGGCCCGCCGCCATCATTTTTCCGTGACCGCCGGGCGCGGCGCGTCGGCCGCCCCGGCACTTTCACCCCCGCCGCAAACACGCTAGGCTCGCCGTGATGACGCCGTTCGACGACATTGGAAAGCCGGGCACCGGCGGCTTTCTCGACAACCACTTCCTCATCGCCATGCCCGGCATGAGGGACGACCGCTTCGCGCGCTCCGTCATCTATGTCTGCGCGCACAGCGAGGACGGCGCGATGGGGCTGATCATCAACCAGATCCAGCCGCTCGGCTTTCCCGACATCCTGATCCAGCTCGGCCTGCTCGACGAGAGCGAGGCGATCCGCCTGCCGCCGCGGGCGCGCGACTTCCCCGTGCGCAACGGCGGGCCGGTCGACCGCAGCCGCGGCTTCGTGCTGCACACGCCCGACTACCGGGTGGAATCCTCCGTGCCGGTCTCCGAGGAGATCTGCCTGACGGCGACCGTCGACATCCTGCGGGCGATCTCCACCGGCACCGGCCCGCGCGAGGCGCTGATGGCGCTCGGCTATTCGGGCTGGGGCGCCGGCCAGCTCGAGAGCGAGATCGCCGACAATGGCTGGCTCACCTGTCCGGCCACGCCGGCGCTGCTGTTCGACGCCGACATCGAGCGCAAATACGACCGCATCCTCGCCTCGCTCGGCATCGACCCGACGCATCTCAGCCAGTTCGCCGGTCACGCCTGAGCGAGCGGATAGCGCTCCTGCAGGAGCTTGAGCGCGGCTTCGGCCGCCACCGGCTGGCCGAACAGGAAGCTCTGCACGAACTCGCAGCCCATCTCGCGCAGCTGCGCGGCGTCGTCCTCCTCCGACACGCCCTCCGCGACGACGGCCAGGCCGAGCTCGTGCGCCATGCCGACCATCGACTTCAGCAGCACCGTGCGCTTGGCGCTGGTGTCGTCGACGAAGCTCTTGTCGATCTTGATGGTGTCGAAGGGGAAGCGCGTCAGATAGGCGAGCGACGAGTAGCCGGTGCCGAAATCGTCGAGCGACAGGCCGATGCCGAGCTTCTTCAGCTTCTCCAGCACGTGCGCCGACTGCTCGGGATTGTCCATCACCAGCGATTCGGTGAGCTCGAGCCGGAAGCAGCGCGCCGCCAGGCCCGAGCGCGCGATCACCGAGCGCACGTCGCTGACCAGGTCGCGCCGCAGGAGCTGGCGGCTCGACAGGTTGACCGAGACCGACAACGGCACGTCGCCGATCTGCTTCTGCCAGCCGCGCAGGTCCTCCGCCGCCCGGTGCATGGCGAACAGGCCGAGCTGCGAGATCAGCCCGCTCGATTCGGCGACGGGAATGAAGTCGGCCGGCGCGATGGTGCCGCGGCGCGGATGCTCCCAGCGCAGCAGCGCCTCGAAGCCGGCGATGCTGCCGTCCTCCAGCCGCACGATCGGCTGGTAGACGAGCACCAGCTCGGAGCGCTCGATGGCGCGGCGCAGGTCGGATTCGATCTGCAGCCGGTCGGTGCCGATCGAGCGGAAGGCCGGCCGGAACGGCTCGATGCGGTCGCCGCCGAAGCGCTTGGCCTGGTACATGGCGAGCTCGGCGTCCTTGACCATCTCCTCGGCAGAGCCCTGTGCGGAGGTCCACGAGATCAGGCCGATCGAGGCGGTCAGCACGATCTCGCGCTTGGCAAACGTGATCGGCGTGCTGATCGCCTGGCGCACGGCGTCGGCCATCGCGGCGATGCGGGCGGGGTCCTGCTCCGACAGAAGCAGGGCGAACTGGTCGCCGGAAAGCCGCGACAACGCGTCGTGCGGCTTCAAGAGCCGGTGCAGCCGCCGCGCGATGGTCAGAAGGATGGTGTCGCCGGCCGAGATGCCGAGCTCGTCGTTGACCTGCTTGAAGCGGTCGATGTCGATGACCATGACGGTCGGCCGCACGCTGTCCTGCTGCCTGGCGATGGCGGTGACGGCGTCGAGCCGGCCGAGGAAGAGCTCGCGGTTGGGCAGCCCGGTCAGGTTGTCGTGCACGGCGTCGTGCAGCAGCCGCTCCTCGGCCATCTTCTGCTCGGTCACGTCGACCAGCGTGCCGACGCAGCGGATGACCTCGCCGTCGGAGCCGATCACCGGCCGCGCGCGCAGCGCGAACCAGTGGTAGTGGCCGTCGGCGCCGCGCAGCCGGAAGCTCTGGGCGATGCGGCCGCGGCGGTGCTCCAGCACGACGTCGAGCGTGGTGCGGAAGGTGTCGCGGTCGTCGGCGTGCAGCGCCGGCAGCCAGTCGCGCGCCGGGCCGCTGAGGCTCTGCGGCGCCAGGCCGAGCTGGCGGCTGATGTCGGGCCGGGTGACCACGCGGTCGCGCGGCACGTCCCAGTCCCACACGATGTCGCCGGCCCCCGTCAGCGCCAGCGCCTGGCGCTCCATGTCGCTGAACAGGCCCTGGAAGACTTGGCCGCCGGCAAACGCGTGCTGCATGACGGTGAAGCCGATCAGAAGGACGATCAGCACCAGGCCGCCGCCGAGCGCCGGCTGGACGATGTCGTTCTCCAGCCCGCCGGTGACCGCCAGCCAGGCGCCGGCGATCCACACCAGCACCATCGCCCAGCTCGGCACCAGCATGACGGCCCGGTCGTAGCCCTGCATGCCGAGATAGACGATCAGCCCGACGCCGGCGACCGCGGTGGCGGCGAAGGACAGCCGCGCCACGCCGGCCGCCGTCGACGGGTCGATGATGGCGAATGCCGCGATGATCGCCAGGATCAGCATCCAGGCCATCGCGCCGTAGCTGAAATGGTCGTGCCAGCGGTTGAGGTTGAGATAGGTGAACAGGAACACCACCATGGTGGCGGCCAGCGCCACCTCGGTGCCGGCGCGCCAGATCTGCTCGTTGCCCGGCGCGATCTCGATCACCTTGGCGAGAAAGCCGAAGTCGATCGAGATGTAGGCGAGCACCGCCCAGGCGAGTGCGGCGGTGGCCGGGAACATCGAGGTGCCCTTGACGACGAACAGGATCGTCAGGAACAGCGCCAGCAGGCCGGCGATGCCGATGACGATGCCGCGGTAGAGCGTGTAGGCGTTGACGGTGTCCTTGTAGGCGCCCGGATCCCACAGATAGACCTGCGGCAGGCGCGGCGAGGACAGCTCGGCCACGAAGGTGACGACCGCGCCGGGGTTGAGCGTGACCAGGAACTCGTCGGCGTCGGCGCTTTCCTGCCGGTCGAGCGCGAAGCCCTCCGACGGAGTGATGGCGGCGATCCGCTCGGAGCCGAGGTCGGGGGCCCACAGGCCCGAGTCGACCAGCCGGAAATGCGGCGCCACGATCAGCCGGTCGAGCTGCTGGTCGGTGGTGTTGGCGAGCGCGAACACCGCCCAGTCGCCGCTCGAGCGCTCGCCCTGCGCCTCGACCTCGATTCGCCGCACGATGCCGTCGGCGCCGGGCGCGGTTGAGACCTGGAAGTTCTCGCCCTGGTCGCGGTAGATCTCGACCGCGTCGGACAGGTCGAGCGCCACGTCGTCGCGCGCGATCGCGATCGGTTCGAAGGCCTGGGCCGGCATCGCCGCGGCGAGAAGGGCGAAAAGCCCGGCGATCGCACACAGCACGCGCGCGGCGGTTTTGCAGCTTCCCCTCACCGATCAGCCTCGATCCTGTCCCGCCTCTTCCCCGGCAATGAGCGCATAAAGGCAGTGGTCCTGCCAGGTGTCGTTGATCCTCAGATAGGACCGCAACAGTCCTTCGCGCCGAAATCCGGCTTTTTCAAGCAGCCGGACCGAACGCGTGTTGCGCGGGATACAGGCGGCCTCGACGCGGTGCAACCGCAGCGTCTGGAAGGCGAAGCGCACGACCAGCCGCAGCGCCTCGAGCATCAGGCCCTTGCCGGCATAGGGCTCGCCCATCCAGTAGCCGATCTGCGCCGACTGGGCGACGCCGCGGCGGATGTTGCCAAGCGAGATGCCGCCGACGAGCCGGCCCTGGGCGGTCTCGAAGATCAGGAAGGCGTAGCCGCTGCCCCGGTCGAGCTCCTCGCGGTAGCGCCTGAGCCGCAGCCGCCAGGCGGAGCGGTCGAGCTCGTCGCGCGCCCAGCGCGGCTCCCACGGCTCGAGGAAGCCGCGGCTCTGCCGCCGCAGCGCCGCCCACTCCTCGTAGTCCTCGGCCGCCGGCGCGCGCAGGAACACGTTCTGTCCCCGGAGCGCCGGCTGGTCGCGACGGAAGAAGGGCAGCGCGAACATGCCTCCCGAGGGCTCTAGGGCTTGTCGCGGCCAAGTGGCGTCACTTGGCCGCGCAGACAGGCGTCGGGATCCGTCGGATGGGCCGTGATGTCGCCCGCGAACCGCTGCACAGCCATCGCCGTCATGGCCTAGACGGCGAGCTTGCGCAGCGCCGGCGGCGTCACCGAGAGCGTGTCGCTGATCTGCTCGAAAGCCGGCAGCGTGCCGACCGGCCCGACGGCGGCGACCGTCGGCTTGGAGGTGAACAGCCGCTCCGACAGGTCGGTGAGGCGGCCGACCGACAGCGCCGACAGCCGCTCCATCAGCTCCTCGATCTCGATCGGCCGGCCGTAGAGCAGCATCTGCCGGGCGATCTGCGAGGCGCGGCTCGCCGGGTTCTCGCGCGACATCATCAGGCCGGCGCGATACTGCGCGCGCGCCCGGTCGAGCTCGTCCTGGCCGATCCTCTCGCCGGCCTTCTGCAGCTCCGACAGGATGACCGGCACGAGCTCGGCAATGTCGCTCTCGCCGGTGGCGGCGTGGATGCCGAAGATGCCGCTGTCGGAAAAGCCCCAGTGGAAGGCGTAGACCGAGTAGCACAGCCCGCGCCGCTCGCGCACCTCCTGGAACAGCCGCGAGGACATGCCGCCGCCGAGGATCATCGACAGGATCTGCGAGGCGTAGAAGTCGCGCACGTGGTAGGCGCGGCCCTCGAAGCCGAGCACGATCTGCGCGTCCATCAGGTCGCGGTGCTCGCGGAAGTCGCCGCCGACATAGTGCGAGTACTGCGGCAGTGCGCCGGACGACTTGCTGCGGAAGCTGCCGAGCCGCTGCTCGACCTCGCGCACGAAGCGCTCGTGATCGACGCCGCCGGCCGCCACGACGACCATGCGGTCGGCGCCGTACTGGCGCTCGAGGAAGCCGCGTAGCTGGTCGGAGGTGAAGGATTCGACCGTCTGCGGCGTGCCGAGGATCGAGCGGCCGATCGCCTGGTGGCGGAAGGCGGTCTCGGTGAAGTGGTCGAAGACGATGTCGTCGGGCGTGTCGTGCGCCGCGCCGATCTCCTGCAGGATGACGTGCTGCTCGCGCTCCAGCTCCGACGGGTCGAACTTGGAGTCCGTCAGGATGTCGGCGAGGATGTCGATCGCCAGCGGCACGTCGTCGCGCAGCACGCGGGCGAAGAAGGCGGTGGTCTCCACGCTGGTCGCCGCGTTGATCTCGCCGCCGACATCCTCGATGTCGGTGGCGATCTGCCAGGCGCTGCGCTTGCCCGTCCCCTTGAAGGCCATGTGCTCGAGCAGATGCGCGATGCCGTGCTCATCGTCGCGCTCGTTGCGCGAGCCCGACTTCACCCAGATGCCGAGGGCGACGGACTCGATGTGCGGAAGGGTTTCGGTGGCGACCGTCAGGCCGTTGGACAGACGGCTTACCTCAACTCCCATATGGGCTTAACTCCCTGTACTCCGACGCGGCGCTCTTGACCGGCGCTCGATGCAATTCTCCACCATTTTAAGGTCCGATGGAAGGACCGTGAAGCGTTCCTCGCGCACCATCAGGTCGGACAGCCAGTCCGGCAGCGCCGGCTCGATGCCGGCGGCCTCGCGCACGGCGGCGGGAAACTTGGCCGGATGGGCGGTCGCCAGCACGATCATCGGCGTGTCGGGCCGCGCCGTCTCGCGCGCCGCCTTGACCGCGGTCGCGGTGTGCGGGTCGAGCAGGTAGTCGCTGTCCTGCCTGACGGTTCGGATCGTCGCCGCCGCCTCGGCGGTGGTGCAGCGGCCGGCGGCGAAATCCGCCCGGATCGCCGCAAGCGCGGCGGCGTCGAGCGCGAAGCCGCCCGACTGCTTGAGGCTCGCCATGGCGCCGCGCACCTGGGCGCTGTCGCGCCCGCCGGCCTCGAACAGCAGCCGCTCGAAGTTGGACGACACCTGGATGTCCATCGACGGCGAGGTGGTGGCGACCACCTCGCGCGTCTCGTAGCGCCCGCTCTGCAGCGTGCGGCAGAGGATGTCGTTGTCGTTGGTGGCGATCACCAGGCGCTCGATCGGCAGGCCCATGCGCTTGGCGGCGTAGCCGGCGAAGATGTCGCCGAAATTGCCCGTCGGCACGGTGAAGGAGACGGCGCGCTCGGGCGCGCCGAGCGCCACGCCGGCGGTGAAGTAGTAGACGATCTGGGCCACGATGCGCGCCCAGTTGATCGAGTTGACGCCGGACAGGCCGACCCGGTCGCGGAAGCCGTGGTCGTTGAACATGTCCTTCACCAGCGCCTGGCAGTCGTCGAAATTGCCCTCGACGGCCAGCGCATGCACGTTGTCGGCGCCCGACGTCGTCATCTGGCGCTGCTGCACCGGCGACACGCGGCCCTGCGGAAACAGGATGAAGACGTCGGTGCGGGCGCTGCCGGAGAACGCCTCGATCGCCGCGCCGCCGGTGTCGCCGGAGGTGGCGCCGACGATGGTGGCGCGCTGGCCGCGCGCCGCCAGCACGTGGTCCATCAGCCGCGCCAGCAACTGCATGGCGACGTCCTTGAAGGCGAGCGTCGGCCCGTGAAACAGCTCGAGCACGAACTCGCCCGGCGCCGTCTGCACCAGCGGGCAGACCGCGGCGTGGCGGAACGGCGCGTAGGCCTCGGCGACGATGCGGCGGAACGTCGCGTCCTCGATCTCCGCGCCGACGAAGGGGGCGAGCAGCGTCGCGGCGACCTCCGCATAGGGCCGGCCGCGCAGCGCGCGGATCGCCGCCGCGTCGAACTGCGGCCATTCCTCCGGCACGTAGAGCCCGCCGTCGCGCGCCAGCCCGGCCAAGAGCGCGTCGCTGAAGCCGAGGGCGGGCGCTTCGCCGCGGGTGCTGACATACTTCATCGATGAGATCCGTTCGGAGGGGGGCGCGGATTTCGCCGCCGCCCCGGTCGCATTTTGGCCGCGCGGTTGATATAGGACAGCCACATTGCCCGAGGGAAGTGCTGTCGGTGGGGTGCGCGTTGTCCAGGACACGGTTTTCGAAGCTCGTCGCGTTTTTTCTGCTGTCCGCCGCGGTGGCCGGCTGCCAGTCGGGCGACCGGCTCGGCGCGCTCGACCTCGGCCTCGGCGGCCAGGCGGAGCCGCCGGCGAACGAGGCGGCGGAAGGCCAGGTGCGCCAGAGCGAGCTGCGCGCCTACTGTCCGCCGATCGCGCTGCGCTCCGGCACGGCCTATTTCAACGCCTACGAGCGCAACGCCGAGGACGACCCGGAGAAGGTCGTCTACCAGGCCGCCATCAGCGACGTGACGCGCTCGTGCAGCTACGGCGCCGATTCCATCACCATGACGGTGGCGGTCGCCGGCCGCGTCGTGCCGGGCCCGGTCGGCAAGGCCGGCACCATCACCATGCCGATCCGCGTCGCGGTGCTGCGCGGCGAGGAGGTCGTCTATTCCGAGCTGCACCGCTACCAGGTGGCGGTCGGCGACACGTCGGGCGCCACGCAGTTCGTCTTCAACGATCCCAACGTGGTGATCCCGGGGCCGATCGACACCTCGATCCGCGTCTTCGCCGGCTATGACGAGGGGCCCTACGACACGCCGTAGCGCCGTGGCCGTGATTGTCGCGCCGCGGCGTCTCAGCCGTCCTCCGACCAGGCCGACAGCGCCTCCACCACCGCGGGAAAATCGGCCCACCGGCTGATCACCGTCTCGCTGCCGGCTTCCGTCAGGCTGTCGGCGTGGCCGGGATAGCTGTGCGAGGCGCCGGTGAAGCCGACGACGCGCATGCCGGCGGCCCTGGCGCCGGTCACCCCGTGCACCGAATCCTCCAGAACGATGGTGTGCGCCGGCTCCGCCCCGAGCTGCTCTGCGGCATGCAGGAAGACGTCGGGCGCCGGCTTCGGCTGGCCGCCGCTCAGGTCGCGGGCGGAGAACACCGCCCCCTCGAAGACGGGCAGCAGCCCGGTGCGGCCGAGCATCGCCTCGATGCGCGCGCGGCTCGAGTTCGAGCACACGCACAGCGGCCGGCCGAGCCGCAGGATCGTCTCGCGCGCGCCCTCGACCGCGCGCACCTCGCGCGCCAGGCGCTCGTCGACCAGCCGCTCGGCGCGCTCGATCAGCGAGGCCTGCAGCGGCGTGTCGGTCTCGCGTTCGAGCGCGATCAGGATGTCGCGGAAGGTCAGCCCGGCATAGCGCTCCGCCAGCTCCTGCGGCGTGATGGCGATGCCCGCCTCGCCGAGCATCTCGGCCTCGACGCGCGCGGCGATGATCTCCGAATCGACGAGCACGCCGTCGCAGTCGAGGATCAGGAGGTCGGGTCGCGGCATGGCGTGTCCTGGTGCTGGTGGTGACCGGCGAAGCGGACGGCTTCGCGCCTTGCGGCGCCATGCTCTATCCCCGCCGGGGGGCGCGAGGCAACCGCGCGCCGCTCCGCCGCGCCGCGATCTCTCGACATTGACCGAATTTTTACCGGCGGCGGTAACCATAACGGCGCGTAAACAGTAACCCCGCGTAGCGAGTGTGTGTATGTCAGCCGTGCGTCGTCCCGAGGACCTCACCCCGTCCAGCGAAAGGGCCGCCTGGCTCGACACCATCCTCAAGGGCGACTGCGTCGCCGCGCTCGAGCGGCTGCCGGAGAACGCCGTCGACACGGTGTTCGCCGATCCGCCCTACAATCTGCAGCTCGGCGGCGACCTGCACCGGCCCGACCAGTCGCGCGTCGACGCGGTCGACGACGCCTGGGACCATTTCGAATCCTTCGCCGCCTACGACGCCTTCACCCGCGCCTGGCTGATGGCGGTGCGCCGCGTCTTGAAGCCGAACGGCACGATCTGGGTGATCGGCTCCTACCACAACATCTTCCGCGTCGGCGCCATCCTGCAGGATCTCGGCTTCTGGATCCTCAACGACGTGGTGTGGCGCAAGACCAATCCGATGCCGAACTTCCGCGGCCGCCGCTTCCAGAACGCGCACGAGACGATGATCTGGGCCTCGCGCGACCGCGACGCCAGGGGCTACACCTTCAACTACGAGGCGATGAAGGCGGCCAACGACGACGTGCAGATGCGCTCCGACTGGCTGTTCCCGATCTGCACCGGCGGTGAGCGGCTGAAGGACGCCGACGGCGCCAAGCTGCATCCGACCCAGAAGCCGGAGGCGCTGCTCGCCCGCGTGCTGATGTCCTCGACGCGGCCCGGCGACGTGGTGCTCGATCCCTTCCTCGGCTCCGGCACCACGGCCGCCGTGGCGCGTCGGCTCGGCCGCCGCTTCGTCGGCATCGAGCGCGAGCAGGCCTATATCGAGGCGGCCGAGCGGCGCATCGCCGCCGTCGAGCCGCTCGCCGAGGCCGATCTCGCGGTGATGACCGGCAAGCGCGCCGAGCCGCGCGTCGCCTTCCTCAGCCTCGTCGAGGCGGGCCTGGTCAAGCCCGGCGCGCTGCTGTGCGACAGCCGGCGGCGCTGGACGGCCAGCGTGCGCGCCGACGGCACGCTGGCGATCGGCGACCAGGCCGGCTCGATCCACCGGCTGGGCGCGGCCGTTCAGGGGCTGGAGGCCTGCAACGGCTGGACGTTCTGGCATTTCGAGGAGGCCGGCGAGCTGCGTCCGATCGACGAGCTGCGCCGCATCGCCCGCGCCGGTCTCGCCGCCGCCGGCTGAGAAAGGCGCCGGCCGACAGGCCGCCGCCTCAGAGCGCGATGTTGAAGCGCGCCAGGTCGTCGCGCAGCGTCGCGGCGTCGGTGAAGCGCACCGCCTGCCAGCCCGCCGCCTGCGCGCCCGCGACGTTGGCCGGGCTGTCGTCGATGAACAGCGTGGCCGCCGGCGCCAGGCCGAAATCGGCCGCGTGGCGCTCGTAGATCGCCCGGTCCGGCTTGATGAGGCCGATCTCGCCCGACACCGTGACGCCGCGCGGCGCCTCGAGGAAGCCGAAGCGCCGGCGCGCCTCGGCGAAGGTGTCGGCTGCGAAATTGGTCAGCATGGTGACGTCGTGGCCGGCCGCCACCGCCGCCTCGAAGAGCGCGACGCTGTCGTCATAGGCGTGCGGCACCATCTCGGCCCAGTGGCGGCGGAAGGCGCGGATGTTGTCGGCCTCCTGCGGCCAGCGCGCGATCAGCTCGGCCTCGGCCTCGCGCCAGTCGCGGCCGCGGTCCTGCTCCAGGTTCCAGGCCGGCGTGCACACCGTGTCGAGAAACCAGCGCCGCCTGTCGGCGTCGGGGATCAGCCGTCGGTAGGGCAGCTCGGGGTCGTAGTGGACGAGCACCTTGCCGATGTCGAAGACGATGTGGCGGATCGCCGTCATGCGGACCTCGCTGTGTCGGGTTGCTGTCTCAGGGTCGCGCCGGGCACGGCCTGTTCGATCGCCTTCTTCATCACCGTGGGCAGCGCCTCGCCGGGCAGTTCGTCCGGCGCCGACCACCAGCAGCCGGCCGGTGCCGCGCTCGCCGCGACCTCGGCGTGGTAGACCGCGAGCTCCAGCGCGAAATGGGTGAAGACGTGGCCGATGGTGCCGGCCGGCCGCCAGTCGGCCGCGAACGGCGCGGCCTCGGCGCCGGTGGCGCCGTCCTGGCGCGCGGTCCAGGCGCTCGACGGCACCTCGCTCATGCCGCCCAGCAGCCCGCGCTCCGGCCGCCGGCGCAGCAGGATGGCGCCGTCGGCGCGGCGCGCCACGAAGGCGGCGCCGCGGCGCAGCGGCCTGTCGGGCTTCGGCGCCTTGAGCGGCAGCGGCTCGGGATCGCCGGTGGCGAGCCCGCGGCAGTCGCCACGCAGCGGACACAGCACGCAGGCCGGCCGCCGCGGCGTGCAGATCGTCGCGCCGAGATCCATCGTCGCCTGGGCGAAGTCGCCCGGGCGCGCCTGCGGGGTCGCCCGCTCGACGAAACGGCGGATCGCCGGCTTGGCCGCCGGCAGCGGGGTGCGAAGCGCCATCAGCCGCGCCGCCACGCGCTCGACATTGCCGTCGACCACGGCGGCCGGCCGGTCGAAGGCGATCGCCGCGATCGCCGCCGCCGTGTAGGCGCCGATGCCGGGCAGGGCGCGCAGGCCCGCTTCCGTGTCGGGAAAGCGCCCGCCGTGCTCGGCCGCGACCAGCTCGGCGCAGGCCTTCAGGTTGCGGGCGCGCGAATAGTAGCCGAGCCCGGCCCAGGCCTTCATCACGGCCTGCGTGTCGGCCGCCGCCAGCGCTTCGACGTCGGGCCAGCGCGCCACGAAGGCCGCGTAGTAGCGCCGCACCGCCTCGACCGTCGTCTGCTGCAGCATGATCTCCGACAGCCACACATGGTAGGGGTCGGGCCGCGCGCCGCGGGCCAGCGCGGCCGGCGGCGTGCGCCAGGGCAGGTCGCGGTGGTGGCGGTCGTACCAGGCGAGCAGCGCCGCGGCCATGCCGGCGGGCGGCCGGGCGGGCTCCTCGTCGCTCGAATCGGCTCGTGTCATCGGCTCGCGCTTGCGCTATCCTTCGGCCCGGCCGGTGCTTCGTGCGCCGGACATGCGGGCAGAGGTGACATGGCAGGCAAGACGGCGTTCCGCAATCCCGTGCCGCTCAGCGACCTGGCCGGGGACATCCTCGACCCGGTGCTGCGGCGTCGCGCCGGCATCTCGACCGGGCTGTTGCAGTCCTGGGAGGAGATCGTCGGCAGCGAGCTCGCCGACTGCACCCGGCCCGAGCGCATCGCCTGGCCGCGCCGGCGCAACGAGGACGATCCGTTCGAGCCGGCGACGCTCGTGGTCGCCTGCCAGGGCGCGGTGGCGCTGCGCCTGCAGCACCAGATGTCGGAGGTGATCGCCCGCATCAACGCCTTTCTCGGCTTCGTCGCCATCGCCCGCATCCGCATCGTGCAGAAGCCGGTGACGGTGGCGCCGCCGCGCCGGGCGTGGCGCCCGCGCCCGCTGACGGCGCCGGAAAAGGCGCGGCTCGAGCGGCTGACGGGCGGCATTGAGGACGAGGGCCTGCGCGCCGCGCTCGACCGGCTCGGCGCCAGCGTGCTCGCCCGGCGCGGCTGACGGGCCGGCCGCGGCGCGCTGGACCGTCGCATTGATTTCGTCCAAATTTGCCCCAAATCGCCGGCACACTCGCATTCGATGCCGCCCCCGGTGCAAAATCCGCCAACCGACAGGTGATTCGCATGACCCGATTCCTTGAGCGCCGGCGCCTTCTGGCGTCGCTGGTCGTCCTCCCCGCCCTCGCGGCCGGCCTTTCCGCGTGTTCCGACAGCGGCAGCGAGGCGGTGGCGTCGGAGCACGCCGCGGCCGTCGAGGCGCCGCAGCCGGAGGCGACGGTCGACGTCGAGGCGCTGATGCAGCCGGGCGCGCTGCCGGAAAAGGCGGTCGGCGCGGAGGACGCGCCGGTGACGATCGTCGAGTACGCCTCGATGACCTGCCCGCACTGCGCGACGTTCCACAACGAGACCTACCCGGCGCTCAAGGAGAAGTACGTCGACACCGGCAAGGTGCGCTTCATCCTGCGCGAGTTCCCGTTCGATCCGCGCGCGGAGGCCGCCTTCATGCTGGCGCGCTGCGCCGACGACAAGTACTTCCCGATGGTCGACGTGCTGTTCGAGCAGCAGCGCAGCTGGGCGACGGCCGAGAACGCCAGCGCCGCGCTGCTGCAGATCTCCCGCCTGGCCGGTTTTACACAGGAGTCCTTCGAGGCTTGCTTGACGGACCAGGAGCTCCTGGATGATGTCAGGGCCGTGCGCGCGCGCGGAGCGGACGAGTTCGGCGTCACCTCGACGCCCACCTTCTTCATCAACGGCGCCAAGTATCCGGGGGCGAGATCGATTGAAGAGATGTCGGCGATCATCGACGGCATGCTTTAGCCCCGCCGGCACGCCGGGCGGCGCGATGCCGGCGCGCGGGAGCGCGTCGGCATGAGGTTTTCCAAGCTGCGCCTGCTCGGCTTCAAGTCCTTCGTCGAACCGTCCGAATTCGTCATCGAGGCGGGCCTGACCGGCGTCGTCGGGCCCAATGGCTGCGGCAAGTCCAACCTGGTGGAGGCGCTCCGCTGGGTGATGGGCGAGAGCTCCTACAAGAACATGCGCGCCTCGGGCATGGACGACGTCATCTTCTCCGGCTCGGCGACGCGTCCGGCGCGCAACACCGCCGAGGTGACGCTGTTCCTCGACAATGCCGACCGCACCGCGCCGGCCGCCTTCAACGGCGAGGACGAGCTGCAGGTGTCGCGCCGCATCGAGCGCGAGGCCGGCTCGGTCTACCGCATCAACGGCAAGGAGGCGCGCGCCAAGGACGTGCAGCTCCTGTTCGCCGACCAGTCGACCGGCGCGCGCTCGCCCTCGATGGTCGGCCAGGGGCGCATCGGCGAGCTGATCCAGGCCAAGCCGCAGGCGCGCCGCGCGCTGCTCGAGGAGGCGGCCGGCATCTCCGGCCTGCACTCGCGGCGCCACGAGGCGGAGCTGCGCCTGCGCGGCGCCGAACAGAACCTGGAGCGCCTCGACGACGTGGTCGGCGAGCTGCAGGGCCAGATCGAGAGCCTGCGCCGCCAGGCGCGCCAGGCGGCCCGCTTCAAGAACCTGTCGGCCGACATCCGCAAGGCCGAGGCGATCCTGCTGCATCTGCGCTGGACGCAGGCCAAGGCCGCCGAGGCCGAGGCGAAGTCGGCGCTCGCGGCCGCCACCGGCGAGGTCGGCGAGAAGGCCAACGCCCAGGTCGAGGCGGCCAAGGCGCAGGCCGTTGCCGCGCATCGTCTGCCGGAACTGCGCGAGGCCGAGGCCTCGGCGGCGGCCGCCCTGCAGCGCCTGACGGTCGCCCGCGACCAGGCCGAGGCGGAGGCCCGGCGGGTGCGCGAGCGCTGCGCCGAGCTCGTCAAGCGGCTTGAGCAGTTCGACGCCGACATCGCCCGCGAGCGCCAGCTCGTCGACGACAATGCCGAGGTGCTGCAGCGTCTCGATGCCGAGGAGGCCGAGCTTGCCGCGGCCGCGGCCGACGAGACGGGCCGCATCGAGGCCGCGCGCCAGGCGCACGACGCGGCCGCCGAGCGGGTCGCCGCCTGCGAGGAGGCCTCGGCGCGCGCCACCGCGGAGCGCGCCGAGGCGGCCGCCACGCGCAGCCAGGCCGAGCGCGCCATCGCCGAGGGGCGGCAGCGCTGCGAGCGGCTGGCACGCCAGCTCGCCGGCATCGCGGACGAACAGGCGACGCTCGCCGACCGGCTCGCCGGCCTGCCCGACCCGGCGCAAAGGCGCGCCGCGCTGGAGCACGCCGAAGCCGCGCTGGAGACGGCCGAGGCCGAGGCCGCGGCGGCCGAGCAGACCGTCGTCGCCGCGCGCCGCGAGGAAGGCGCGCTGCGCGGCCCGCTGCAGGAGGCGCGCGCCGAGCGCGACCGCATCGAGACCGAGGCGCGCACGCTCGCCAAGGTGCTCAACGCGGCGACCGGCGATCTCTTCCCCGCCGTGCTCGAACGGGTGCGCGTGGCGCGCGGCTACGAGACGGCGCTCGGCGCCGCGCTCGGCGAGGATCTCGACCTGCCGCTCGACCGCAGCGCGCCGGCCCACTGGGGCGACGTGGCCCCGGCGGCTGGCGACCCGGCGCTGCCGGTCGGCGTCGCGCCGCTTGCCGTGCATGTCGAGGCGCCGCGCCAGCTCGCCCGCCGGCTCGCCCAGATCGGCGTCGTGCAGAGCGGCGCGGATGGCGCGCGGCTGCAGCCGGAGCTGGCGCCCGGCCAGCGGCTGGTCAGCCGCGAGGGCGCGCTGTGGCGCTGGGACGGCTACACCGCGAGCGCCGATGCGCCGACGGCCGCCGCCCAGCGGCTTGCCCAGAAGAACCGCCTGGCCGAGCTCGACGCCGAGGCCGTCGCGGCGCGGCGCCGCACCGACGAGGCGGCCGCCGCGCTGGAGCGCGCCGAGGCGGCCGTGGCCGCGGCGGTGGCCGGCGAGAAGGCGGCGCGCGAGGCCGCGCGCACGGCCCAGCGCACCGTCGGCGAGGCGCGCGACGGGCTTGCCGCGGCCGAGCGCGCGGCCGGCGAGCTCTCGAGCCGGCGCACCGCGCTGGAGGAGGCGGCCGGCCGGCTGTCCGACGAGGACGCGGCCGCACGCGCCTTCCTGCACGAGGCGGAGGTGGCGCTGGCCGCCGCCCCGGCGCTCGACGCGCTCGACGCCGCGCTCGGCCGCATCAACACCGAGCTTGCCGGCGAGCGCGCCCGGCTCGCCGATGCGCGGGCGGCGCGTGACGGCCTGGTGCGCGAGGCGGAGGCGCGCAAGCGCCGGCTCGACGCGATCGCCGGCGAGCGCAAGAGCTGGACGGCGCGCGCCGAGGGCGCGGAAAGCCACATCGCGGCGCTGACAGAGCGGCGCGGCGAGGCGGCCGCCGAGCATGCCGCGCTGGTCGACCGGCCGGACGAGATCGCCGCGGACGGCCGCCGCCTGCTGTCGCAGATCGCCGAGGCCGAGAGGCTGCGCAAGGCGGCCGCCGACCGGCTGCAGGAGGCCGAGTCGCGCCAGGCCGAGCTCGACCGGGCGGCCGCCGACACCGTGCAGGCGCTGGCCAAGGCGCGCGAGGGGCGCGCCCGCGCCGAGGAGCGGCTGACGGCGGCCGAGGAGCGGCGCGCGGAGGCCGAGGCGCGCATCCAGGAGGCGCTCGCCGTGCCGCCGCACCTGGTGATCCGCCACACCGGGCTGGAGGCCGACGCGCCGCTGCCCGAGGCGGCCGACACCGAGCGCCGGCTGGAGCGGCTGAAGATCGAGCGCGAGCGCCTCGGCGCGGTCAACCTGCGCGCCGAGGAGGAGCAGCGCGAACTGGCCGAGCGGCTGGAGACCATCGTCGCCGAGCGCGAGGACGTCATCGAGGCGATCCGCAAGCTGCGCCAGGCGATCCAGAGCCTCAACCGCGAGGGGCGCGAGCGGCTGCTCGCCGCCTTCGACGAGGTCAACGGCCATTTCCGCCGGCTGTTCACGCATCTGTTCGGCGGCGGCACGGCCGACCTGCAGCTCGTCGAATCCGAGGATCCGCTGGAGGCCGGCCTCGACATCCTGGCGCGCCCGCCCGGCAAGCGGCCGCAGACGATGACGCTGCTTTCGGGCGGCGAGCAGGCGCTGACGGCGATGGCGCTGATCTTCGCCGTGTTCCTCACCAACCCGGCGCCGATCTGCGTGCTCGACGAGGTCGACGCGCCGCTCGACGATCACAATGTCGAGCGCTTCTGCAACCTGATGGACGAGATGGCCGCCTCGACGGCGACCCGCTTCGTCATCATCACGCACAACCCGATCACCATGGCGCGCATGAACCGGCTGTTCGGCGTCACCATGGCCGAGCAGGGCATCAGCCAGCTCGTCTCGGTCGATCTGGAGACCGCCGAGCGGTTGCGCGAGGCGAGCTGAGCGCCCGCGCCCGATCGGCCTCGGTGCTGGAGCCGGTGCACGCGCACCGGCCCGCCGATCGGCTCCGGGTCTCGTCTTCAGGCCTCGACGGACGGCGAACCGGTTGCCGCTTCGCCTGGGAAACGCGCTATTCGCTCCACACGGCAAGCTCGTTGCCGGCCGGATCGGTGAAGTGGAAGCGGCGGCCGCCGGGAAAGGCGAAGATCGGCCGCACCACGGTGCCGCCGGCCGCCTCGACATGGGCGAGCGTCGCCTCCAGGTCCTCCGCGTAGAGCACCGGCAGCGGCTTCTCGGTCGCCTCGGTGGCGTGTGCATCGAAGCCGCCGTCGAGCCCCTCGCTGAAGGCCGCGTAGGACGGGCCGTAGTCGGTGAAGGTCCAGCCGAAGGCGGTGGCGTAGAACCCCTTCACCCGGTCGAGCGTGCCGCCGGTGGCCGGCATTTCGATGTAGTCGAGCTTTCCCGTCTGTCGCATGGCTGCTGCACTCCGCTTTATGTTCATGAAATGTTCTATCTCGCCCGAACGACGCTTGCAAGCGCCCGGCGGCGGGTGCGGCGGCGCGATCATGCTAATCGATTTTTTCTGTTGCGTTGCGGAATTGCGGCGTGGAGACCGGCGGCGTTATCCGCTATCGGGCTGTGACCGGCGAGTTTGGAGGGGACGGCATGACCAAGTGGGTCTACAGTTTCGGCGACGGCCAGGCGGAAGGCAGCGCGCAGGACCGCGAGCTGCTCGGCGGCAAGGGCGCCAACCTGGCCGAGATGTGCGGCCTCGGCCTGCCCGTGCCGCCCGGCTTCACCATCACCACCGAGGCCTGCGCCTGGTACTACGCCCACGAGCGCAGCTATCCGCCGGAGCTCGAGCGGCAGGTCGACGCCGCGCTCGCCGAGGTGGCGCGCATCACCGGGCGGCGCTTCGGCGACCCGCGCAACATGCTGCTGGTGTCGGTGCGCTCGGGCGCGCGCGCCTCGATGCCTGGCATGATGGACACCGTGCTCAATCTCGGCCTCAACGACGACACGGTGGAGGCGCTGGCCGCCGAATCGGACGACGAGCGCTTCGCGTATGACAGCTACCGGCGCTTCATCCAGATGTATTCCGACGTGGTGCTGGGGCTCGACCACGAGGTCTTCGAGCAGATTCTCGAGGACGAGAAGGCGCAGCGCGGCCACGAGGTCGACACCGAGTTCACCGCCGACGAATGGCGCGAGGTCATCACCCTCTACAAGGCCAAGATCGAGGAGGAGCTCGGCCAGCCCTTCCCGCAGGACCCGCGCGAGCAGCTCTGGGGGGCGATCGGCGCGGTGTTCTCGAGCTGGATGAACCACCGCGCCATCACCTATCGCCGGCTGCACAACATTCCCGCGAGCTGGGGCACGGCGGTCAACGTGCAGGCCATGGTGTTCGGCAACATGGGCGAGACCTCGGCCACCGGCGTCGCCTTCACGCGCAATCCCTCGACCGGCGAGAACCGGCTCTACGGCGAGTTCCTGGTCAACGCGCAGGGCGAGGACGTCGTCGCCGGCATCCGCACGCCGCAGAGCATCACCGAGGCCGGCCGGCTGGAATCGGGCTCCGACAAGCCGTCGCTGGAAAAGCTGATGCCGGAGGCCTTCGCGGCCTTCACGCGGATCTCCGCCCGGCTCGAGGAGCATTACCGCGACATGCAGGACCTCGAGTTCACCATCGAGCGCGGCAAGCTGTGGATGCTGCAGACGCGCTCGGGCAAGCGCACCGCCAAGGCGGCGCTCAAGATCGCCGTCGACATGGCCAACGAGGGGCTGATTACCAGCGACGAGGCGGTGGCGCGCATCGACCCGGCCTCGCTCGACCAGCTTCTCCATCCCACCATCGACCCCAAGGCCGAGCGCGACGTGATCGGCGTCGGCCTGCCGGCCTCGCCGGGCGCGGCGACGGGCGAGATCGTGTTCTCCTCCGACGAGGCCGAGGAGCTCAAGGCGCAGGGCCGCAAGGTCATCCTGGTGCGCGTCGAGACGAGCCCGGAGGACATCCACGGCATGCACGCCTCCGAGGGCATCCTGACGACGCGCGGCGGCATGACCAGCCACGCCGCGGTGGTGGCGCGCGGCATGGGCAAGCCCTGCGTGTCGGGTGCCGGCGCGCTGCGGGTCGACACCCGCGGCGGCACGCTGACGGCGCTCGGCCGGCGCTTCTCCAAGGGCGAGGTCATCACCATCGACGGCACCACCGGCCAGGTGCTGGCCGGCGCGGTGCCGATGCTGCAGCCCGAGCTCTCCGGCGATTTCGCCGCCATCATGGAGTGGGCCGACGCGGCACGCCGCATGAAGGTGCGCACCAATGCCGAGACGCCGGCCGACGCGCGCATGGCGCGCTCCTTCGGTGCGGAGGGCGTCGGCCTGTGCCGCACCGAGCACATGTTCTTCGAGGGCGACCGCATCGTCGCCATGCGCGAGATGATCCTGGCCGACGGCGAGACCGACCGTCGTGCCGCCCTCGAGAAGCTGTTGCCCATGCAGCGCTCGGACTTCGTCGAGCTGTTCGAGATCATGGCCGGCCTGCCAGTCACCATCCGGCTGCTCGACCCGCCGCTGCACGAGTTCCTGCCCAAGACGGAGGACGAGATCGAGGAGGTCGCCGCCTCGCTCGGCATCGAGGCCGAGCGGCTGCGCGAGCGCACCGAGGCGCTGCACGAGTTCAACCCGATGCTCGGCCATCGCGGCTGCCGGCTCGCCGTCTCCTATCCCGAGATCGCCGAGATGCAGGCGCGCGCCATCTTCGAGGCCGCCGTCGAGGCCGGCGCGCGCAGCGGCAGCCAGGTGGTGCCGGAGATCATGGTGCCATTGGTCGGCGTCACCGCCGAGCTCGACTTCGTCAAGGCGCGCATCGATGCCGTCGCCGCCGACGTGATGCGCGAGCGCGACACGCGGATCGGCTATCTGGTCGGCACGATGATCGAGCTGCCGCGCGCGGCGATCGCCGCCGGCGCCATCGCCGAAAGCGCGGAGTTCTTCTCCTTCGGCACCAACGACCTGACGCAGACCACCTTCGGCATCTCGCGCGACGACGCCGCCTCCTTCCTGGAGACCTACCGTCGCAAGGGCATCCTGGAGGAGGACCCGTTCGTCTCGCTCGACCGCGAGGGGGTGGGCGAGCTGGTGCGGCTTGGCGCCGAGCGCGGCCGCGCCGCGCGGCCCGACCTCAAGCTCGGCATCTGCGGCGAGCATGGCGGCGATCCCGCCTCGATCGCGTTCTGCGAGGAGGTCGGCCTCGACTACGTGTCGTGCTCGCCGTTCCGCGTGCCGATCGCCCGGCTCGCCGCCGCCCAGGCCGCGGTGCGCAACAAGGCATAGGGCGCGTCCGGCCGCGTCGACCTGGGTCGCCGGCCGGCCGCGCCGCACGCCGGTCAGGCGCAAGCGGTGCGCGGTCCGCCAACCGGCGGGGCGGCCGCCGTCCCGGCCGGAACGCGGGGCGTTCCGCCGGGCCGTGCCCCGCCGGCCGTCAGCCGGAGGTCTCGACCCTCACGCGCTGCGTGTCGAAGGCGCCGTGGTCCTTGATCGCGCGCATCTCGTCATAGGGGTCCTCGTAGGCCCACATGGCGTCGCCGCCCGGCGAGTTGGGAATGCACAGCCGCCAGTAGCTGGCGTCGCCCTTGTAGGGGCAGTGCGTCCTGGTGTCGGTGCGCTCGAGATTGGCGAAGGCGATGTCGTCGAACGGGATGTAGACGACCGGCGGCAGCCCGTCCTCCTCGAGCCGCTTGGCCCTGGTCGACGCGGCGACCACCACGTCGCCGGCCTTGGCCACGACCTTGCCGTCGATCGGCGCGACGGTGATCTTGCGCTCGGGGTTGCGGGCGAAGCCCGGGGCGGGCCTGGAACCGTGCGTCATGCGAGCCTCCTTCGGCTGCTGGCGTTGCCTGCGCGAAAGCCCGGCAGGCCGCCGGCAAAACGCCGCCGGGGCCGGCCGCGTTCCGCCGCGCGATCGCCGCCTTGCCGGCGGGCCGTCAGGCAGCCGCGGCGAGCGTGTCCATCAGCCCGGCATAGGCCGGTGCGATGCGGCCGACGGGGATGGCGCTCGTCGCCGCGTCCTCGACGCGCAGCGCGCCGCCGTCCGACGGCTGCACCACCAGCGCGAAGCTGCGCTGGCCGCCGGCCTCCAGCGCCACGGCCGCGACCCAGTCGCAGTCCGGCGAGCCGGCCATGCGCATGTGGAAGAGCAGCGTTCCGCCCGCCATACCGGCCGCGCGCCGCACCGCGCCCTCGAAGCCGTGCGCGACGAAATCCTGGTGGCACAGCGCCAGCTCGAGCTCGACGAGCTCGAGCCCGCCGTCGGCGGCCGTTTCGCGCGTCGTCCGCGCCGCGCCGGCGCGCTCGCCGCGCAGGTCGGGCAAGAGCAGGATCGTCTCGTCGCCGGTCCGTTCGTCGGTGGGGGTCTGCCGCCCGTCGGCGGCCTGCGGCTGCGGCCCGTGCGGCAGCAGCGGTTCTGGATGTGGCGCGTCCATGCACAATACCTCTGATTACGCCTGCCCGACGCACCCCGCCGAGACCGACCGTGACGCGCGAGCGTGGCGGCAATATGGCGCCTGCGGCACGCCGCCGCGCCCCGGCCGAGCCGCGGCCGGGTCTGGACTCGCGGCAAGTTTGCCTTCCAAATGGCGGCGAGGAGCAGGGAGGAACACATGCTCGGACTGATGCAGGAGTGGCCGCTTCTGTGCCACAAGATCGTCGACTACGCGGCCGCGCAACACGGCGCCCGCGAGGTCGTCTCGCGCTCCGTCGAGGGGCCGATCGTGCGCACCACCTATGCCGCGCTGCGCGGCCGCGCGCTCCAGGTGGCGCAGCGTCTCGAGCGCGACGGCTACGGCCTCGGCGACCGTATCGCCACGCTCGCCTGGAACACCGCCCGCCATCTCGAGGCCTGGTACGGCACGATGGGCATCGGCGCCGTCTATCACACGCTCAATCCGCGGCTGTTTCCCGAGCAGCTCGCCTGGATCATGAACCACGCCGAGGACCGCTGCCTGTTCGTCGATCTCACCTTCCTGCCGCTGGTGGAAAAGATCGCGCCGCAGGTCCCCTCGCTGCGCCAGGTGATCGTCTTGACCGACGCGCAGTCGATGCCGGAGACCTCGCTCGCCAACGCGGTCGCCTACGAGACGTGGCTCGGCGAGGCCGACGGCGACTTCGCCTGGCGCCAGTTCGAGGAGAACACGGCGGCCGGCATGTGCTACACCTCGGGCACGACCGGCGATCCCAAGGGCGTCGTCTACAGCCACCGCTCCAACGTGCTGCACGCGATGATCGCCGCGCTGCCGGACGCCATGGGCGTGTCGTCGCGCGACGTCATCCTGCCGGTCGTTCCGATGTTCCACGCCAATGCCTGGGGCCTGGCGCAGAGCGCGCCGATGGTCGGCGCCAAGCTGGTGATGCCGGGCGGCAAGATGGACGGACCGTCGATCTACGAGCTGCTCGACAGCGAGAAGGTGACCTTCACCGCCGCCGTGCCGACCGTCTGGCTGATGCTGCTGCAGCATCTCGAGGAGACCGGCAAGACCCTGCCACACCTCAAGAAGGTGGTGATCGGCGGCTCGGCCTGCCCGCGTGCCATGGCCGAGAAGTTCGAGCGCGTCTACGGCGTCGAGGTGATCCACGCCTGGGGCATGACGGAGATGTCGCCGCTCGGCTCGCTCGGCACCATGAAGCCGGAATATGCCGGCCTTGAGGGCGAGGCCCTGCTCGACATCAAGCAGAAGCAGGGCTATCCGCCCTTCGGCGTCGAGATGAAGGTGACCGACGACGAGAACCGCGCGCAGCCGTGGGACGGCAAGACCTTCGGCCGGCTCAAGGTGCGCGGCCCGGCCGTCTCGCGCGCCTATTACGGCGGCGCCGGCGCCGAGCAGTTCGACGACGAGGGCTGGTTCGACACCGGCGACGTGGCGCATATCGACGCGCACGGCTACATGCAGATCACCGACCGCGCCAAGGACGTCATCAAGTCGGGCGGCGAGTGGATCTCGACCATCGACCTGGAGAACCTCGCCGTCGGCCATCCCGACGTCGCCGAGGCGGCCGTGATCGGCGTCGCCCATCCCAAGTGGGACGAGCGGCCGCTGCTGATCGTCGTGCCGAAGCCGGGCGCGCGGCCGAGCCGCGAGGTGCTTCTGTCCTTCATGCAGGGCAAGGTCGCCAAGTGGTGGCTGCCAGACGACGTGGTGCTGGTCGACGAGATCCCGCACACGGCCACCGGCAAGATCCAGAAGATGGCGCTGCGCGAGCAGTTCCGCGAGCATCGCCTGCCCGACGCCGAGGTCGAGCCGCGCGCCGCGCGCGGCGCCTGACGGCCGACAGGGACCTTTGACCGGCCGCGCCGATCCGGCTAGATCGGCGCGGCGGCAGGGCAGGGGGTCCGGCCGCGGTGCGGGCGTTCAGGCCCGCGGCCAAGAACGCCGCCTTGCCGCGGCCTGGAGCAGCGATGCGGCGCAGTCGTTCCGCCCTTGTCGTCGCGCGGCGGTCTCCCGCCGCGGCCTGGTCGCGGCGCCTTGGCGCCTTCGCGCTCGTGCTGTTTCTGACCGCCGGTGCCGGCCACCGCTTCGGCCTGGTCGAGACGGTGCCCTTCTTCTGGCTTCTGGGGCTCGTCGCCGCGCTCGCCGTCGCCGCGCTGCTGTGCGCCTGGGCGGCCTACACGCAGGTCTGGGAGGAGGGCGCGCGCGGCGCCGGCGCGGCGACGCTGGGCGTGCTGGCGGCGCTGCTCGCGCTCGCGCCCTACGGGCTGTCGGCCTACCGCTTCGCCGTCCATCCGGCGCTGCACGACATCGCCACCGACCTCGACGACCCGCCGGCGCTCGCGCTGGCCGCCGAGCTGCGCCGGGTGCCGCCGATGAACCCCGTCGTGCCGGTCGACGACGCGGCCGCCGCGCTGCAGCAGGCGCAGTATCCGCAGGTCGTCGGCCGGCGCTACGAGCAGACGGCCGCGCGCGTGCTGGAGGCGGTCGACGGCCTGATCGCCGACCGCGGCTGGCGGCTGCTCGGGCCGCGCATCGGACCGGTCGCGCCGCCGTCCGCCGCCCCCGACGAGCCGGGCGCGGCAGCGCCGGCCGAGCCCGCCCTGCCGCCCGGCGGCGTGACGCGGCAGGCGCTGGCGCACTCCTTCTTCCTCGGCTTTCCCGCCGACGTGGCGGTGCGCGTGTCGGGCGATGCGGAGGGCGCGGCGGTCGACATGCGATCGGCCTCGCGCTACGCGCGCCACGACCTCGGCGACAATGCGCTGCGCATCGAGCGCTTCCTGGCCGAGCTCGACGCGCGGGTGCAGGCGCTCGCCGGGTCCTGAGGCGGCGCGGCGCTCAGCCCGGCAGGAAGACGGCGTTGAGCGCCGGCGGTCCTTCCGCGCGTGCCGCGCCGCGCGCCACCAGGTCCTCCAGATGGGCGAGCACCGACAGGCCGGCCGCGCCGTGCAGCCGCGGGTCGGTGTCGCGGTAGATCGCCTGCACCATGGCCGGGATCGTGCGGTCGCCGGCCGCCAGCCGGGCGAGGATGGCGCGCTCGCGCATGCGCCGGTGCGTCCTGAGCCCGCGCATGAAGGGCACCGGGTCGGTGAGCGGGCCGCCGTGGCCGGGCAGGTAGAGCCCGCCGCCGCGCGCGATCAGCCGGTCGAGCGAGGCCATGTAGTCCGACATGGCGCCGTCGGGCGGCGCCACGATCGAGGTCGCCCAGGCCATCACGTGGTCGGCCGAGAACAGGATGTCGGTGCCTTCCAGCGCGAAGACCATGTGGTTGGCCGCATGGCCCGGCGTGTGCAGCCCGCGCAGCGCCCAGCCGTCGCCGGCCACCACCGCCTCGTCGGCGAGCGCGAGGTCGGGCGCGAAGTCGGTGTCGGCCGCCGCGTCGAGCGGGTTGGTCTCGCCGATGTGCAGCGGCCGGGCCGCGCGGTGCGGGCCTTCCGCGACGACCGTCGCGCCGGTCTCTTCGGCCAGCGGCCGGGCGAGCGGCGAGTGGTCGCGATGGGTGTGGCTGACGAAGATGTGGCTGACCGGCCGGCCGCCGATCGCCGCCTTGAGCGCGGTGAGATGCGCGGCGTCCTGCGGTCCGGGATCGATGACGGCCAGCGTCTCGCGGCCGACCACGTAGCTGTTGGTGCCGGTGAAGGTGAAGGCGCTCGGGTTGGCCGCCGTCACGCGCAGCACGCCGGGCGCCACCGGCACCGCCTCGCCATGGGCGGGCTCGAAGCGTGTGTCGAAGTCGAGGCTCATCGCATGCGGGCTCGCTGGTCACGGAGGCCGGCCGCCGCGGCCGGGCCGGCGCGCCTTAGCACGGACCGCGCCGCCACCCAAGCCGAACCGCCTGCGCGCTGTACAGCCGAAGCGGATTTCGCTATGGGAGCACTGGCTGCCCTGCGCCGCGCAGCGGGCGCGGCACGCCGGCGGCAGGGCCGGCTTCGGCCGCGGCCAGAGCCGGGACGCATCGCCGATCATGGACGGAGCAGAGCATTTGACGGGCATCGTGCCGCCGTCCGATGAGACGGCCGACAAGCTGGCGGACGAGATGCTCGCCCATGGCCGCCGCGTGGTCGAGATGGAGGCCGAGGGGCTGACCCAGCTCGCCGGCTCGATCGGGCCGCAGTTCGTCGCCGCCGCCAAGGCGCTGCTCAACCTGACCGGACGGGTGGTCGTCTCGGGCGTCGGCAAGTCCGGCCATGTCGCCGGCAAGATCGCCGCCACGCTCGCCTCCACCGGAACGCCGGCCTTCTTCGTGCATGCCGCCGAGGCCGCGCATGGCGACATGGGCATGATCTCCGAGCAGGACGTGGTGATGCTGATCTCCAATTCGGGCGAGACGTCCGAGCTGGTGCCCATCATCCAGCACGTCACGCGCATGCGCGTGCCGCTGATCGGCATCTCGTCGGGTGCCGATTCGCTGCTGCTGCGCAACGCCACCGTGCCGCTCTTGCTGCCGCGGGCCGACGAGGCCTGCCCGGTCGGCATCGCGCCGACGACGTCGACCACCATGACGCTGGCGCTCGGCGACGCGCTCGCCATGGTGGTGATGCAGCGGCGCGGCTTCTCGCGCGACGATTTCCGCCTGCTGCACCCCGGCGGCCTGATCGGCCTGCGGCTGATGCGCGTGTCGGAGATGATGCATCGCGGCGAGCGCCTGCCGCTCGTCGGCCCCGAGACCTCGATGCCCGAGGTCATCATGACGATGACGACCAAGAGCTTCGGCATCGCCGGCGTGGTCGACGGCGAGGGCAGCATCGTCGGCGTCATCACCGACGGCGACCTGCGCCGCAACATCGAGCGGCTGACCAGCGCGCGCGCCCGCCACGTGATGACGGTCGACCCGCGCGTGATTCCCGCCTCGACGCTGGCCGAGGACGCGCTCAAGTTCCTCAACGCGCAGAAGGTGACGGCGCTGTTCGTCATCGACGATGCGCCGGGCGCGGGGCGGCGCGTGCCGGTCGGCCTCGTCCACGTGCACGACTTCCTGCGTCTCGGCCTGAGCTGAGCGCGACGGCGCCCGCGGGGTGCCGAAGGGCGAATTGCTCCTTTCCGCCGAAGCACCTATAGGATGGGCGGTCTGCCAGACGTCGCAGGCGGTTCGCTCGCGGAGACCCGATGCCCGAGACACCGATGCCACGCCGCCGCGCCGTGACCGGCGACGGCGCCGCGCAGCGGCCGAGGATGCGGCCGGCCGCCGCTTGAGACGGCCGCCCGGGACCGCCGCCGCGCAATGATGACCTATCCGCTCGTCAACCGCCTCTTCACGCTGCTGTGCTTCGCCTTTCCGCCGGTGGTCGGCTCGGTGGTGAGCTTCCTGTGGAACGGCGGCGCGCTGTGGTCGATGGGCGAGGTCCTGTCGCGCCGCCGGCCGCTCAACCTCGATCCGGCGGCGCGCCGACTCACGCTGTTCCTGTGCATCTACGTGCTGGCAAGCGTCACAGCCACGCTGGTCAACGGGTTCGACGTGTTCGACTATGGCGACGTGCTGCCGCTCGGCACGTTCCTGCTGTTTCCGTTCTCCTATTCGGTGTGGTCGATCGCCGACAAGCGCGAGCTGGCGCGCGCGGCGGTGATCGGCAGCATGCTCGGCTGCTACGGCGCGGTGGTGTGGGCGGCGTTCCAGTTCCACATGCTCGACATCCGCGCCGAGGCCGGCTCGGGCAACGCGCTGGTGTTCGCCACCGCGGTGCTGCTCGCCGGCTCGGTCAGCCTGGCCGGCGTCTTCTTCATGGAGCGCGCGCTGGCGCTGCCGCTGATCGGCGCCTTCCTCGCCGCGACGCTGGCGCTGATCTATTCGGGCGCGCGGCTGATGTGGGTGACCGAGTGCCTGGTGTTCGTCATGGTGCTCTACGTCTACCGCGCCGCCTTCATCGCGCGGCTGACGCTGCCGGTCGGCATCTTCCTGTCGGTGCTCGCCGCAGCGGTCATCGTCATCGGCTTCGACATCGTCACCGCGCGCATCGACCTGCTGTTCGACGACTGGAACCGGCTCGCCTGGAACGACGACTATTCCTCCTCGATGGGCCTGCGCGTCGCGCTGTGGCAGGTCGGTCTGGCGCTGTTCGCCGACAATCCGCTGCTCGGCTACGGCATGCACGCGACCGGCGATCTGGTGCGCCAGGGGCTCGATGCCGAGTACCACCTGTCCAACACCTTCAGCCATTTCCACAACGGCCTGCTGACGATCGCCATCGAATCGGGCGTCGTCGGGCTGCTCGCCGTGCTCGCCGTCTTCTTCGTCGCGGCGCGCACCGCGGTGGCGACGCTGTCGACGAGCGCCGATCCGGTCGCCCGCTTCGGCGCGGTGATTCTGGCCATCCTGGTGACCGTCTATCTGGTCGGCGGCATGACCAACCTGATCGTCGGCCACGACATCCTCGACGCGCTCCTGATGGTGTTCCTGATCGTCGGCACCTTTCTCGCCAGCGGCGTGTCGCTGGCGCCACCTCCGGCCGAGCTCACGTGAGGCGGCGACGCGGCGGCGCTTAACGGCGCCTTAACGCGCCGTGGCGAGGGTTCCGCCGCAACCACAGGAGGTAGACCATGCCGTACCGACCGGCCGGCCGGGACCGCGTCCCGGCGCAGCCACGCCCGCCGCGTGCGCGCGGCCTTCTGGCGGCGGCCTGCCTGGCTCTCGCAGCCACGCTGCCGCCCGCCCACGCCGACACCACAGCAAAACCGACACAGCAGGACATCGTGCAGAGCGAACAGAACCCGATCGAGGCCCTTCTCAAGACCCAGTACCGCGCCTTCGCCGCGCGCGATGCCGAGGCGATGCGCGGCATCTACGCCGAGGACGCCGACTGGACCAACGCCTTCGGCCGCTCGCTCAGCGGCCGCGATGCGATCGTCGCCTATCTCGGCGAGCTGTTCGCCGATCCCAACTTTTCCGACGGCGACACGCTGCCGGTGCGCCACAACCATTCGCTGAAGCTGATCGGCCGGCAGGACGACGGAAGCTGGAAGATCGTCTCCGAGATGTACATGGATGCCCGGCAGGAGACCACGCATGTGAGCGACGGCTGACGCGGCGACGGCGGTCCGCGGTCCGCCGTCCGCCCCTCAGCGGCCGGGGCAGCCGGCCGGCCGGGCCGGGGCGGGCAGCGGGCCTTGCCAGTGCGCCTCGAGGTCGGCGGCGAGCTGCGCGGCCGAGCGCCGCTGCCAGTCGCGTGCGTCGCTGCTGACATAGAGCACCGGCCCGAGGCCGATCGTGCCCCGCGCCGCCCCCAGCGCCACCTCGTCGGGCAGGATCGTCTGGCGGCCGTAGACCAGCCGTACGGGCAGCCGCAGGTCGGGCGCAACCGTGGCGACCAGCTCGGTGCAGAAGACGGCGCCGTCGTCGGCGCTGTCGAAGTGGAAATCGAAGCGCTCGCCGAGGAAGCCGAAATAGCCGGCCACCGCACGCCGCCGGCCCGCCGCGCCATAGCCCGCCGGCCGCAGCACCACCAGACCGTCGACATCGAGCACCACGTCGGGCGGCGACAGGTGCACGCCCTTCTGGTCGGCCTCCACGAAGCTGGCGCCGGCGCGGATCGCCGCGTGATGCGGCACGATCGCCGGATGGCGCCACAGGCCGAGGGCGCGCAGTTGCGCCTCGTCGCCGACATAGATCGCCGCGTGGCCGAACAGGCCGGGGATGGTGCGGCCGGACAGCCGGTTCTTGGCGCTGACGACCACGAGATCTGCCGGCCGCAGGGTCTTCTCCACCAGCGCAAGGGCCTCCGGATGCGCGGGCAGGTGGCCCTGGCGCAGCCGCACCTGCGCGATCGCGCGGCCGATCAGCGGGGCGGCCGGCTCGGCCAGCGCCACGAGCCAGGCCGGGTAGCGCTCCGCCCGCTCGCAGCATGCGCCCGCCTGGCCGCCGCCGTCCGGCGCGCGCGTCTGCGCGCATCCGCCCAGCCCGATTGCCGCTGCCAGGAGCAGCGCGATCCGCCCACGATGTCTTGTCACGTCCCCGCTCCGTTTCCCCGCCCGAACACAGCCCAGCGCCGCGTCGCTGTCAACGGCCGGCCGCCGCCGGCTTGGCAAGCGGCCAAGGGCGGGCCACAGTGGCGGCGAATCGATGTTCAGCCGAAGCCGGTGATGACAGCCAGCCGCATCCGCCACGCCCGGCCGCCGCGCCGCTCTGCGCAGCCGCGCGCCGCGGAGGGCGCGTGAAGCGCGCCTTCGACCTCGTCGCCGCGGCCGCCGGTCTGGCGCTGGCGGCCCCGCTGATCGCCGTCCTCGTCCTGCTGGTGCGGCTGGAATCGCCGGGTCCCGGCCTGTTCGTGCAGACGCGCGTCGGCCGCGCGGGCCGCCCGTTCCGCTGCCGCAAGCTGCGCACCATGCGCGCGGGCACGGCCGCCGTGCCGACGCACGAGGCGCCCGCCGACGCCGTCACCCGGCTCGGTCGCATGCTGCGGCGCAGCAAGCTCGACGAGCTGCCGCAGCTGTGGAACGTGCTCGTCGGCGAGATGAGCTTCGTCGGCCCGCGGCCCTCGCTGACCAGCCAGGGCGTGCTCATCGCCGAGCGGCGCCGGCGCGGCGTGCTGGCGCTCAGGCCGGGCATCACCGGGCTGGCGCAGGTGCACGGCATCGACATGTCCGACCCGCGGCGGCTGGCCGAGGTCGATGCGCGCTATCTGGCGGAGCGCTCGCTCGCGCTCGACCTGCGCATCCTGGCGGCGACGCTGTTCGGCGGCCGCGCGCCCGGCCTTCGCCCGTCATGCGAGCCGGTGCCGCCGGCCGGCCGCAGGCCCGGCGCGGACGCGCGCTGAAGGCAAAGGCGGACGGCGGCCGCAACCGGCCGGCGCGATCGGGAACAGCGCCGCGCCGTTATGCGTTCGGCGGCTGAAGGTTGCTGCGACGACGAGCCGGTTCATGCATCGCGAACGCCCCGAACTGCTTCTCGTGCTGGCCGCGCTCGCCCTGCTCGGCTGCGCGGCGCTGATCGGCGGCACGCTGATCGCCCAGGCACTCGTGCCACGCTACGACTGGGTCTCCGACACCATCAGCGACCTCGCGGCGGGGCGCTCGAAGATCTATATGGACATCGCGCTCTACGGCTATGCCGCCGGGCTGTTTGCGGTCGCGCTGGCCGCCGCCCACCTCCAGTTGGGCGGCATGCGGTGGTCGTTCGGCACGCTGGCCATCGCCGTCCTTGCCGGTCTCGTCATCGTCGTCGCCGCGCGCGACGATTATGGCGACAACGCCAGCGGCGGCCCGGTGATCCACATCTATCTGGTCTACGCGCTGGGCGCTCTCTTCTTGCTGGCGCCGCTCGCAATGGCGCACGGGCTGCGGCGCGACCATCCCCGAGCCCGGCGCGTGCTGCTGGTTCTTGCAGCGCTGTGGGCCGTCGCCGCACCGTTCTTCTTCGTCATGCCCACCGGAATCGACGGCCTTTACGAGCGCCTGCTGGGCCTCGTGGCCGGCGCCATGACGGCCACCTTCGGCATCGTCTTCGCCCACCGGGGCTGGCAGGCCCGCACCGTGCAGCCGGTTCAGCGGTAGACCCGCTCGATTCGGTCGAACGCGCCCAGCGCGTGGTCCTCGCGGAAGCGGGCGTGATCGGCGATCAGCCGGTCGGCCGCCTCCTCGGTGAAGCGCACGATGTCGGCGACGAACAGCGCGCGCGGGCTCGCCGCCGCCACGATCGAGGGCTCGACGTCGTAGTCGATCTGGCCGAGATCGTCCGACAGCGCGTGCGCCTGCGCCAGCGCCGCGCCGCACACCCGCGCATAGGCCTTCCAGGAGCCGTAGCCGAGATCGTCGAGGTCGATGTCGTCGCGGAATGGCGCGCGCTCGCGGCTCATGTAGCTCTCGCCCTCGATGGTCACGGCGCCGAAGAAGATGTCGCCGCGGGCGAGCTGCACCGCCTGGCCGTGCGCGATGCGGTCGGCCTCGGCGCCGGCGTGGAAGTCCGACGGCGGCGTCAGCCCCTCGAGCGCCGAGCGGCGCGCCCGCTTGAACTCGATGATCAGGTCGTCGGTGGCGTCCTTCGACGGCCCCTCGATCAGCACGTAATAGCGCGGCAGGCCGAGCGAGGCGGTGCCCTGGCCGTGCCGCGCGCACACGTCCTTGACCTTGAGCTCGCCGACCCGGTGCGGCGCCGCGATGCCGTTCGCCTCGGCGAGATCGTCGATCGCCTTCTGGAATGTGTCGACGCGGTTCGTCAGCGGCTGCAGCTCGTCGCTGGCGCGGAAGCCGCGGCCCGACGGCTCCAGATAGTCGTCCCACAGCCAGTCGCGCCGCTCCTCCCACGCCTCGGCGAACAGGCGGCGGATCACCTCCGGCGCGTTGTCCATGCGGTAGTCGTCGTTCTTCTCCGTGGCGTGCTCGGCATAGCCGCGCATCGCCGCCAGGTACCCCTTGACGAATTTCGCCACCACCTTGCGCCGCTTCTTGCGCTTCATCCCCGCCACCTCGCGCGCGGCGATCCAGAAGCCGACCGCGCCGCGCTTGATGTCCCAGGTGAAGGGCGCGTAGATCGCCTCGTCGAAATCGTTGACGCCGAAGATCGGCGCGCCGTTCTCGTCGGGCATCACGCCGAAATTCTCCGGGTGGACGTCGCCCAGCGCCATGACCGAGGGCATGTGCGCGTCCTGGCCGGCCATGTCGCGGTAGAACAGCAGCGCCGTGCCGCGGAAGAACTTGAACAGGTCGCCGGCCAGCTCGTCGAACTTCTCCCTGGCGCCGAGCGAGCGTTGCTCGATGCGCCGGGCATGATCCTCGCGGATCGTCGAGCGCACGTGCTCGCGCCGCGCCTGGCCCGACAGCGCTGCGGGCGGTCCCGCCTCCTCGCCCGCGGCGATGCGGCCGGCCAGCGTGCGGAAGCCCTCGACGCGGCCTTCGGCCTTGCGCGAGGGCTTGATCCCGGCGCCCTGCCTGCGCGTCTTTCCTGTCCCCGCCTTCGACGGCGAGCGGCGCTGTGCGGCCATGCGGCGTTCCCCTTGCTCGTTCCCGGGGCAAACGCCGCCAGGCCGGGCGGCGTTCCGGCGGGCTCCGCGCGGCCGGTGCGAACTGGCCGCGAATTGGCCATTGAGATCGCCGGCCGCCGGCCTATCCTGCGGTCCGAGGGTGCGAACGGTGCGAGGCGAGGCGATGGGCGAGAGGCGGTTCCGGTCGCAGAACTGGTTCAACGATCCCGACAATTTCGAGATGTCGGCGCTCTACTGCGCCTGGCACATGAACGACGGCACGACGCGCGAGGAGCTGCAGTCGGGCAAGCCGATCATCGGCATCGTCCAGTCGGGCTCCGATCTCACCCCGTGCAACAAGATCCACCGCCAGACCGTCGAGGCGGCGCGCGACGGGGTCAGGAACGCCGGCGGCATCCCGTTCGTCTTTCCCGGCTTCCCGTTGCAGGAGACGACGGCGCGGCCGACGGCGCATCTCTACCGCAACCTGGCTGCCATGGTGCTGATCGAGGTGCTGCACGCCTATCCGATCGACGGCGTGATCTTCACCACCGGCTGCGACAAGACCGTTCCCTCCGCGCTGATGGCGGCCGCGTCGGTCGACCTGCCGTCCGTCGTCCTGTCCGGCGGGCCGATGCTCAACAGCTATTTCGAGGGTCGCCGCTCCGGCTCCGGCATGGCCGTGTGGGAGGCGCGGCGCAAGCTCAAGGCCGGCAGCTTCACCGAGGAGCAGTTCTTCGAGGCCGTCGCCGCCTCGACGCCGTCGCTCGGCCACTGCAACACGATGGGCACCGCGCTGACCATGAACGCGATGGCCGAGGCGCTCGGCATGAGCCTGACCGGCAGCGCGGCGATCCCGGCCGTCTACCGCGAGCGCATGCGCAATGCCTTCGAGACCGGCCGGCGCGCCGTCGCCGTCACCATCGAGGACCTGCGTCCGCGCGCCGTGATGACCCGCACCGCCTTCGAGAATGCCATCGTCGCCCTGTCGGCGATCGGCGGGTCGACCAACGCGCACCAGCATTTGACGGCGATCGCCCGCCACTGCGGCATCGAGCTGGCGCCCGAGACGTGGACGGACAAGGGCTATCGCGTGCCGCTGCTCGTCAACCTGCAGCCGGCCGGCAGCTATCTGGGCGAGGATTTCTTCCGCGCCGGCGGCGTGCCGGCGGTCATGGGCGAGCTGCTGCGCGCCGGCCTGCTCGACGGCGAGGCGCGCACGATCGGCGGCGCGCGGCTGGCCGAGGCCGTCGGCGACCGCACCATCGCCGACACCGACGTGATCCGCCCGTTCGCGCGGCCGCTGCAGGAGAATGCCGGCTTCGCCATCCTGCGGTCGAACTTCTTCGACTTCGCGCTGATGAAGATCAGCGTCATCAACGAGGCGTTCCGCCGCGCCTATCTCAGCCGGCCGGGATCGGAGGGCGTCTTCGAGGCGCGCGCCACCGTGTTCGACGGCGTCGAGGACTATCACCGGCGCATCAACGACGAGGCGCTGGCGATCGACGCCCGCTCGATCCTGGTGATGCGCGGCGCCGGCCCGCTCGGCTGGCCGGGCTCGGCCGAGGTTGTCAACGTCCAGCCGCCCGACCGGCTGATCCGCGAGGGGGTGCGGATGCTGCCGACCATCGGCGACGGCCGCCAGTCCGGCACCTCCGACAGCCCGTCCATCCTGCACGTGGCGCCGGAGGCGGCGCTCGGCGGCGGGCTGGCCCTGCTGCGCGACGGCGACATGCTGCGCATCGATCTGAACGCGTTCCGCTGCGACCTGCTGCTCGACGAGGCGGAGATCGCGCAGCGCCGGCGCGAGGCGGTGGCGCGGCAGCCGGACTGGGACACGCCGTGGCAGGAGATCCACGGCAGCAGCGTCGGGCCGCTGGCGACCGGCGCCTGCTCCGATTTCATGCTGCGCTACGCCGAGATCGGCGACCGGATCCCGCGCCACAATCACTGAGAACGGGAGGGCCGGACGGTCTGTGCGGCTGGCTGGGGCGGCAGGATTCGAACCTGCGCATGGCGGTACCAAAAACCGCTGCCTTACCGCTTGGCTACGCCCCAATCCGCCGGCCGGCCGTCGTCCGGGATCGGACCCCGGCTTTAGAGCCGTTCTGCGTTTCACGGAATCGCAGATCGGCTCTAACTCATTGTTTTCACGCGTTTCCGAACGGCGAACCGGTTTCCACTTCGCCTGGA
>NZ_JAOAOP010000027.1 GCF_030398335.1 Aquibium sp. A9E412
CACGCCACCATGGCCTTACCGGACATGTCGGTTGTCCGCGCCGGCTTGGCAAGCCCCGCCGTGGCCGGCGGCGCGAAACGCCGTCGCCGGCGCCGGGCGGGGCGGCCGGGCTACCAGCCGTACTGGAAGGTGGCGCCGGTGCGGCCGCGGCCGCGCTGGACGACATGCGCCTCGGTGTTGCGGCCGAACTGGAACAGCCCGTAGGCGTTGCGCGCGCCGCGCTGGTCGAGCGTGCCGCTGTGGCCGTCGCCCTCCTGGTGCACGATGCCGCGGTTGCCGCGGCCGTCCTGGCGGATGCCGGCGCGGTTGCCGCGCCCGTTCTGGCGGATGGCGGCGCCGCTGCGCACGGCGTTGTAGGCGGAGTAGAGCTCCAGCCCGGTGCGCAGCGCGCGGCGCGATTCGGGGCTGTTGCCCTCGATGGTGATGCTGAAGGAGCCGCCGGCGGCCGCCGGCGTGGCGAGGCCGGCGGTGCCGAGCGTGGCGGCGATCAGACCGGCGGCGAGGGGGATCGTGGCGATGCGGGTCATGGTCGGGTCTCCATGGCGTGGGGCTTGCGGGTGGCGGCCGGTCCTTGCGGCCGTGTGCGCACCGTGGGGCGGTGCGGCTGAACCGGCGCGGAACCGGCCGTTCAGACTTCGTTTAGAAACCGGGCCGCGCGGGCGCGGGCGCCGAAACTCAAAGTGTTTCCAGGCGAGGTGGAAACCGGTTTTCCGTTCGGAAAACGTGTGAAAACAATGATTTGGAGCCGATCTGCGATCTCGTGAAAAGCAGATCGGCTCCAGAAGGCGGGTGCCGTGACCGGCGCGCGCTGTGGCGGGCCGTGCCGCGATGTGCCGTCAGACGCGGCCGCCGACCAGCGCCTCGCAGATGACGGTCTCGCCCGCCGCCTCGAGCGCCAGGCGCACCTCGTAGACGCCGTCGCTCAGCGTCACCCGGCCGAGCGCGGCCGGCGCGCGCGGGGCGGCGGAGAAGGCGCCGCCCTGGCTGATGCGCGCGCTGCCGGCGCCGCCGCCGCCGTCGACGCTCAGGCGGTAGCTGCCGGAAATCGCGGTGTCGCTGCTTGCCACGCCGCGGATCGTCGTCATGCCGCCGGCGCGCTCGCTCTCGATCGCGCAGGCGAACGGGGCGTCGTGTGCGCGGGCCGGCGTTGCCTGGTCCGTGCCGGCCGCCGCGACGCCGGCGAGCGCTGCGAGCGGCGCCAGCGCCAGGCCGGTGCGAAGGGATCGTCTTGCCATGATGGCCTCCATGGTTGGCGGCCGGCCGGCCCGCGGGCGGGCGGCCGGCCGGCGTGCCGGTCAGCGGCAGGTCTGGACGATCGCCGCCACGTTGCCGTTGCCGTTCTGCCGCGCCTCGGCGTCGCAGCCGCGGCCGACCTGGACACCGGCGGCGATGTTGCCGTTGCCGTCCTGGATGATGATCGCGTTGTGGTCGCGGCCGAACTGGCCGGCGCCGGCGGCGTTGTCGCGGCCGCGCTGGTCGGTGACGGCGCGGTTGCGGGCGCCGTCCTGGCCGATGGCGCTGAGATTGCGGCGGCCGCGCTGCTCGGCGACGGCGCCGTTGCGCCAGCCGTTCTGGTAGACGCCGATCTCGTTGTGCCGGCCGTCATGGCGGCCGCCGACGGAGTGGTTCCAGCCGTTCTGCTCGATCCAGATGCTGTTGGCCATGGCCGGGACGGAGGAAAGGCCGACGAGGACGGCGAGCGCGCCGGCGACGATGTGCTTGCGGGTCATGTTGTGCTCCGGGGTTGCGATACGTCGTTCGGGTGAACGTGGCGACCCTGGCAGGGCGCGGCGGAACGCGGGCTGAATCGGCCGTTCAGCGGGCGTTCACCGCCCCGCCGCGCCCGGGCGGCCGGGTCACCGGGCGGCCGCGCGGCGGCCGCCGGGCCGCATTGCCCCATCTTGCGGTTTCGCCTACATACGCCGCGACTTCACCTCTTCCCGCGTTCGAGACACGGAGTGCGACGCGCCCCATGGCACGCCAGTTCATCTATCACATGTCCGGCCTCTCCAAGGCCTACGGCCCCAAGAAGGTGCTGGAGAACGTCAACCTGTCGTTCTACCCCGACGCCAAGATCGGCATCCTCGGCCCGAACGGCGCCGGCAAGTCGACCGTGCTGCGCATCATGGCCGGCCTCGACAAGGAGTTTGCCGGCGAAGCGTGGCTCGCCGAGGGGGCGACCTCGGGCTATCTGCCGCAGGAGCCCGAGCTCGATCCGGCGCTCAACGTGATGGGCAACGTGATGGAGGGCGTGGCCGACAAGAAGGCCATCCTCGAGCGCTACAACGAGCTGATGATGAACTACTCGGACGAGACGGCCGAGGAGGCGTCGAAGCTGCAGGACGAGATCGACGCGAAGAACCTGTGGGATCTCGACAGCCAGGTCGAGATGGCCATGGAGGCGCTGCGCTGCCCGCCGGCCGAGGCCTCGATCGACAATCTGTCGGGCGGCGAGAAGCGCCGCGTGGCGCTGTGCCAGCTCCTGCTGCGCCAGCCCGACCTGCTGCTGCTCGACGAGCCGACCAACCACCTCGACGCCGAGACGACGGCGTGGCTGGAAAAGCACCTGCGCGAGTATCCCGGCGCCGTGCTGATCATCACCCACGACCGCTACTTCCTCGACAACGTGACGGGCTGGATCCTCGAGCTCGACCGCGGCCGCGGCATTCCCTACGAGGGCAACTACACCGCCTATCTGGAGAAGAAGGCCAAGCGCATGGCCCAGGAGGGCCGCGAGGAGGCGGCGCGGCAGAAGGCGCTGGAGCGCGAGCGCGAGTGGATCGCCGCCAGCCCGAAGGCGCGCCAGGCCAAGTCGAAGGCGCGCATCCGCGCCTATGACGAGCTGGTCAAGGCCGCCTCGGAACGGCGGCCGGGCGACGCGCAGATCATCATCCCGGCCGGCGAGCGGCTCGGCGACCAGGTGATCGAGCTCGACGGCGTGTCGAAGGGCTATGGCGACCGGCTGCTGATCGACGACCTGTCGTTCAAGCTGCCGCCCGGCGGCATCGTCGGCGTGATCGGCCCGAACGGCGCCGGCAAGACGACGCTGTTCCGCATGATGACCGGCCAGGAGACGCCCGACGGCGGCGAGATCCGCATCGGCGACACCGTCAAGCTCGGCTATGTCGACCAGAGCCGCGACGCGCTCGATCCCAACAAGACGGTGTGGGAGGAGATCTCCGGCGGCAACGACGTCATCAAGCTCGGCAAGCACGAGGTGAACTCGCGCGCCTACTGCTCCTCGTTCAACTTCAAGGGCGGCGACCAGCAGCAGAAGGTTGGCACGCTGTCGGGCGGCCAGCGCAACCGCGTGCACATGGCCAAGCTGCTGAAGGAAGGCGGCAACGTCATCCTGCTCGACGAGCCGACCAACGACCTCGACACCGAGACGCTGGCCGCGCTCGAGGACGCGCTCGAGGCGTTCGCCGGCTGCGCCGTCATCATCAGCCACGACCGCATGTTCCTCGACCGCCTGGCGACCCACATCCTCGCCTTCGAGGGCGACAGCCACGTCGAATGGTTCGAGGGCAATTTCGAGGACTACGAGGCCGACAAGGTGCGCCGCCTCGGCCCCGAAAGCGTCAACCCGCGCCGCGTCACCTACAAGCGGCTGACGCGATAGGGCCCGGCGCAGGCCCTCCGGCAGCGGCCGGCCGTGCCGCTGCCGCGCGCTGCTTTCCGGCGCCCGCCGTGAAACCTTATCGCGGCTGGCGCGTTTTGCGTCGGGATCCGGCACGGACCGGCTTTGGGGGTCTATGGCAGACGTGAACTTCGAGCGGCTCTTCGACGCGCTGTCGAGTCCGCACATGGTGATCGATCGCGAGTGGCGCTTCGTCGCGGCCAACGCCGCCTACGAGCGGGTCACCATGCGTCGGCGCGAGGAGCTGATGGGCCGCGGCCTGTTCGAGCTCTTTCCCAACGAGGGCGAGGGCGGCCGGCGCCTGAAGGCCTCCTTCAGCCGCGTCTTCGAGACCGGCGAGACCGACACCGTCGCATTCATCCCCTACGACATCCCGCGCCCCGAGGCGCAGGGCGGCGGCATGGAGAAGCGCTACTGGACGGCCACCCACATCCCGATCCGCGACGCCGGCGGCGCGGTTGCCTTCCTGATGCAGAACACGGTCGACGTGACCGACATCGTGCGGCTGCGCGAGGCGGCCAACCTGCCGTTCCGCTCCGGCGAAACGCAGCTCCTCGAGCGCGCCCGCGAGGCGGAGGAGCAGCACCGGGCGCTGATGGCCGAAAGTGCGGACTTCCGCCGCCTGTTCCAGCAGGCGCCGGGCTTCTTCGCCGTGCTGTCGGGCCCCGACCACGTCTTCACCTTCGCCAACGACGCCTATGCCAGGCTGGTCGGCGAGCGGGCGCTGGTCGGCAAGCCGGTGCGCGAGGCGCTGCCCGAGATCGAGGGGCAGGGCTTCCTCGAGATGCTCGACGCGGTCTACGCCAGCGGCGAGCCGGCCGGCGGCGAGGCGATGCGCGTGATGCTGCGCCGCACGCCGGGCCAGCCGCTGCAGGAAAGCTTCCTCGATTTCTCCTACGATGCCATCCGCGACGCGCACGGCCGCATCACCGGCGTGTTCGTGCAGGGCATGGACCGCACCGAGACGGTGCGCACCCAGCGCCGCCAGCGGCTGCTGCTCGACGAGCTCAACCACCGGGTCAAGAACACGCTGGCCTCGGTGCAGTCGATCGCCTCGCAGACGCTGCGCAGCGCGCCCGACCTCGCCACCGCGCGGCGCAGCTTCGAGGCGCGCATCATGGCGCTGTCGAACGCGCACAACCTCTTGAGCCGCGAGGAGTGGTCGAGCGCCGAGCTGCGCACGCTGCTCGACAACGGGCTGGCCGCCTATGACGAGAGCCGGCTCGAGCTCGACGGGCCGGCGGTCATGCTGACGCCCAAGGCCTCGATCGCCGTCGCGCTGGTCGTCCACGAGCTGGCGACCAACGCGGCCAAGTATGGCGCGCTGTCGAACGACACCGGCACGGTGGGGCTGCGCTGGCGCGTCGCCGCGGCCGGCGAAGGGCTCTCCGTCGAATGGCGCGAGCGCGGCGGACCGCCGGTCAGCCCGCCGACGCGGCGCGGCTTCGGCAGCCGCATCATCGAGGGGTTCGTCGCCGGCGAGCTCGGCGGCACCTGCGACGTCGACTATGCGCCGGAGGGCTTTTCGTGCCGGCTCGCGCTGCCCGGCGATGCGGTGCTGGGGGTGTGGCGATGAACGGCGGCGCGACGGGTCTTCAGGGCCTCAGGATCTTCGTCGTCGAGGACGAGGCGCTGGTGGCGATGAACCTCGAGATGATGCTCGAGGAGCTCGGCTGCGCGGTCGTCGGCCCGGCGATGCGCTTCGACGCGGCGGAGGCGATGCTGGCCGAGGGCGTGGCGGTGGACGCCGCCGTGCTCGACGTCAATGTCGGCGGCCGGCCGGTCTTCCCGCTCGCCGAGCGGCTCGCGGCGGCCGGCATCCCGGTCGTCTTCGCCACCGGCTACGGCCGCGAGGGGCTGGCGGAAGGCTGGGCGACGCGGCCGGTCCTGCAGAAGCCCTATCTGGCGGCCGATCTGGCGCGCGCTCTGCGTCGGGCGCTGGCGGACTGAGCGCCGCCCGGGCTCATTCGATGCGGCAGCAGAACGGGTAGAAGGGGCCGGACAACCCCGGCGCGGCCGTCGGCGCGAAGGTGAAGTCGTAGACCCGGTCGCTCTCGTCGGTGCAGCCGCCGGGCGTGTAGGCGATGCTGCCGGCCACCGGATGGCTGGTCTCGAAGACCCATGGCGCCTGGCCGGAGAAGGCCACGGTGCCGGGCGTCGTCGCGATGTCGGCGCCGGAGAACGCGTCGATGAAGTTGGCCGTCATCGTCTCGCCGGAACACACGAGCTCGACCGCCCAGTTGGGCTCGAAGCCGGGGCAGATCATGCGCTGGCCGAGCGGCACCAGCCCCTCGCAGGACAGGTCGGCGGCGGCGAGCGGCGCGGCGAGAAGCGGCAGAGCGACGAGCGCGCCGGCGGCGCGGCGGGCAAAGCGGGTGGTGGCAGGCATGCGGGCATCCTCCGTCACAGGCCGTCATGCTCCCCGTCTGCGCGCAACGATACGCCAGGCCCTGTTGCCGGTAAAGCGCACCGGCCCGCCGATGGCGCGGCGCGGCGGCGAATCTTCGGGCCGCGGCCTTGACTTGCGCTTTACCTCCCATAAACCCTGTTGCGGCAAGGTCGAGGCTGGACGTTCCGGTCTCCGGCCCACGAGCAGGCAAGACAATGCTACAGCGCACCGACAAGCGCGACGCCGCCGCCGTCGCCAACGCGCAAAGGCCGCTGGCCCGCGTGTGCGTCAGCGGCATCGGCGCCGAAATCCCCGAGGCCTTCATCACCAACGAGGAGCTGGTCGACAGCTTCAACCGCTGGGTCGACGCGGAGAACGCGCGGCGGCAGGGCGACGGCCGGCCGCTGCTCGACAAATCCGATACCGAGTTCATCGACTACGCCTCGGGCATCCGCGAGCGCCACGTGCTCGACCGCGCGGGCATCCTCGACCCCGAGCGGATGGCGCCGCGCATTCCCGCGCGCGGCGACGACGAGCTGTCGGTGATGGCCGAGTTCGGCGTCGCGGCGGCGCGCAAGGCGCTGGCCCATGCCGGCACCGCGCCCGAGGACGTCGACATGGTGATCTGCGCGGCCTCGCATCACCAGCGGCCCTATCCGGCGCTCGGCATCGAGATCCAGAACGCGCTCGGCTGCGGCGGCGCCGGCTTCGACATGGGGCTCGGCTGCTCCTCGGCGCTGGCCGGGCTGCACGTGGCGACCAACCTGGTGCGCACCGGCGCGCAGAAGCGCGTGCTCGTCGTCACGCCGGAGATCGTCACCGGCCATCTGAACTTCCGCGACCGGCAGACCCACTTCATCTTCGGCGACGCCTCGGTGGCGATGCTGGTCGAGGGCATGGAGGGGGACGCCGAGCGGCCGGGCCGCTTCGAGATCGTCGACACGCGCTGCTGGACGCAGTTCTCCAACAACATCCGCTCGAATTTCGGCTTCCTCAACCGCGCCGCCCAGGACGACACCTCGGTCGTCCACATGGACGGCAACATGATCAAGCAGGTCGGCAACAAGGTCTTCAAGGAGGTGACCGTCGCCGGCCACCGCTTCATCGTCGACTTCCTGGCCGAGCACGGCCACACGCCGCACACCATCCGCCGCTTCTGGCTGCACCAGGCCAATGCGCGCATGAACGCGATGATCCTCAAGCTGTCATTCGGCCATACGGTCGACCACGACCGCGCGCCGATGGTGCTGGAGCGGCTCGGCAACACGGCGGCCGCCGGCGCGATCGTGGCGCTGTCGGAAAACCACGCCGACATGGCGCGCGACGAGTACGGGCTTTTGTGCGCCTTCGGCGCCGGCTACTCGATCGGCGGCGCGCTGATGCGCATGATGTGACGGCCGCCGGCGCGCGACGCGCCGCGGGGCATGGGGGCGGCCGATGCGCGATCCGCTGGCCAGGCGCGACGACGAGCCGGAGGTCCTGCCGGGGCGCAAGCTCGCCGGCCGGGTGACGGAAACCCTCGTCGCTCCCTTCGACCATTTCGAGACCCGCGCCGTGCCCGAGCTGCGGCTGAGCTTCGCGGGAATCGAGGGCGATCTCCATGCCGGCCTGACGCGGCGCGCGGGCGGCCGCGAGCCGTGGTATCCGCGCGGCACCGAGATGCGCAACGCGCGTCAGCTTTCCATCGTCGCCGGCGACGAGCTGGCGCGCATCGCCGCGGCGATGGGCCTGCGCGCGGTCGAGCCGCACTGGCTCGGCGCCAATCTGGTGATCGACGGCGTGCCGGCGCTGTCGATGCTGCCCGCCGGCACGCTCTTCTTCTTCTCCGGCGGGGCGACGCTCAAGGTCGACGGGCAGAACGCCCCGTGCCGCGTCGCCGGACGCGCGGTGGCCGAGCATGCCCGCATGGCCGACCGCGAGGCGGGGGCACTGCTGTTCGCCCGGGTGGCGCGGCGGCTGCGCGGCCTCGTCGCCTGGGTGGAGAAGCCGGGCACCATCGCGCCGGGCGAGGCGGTGTCGGTGCGCGTGCCCGAGCAGTGGATCTACCGGCCCTGACCGCGGCGGTCGACCGGGTCGGCGGCGCTCAGTCGCCGTCGTCGTCGGCGTCGGGGTCGAGCAGCCGGGTGGCGCGCCAGGCGGTCAGCACGCGGTTGATGTCGTCGACCACGAAGAAGCGCGCCGCGTCGCGGTCGTAGCCGTCGTCGAGCAGCGCGTCGTAGTCGGTGTGGGCGTGGCGCACATGGCTGACGGTGGCCAGCCAGACGGCGATCGCCGGCGGCAGGTCGCGCATGTGCCGGGCGCCGGCCTGGGCGCGGATCGCCTCGATGTCGGCGAGCGGCGCGAGCGGCAGCAGCGCCGTCAGCGCCTTGGCGATGGCGCGCTGGCGGCCGGTGCGCGCCGTCACCGGCGGCCGTCGTCGGCGGGGCGCGCGGCTTCGGGAAAGGCGTCGATGGAGGCGAAATAGGGCTTGATGTCGAGCAGCGGCGTGCCGTCGAGCACGTCGATGGCGTCGAGGTGCAGCACGCCCGCCGCCGCGTCGAGCGCCTCGAGCCGGGCCACATGCATGCCGATCGGATTGGGCCGCACCGGCGAGCGCAGGGCGAAGACGCCGCGCGCCACCGCGGCGTGCTTCGGATGCTGCACGATCAGGTCGCGGCCGGCGCGGTCGAACCAGGTCAGCAGCACCACATGGCTGAAGCGCTCCAGCCCGGCAAGCCCGGCCCGGAAGGGCGCGGCGACCTCGACCCGGCCGGCGCCGCCGCGCTCGCGCGCCTGGCTCATGTTCTTCGGGCAGTCCTCGCGCCGCGTCCAGGGCGAGCGCACGCGGCCGATGAACACGACCGAGGCATCGCCCGGCGCGGCGGCCGGATCGTCGGCGAGCCGCAGCTCGCCGGGGCGCGGCGGGCTGTCTTGCGGCGCCTGCTTGTCAGACATGGCAATTCGATATAAACATATGTTTATGTCTTTTCGGAGCTGGGAATGCTGACGCGCCGCGCGATCGATTTCGACACCATGGTTGATACCCTGAAGGCGGCCGCCGAATCCAGCCGCCTGCGCATCCTGGTGCTGCTCGCGCAGGGCGATCTCACCGTGTCGGATCTGACCGAGATCCTCAACCAGTCGCAGCCGCGCGTCTCGCGCCATCTGCGGCTGTTGCTCGATGCCGAGCTCATCGCGCGCTACCAGGAGGGCTCCTGGGCCTATTTCCGGCTGTCCGACGGCGAGGCGGCGCGCGAGTTCGTGCACGGCGTGGTGGCGCGGCTCGACCCGGCCGACGGCCAGCTCGAGCGCGACCGCGAGCGGCTGGCCGCCGTCAAGCGGCGGCGCCAGGAGCGCGCGGCGGAGTTCTTCCGCGAGAACGCCGCGCGCTGGGACCAGATCCGCTCGCTGCACGTCGCCGACCAGGCGGTCGAGACGGCGCTGACGGCGCTGGTCGGCGCGCGGCCGTTCGGCTCGATGGTCGATCTGGGCACCGGCACCGGCCGGCTTCTCGTCCTGCTGGCGCCGCTCTACCAGCGCGGCGTCGGCATCGACTTCTCGCGCGAGATGCTGGCGGTGGCGCGCGCCAATCTCGACCGCGCCGGGGTGACGCACGCCCAGGTGCGGCTCGGCGACATCGTCGACCCGCCGGTGGAGCGCGGCGCGCACGACCTGGTGACCATGCACCAGGTGCTGCACTACGCCGAGGACCCGGCACGCGCGCTGCTCGAGGCCGCCCGCCTGCTGCGCCCGGCCGGGCGGCTGATCGTCGTCGACTTCGCGCCGCACGCGCTCGAGTTCCTGCGCGAGGAGCACGCCCATCTGCGGCTCGGCTTCGCCGACGCGCAGATGGCCGAGTGGCTCGACGAGGCGGGCCTCGACCTCGAGGCCGTCGAAGACTTCGCGCCGCGCGGCGACGCCGCCGCCGGCCTGACCGTGAAACTGTGGCTGGCCCGCGACCGGCGTCTGCTCGTTGCCGACGACGCCGAGACGCCGCGGGCCGGCGAACCGGAGAAAGCCTGATGTCCCAATTCCGCCTCTCCCGCCGGCCCGACATCGGCGACAAGGTGCGGGTGTCGTTCGAGTTCTTCCCGCCCAAGACGGACGAGATGGAAGAGCGGCTGTGGCAGACGGTGAGCCGCCTGCGCCCGCTCAACCCGCATTTCGTCTCCGTCACCTACGGGGCGGGCGGCACGACGCGCGAGCGCACCGCGCGCACCGTGCGCCGCATCCTGACGGAGACCGACCTGACGCCGGCCGCGCATCTGACCTGCGTCGACGCCTCGCGCGCCGAGGTCGACGCGGTGATCGGCGATTTCGCGGCGATGGGCGTGCAGCGCTTCGTGGCGCTGCGCGGCGATCCGCCGGAGGGCGTCGGCGCGGCCTACCGGCCGCATCCGCAGGGCTATGCCAACGGTGCCGAGCTGGTCGGCGGGCTGCGGGCGCTCGGCGATTTCGACATCTCGGTCTCCGCCTATCCCGAAAAGCACCCCGAAAGTCCGGACTTCGCCACCGACATCGAGATGCTGAAGCGCAAGGTGGATGCCGGCGCCACGCGGGCCATCACCCAGTTCTTCTTCGACAACGACGTCTACGAGCGCTACGTCGAGCGGGCGCGGCGCGCCGGCATCTACATCCCGATCGTGCCGGGCATCCTGCCGGTGCACAATTTCCGCCAGGTGGCGAACTTCTCGGCGCGCTGCGGCGCGCATGTGCCGGCGTGGCTGGCCGAGCGCTTCGAGGGGCTGGAGAACGACCCGCAGACCCATGCGCTGATCGCCGCGGCGGTGGCGGCCGAGCAGGTGCTCGACCTGGTCGAGCGCGGCGTGTTCGATTTCCACTTCTACACGATGAACCGGGCCGACTTGGTGTTCGCCATCTGCCACATGATCGGCATCCGCGCCGGTCAGCCGGGCGCCCAGGCGCAGCCCGCGGCGGCCTGAGGCGGCGTCGCGCCGGCCTGCGACGGCACGCGTCCGACAGCACGAAGGGCCGGTCGATGCCGGCCCCTCGCCATGTCTGCGGATCTTCTTGCCGTTGTTCCCGGCCGGTCGTCGGTGGCTTCGCGCTTCCGGGTCTTGCGATGCTTGAGCCCGATTCTCGTCTTCAGCCCGATTCTCGTCTTCCGGCGACCGTCCTGTCCGATTGCTGCTTGCGGTGGTTGTTCGTGGGGCCGACGCGCGGGCGCGGCGGCCGGTCTCCTGTGCGGGCGCCGCCTAGGGCAGGACCCCGATGATCAGGGCGCCGACGACGGCGAATGCGGCACACAGCATGAGCGCATTAAGCGGCCTTGTCAGTCCCATTGCACAGCCTCCTCTCTGCAGAATGGACCCTTGAATCTAGACCGCTTTGGCGGCCCCGCAAGAAGAAATTATGCTGCAATGCGAGAGGGTTGGGAAAAGCTGTGCCCGGCCGCCGCCTTGCGCGTTGAAATCGCTCGCGAAACGGTGTCGTTCACGGGCTGTTAACGGCTGTCGCCGGGCGTGCGGGCGCGGCGAGCAGCCCTTCGAGCCAGTGGGCGACCGAAAGCGCGGTGCGGTCGCGGCCGAAGCGGGCGATCACCTGCACGCCGAGCGGCAGGCCGGCGGCGTCGGTCAGCCCCGGCACGGCGACGCAGGGGTTGCCGGTCAGCGTCCACAGCTTGTTGAACAGCGGATCGCCGGTCGTCTCGAGCCCGGCCGGCGCCGCGCCCGGCGCTGCCGGCGCGATCAGCACGTCGTGGTCGGCGAACAGGGTGCCGGCGATGTGGCGGCCGCGCCGGGCGAGCGCGCGGGCGCGGTCATAGGCCTCGGGCGCGATGGCGAAGCCGGCCTCCAGCGTCTCGCGCAGCACCGGGCTCAGGCGCGCGGCGTGCAGCGCAAAATCGCCGGCGAGCGCGCGCGCGGCCTCGTGATTCTGCACCGTGGCGTGCGCCTCGCGCGCGGCGGCGAGCGCCTCGGGCTCGTCGGCGGCGGCGAGCTGCGCGCCGGCCGCCTCGGCCAGCGCGGCCGCGCGCTCGACCGCATCGCGCATCGCCGCGCTCGCCCGCTGCCAGATCGCGCCGCGATAGACACCGATGCGCAGGGCCGGCGCGTCGACCGGCTCGACGGCGAGCGGGCGGCCGGTCAGCGCGGCGGCGAACGCCGCCACGTCGGCCACGCCGGCGGCGAAGAAGCCGACCGTGTCGAGCGACCAGGAGAAGGTCTTCATGCCGGTCGCCGGCACCAGGCGGAAGCTCGGCTTGTAGCCGGCCACGCCGCAGAAGGAGGCCGGGCGGATCACCGAGCCGCCGGTCTGGGTGCCGATGGCCGCGGGGATCATGCCCGCGGCGACGGCCGCCGCCGAGCCCGACGACGAGCCGCCGGGCGTGTGGGCGGGGTCGTGCGGGTTGACCGTGCGGCCGGGCTGGAGGAAGGCGTATTCCGTCGTCACCGTCTTGCCGACGACCGTGGCGCCGGCGCTCCGCGCCATGGCGACGACCGCCGCGTCGACCGGCGGCCGGTGGCCGGCGAAGACCGGCGAGCCGTAGGTGGTCGGCAGGTCGTGCGTGTCGAAGATGTCCTTGACGCCGAGCGCGATGCCGGCGAGCGGGCCGCCGGCGCGCGCGGCCGCGGCGAGCGCGGCATCGCGCGGGGCGAGCGCCTCGAAGGCGCCGATCTGCGCCTCGCGCGCGGCGATCTCCTCGAGGCTCTGCGCCACCGCCGCCTCGGCCGTCAGCCTGTCCGCCTCGATCGCCGCGCGAAGCGCCAGAAACGATTGCATGGCCATCCCCCTGTTCCGCTCCGCTCAGCTATCGCCGGGCGAACAGCCGGCCGTCAATGGTGAGCAGGCCGAGGCCGATCAGCGCCATGCCGGCGATCTCGTAGCCGGCGAGCCGCTCGCCGAGCAGCAGCGTGCCGAGCAGCAGGGCGCTGACCGGCACCACGAGGGTGACCAGCGAGGCGTTGGTGGCGCCGGCCGAGGCGACGATGCGGAAATAGAGGATGTAGGCGAAGGCCGTCGACAGCACCGCGAGGCCGACGATCGCCGCCCAGGTGCCGCCGCCGACGGCGAACAGGGCGGCCGGCTGGTGCAGCGCCAGCACGACCGGCAGCATGACCGCCGTCGAGGCGGTGAGCTGGCCGGTCGCCACCAGCGGCGCCGGCACGCCGCGGAAGCGCCGCGCGTAGAGGAAGGCGAAGGCATAGGCGACCGCCGCACCGAGCAGGCACAGCTTGGCCCACAGCGGCCCGCCGAGCCCCGAGACGAGGCCCGGCGCCAGCATCACCGCGGTGCCGGCAATGCCGATGCCGATGCCGGCGGCCTTGCGCGCCGACAGCTTCTCGTCGGCCGTCAGCCGGTCGGCGATCAGCGCTGTCCAGAACGGGGTCGTGGCGTTGAGCACCGAGGCGAGCCCCGCGCCGAGTGCCGTCTGGCCGGCGAAGATCAGCGAGAAGGGCAGGGCGTTGTTGAGAAAGCCCATCACGAGAAAGCGCCCGGCCAGCCGCCGGTCGGGGCGGAAGGCGGGGCCGCGCACGGCCAGCCAGAGCTGCAGCACGGCCGCGGCGATGGCGACGCGGAACAGCACCAGCGCCAGCGGCGGCATCTCGGCCACCGCGATGCGGGCGAAGAAGAAGGAACCGCCCCACACCGCGCCGAGCGTCAGGATCATTGCCCAGTCGCGCGCCGCGATCGGTGCCGCGACCTTCCTTTCGCCCGATGTCGTCGTCATTCACCACGCCTCCGTTCCGCTGCCGTCACCCCGATGTCGTGCGCGCGACGCTAGGCTGGCCGGCGCGTCCCGCGCCACCCGATTTGCGACCGGACCCGCGGCGGCGCGTTTACAACGGGGGCAAAGGTTCTAGGCTTCCCGGGACGGCAGGGAGATTTCATGCAGCGATTCGACGACGCCCGACACGCCGCGCTGGAGATGCGGCCCGACCAGCCGGTCTACTGCTTCCGGCCGGAGGTGCTGAAGGCCGATGCGCGGCGCTTCATGGCGCTGTTTTCCGGCAAGACCGCCTATGCGGTGAAGACCAACGGCGAGCCCATGGTGCTGAAGACGCTGGCCGAGGCCGGCGTCCGCGCCTTCGACGTCGCCTCGCCGGCCGAGTTCGCCGCCGTGCGCGGCGTCGCGCCGGATGCCGAGATGCTCTACATGCACCCGGTCAAGGCGCAGTCCGACATCCGCCTGGCGCTGGAAGGCTACGGCATCCGCACCATCGCCGTCGACCACGAGGACGAGGTGACCAAGCTCACCCGCGTGGTGCGCGCGCTCGACGTAGACCCCGGCGGCCTCACCGTGTTCGTGCGGCTGCAGACCAAGGGCCATGCCGCCTACGAGCTGTCGAAGAAGTTCGGCGCGGCGCCGGCGCAGGCGGTCGAGCTGCTGCGCCGGCTGGCGCGCACCGGCTACCGCGTCGGCCTGTGCTTCCACGTCGGCAGCCAGATCGAGGATCCCGACACCTACGAGCGGGCGCTCGCCTCGGCCGACTGGGTGCGCAACCGGGCCGGCGTGCCGCTCGCCGCGCTCGACGTGGGCGGCGGCTTTCCCGCCGAATACGGCCACGACCCCAACCGCAGGAAGCCGGTGCTGCCCTCGCTCGAGGAGATCATGGCGCGGCTCGACGCCGACATCGCCGAATGGGGCTTCGACGACCTGCCGCTGGTCGCCGAGCCGGGCCGGGTGATCGTGGCGCGCGCCTTCTCGCTGATCGTGCGCGTGCTGCTGCGCAAGGGCCGGCGGCTCTACATCAACGACGGCATCTGGGCCTCGCTGTCGGATTCGTGGACCGGCAAGATCACGCTGCCGGCCCGCTTCATCGCCGATCCGGCGATCCGCAGCCGCAACGGCGACCCGGCCAACATCGTGCCGTTCCGGGTGTGCGGGGCGACCTGCGATTCGGTCGACATCCTGTCGCGGCCGTTCTGGCTGCCGGAGACGGTCGACACCGGCGACTGGATCGAGATCGGCCATATCGGCGCCTATTCCATGGCGCTGCGCACCCGCTTCAACGGCTTCTATCCCGACACCTTCGTGGAGGTGACGACGCCGTTCGACGAGGGCAGCGCGCCCGAGGGCTTCGCCAGCCTCGAGACCATGGCGGACTAGAACCGATCTGCTTTTCACGGCATCGCGGATCGGCTCCAAGTCATTGTCTTGACGCGTTTGCGAACGGCGAGCCGGTTTCCACCGTGCCTGGAAACGCTCCAGGCTCCGCCGGCCGGCGGAGCGCCGCGCGGCATGGCAGGTCTGCACCACGCGCATGGCTGCCTTGACGGCGGGAACGCCGCCGCTTCACGGAGTGTTAACGCGCTGTAACCGCTGAAAGGGAGGCAGGTTATGGCTAGCAACTCCGCAGCAAGCGCCAACCAGGTGCCGAACTGGATCGCCCTGATCCTGGCGGTATGGCTGTTCATAGCGCCGTGGATCCTGCCGGCCGTCGCGGCGGGCGCCTGGGCATGGAACGCCTGGATCGTCGCCGTCATCGTCGGCGCGCTCGCCGTCGGCGCCATGGCCAGGATGGCCGAGTGGGAGGAGTGGGCGAACCTGGTGCTGGGCGCCTGGCTGTTCGTCTCGCCCTGGGCGCTCGCCTATGCGGCCGAGCAGAGCGCGGCCTGGAACGCCTATATCGTCGGCCTGCTGCTGATCGCCGTGGCGGTCTGGGGCATCGTCGCCGCCCGGCAGGACGAAGGCGCAGGCACCGCCGGCTGAGCGCGCGCGCGAGCGGCCGCCGCGACCCGCATGACAGGCCGCCTCCGGCGGGGCGCGGCCGGGCTTTCGGCCGCCCGTTTGGCGCCGACCGCCGGCGGACGGCCCGGCCTCAGAGATTGGCGAGCAGCGCCGGCGTCGGCCAGCCGTCGGCCGGAAAGCCGAGGCGGAGCTGTTCCCGGCGCACCGCCTCGCGCGTCTTGACCCCGAGGATGCCGTCGACGCCGCCGACGTCGTGGCCGCGCGCCTTGAGCTTGGTCTGCAGCTGCTTCATCGTCTCGGGCGCCAGGCCGGGCTCCGGGTTCTGCCGGTCGAAGCGCGGCGCGCCGGCGAAGCGGCGCGCGAGCTGGGCCGCCGTCAGCGTGTAGATCAGCGACTCGTTCCACTCCAGATAGACGTCGTAGTTGGGGTAGACGAGGAAGGCCGGCCCCTTGTGGCCCATCGGCAGCACCACGCCGGCCGGCAGGTCGTCGGCCGGCAGCGGGCTGCCGTCGCGCAGGGTCACGCCGAGCGCGGCCCATTGCGCGCGCGGCTTGGCGTTGACGCGACCGGTCTCGGCCCAGGGCAGGTCGGCCGGCACGCGGATCTCGTCCATCCACGGCTCGCCGGCGCGCCAGCCGAGCGCGCGGATCTTGTTGGCAGCCGTCAGGATGGCGTCGGGCTTGCTGGCCTTGAGGTCGATGCGGCCGTCGCCGTCGCCGTCGACGCCCTTCTCGATGTAGTCGCTCGGCAGCATCTGCATCTGGCCGATCTCGCCCGCCCACGCACCCTCGACGCCGGCCGGCACCACGCCGCGGTCGATCAGCTTGAGCAGCGCGACGAGCTGCGGGCGGAAGATCTCCGGCCGGCGGCAGTCGTGCGCCAAGGTCGTCAGCGCATTGAGGGTGGAGAAGTCGCCCTGCACGGCGCCGAAATCGGTCTCCAGCGCCCAGAAGGCGGTGATGACCGGGCCGGGCACGCCGAACTCCGATTCCGCCCGCGCGAAGGTGTCGGCGTAGCGGCGCAGATTGGCCGCGCCGTTCGTCAGCCGGTAGTCGTTGATCATGCGGCCGGCGAATTCGTTGAAGGTCTGGGTGAAGACGCGCTGGCCGCGGTCGAAGTCGATGACGCGCTGATCGAGCCGCGCCTGCGCCAGCGCGTCGAGGCCGCGCCGGCCGACGCCGGCCGCCTCGGCCTCGGCGCGCACGCCGGCGCGCCACTGGGCGAAGTCGCCGCCGCATTGCTGCGCTGCGGCGGGGGTGGCGAGGGCGGCGGCGAGCGCGGCCGCGCAGAGGATCGGGGTCGGTCTCATCGCTTGCTCCTGTCTGGCAAGATGGGGGCTTTGGCCGCCGGCCGGCGTGGCGCGGGAAACGGGCGCTGTGCGGCCGGCCTCAGCCGGCATTGGCCTCGAGCCAGCTCCGCCAGGCCGACGGGCTGCCGTTGAAGACGTTGATGTCGGCGTCGCCGGTGATGCCGGGCACGACGCCGGTGCCGGTGTATTGCCAGAACACCCAGGGGTGGTCGCCGTACTTCTCGTCGGGATGGCCGGCCACCGAGCGCAGCCAGAACGGATAGCCCTTGAAGCGGGCGAGGTCGTTGTCGTCGAAGAAGTCGATCGAGGTGTAGATGATCGGCCGCTTGCCGTAGTGCCGCTCGACGGCGTCGAGGAAGACGCGCATCTCGCGGCGCACCACTTCGGGCTCGGGCCGCAGCCGGCAGGACGGCGAGAACGGGTTCCACTCCATGTCGAGCACCGGCGGCAGCGCGGACGGGTCGTTCGGCACCGTCTTGATGAACCAGCGCGCCTGCTCGATCGCCGGACGGCAGAAATAGTAGAAGTGATAGGCGCCGCGGGCGATGCCGGCGGCGCGCGCGGCGCGCCAGTTCTGCGCGAAATAGTCGTCGACGCGGTCGCCGCCCTCGGTCGCCTTGATGAAGGCGAAGGAGATGCCGTTCTCGCGCGCCTCGGTCCAGTCGATGTCGCCCTGATACTTCGACACGTCGGTGCCGTGCACCGGATAGCTCCACGGCGCCCGGGCCTGCCAGTCGTGCGGGTCGGAATCGGCGAAGCGCAGCTCGCCCACCGCCGCACCGGCCGTCGGCACGAGGTCGGCCATGTCCATGCCGCCGCTGGTGCAGGCGCTCAGGACTGCGGCGCTGGCGAGGATCGCGAGACGGCGGATCAGCAGGGACGTTCCCCCTCGAATCGACGGTGTCATGCGCTTGCACCCTTCCATACGCGATCGCCGCGCGCCCGTCACGCGCTGCCCCTGCGGCAGCATTGATTTTCGCCGCACCAGGATCGACAGTGGCGGCCGATCATGGGCCGAATGGCGGCGATTCAAGGGCAACCGGCGCCGCCGCGAAAGGAAATGGCATGGGGCGCATCCTGGTGTGGCTGCTGGCGCTCATCGTGGCGCTCTTGGCGGCGGTCGTCGTGTGGTTCTACGTCGCGCCGCCGGGCGAGCTGCGCGTCGCCTCCGGCTATGCGGCCAAGATCGTGTGCTCCAACGTCTTCCTCGCCGGCCGCGACGGCGACACCGTGCTGGCCGTCGACGTGCAGGCGCCGGGCCACCCGCTGCTCAGGCTGGTGTCGGTCGACGTCGACCGCGAGGCCGGCACGGTGGAGGCCGGCATCTTCGGCCTGTTCGGCGGCGGCCTGGCCGTCCACCGCGAGGGCGCGGGCTGCGCGGCGGTGCCCGACGGCGATCTCGACGCCGCGCGCCGGTTCACCGCCCCGCCGCCGGCGGCCGCGCCGGCCGGCGACGCGCCGTGGCCGCAGGGCGAGCGGTTGGCGGCCTCGCAGGACCCCGCGCTCGCCGCCGTCCTCGACGACGATGCGATGACCGGGCCGGGCATGCGCGCGGTGGTGGTCGTGCATGGCGGGCGCATCGTGGCCGAGCGCTATGGAGAGGGCTTCGCCGCCGAGACGCCGCTGCTCGGCTGGTCGATGACCAAGACGGTGACGGCCGCGCTGGTCGGCCGGGCGATCGGCGAGGGGATGCTGACGCGCGCGGCCGACGGGCTGTTCGAGCGCTGGCAGGACGACGGCCGCGCGGCGATCGACGTCGCCGGACTGCTCGCCATGGCGAGCGGGCTCGCCTTCAACGAGGACTACGGCGCCGTCGCCGACGTCACCCGCATGCTCTATCTCGAGCCCGACATGGCCGGCTTCGCCGCCGCCCAGCCGCTCGAGGCGGAACCGGGCAGCGTCTTCAGCTATTCGAGCGGCACCTCGGTGCTGCTGTCGCGCGTGTGGCAGGAGGCGGCGGGCGGCGGCGATGCGGCGCGGGCCTGGCCGCGCACGGTGCTGTTCGGGCCGCTCGGCATGACCAGCGCCGTCCTGGAGACCGATGCGCGCGGCACCTTCGTCGGCTCGTCCTATCTCTACGCCACGGCGCGCGACTGGGCGCGCTTCGGGCTGCTGCTGCTGCGCGACGGCGTGTGGCAGGGCGAGCGCCTCCTGCCGGAGGGCTATGTCGCGTGGATGCGCACGCCGACCGAGGTGTCCGGCGGGCGCTACGGCCGGCACGTCTGGCTCGAGGGGCCGGATGCCGGGCTGGCCGAGGACGCCGATCCCGATGCCGGCCACGACCTGCCCGACGACGCCTACTGGCTGCGCGGCCACGATGGCCAGACGGTGACCGTCATTCCCTCGCGCGACCTCGTCGTGGTGCGCATGGGGCTGACGCCGTCCGACCTCGGCTACCGGCCGCAGGCGATGGTCGCGGCGCTGGCGGCGGCGCTGCGCTGACCCCGGCTCAGGAGGCCGGCAGCCGCACCGCGGCGCGCACGGCATAGCCGCGGAAAAGCGTTTCGAATGCGAGGCTTGCGCCGCGGTCGTGCGATTCCGATTCGAGCACGTCACGCAGCTCTTCACGCGGGCTGACATGGAACCGGGCCAGCCAGGCGGCGAGCCCGGCGCGGCACCAGCCGGGCAGCCGCTCCTGGCGGCCGAAATCGACCACGTGCAGCGCGCCGCCCGGCGCCAGCGCGTCGAGGCCGGCGGCGATCGCCTGCCGCCAGTCCGGAATCATCGACAGCGCGTAGGAGACGTAGACGCGGTCGAAGCGGCGCCGGCCGAACAGCGCTTGCGCATCGAAGGCGCTCGCGTCGCCGGCGGCCAGCGCCACCATGTCGTCGAGATGCTCGCGCGCGAGGCTGCGGCGCGCCGTCTCCAGCATGGCGGCCGAGATGTCGAGCCCGTAGAGGCGGGCCGCGGGGTAGCGCCGCGCCGCCAGGACCAGGTTGCGGCCGGTGCCGCAGCCGAGCTCCAGGACCGTGCCGCCCGGCGGCACGGCGAGCGCGTCGAGCATGCCGTCGCGGCCGAGCAGGTAGAACTTGCGGGTGAGGTCGTAGACGTGGCGCTGGCGGCGATAGACGGCGTCCATCAGCCCGGCATGGCCGTCGCGCGGCGGCGCGTGCACGCTCATGCGCCCGTCTTCACGTAGAGGTGGAAGCCGCCGTAGATCGCCGAGCGGTCGCGCGCCGTCAGCGCGCGCGAGCGCGCTGCCTCGTAACGCCAGCGGTCGAGCAGCGCGGGGTCGAGCCGGCCGGGCAGCAGCGACGGGGCGGCGGCGGTGCGGAAGATGACGTGCGCGCCGGGCGCGGCGGTGCGGGTGATCTCGCGCCACAGCGCGTCGAGCTGGGCGTCGGTCATCCAGTCCTGCGCGTCGAGCAGCACGAAGCGGTCGACGCTCGCCGCCGGCTTGCCGGCGAGCAGCTCGGTGACGCTGACATTGTGCAGCGCGACGCGGCCGACATTGGCGCGGATCGTGGCGTGGTTCTCCGGCGCCAGATAGGGCGGCAGCGCGGCCTCGCCGGGCTTCGGATAGCGCCGCGCGAAGGCCTGCCAGGCGAAGTAGTTGTGGCTGAGGGGAAAGTGGCAGGCGAGCTTTTCCAGCCGCGCCGACAGGACGGCCGCCATGCTGCGCCCGCCGCGCAGCGCGTCGTACTGCGCCGGCGGGATGCCGAGCCCGAACAGCGAGGCGCGGCGGCCGGTCGCCCAGCGCACCAGCGGTCGGTCGAACAGCGGTGCCAGGTGCTCGTCGAAGAAGCGGCGCTGCTCGCGCGGCGTGCGCGCCTGCATGATCCCGGCCGGGTCGACGCCGTGCAGCCGGGCGACGCGGTGGCCTAGGCCGATGAACAGGCCGAGCAGGCCGGTGCGGTGGAAGTTGCCGTCGAAGGCGGCGATGCGGCGCCGGCCGGTCCAGCGCCGCGCCTCGAAGTGGCGGCGCGTGGCCGCGTCGAGGCGCGGCGCGATCATGCGGTCGTAGGTGGCGCTGTTGCCCGGCCCGCCCTCGCCGAGAAAGCGGAACAGCGCGGCATGGCTCGGCAGCGCCGCGAAGGCGGCGAGCTTCAACCGGTTGAGCGCGACATGCGCGGCGTTGAGGTCGACGGCGTCGATGCGCGCCGGCGAGCGTGCGAGATAGGCCAGCACGTTGCAGCCGCCCGAGGCGATGGCGACGACGCGGTGGCCCGGGCCGAGCGCCATCGCCTCCATGTCGACCTCCGGGTCCTCCCAGATCTGCGGGTAGACGAGGCCGGAGAAGGCGAGGGCGAACAGGCGCTCCGACAGGCCGGTGCGCGACAGCGCGCGGCTGCGGCACATGGCGCGGGCGACGGGGCGGGCGGAGGGCCGGCCGAGGCCGGCGGACAGGTCGGTCATGGGGGCGAATCCCGACTGGTGGCGTTCGCCCCGGCTAGCGCGCGCCGGTAACCGGCCCGTGACGGTTTCGCGACGGTCGTGTGACGCAGGCGGGGGAGAGCGGCGCGACGGCGGGCGGCGGCCTGCGTTCGCCAGGCCGCCGGCGCGCCGTCAGGCCTTGCCGTAGCCGCCGGCCGTCGGCGTCGTCACGATCACCGCCTCGCCGGCCTCGACCACCGTCTGGTCGCAGGCCTGAAGCGTCTCGATGGTGCCGTCGCGGCGGCGCACCTCGGTGCGGCCGACCGCGCCGTCGCCGCCGCCGGCGATGCCCTGCGGCGGCCGGTCGCGGTGCGACGACAGGATGGCGCACTCCATCGTCTCGAGGAAGCGGATCGTGCGGCGCGTGCCGTCGCCGGCGTTCCAGCGGCCGCGGCCGCCCGAGCCGGTGCGGATGTGGAAGTCCTCCAGCAGCACGGGAAAACGCAGCTCCAGCACCTCCGGGTCGGTCAGCCGCGAGTTGGTCATGTGGGTGTGCACGCCGGCGGTGCCGTGGAAGCCGCGGCCGTCGTTCATGCGGCCGGCCGGCGAGCCTGAGCAGATCGTCTCGTAGTACTGGTAGCGCGCATTGCCGAAGGTCAGGTTGTTCATCGTGCCCTGGGCGTTGGCGAGCGCGCCCATGGCGCCGAACAGCGCGTTGGTGACGTGCTGCGAGGTCTCCACGTTGCCGGCCACCACGGCGGCCGGATAGCGTGGCCGCAGCATGCAGCCCTCCGGGATGACGATGTCGATCGGCCGCAGGCAGCCGGCGTTCATCGGGATGGAGCCCTCGACCATGACGCGGAAGGCATAGAGCACGGCCGCGCGCGCCACCGGCTCGGGCGCGTTGAAGTTGTTGGCCATGGCCGGCGAGGTGCCGGTGAAGTCGACCGTGGCGCGGCGCGCCTGACGGTCGACGGTGATCCGCACGCGGATCGTCTGGCCGGTGTCGGTGGGGTAGTCGTAGGCGGCGCTCTCGGGCAGCCGCTCGAGCACCCGGCGCACGCTCTCGGCGGCGTTGTCCTGGACGTGGCCCATATAGGCCTCGACCACGTCGAGGCCGAAGCCGGCGACCATCTTCCTGAGCTCGGCCGCACCCTTCTCGTTGGCGGCGATCTGCGCCTTGAGGTCGGCGACGTTCTGGTGCGGGTTGCGGGCCGGGTACGGGTGGTCGGTGAGAAGCGCGGTGAGCTCGGCCTCGCGGAAGCGGCCGCCCTCGACGAGGCGGAAATTGTCGAACAGCACGCCCTCCTCGTCGACCGTCGTGGCGAGCGGCGTCATCGAGCCGGGCGCGGTGCCGCCGACATCGGCGTGGTGGCCGCGCGAGGCGACCCAGAAGAGGATCGCCTCGGCCTCTTCGTCGAACACCGGCGTGACCACGGTGATGTCGGGCAGGTGGGTGCCGCCGTTGTAGGGCGCGTTGAGGGCGAAGACGTCGCCCGGCCGGATGGCGCCGGCGTTCAGCCGGATGATCGTCTCGACCGAGCGGTCCATCGAGCCGAGATGCACCGGCATGTGCGGCGCGTTGGCGACCAGCGCGCCGTGCCGGTCGAACACGGCGCAGGAAAAGTCGAGCCGCTCCTTGATGTTCACCGAATAGGCGGTGTTCTGCAGCGTCACGCCCATCTGTTCGGCGATCGACATGAACAGGTTGTTGAACACCTCGAGCATCACCGGGTCGGCCTCGGTGCCGAGCGCGGCCTGGCGCGCCTTGCGCTCGCTGCGGCGCAAGAGCACGTGGTCGCGGGCGGTGATCTCGGCGCGCCAGCCCGGCTCGACCACGATCGTCTGGTGGTCCTCGATCAGCAGCGCCGGGCCGGCGACGCGGTGGCCGGGCGACAGCTCGGCGCGGCGGAAGACGCCGGCCTCGCGCCAGGCGCCGTCGCAGAAGATCCGCCGCCGGTCGAATGGCTCGGCGGCTGCCTCGCGGGTTGCGTGCTCGGCCTCCTCCGGCCCGGTGTCGCGCATGTCGATGCCTTCCACCACGACCGCCTCGACGACCGTCGGCTTGGCCTCGTAGACGAAGCCGAACTGCGCCTTGTGCGCGGCCTCGAAGGCGGCGCGGGCGGCCGCCACCGTGCCCTCCTCGAAGGGCACGGCGAGCGGCGTGTCGGTGCCGTCGTAGCGCACCTGCAGCAGCGCCCGCCAGGCGGTCTCCGCTTCGGCGATGCCCTGCCGGGCGAGCTCGCCCATCACGCCGCGGCGCAGCGCGTCGATCTGCATGCGGATGGCGGGAAGCGCGGCGTCGGCGAGCGGCTTCATCAGCGCCTGCTGGCGCGAGGCGAAGACGGCGGCGCGGCCGATGCCGTAGGCCGACAGGAGGCCCGACATCGGGTGGACGAGCACCGCCTCCATGCCGAGCGCGTCGGCGACCAGGCAGGCGTGCTGGCCGCCGGCGCCGCCGAAGCTGTTGAGCAGGTAGCGCGTCACGTCGTAGCCGCGCTGCACCGAGATCTTCTTGATGGCGTTGGCCATGTTCTCGACGGCGATGGTGACGAACCCCTCGGCCACCGCCTCGGGGCTGCGCCCGTCGCCGATCCGCTCGGCCAGCGCGGCGAAGCGCTGGCGCACCGTGTCGGCGTCGAGCGGCTGGTCCTGGCCGGGGCCGAAGATCGCCGGGAAGACGTCCGGCTGCAGCTTGCCGAGCATCACGTTGGCGTCGGTGACGGCGAGCGGCCCGCCGCGCCGGTAGCAGGCGGGGCCGGGGTTGGCGCCGGCCGAATCCGGGCCGACCTGGAAGCGCCCGTCCTCGTAGTGCAGCACCGAGCCGCCGCCGGCGGCCACGGTGTGGATGCGCATCATCGGCGCGCGGATGCGCACACCGGCCACCTCGGTGTCGAGCACGCGCTCGTAGTCGCCGTCGTAGTGCGTCACGTCGGTCGAGGTGCCGCCCATGTCGAAGCCGATCACCTTGTCGAAGCCGGCGGTGCGCGCGGTCTCGACCATGCCGACCACGCCGCCGGCCGGGCCCGACAGGATGGCGTCCTTGCCCTGGAACAGGTTGGCCGCCGTCAGGCCGCCCGACGACATCATGAACTTGAGGCGCGGCGTCTGGTCCGGGTCGGACTCGGCGGCGAGGTCGACGCCGAGCTCGTCGGCGATCTGCCGCACGTAGCGCGCCAGGATCGGCGACAGATAGGCGTCGACCACCGTGGTGTCGCCGCGGCCGACCAGCTTGATCAGCGGCGAGATCTGGTGGCTGACCGAGACCTGCGCGAAGCCGAGGCGGTGGCACAGGCTGGCCGCCATCGTCTCGTGCGCGGGATGGTTCCAGGCATGCATGAAGACGATCGCCACCGCGTCGATGCCGTCCCGCCGCGCGGCGGCGATCTCGGCCTCGACCGCGTCGAGATGCGGCACCGTCTCCACGTCGCCGTCCGCGCGCACCCGCTCCTCGACCTCGATGACGCGCTCGTAGAGCTGCTCGGGCAGCACGATCTCCTTGGCGAAGATGTCGGGCCGCGCCTGGTAGGCGATCCTCAGCGCGTCGCGGAAGCCCTTGGTGACGAGCAGCAGCACGCGGTCGCCCTTGCGCTCGAGCAGCGCGTTGGTGGCGACCGTGGTGCCCATCTTCACCTCGCCGATGCGCTGCGAGGGCATCGCCTCGCCGTCGGCCACGCCGAGCAGCTCGCGGATGCCCTTGATGCCGGCATCGCGATAGGCCTCCGGATTGTCGGACAGAAGCTTGCGGGCGTGCAGCCGGCCTGCGGGGTCGCGTCCGATGACGTCGGTGAAGGTGCCGCCGCGGTCGATCCAGAAGTCCCAGCGCGCCTCGCCCATGCCGTCCTCCCCGCCTGTCGGCTCGTGATGGTTTCCGGCAGCCGCGCCCGGCGGTCCCGGCAAGGCGGAAGGGGAACCACGTTTGCGGCAAAACGTCAATAATATGTTGACAAATTATCATCGTATGCGACGCTCCGGTCGCGCTGCCGGCCGCTTTTTCCGCCGGCTGCAGACCGTGCATTCGAGGTGAGACCATGCCGAGCGCCCGCAAGTCCGTCGGTCCGGTGGTGACGGCCGCGCACCTGGCCGCCGGCGGCATGCCGGCGCTGTCGGAGGTCGAGTTCGCCATGACGGTGATGCATCATGCCTTCGAGCGCTGGATGGTGCGCTGCATGGCGGCGGCCGGGGTGCCGGGCCTGCAGCCGACGGCCGTGCACATCCTGCATGCGGTGGCGCATCGCGGACGCGACAAGACGCTGGCCGAGATCTGCATGATGTTCAACATCGAGGACACGCATGTCGCCTCCTACGCCATCAAGAAGCTGGCCGCGCTCGGCCTGGTGACGACGAGCCGGCGCGGCAAGGAGAAGACGGTGCGGGCGACCGAGGCGGGGCTGGCGGCCTGCGCGCGCTACCACCGGGTGCGCGAGGGGCTGCTGGTCGACAGCCTGAAGCATCTCAAGCTCGACGAGACGGCGCTGAGCGAGATCGCCGCGGCCATGCACACCATCTCCGGCCAGTACGACCAGGCCGCCCGCGCGGCGGCCAGCCTGTAGAGCTGCCGCCTCGCTGCCGACCGGGAGCGGACGCCCCGCGCGCCGCGCCCCGCCCCGGCGAGAATTGTAACCGTTCTTCATCGTTCGTGACGCAACGCGAAGGCGGGGGAAGGCATTTCTCCGGCGACGCGCCCTGCGAGGGCGCCACCGTCGAAGAAGGAGATTTGTCATGAAGAAGCTGCTGATCGCATCCGTTTCCTCCATCGCGCTGCTCGGTCTGGCCGCGTGCAGCGACACCGACGAGGTGACCACGCAGTCGGTCGAGCCGGAGATCACCGAGGAGACGACCGACGTGACGCCGATGGAGGAGCCCGCCGACGAGATGGGCACCGACGAGACGACCACGCAGGCCGTCGAGCCGGAGGCGACCGAGGAGCCCGTCGAGGGCGCCGAGACCGACGACACCACGACGCAGAGCATCGAGGTCGACCCGGTCGAGGAGACGAACGAGGCGATCGAGGAGACCGGCGAGGCCATCGAGGAGGCCGGCGACGAGGTGCGTCAGGCGACCGAGTAGGTTCCGACGCGTCCCGCGGCAGACCCCTGCCGAGCCCGCGACCGGCCCGACGGCCGGCCGCGGGTTTCGCGCGTCAGTGCCGCGGCCGGGCTGGCCGCCGTCGCGACGAACCTGAGCGGGGTGGCGCGGCGCCGCAAAGACGGTTCGTCGCAGCCCCTTGCATGGGGCGTTTCGACCTCGCGTCGGCGCGAATTTGGTTTTAGAACTGCGCCATGTCGATTTGGGTTCGGCTTGGCGATTTCCTCTCCCGCACCTCGGCCAGCGCGCTGTCGGGGATCGTGGAGGGGCTGCGCACGGTTTTCGAGGGCGATCCGCAACTGCGCCGCCGCGTCGCCTTCTCCGTCGCGATGATCGCGCTGTCGGCCAAGATGGCCAAGGCCGACGGCGTCGTCACCCAGGACGAGATCCGCGCCTTCCACGAGATCTTCGCCGTGCCGCAGAGCGAATCGCGCAACGTCGCGCGGCTCTACGACCTGGCCAAGGGCGATGTCGCCGGCTTCGAGGCCTATGCCGAGCGCATGGCGCGGCTGTGCGGCTCGGGCGCGCGCAACTGCGCGGTGCTGGAGGACATCCTCGACGGGCTGTTCCACATCGCCAAGGCGGACGGCGTGCTGCACGAGCGCGAACTGGCCTTCCTGCAGCGCGTGTCGCGCATCTTCGAGATCGACGAGGACCATTTCGACCGCATCCTGGCGCGGCACGCCAACCCCGACGGCGTCGACCCCTATCTGGTGCTCGGCCTGCCGCAGGACGCGCCCTTCGAGGCGGTGCGCCGGCAGTACCGGCGGCTGGTGGCGGAAAACCATCCCGACGTGCTGATCGGCCGCGGCGTGCCGGAGGAGTTCGTGGCCATCGCCAACGACCGCATCGCCGCGCTCAACGCCGCCTACGCGCAGATCGAGCGCACCCGCCAGCGCGCATGAGGGGCTTTGCGCCGGACCATGCGGGGGCGCGGGTCTCGGCCTCGCCCAATTGCGGCGCGCGGCGCGGCGGCCGCCGGCCCGACGCGCTGATCCTGCACTACACCGGCATGGCGAGCGGGCGGGCGGCCGCGCAGCGGCTGTGCGATCCGCAGGCCGAGGTCTCCGCGCACTACCTGGTCGAGGAAGACGGGAGGATCGTGCAGATGGTGCGCGAGGCCGACCGCGCCTGGCATGCCGGACGCGCCTGCTGGCACGGCGAGGCCGACGTCAATTCGCTGTCGATCGGCGTCGAGATCGTCAATCCGGGGCACGATCTCGGCTATCCCGACTTTCCCGCGCGCCAGATCGACGCGGTGATCGCGCTCGGCCTCGACATCGCCCGCCGGCATGCGATTCCGGCCGCGCGCGTGCTCGCCCATTCCGACGTCGCGCCGGGCCGCAAGGTCGATCCGGGCGAGAAATTCCCCTGGGCGCGGCTCGCCGCGGCCGGCCTCGGCCACTGGGTCGAGCCGGCGCCGCCGGCCGACGATACGGGTCCGGCGGCGGGCGGCGGCGGAGCGGCCGTCGCCGCCCTGCAGCGCGATCTGGCGCGCTACGGCTACTGTCTGGCGCAGAGCGGCCGCTACGACGAGAGGACGGCGACGGTCGTCGCCGCCTTCCAGCGCCACTTCCGTCCGGCCCGCGTCGACGGCGTGGCCGACGGCGGCACGCAGGCGACGCTGCGGCGGCTGCTCGCGGCCCTGCCGGGTGCGGCCTAGCGGCCGTTTCGCCGACTTCGACGCCGCGCGGCTCACGCTGCGGAAGCTGATGGCAGGTTAACGCGCGACACCGAAAGTGACCGCGGCCTCCCTTTTTCGTGCACCTTGCCCTGTCACAGCGCCGCCCATGCCGGCGCTGGCGCCGGACATCCAGACGACCGACAGCAGACACCGTGCGGGCGATCGGCCGCACGCTCCAACGAACGAATGGTGACGATGAAAAGACTGACCGTTATTGCGGCCGCGCTGGCGGCCGGCCTGTCGCACGCGGCGCTTGCCAAGGAGGCGCCCGACCGCGCCGAGAGCATGATCGCGGCGGCCAAGGACAAGCCGCAGGCGGCCGGGACGGCCGCACCCGCGGCCGACGCGGAAGGCGACGCGGCGGCGTCGGCCGGCGGCGGCGCGGTGAAGACCGTGTGGGTCGACCGCGGCCGCATGGTGACCGTGCCGCAGGTCGACGAGACGACCACCGCCGCCGTCTCCGCCGCGCCGCAGGCCGAGGCGGAGGCCGCGGCGCCCGCAGCGGCGAAGCCGGCACCCGCGAAGCCGGCACCCGCGACGCAGCAGGCGGCCGCCGGCGGGCGGCCGTTCGACGCCATCATCACGCGCTATGCCGGCACCTACGGCGTGCCGCTGTCGCTCGCCCATGCGGTGGTGTCGGTGGAGAGCAACTACCGGGCCGACGCGCGCGGGCGGGCCGGCGAGATCGGCCTGATGCAGCTCAAGCTCGCCACCGCGCGCGGCATGGGCTACAGCGGCTCGGCCAAGGCGCTCTACAACCCCGAGACCAACATCAAGTACGGCATGATGTATCTCGGCCGCGCCCATCAGCTCGGCGGCGGATCGACCTGCGGGACGATCCTGAAATACAACGCCGGCCACGGTGCCAAGCGGATGAACCCGATCTCCGCCGCCTACTGCGCCAAGGTGAAGCGCCGCCTCGGCGTCTGACGCCGTGCCATCCTCCCGCGGCGGCGGAAAGCGTTTGCGTTTTGCCGCGGGAATGCCTTTATAAGCCCTGCCAGCCGGCCGGGCGGCCGCTCCGCGGGCATCCTTCGGGATGCCGGCGGGGAGGAAAGTCCGGGCTCCACGGAAACACGGTGCCGGATAACGTCCGGCGGGGGCGACCCCAGGGAAAGTGCCACAGAAAGCAGACCGCCCCGTCTGCAGACCGGTCCTCGGGCCGGTGCGCCGGCGGGGTAAGGGTGAAAGGGTGGGGTAAGAGCCCACCGCGCGACCGGTAACGGAAGCGGCACGGCAAACCCCACCGGGAGCAAGACCGAATAGGAACGGCGCGAAGGGCGACCTTCAGGCGGTTTCCGGCCCAGCCGTTCGGGTAGGTTGCACGAGGCCGATGGCGACATCGGTCCCAGAGGAATGGCCGCCACGTCGGGGCGCCGCACGGCGCCCGGCCATACAGAACCCGGCTTACAGGCCGGCTGGCATCTCTTTTCCAGAGCCGATCTGCTTTTCACGGAAGCGCGGATCGGCTCCAGGTCCTTGGTTTGGCGCGTTTTCAGGCGAACCGGTGTCCGCTTCGCCTGGAAACGCTCGAGCCGCGGCGCGGCCGTAGTCAGGCCGCCAGCGGGTCGAGCGCGGCCTCGAGCGCGGCCCACAGCGCCTCGGCCGGCTCGCAGCCCACCGACAGCCGCACGAAGCCCTCCGGCACCGCGTCGCCCCAGCGCGCGCGGCGCTCGGCCGAGCTGTGCACGCCGCCGAAGGAGGTCGCCGGCTGGATCAGCGTGCAGCGCTCGATGAAGGCGTCGGCGGCCCTGCGCGAGGCGAGCGTGAGGCCGATCAGGAAGCCGTAGCAGCGCATCTGCCGGCCGGCGAGCGCGTGGCCGGGGTCCTGCGGCAGGCCGGGATAGCGCAGCGCCGTGACGGCCGGGTGGGCGGCCAGCCGCGGCGCCAGCGCCTCGGCCGTCGCGCACATGCGCGCGAAGCGCACCTCCAGCGTCTCCAGCCCGCGATGCACCTGCCAGCCCTCGAACGGGCCGGGCACGGCGCCGGCCAGCGTGCGCCAGTCGCGCAGGCGGTCGATCAGCGCGCCGTCGCGCGCCGCGACATGGCCGTAGAGCGCGTCGGAATGGCCGTTCAGCGCCTTGGTGTCGGAGGCGACGACGAGGTCGGCGCCGAGATCGAGCGGCCGCTGGCCGAGCGGCGTCATGGTGGTGTTGTCGACCGCCAGGAGCGCGCCGGCGGCATGCGCGGCCTCGGCGACGGCGGCGATGTCGCACAGGTCGAGGCCCGGATTGGCCGGCGTCTCGGCGAGCACCAGCCGGTAGCCGTCGAAGCCGCCGTCGAGGAAGGCCGCCGTCGGACGCGTGTCGCAGGCCACCCCCATCGGCGCCAGGAAGCGCTCGGCCAGGCGGCGCGTGGTGTAGTAGCCGTCGGACGGCAGCAGCACCCGGTCGCCGGTCGCAAGCAGGCCGTAGAACAGCGCGGCGATCGCCGCCATGCCGGACGGCAGGGCGACGACGGCCGCCTCCTCGAGATGGCCGAGCGCGTCCTCCAGCCCCTCGGTCGTCGGGTTGGCGAAGCGGCCGTACTGGCGCACCCCGGCGGGATCGCCCGGCAGGTGATACATCGAGGCCGGCACGATGGGCAGCGCCACCGGGTCGCCCGGCGACAGCGCCTCACGGCGAAGGTGGGAGAGGCGGGCGAGCCGCCGGTCGAGCGCGTCGGTCATGGCTGGCGATCCTGTGTCGGCCGTCGTGCGGCGCCAAACGTGTAGAGCATTTCGCGGCCGGGCGGAAACCGCGCGCGGCGCGCGGCCGCGGCATCGCCGCGCAGGCGGCGCCGACACGGCGGCGGGGCGCTGCCTGCGCCGTCTAAACGCTTCGTTAGCCTTAATGGGGAATAAGTGGCGGGGTGCGCGGCAAAGGCCGGAAGTGGGGTCTTCGCCCCGCATTGTGGAGGCTGTTCCCGTTGACGCCCATGATGGCCCATGATATCCCATAAACCCAGTCAGGTTTTCGTCTCAGTTCGAGGTGCGGTGCACGTCGGGCGACCCGCAAGAGAGCGGCGCCCGGACACGGCATCTGTGTGTTCAGGCGGGGGGCCTTTATCCGAGGAGCCGCGCGAGGGCGCGGGCGGGGCGATGCAGAGGGGAACGGCGGCGCAGGCCGCCTTGTGCCATGGACCGGTTTCTGTCGAATGCCGTCAACAGGGTCGACGCCAAGGGACGGGTGTCGGTGCCGGCGCATTTCCGCAGCGTGGTCCAGAAGCGCGGCTACTCGGAGCTCTATGCGCTGCGTGCGCTCGACGTGCCGGCGATGGATGTCGGCGGGCCGGACCTGCTCGACCGCTACGAGACGCGCATCGCCCAGGAGGATCCGTTCCTGCAGACGGCGGACGACATGTCGTTCTTCGTGCATGGCGACGGGACGTTCCTGAAGATCGACCAGGACGGTCGCATCACGATGAGCGACTTCATCCGCGCGCATACGGGGATCGACCGCGAGGTCGCCTTCGTCGGCCGCGGGCTGTTCTTCCAGATGTGGGAGCCGAAGCGCCTCGCGGCGCATGGCGCGGAGGTGCGCGCCCGGCTCTCCCGGCTTCGCCAGGCGGCCGCGCGGCCGCCGGCGCAAAGAACGGAATGATGGCGGGCCCCGGCGATCCGCAAGGCGCCGGTGGCGGACCGGCCCGCCACATTCCGGTTCTCCTCCAGGCGGTGCGCGACGCGCTGGCGCCGCTGTCCGGCGCGCTGGTCGTCGACGGCACGTTCGGCGCCGGCGGCTACACCGGCGCGCTGCTCGAGGCGGGCGCGCGCGTCGTCGCCATCGACCGCGATCCGGCGGCCGTGGCGGCCGGCCGCGCCCGCGAGGCGGCGGCCGGCGGGCGCCTGCGGCTCGTCGAGGGGCGCTTTTCCGCGCTCGACACGCTGGCCGGCGAGCCGGTCGACGGCGTCGTGCTCGACATCGGCGTGTCGTCGATGCAGCTCGACCAGGCGGAGCGCGGCTTCTCCTTCCGCCACGACGGGCCGCTCGACATGCGCATGGGCGGCACCGGCCCGAGCGCGGCCGACGTCGTCAACCGGCTCAAGGCCAACGAGCTGGCGCGCCTCTTCGGCCTGCTCGGCGAGGAGCGGCATGCCGGACGCATCGCGCGCGCCATCGAGCGCCGGCGCGCCGGGCAGCCCTTCGCGCGCACGCTGGAGCTCGCCGGGCTGATCGAGGCGACGGTCGGCCGCAACCCGAAGGACAAGATCCATCCCGCCACCCGCGTCTTCCAGGCGCTGCGCATCTTCGTCAACGACGAGCTCGGCGAGCTGGCGCGCGGCCTCTACGCGGCCGAGCGCGCATTGAAGCCTGGCGGCCGGCTCGCCGTCGTCACCTTCCATTCGCTGGAGGACCGTATCGTCAAGCGCTTCCTGGCCGCCGCCGCCGGCCCGGCCGGCGGCTCGCGCCACCTGCCGGCGGTCGCCCCCGCGCCGGCCACCTTCGGCAAGCCGGCCCGGCCGGTCACGCCGTCGCAGGCCGAGGTGGAGCAGAACCCGCGCGCCCGCTCCGCGCGGCTGCGTGCGGCGACGCGCACGGACGCCGCGGCGCGGCCCGCCGATCCCGCCGGGCTCGGTCTGCCCGACCTCGCATCCATCGACATCGAAAGGTAGGCGTTGCCCGTGTTCCGCACCCTCGACATCGTGCTGATTGCCGTCATGGTCTCGGCGGCTGCCTTCACCTACACCACCAAGCACGAGGCGGAGAACCAGCTCGACCGCGTGCGCGCGCTGCAGACCGCCATCGGCCTCGAGAAGGACACGATCGACGTCCTCAAGGCCGACTGGAGCCTGCTCACCCAGCCGGCGCGGCTGCAGCGGCTGACCGAGGTCTACGCCGCCGAGCTCGACCTGGCGCCGGTCGAGGCGGGCCAGATCGCCGAACTCGACGACCTGCCGGTGCGGCCGATGCGGATCGAGGACCCGACGCATCCGCTCGGCGGCATCGCGGCGACCGGCCAGGACCCGGCGACGACCGGGAGCGTGGTGCGATGATGCGGCTCGTGCGGCAGCGCGGCGCCGCGGCGGCGGCAGGCGGCGCCATCGTCGTCGACGGCGCGCGCAAGGCGACCGGCGGCCGGGCGCGCAGCCGGCTCGCCATGACCATGGTCGTGTTCCTGGCCGTGTTCGGCGCGATCGGCGGCCGCCTGGTGCATCTCGGCCTGCAGGACGCCGCCGCCGGCAACGCGCCGCGCGCCCGCATCACCGCCTCGCGGCCCGACATCGTCGACCGCAACGGCGAGGTGCTGGCGACCGACATCAAGACCGCCTCGCTGTTCGCCGAGCCGCGCCGCATCGTCGACGTCGACGAGGCGATCGAGAAGCTCGCCACCGTGCTGCCCGACCTCGACTACGAGCAGACCTACCGCCGGCTGGCGAGCGATGCGGGCTTCGTGTGGCTGCGCCGCCAGCTCTCGCCGCGCCAGCAGGCCGACATCCTGGCGCTCGGCGTTCCCGGCCTCGGCTTCCGCACCGAGAAGCGGCGCTTCTATCCCGGCGGGCCGACCGCCTCGCACCTGCTCGGCCTGGTCAACATCGACAACAAGGGCATCGCCGGGCTGGAGAAATACGTCGACGACCAGGGCCTGGCCGACCTGCAGGCGACCGGGCTCGCCGTCGAGGGCGAGCTCGCCCCCGTGCGCCTGTCGATCGATCTCAGGGTCCAGCACATCGTGCGCGACGAGCTCGTGCAGGCGATGGAGCGCTACAAGGCGATCGCCGCCGGCGCGGTGATGCTCAACGCGCGCACCGGCGAGGTGGTGGCGATGGCCTCGCTGCCCGACTACGATCCGAACAACCCGTACAACGCCCTCGACAAGGACCGCCTCAACCGCATGTCGGCCGGCGCCTACGAGATGGGCTCGACCTTCAAGGCGTTCACCACGGCGATGGCGCTCGATTCGGGCAAGGTGGCGATCACCGACAGCTTCGACGCCTCGCGGCCGATCCGCATCGCCGGCTTCACCATCAACGACTTCCACGGCAAGCGGCGCGTGCTGTCCGTGCCGGAGATCTTCATCTACTCGTCGAACATCGGCACCGCCAAGATGGCCGATGTGGTCGGCGTCGAGGGCCATCGCGCCTTCCTCAAGCGCATCGGCCTGCTCGACCGGCTCGACACCGAACTGCCCGAGGTGGCGCGGCCGACCGAGCCGGCCGAGTGGAAGAAGATCAGCTCCGTCACCATCTCCTACGGCCACGGCATGACGACGACGCCGCTGCAGACGGCGGTCTCGGCCGCCGCCATGCTCAATGGCGGGCGGCTGATCCAGCCGACCTTCCTGCCGCGCAGCCGCGCCCGGGCCGACGCGGTCGCCGAGCAGGTGCTCGAGCCCGAGACCAGCGCGCTGATGCGCCGGCTGTTCCGCCTCAACGTCGAGCGCGGGTCGGGCCGGCGCGCCGAGGTGCCGGGCTTCTATGTCGGCGGCAAGACCGGCACGGCCGAGAAGGTCGTCGACGGCCGCTATTCCTCCGACAAGCGCTTCAACGCGTTCCTGGCCGGTTTCCCGGCCGACGACCCGGCCTATGTCGTGCTCGTCATCCTCGACGAGCCGAAGCCGGAGCGCGAGGGAATCGGCGCCACGGCCGGCCTCAACGCGGCGCCGACGGTCGGCGGCATCATCCGCCGCGCGGCGCCGCTGCTTGGCGTGAAGCCCGAATTCGGCCATGAAAGGGACGCTTTGCTCGTCTCGCAGCAGTGATTCCGTCGCCCAGCCCTGGAGAGCGTGCCGACATCTTGACCGACCCGACCGTGACAAGCCTGGCCGACCTTTCCGACGCGCTCGATGCCGAGGCCCCGCTGCCGCCGATCGCGGTCGGCGGACTGGCGGCGGATTCGCGCGCCGTGGCGCCGGGCGACGTGTTCTTCGCGCTGCCCGGCAGCAAGGCCGACGGCGCGCGCTTCGCCGGCGAGGCGGTTGCGCGCGGCGCCGCCGCCATTGTCGCCGCGCGCGACGCCGACGTCGCAGAGCTGGCGGTGCCGGTGGTGCGCGTCGGCGATCCGCGCCGGGCGCTGGCGCTGGCGGCCGCGCGGCTCCATCCGCGCCAGCCGGCAACGATGGTCGCCGTCACCGGCACCAGCGGCAAGACCTCGGTCGCCGCCTTCACGCGGCAGATCTGGGCCGATGCCGGGCGCGCCGCGGCCAGCATCGGCACGACCGGCGTCACCGCGCCCGGCCGCGTCGAATACGGCTCGCTGACGACGCCCGATCCGATCGCGCTGCACCGGCTGCTCGACGAGCTCGCCGCGGCGGGCGTCAGCCATGCGGCGATGGAGGCCTCGAGCCACGGCCTCGACCAGCGCCGGCTCGACGGCGTGCGGCTGGCCGCCGGCGGCTTCACCAATCTCGGCCGCGACCACATGGACTACCACCCCACGGTGGAGGCCTATCACGCCGCCAAGATGCGGCTGTTCGACACGCTGCTGCCGAAGGGCGCGCCGGCCGTCATCTTCGCCGACGACGCCTGGTCGGCGCCGAGCGCGGCGGCGGCGCGGGCGGCCGGCCTCGAGGTGCTCACCGTCGGCCGCAAGGGCGGTTTCCTGACGCTCAAGCGCGTCGAGCACGAGCGCTTCCGCCAGCGCGCCGAGATCGCCCATGGCGGGCGCATCCACGAGATCGTGCTGCCGCTGGCCGGCGATTTCCAGATCGCCAACGCACTGGTCGCCGCCGGTCTCGCCATCGCCACCGGCAGCGACGCCGAGGCCGCGCTCGCGGCGCTGGCGCGGCTTTCCGGCGCGCCCGGCCGGCTCGAGCTCGTCGGCACCACGGCGGCCGGCGCGCCGGCCTATGTCGACTACGCGCACAAGCCCGACGCGCTGGAGAACGTGCTCGCCTCGGTGCGGCCCTTCACCACCGGCCGCGTCGTCGTCGTGTTCGGCTGCGGCGGCGACCGCGACCGCGGCAAGCGGCCGATCATGGGCGAGATCGCCGCGCGACTCGCCGACGTCGTCGTGGTCACCGACGACAATCCGCGCTCGGAGGAGCCGGCCGCGATCCGCGCCGCCATCCTGGCCGCCGCGCCCGGCGCCGAGGAGATCGGCGACCGCCGCCAGGCGATCCGCCGCGCCGTCGCCATGCTGGAGCCCGGCGACACGCTGATCGTCGCCGGCAAGGGGCACGAGCCGGGCCAGGAGATCGCCGGCCGCACGCTGCCCTTCTCCGACCACGAGGAGCTCGCCGCCGCGCTTCGGGAGGGCGCCGCATGAGCCTGTTGTGGACCATGGAGGCGCTGGTCGCGGCGACCGACGGGCGGCCGCTCGGCCGGCTGCCCGGGGGCATCACCGGCATCTCGATCGACAGCCGCACGCTCGCGCCCGGCGACGCCTTCTTCGCCATCACGGGCGACCGCTTCGACGGCCACGACTTCGCCGGCGCGGCGATGGCGGCAGGTGCCGCGCTGCTCGTCGTCTCGGAGGCCAAGCTGCCGGCGCTCGGCCGGCTGGCCGCGCCGATGCTCGTCGTGCCCGACGTGCTGGAGGCGCTGCGCGCGCTGGGCGCGGCGGCGCGCGCGCGCAGCAAGGCGAGGATCGTCGCCGTCACCGGCTCGGTCGGCAAGACGACGGCCAAGGAGATGCTGCGCCACGCGCTCGGCACCGTCGGCAGCGTGCACGCCGCCGACCGCTCCTTCAACAACCACTGGGGCGTGCCGCTGACGCTCGCCCGCATGCCGGCCGACAGCGACTATGCGGTGTTCGAGATCGGCATGAACCATGCCGGCGAGATCCGCCCGCTGGTCAAGCTGGTGCGCCCGCACGTCGCCATCGTCACGCTGATCGCCGCCGCCCATCTCGGCAACTTCAAGAACCTCGACGGCATCGCCGCGGCCAAGGCGGAGATCTTCGAGGGGCTCGAGCCGGGCGGCCACGCCGTCATCAACCGCGACGACCAGCGCTGGAAGCTTCTGTCGCGGCTGGCCGGCCAGGCGGGGGTGGAGAGCGTGCTCGGCTTCGGCGAGCACCAGCGCGCCCAGTTCAAGCTGGTCAAGTGCAAGCTCAACCCCGACAACTCCACCTTCACCGCCAAGATCGCCGGCCAGGAGGTGATCGCCAAGATGGGCGCGCCGGGCCGCCACATGGTGCAGAACGCGCTCGCCGTGATGGGCGCGGCGCATCTCGTCGGGGCCGATCTCGCCAAGGTGGCGATGGCGCTCGCCGAGTTCGCGCCCGACGAGGGCCGCGGCCGGCGCCACGCACTCGCCCATCCCGACGGCACGCTGACGCTGATCGACGAGAGCTACAACGCCAACCCGGCCTCCATGCGCGCCGCCATCCGGCTGCTCGACGCGGCGCCGGTGGGCGAGCGCGGCCGGCGCATCGCCGTGCTCGGCGACATGCTCGAGCTCGGCGCCCATTCGGCCAAGCTGCATGCCGGCCTGGCCGAGGCGATCGGCGAGACGGGCATCGACGTCGTGCTGCTCGCCGGGCCGGAGATGAAGGCGCTCGCCGACAGCCTCGAAGGCGGTTTCCAGGTCGAGTACCGCGACAGCGCGGAGGCGCTGCGGCCGCTGCTGATGAAGACCGTGCGCGCCGGCGACGCGGTGATGATCAAGTCGTCGAACGGCATGGGCTTCGCCCGGCTGGTGGCGGCGCTGACGACAACCTATCCGCCGCGGGCGGAGCGGCCGATGACGGCCTGAACCGAACCGCCGGGGGTTTCCCATGCTCTTGCTGCTCGTCGAACTCGCCGACACCTTCGCGGCCTTCAACGTCTTCCGCTACATCACCTTCCGCACCGGCGGCGCGCTCATCACCTCGGCGCTGATCGTCTTCCTGTTCGGGCCGGCGATCATCAACTCGCTGCGCGTGCGCCAGGGGCGCGGCCAGCCGATCCGCGCCGACGGGCCGCAGACCCACTTCAAGAAGGCCGGCACGCCGACGATGGGCGGGCTGATGATCCTGTGTGGCATCGTCGGCTCGTCGCTCTTGTGGGCGAACCTCGCCAGCGTCTATGTCTGGGCGGTGCTGATCGTGTCGGTCAGCTTCGGCCTGATCGGCCTCTACGACGACTATCTCAAGGTCACCAAGCAGTCGCATCTGGGCTTTTCCGGCAAGGCGCGGCTCGGCGCCGAGTTCGTCATCGCCGGCCTCGCGGCGTGGATCATCATGCGTGCCGGCCAGGCGCCGTTCTCCTCCTCGCTCACCTTTCCCTTCTTCAAGGACCTGCTGCTCAATCTCGGCATCTTCTTCGTGCCGTTCGCCGCCTTCGTCATCGTCGGCGCCGGCAACGCGGTGAACCTGACCGACGGGCTCGACGGGCTGGCCATCGTGCCGGTGATGGTGGCGGCCGCCTCGTTCGGCGTCATCGCCTACCTGTCGGGCAACGCCATCTTCGCCGACTACCTGCAGATCCACTTCGTGCCCGGCACCGGCGAGCTCGCCGTGGTGCTCGGCGCGGTGATCGGCGCCGGGCTCGGCTTCCTGTGGTTCAACGCGCCGCCGGCGGCGATCTTCATGGGCGACACCGGCTCGCTGGCGCTCGGCGGGCTGATCGGCACCATCGCGGTGGCCACCAAGCACGAGATCGTGCTGGCCATCATCGGCGGCCTGTTCGTCGTCGAGATCCTGTCGGTCATCGTCCAGGTGGCGGTGTTCAAGCTGACCGGCCGGCGCGTCTTCCTGATGGCGCCGATCCACCACCATTTCGAGAAGCTCGGCTGGACCGAGAGCCAGGTGGTCATCCGCTTCTGGATCATCGCGGTGATCCTGGCGCTGATCGGCCTGTCGACCCTCAAGCTGCGCTAGGGGCGGACGATGATCGCGGCGCACAGCTTCGACGGGCGCAAGGTGGCGGTGTTCGGGCTCGGCGGCTCGGGCCTGGCGACCGCGCGCGCGCTCGCCGAGGGCGGCGCGGCGGTGACCGCCTGGGACGACAACCCCGACAGCGTGGCGCGGGCCGGCGCGGCGGGCATCGCGACGGCCGACCTGCGCGCGCACGACTGGACCGGCACCGCGGCGCTGGTGCTGTCGCCCGGCGTGCCGCTCACCCATCCCCGGCCGCACTGGAGCGTGGCGCTGGCGCACGCGGCGGGGGCGGAGGTGATCGGCGACGTCGAGATCTTCTGCCGCGAGCGCCGGCGGCTGGCGCCGGACGCGCCGTTCGTCGCCATCACCGGCACCAACGGCAAGTCGACGACCACGGCGCTGATCGCCCACGTGCTGGCGGCGGCCGGCCGCGACGCGCAGATGGGCGGCAACATCGGCCGACCGGTCCTGTCGCTCGCGCCGCCGGCCGCCGCGCGCTGCCACGTGGTCGAGTGCTCGTCCTACCAGATCGACCTCGCCCCCTCGCTCGACCCGAGCGCCGGCGTGCTGCTCAACATCAGCCCCGACCATCTCGACCGGCACGGCACGATGGACGACTACGCCGCCATCAAGGCGCGGCTGGTGGAGGGCAGCGCGGTGGCGATCGTCGGCACCGACGACGCCCGCTCGGCGGCCGTCGCCGACCGGCTGCAGGCGGCCGGCCGCACGGTCCGGCGCATCGCGACGCGGACGCCGCCGGCCGACGGCCTGTTCGCCGACGGCGATACGCTGCTGGAGATCGCGGGCGGCCGGCGCACGCCGCTCGCCTCGCTCGCCGGCATCGGCGCGCTGCGCGGCCGGCACAACGCGCAGAACGCGCTCGCCGCGCTCGCCGCCTGCCTGGCCTGCGGGCTCAGCGCCGACGCGGTCCAGGCCGGCTTCGCCAGCTTCCCCGGCCTCGCCCACCGCATGGAGCAGGTGGCGCGGCGCGGCCGGGTGCTGTTCGTCAACGATTCCAAGGCGACCAACGCCGACGCCGCCGCGCCGGCGCTGTCGAGCTTCGAGCGCATCTACTGGATCGCCGGCGGCCTGCCCAAGCAGGGCGGCATCGACGGCCTGGCCCGCTTCTGGCCGCGCATCGCGCGCGCCTATCTGGTCGGCGAGGCGGCACCCGCATTCGCCGCCACCCTCGGCGGGGCGGTGCCCTACGAGATCGCCGGCACGATCGAGGCGGCCGTCGCGCGCGCCGCGGCCGACGCGGCGGCCGACCCGGCGGCCGAGCCGGTGGTGCTGTTGTCGCCGGCCTGCGCCAGCTTCGACCAGTTCCGCAATTTCGAGGTCCGCGGCGAGGCCTTCCGCGCCGCCGTCACCGCCCTCGACGACATCACCGTGATCGGAGGATAAGCCGATGGTCAGCCGCACCGACCGCAGCCCGGCCGCCAACTGGTGGTGGACCGTCGACCGCTGGCTGCTCGCCGCCTTCCTCAGCCTGATGGGGCTCGGGGTGGTGCTGTCCTTCGCCGCCAGCCCGGCCGTCGCCGAGCGCCTCGGCCTCGACAGCTTCCACTTCGTCACCCGCCAGATCATCTTCATGGTGCCGGCGCTGGCGGCGCTGATCGGCGTCTCGTTCCTCGACCCGCGCCATGTCCGCCGGCTGGCGCTGGTCATGCTGGCGGTCTCGCTGGTGCTGATGGTGGCGACGCTCTATGTCGGCCTGGAGGTCAAGGGCTCGCGCCGCTGGATCTATCTCGGCGGCCTGTCGGTGCAGCCGTCGGAGTATCTCAAGCCCGCCTTCGTGGTGATCTGCGCCTGGCTGTTCGCCGAGCACGCGCGCCAGCCGGAGATCCCCGGCAACCTGTTCGCCATGATCCTGCTCGGCCTGGTGCTGGCGCTGCTCGTCGCCCAGCCCGACCTCGGCCAGACGGTGCTGGTGCTCGGCACCTGGGGCGCGATGTTCTTCGTCGCCGGGCTGCCCTGGCTGTGGATCGGCCTGCTCGCCGCGCTCGCCGTCGGCGGCGGCGTGCTCGCCTATCTCAGCTTCCCGCACGTGGCCGGGCGCATCGACCGCTTCCTCACCGGCGAGGGCGACACCTTCCAGGTCGACATGGGCCGCGAGGCGCTGGTGCGCGGCGGCTGGTTCGGCCAGGGGCCGGGCGAGGGTACCGTCAAGCGCATCCTGCCCGACAGCCACACCGACTTCGTCTTCGCCGTGGCCGGCGAGGAGTTCGGCCTGGTGCTGTGCTTCATCATCATGGCGCTGTTCGCCTTCGTCGTCTTGCGCGGGCTGTGGATCGCCACGCGCGAGGGCGACGACTTCTCGCGCTTCGCCGTCAGCGGCCTGGTCATCCTGTTCGGCTTCCAGGCGATCATCAACATGGCGGTCAACCTGCAGATGATGCCGGCCAAGGGCATGACGCTGCCCTTCATCTCCTACGGCGGCTCGTCGCTGGTCGCCGTGGCGATCTCGATGGGCATGGTGCTGGCGCTGACGCGGCGCCGGCCGGAGAAGCGCCGGCCGGCCCATGCGCCGCTGCCGGCGACACCCGCGGCGGCCGGCTGACGATGCGGCGCGGCGTCATCCTGCTGTCGGCCGGCGGCACCGGCGGGCACCTGTTTCCCGCCGCCGCGCTGGCCGCCGCGCTCGGCGCGCGCGGCTGGCAGGTGCACCTGGTCACGGACCGGCGGGCCGAGCGCTTCGCCGCCGACTTTCCAGCCGAGGCGGTGCACGCCGTCGACGCCGCGACGATCGGTTCGCGCAATCCGCTCGCCCTGCTCAGGGCCGGCTGGACGATCTGGCGCGGGGTGCGCCAGGCCTCGGCGCTGATCGCGCGGCTGAGGCCGGCCGCCGTCGTCGGCTTCGGCGGCTATCCGACGCTGCCGCCGCTCTTTGCCGCCACGCGGCGCGGCGTGCCGACGCTGATCCACGAGCAGAACGCGGTGATGGGGCGCGCCAACCGGGCGCTTGCCGGGCGCGTCGCGGCGATCGCCGGCGGCTTCCTGCCCGAGGGCGAGGGCGCGCACGCGCACAAGACGGTGACGACGGGCAACCCGGTGCGCCCGCCGGTCGTCGCCGCCGCGCAGGCCGGCTACGCGCCGCCGGCCGCCGGCGCGCCGGTCCGGCTGCTCGTCTTCGGCGGCAGCCAGGGCGCGCAGTTCTTCTCGCAGGCGCTGCCCGCGGCGCTGGCGCTGCTGCCGGCGCGCGAGCGGGCGCGGCTCGCCGTCACCCAGCAGGCGCGGCCGGAGGACGAGACGGCGCTGCGCGCGGCCTATGCCGAGCTCGGCGTCGCGGCCGAGATTTCGCCGTTCTTTTCCGACATGGCCCGGCGCATGGCCGAAGCCCACCTCGTCATCGCCCGCGCCGGCGCCTCGACCGTCTCGGAGATCGCCGTGATCGGCCGGCCGGCGCTGCTCGTGCCCTATCCGCACGCGCTCGACCACGACCAGGCGGCGAACGCGGCTGCCCTGGCGGCGGCCGGCGGGGCGGAGGTGCACGCCCAGGCGATGCTGACGCCCGAGCGCCTGGCCGAGCGGCTCGGCACGCTGATCAACGCGCCCGAAAGGCTCGCCGCGATGGCCGGGGCGGCGCAGGCGGCCGGCCGGCCGCAGGCGGCCGAGTTGCTTGCCGACCTCACAGAAGCTATTGCGTCGGGCATGCCAATCGACGCCATCAAGCGCGGAGCGCGGCCATGACCATGCCGCAGACCATCGGGCTGATCCACTTCGTGGGGATCGGCGGCATCGGCATGAGCGGCATCGCCGAGGCGCTGCACACGCTCGGCTACCGCGTGCAGGGGACAGACCAGAACGACAGCGCCAACGTCCAGCGGCTGCGCGACAAGGGCATCGCCGTGGCGATCGGCCACGACGCGGCCCATCTCGGCGCGGCCGAGGTGGTGGTGGTGTCGACCGCCATCCGCAAGGACAATCCCGAGGTGGCGGCGGCGCGCGAGCGGCTGCTGCCGATCGTGCGGCGGGCCGAGATGCTGGCCGAGCTGATGCGCTTCCGCCAGTGCGTGGCGATCGGCGGCACGCACGGCAAGACCACGACCACCTCGATGGTCGCCGCGCTGCTCGAGGCCGGCGGGCTCGACCCGACCGTCATCAATGGCGGCATCATCAACGCCTACGGCACCAATGCGCGCATGGGCGAGGGCGAGTGGATGGTGGTCGAGGCCGACGAGAGCGACGGCACCTTCCTCAAGCTGCCGGCCGAGATCGCCGTCGTCACCAACATCGACCCCGAGCATCTCGACCACTACGGCTCGTTCGACAAGGTGCGCGAGGCGTTCCGCAGCTTCGTCGAGAACGTGCCGTTCTACGGCTTCGGCGTCATGTGCATCGACCACCCGGAGGTGCAGGCGCTGGTCTCGCGCATCGAGGACCGGCGCGTCGTCACCTACGGCGCCAATCCGCAGGCCGACGTGCGCTGCTTCGACCATCGCATGGACGACGCGGTGTCGGTGTTCAACGTGGCGCTGCGCGACCGGCGCTCGGGCGCGGTCGAGCGGATCGACGGCCTGCGCCTGCCAATGCCCGGCCAGCACAACGTGCTCAACGCCACCGCCGCGGTGGCCGTGGCGCACGAGCTCGGCATCGGCGCCGAGGCGATCCGCAAGGGGCTGTCGGGCTTCGGCGGCGTCAAGCGCCGCTTCACGCCGACGGGAAGCTGGAACGGCGTGCGCGTGTTCGACGACTACGGCCATCACCCGGTCGAGATCCGCGCCGTTCTCAAAGCGGCGCGCGACGCCGCGCGCGGCCGCGTCGTGGCGATCGCCCAGCCGCACCGCTACAGCCGGCTGCACGACCTCTACGACGATTTCGCTGCCTGCTTCCACGAGGCCGACACGGTGCTCGTTGCGCCGGTCTATCCGGCCGGCGAGGAGCCGATCGAGGGCGTCGACGCGGCCGGGCTGGTGGCGCGCATCCGCGCGGCCGGCCACCGCGACGCGCGGCTGATCGACGGACCCGAGGCGATCGCGCCGATCGTGCGCGCGCTGGCCGAGCCAGGCGATCTCGTCATCTTCCTCGGCGCCGGCAACATCACCCAGTGGGCCTACGCGCTGCCCGACGCGCTGGCGGCGGCCGAGGACGCCGCATGACCGACGGACGTGCGCTTCTCGACCGGCTCGGCGACCGGCTGGCCGGCCTGCGCGGCCGGCTGACGCCCGATGCCGGGATGGACAAGATCACCTGGTTCCGCGTCGGCGGCCCGGCCGAGGTGCTGTTCCAGCCGGCCGACGAGGAGGACCTGGCCGCCTTCCTGCGCGCCGTGCCGGACGACATTCCCGTCACCGTGGTCGGCATCGGCTCCAACCTTTTGGTGCGCGACGGCGGCATCGCCGGCTTCGTCGTGCGGCTTTCGGCGCGCGGCTTCGGCACCGCCGAACAGGTCGGCGAGCGGCAGATCCGCGCCGGCGCGGCGACGCCGGACAAGCGGCTGGCGGCGGTGGCGCTCGAGGCGGGGCTGGGCGGCTTCCACTTCTACCACGGCATTCCCGGCGGCGTCGGCGGCGCGCTGCGCATGAACGCCGGCGCCAACGGCGTGGAGACGCGCGAGCGCGTCGTCGAGGTGCGCGCGCTCGACCGCAGGGGCGAGCTGCACGTGCTCGCCAACGCCGACATGGGCTATGCCTACCGCCACGCGGCCGCGCCGGCCGATCTGATCTTCACCGCGGCGCTGTTCGAGGGCGAACCGGCCGAGCGCGAGCAGATCCGCCGCGACATGGACGCCGTGCAGCAGCACCGCGAGACGGTGCAGCCGATCCGCGAGAAGACCGGCGGCTCGACCTTCAAGAATCCGCCCGGGCATTCGGCCTGGAAGGTGATCGACGAGGCCGGCTGCCGCGGCCTGATGATCGGCGGCGCGCAGATGTCGCCGATGCACTGCAACTTCATGATCAACACCGGCACGGCGACCGGCTACGATCTCGAATATCTCGGCGAGACGGTGCGCGCGCGCGTGCTGGAGCATTCCGCCGTGCGGCTGGAATGGGAAATCCGGCGCATCGGCGCCTTCCGGCCCGGCCATGCCATCGACCCGTTCCTCGGGCTGATGCTGTAGCGGTTCGGGACGGCCGGGGCGAAAAAACCGGCCGCGCGGACTCGCCCGGACTTGCCAGCGACTCCCGTCTCTGATTCTTTGCTCGAAAGCGTTTCCTGATTTGAGTCGGTCGCCGGTGCGGTCCGGGGCTCTGTCCCGGACGGGTCCGATTCACGCGCCAATGCGGGGGAGCGCGGGGACGGGACGCGAGAGGGACGATCGCTCGATGGCGATGAAGCATGTGGCCGTGCTGATGGGGGGCTTTTCGGCCGAGCGACCGGTCAGCCTGTCGTCGGGCAAGGCCTGCGCCGATGCGCTGGAGGCCGAGGGCTACCGCGTCACCCGCATCGACGTCGACCGCGACGTGGCGCGCGTGCTGGCCGACCTCAAGCCCGACGTCGCCTTCAACGCGCTGCACGGCCCCTTTGGCGAGGACGGCACCGTCCAGGGCATCCTCGAATATCTCGCCATTCCCTACACGCATTCCGGCGTGCTCGCCTCGGCGCTCGCCATGCACAAGGAGCTCGCCAAGACCGTCGCCAGGGCGGCCGGCATTCCGGTCGCCGAGGCGCGCATTCTCGACCGCTTCCAGATCGGCAGCCGGCACCCGATGCCGCCGCCCTACGTGGTCAAGCCGGTCAATGAGGGCTCGAGCTTCGGCGTCGTCATCGTGCGCGAGGACCAGTCGCATCCGCCGCAGGTGATCGGCGCGCCGGACTGGAAGTACGGCGACACGGTGATGGTGGAGCGCTACGTGCACGGCCGCGAGCTGACCTGCGCGGTGATGGGCGACGTGGCGCTCGGCGTGTGCGAGATCGTGCCGGTCGGCCACGCCTTCTACGACTACGATTCGAAATACGTCGCCGGCGGCTCGAAACACGAATGCCCGGCAAAAATTTCACCGAATATTTACCAAAAGATACAGACACTCTCGCTCAAGGCGCACCAAGCGATCGGCTGCCGCGGCGTGTCCCGTTCGGACTTCCGCTACGACGACCGGTACTCGGAGAACGGCGAGGTCGTCTGGCTCGAGGTGAACACCCAGCCGGGCATGACGCCGACCTCCCTGGTGCCCGAGATCGCCGCCGAGGCGGGGCATGGGTTCGGTGAGCTGTTGCGTTGGATGGTGGAGGACGCCTCTTGTTCGCGTTGACGACAGGACATGACAGGCCGGCAAGCGCCGGTGCGCCGGCGAGGGCCGTCGTGCTGCCGCGCTGGCTGCGCCGTCCTGCGCGTCTCGTCACGCGGCTGGCGGCCGGCCGTTTCGAGCCGCCGCCCTTCGCCGCGACCGCGATGACGGCGGCGCTGTTCGCCGCCACCGGGCTCTACGGCGTGGCCGCCGGCGGCCAC
>NZ_JAOAOP010000028.1 GCF_030398335.1 Aquibium sp. A9E412
CCGCCGCCGGCCCCGAACTCGGATAAAGGAGCCCAGATGGGACTGCACCGCACTGAGCTGCCCGTCGCGATCCGCAGCCTGATCGCGGAAGGAACCGCGATCCCCGCGCATCCGCTGGCGCTCGACGCCGGGCGCCGGCTCGACCGCCGGCGCCAGCGCGCGCTGGCGCGCTACTATCTCGACGCCGGGGCGGGCGGGCTCGCCGTCGGCGTCCACACCACCCAGTTCGCCATCCGCGAGGCCGGGCTCTACGCCCCGGTGCTGGAGATCGCGGCCGAGACCGCCGCGGCGTGGAGCGACCGGCCGGTGGTCAAGGTCGCCGGCCTCGTCGGCCCGACCGCGCAGGCGGTCGAGGAGGCGCGCACGGCGCGCGCGCTCGGCTACCATTGCGGGCTGCTCAGCCTCGCGGCGCTGAAGACGGCGAGCCTGGAGGAGATCGTCGCGCACTGCGCGGCGGTCGCCGAGGAGATGCCGCTGGTCGGCTTCTACCTGCAGCCCTCGGTCGGCGGCATGCGGCTGCCGTTCGAGTTCTGGCGCCGCTTCGCCGCCATCGACAACGTGATCGCGATCAAGATCGCGCCGTTCAACCGCTACGCCACGCTCGACGTCATCCGCGGCGTGGCGGCGGCGCGGGCGGAGGACCGCATCACGCTCTACACCGGCAATGACGACCACATCGTGCTCGACCTCGTGACGCCGTTCGCGGTCGAGCGCGACGGCGTGCCCGTCACGCTGCGCATCCGCGGCGGACTGCTCGGCCACTGGTCGGTGTGGACGCGCGCGGCCGTCGGCCTGCTGGAGCGCTGCCGGGCGGCGGCAGAGGCCGGCGGCGTCGACGCCGACCTCCTGGCGCTCGACGCGCAGGTGACCGACTGCAACGGCGCCGTGTTCGACGTCGCCAACGGCTTCCGCGGCTGCATCGCCGGCTGCCACGAGGTGCTGCGCCGCCAGGGCCTGCTCGAAGGCACCTGGTGCCTCGATCCGGACGAGGGCCTGAGCCCCGGCCAGGCCGAGGAGCTGACCCGCGTCAGCCGCGCCTACCCGCATCTCACCGACGACGCCTTCGTCGCCGAGAACCTCGACCGCTGGCTTGCCTGAGGCGCCCATGACCGACACTCCCATCATCCGTCTCGCGGGCGTCAGCAAGACCTATCGCACGCGCGACAAGGAGACGCTGGCCGTCTCCGATGTCACCATGACGATCGCCGAGGGCGACTTCGTCTCGCTCGTCGGGCCGTCGGGCTGCGGCAAGACGACGGTTCTGAAGATCGTCGCCGACCTGATCCAGGCCGACGCGGGCACGGTCGAGGTGGGCGGCTCGGGCGCCTCGGTCGATCGCAGCCGCGACGTCGGCATGGTGTTTCAGCAGGCGCTGCTCCTGAAGTGGCGGCGCATCATCGACAACGTGCTGCTGCCGGCCGAGATCCTCGGCCTGCCGCTGCGCGAATCGCGCGAGCGGGCGCGGGACCTGCTCGCCATGGTCGGCCTGCGCGGCTTCGAGCGCGTCTATCCCTACGAGCTGTCGGGCGGCATGCAGCAGCGCGCGGCGATCGCCCGCGCCCTCGTGCACGACCCCAAGATCGTGCTGATGGACGAGCCGTTCGGCGCGCTCGACGCGCTGACGCGCGAGAAGATGAACCTCGAGCTGCACCGCATCTGGACGGAATCGCGGAAGACCGTGCTGTTCGTCACGCACAGCATCCAGGAGGCGGTGTTTCTCGGCACCCGCTGCGCGGTGCTGACCTCGGGGCCGGCGCGCATGGCCGCCTACTTCCCGATCGAGCTGCCGCACCCGCGCGTCCTGTCGATGAAGACCGAGGCGCGCTTCGGCGCCTATGTGCGCCAGATCTACGGCCTGCTCGACGTCGAGGGCTGAGCCCGCCGCCGGCCTCGGCCGGCGCGGCCGGCGATTGATCGCGCCCGGCAGGGCGCTAGCTTCTGCCGCACCGCAACGCGCATGGCGGTGCTGCCGCCATGCCGCCAGCAGACGGGAGAAGGCATGTCGAAAACGCTGTTCATCACCGGCGCATCCTCGGGCATCGGCGCGGCCACGGCGCGCGAGGCCGTCGCCGCGGGCTGGAATGTCGGCCTGTTCGCGCGCAGCCGCGAGCGGCTGGACGCGCTCGCCGGCGAGCTCGGCGCGGCGGCGCTGGCGCTGCCGGGCGACGCCACCGACCTCGCCGAACAGGAGGCCGCCATCGGCCGCCTGGTCGAGCGCTTCGGCAGCCTCGAGGCGGCCTTCGCCAATGCCGGCACCGGGCTGTCGACGCCCGGCACCGAGGCGGGCGATCCCGACGAGTGGCGCCGCATGGTCGACATCAACATCATGGGGCTCTTGTTCACCGCGCGCGCCGCGCTGCCGCATCTGCGCGCGACGCGCGGCCACCTCCTCCTGACCGGCTCGGCCGCAGGCCGGCGCCATCTGCCCGGCTCGATCTACGGCGCCAGCAAGTGGTTCGTGCACGGCTACGGCGGCAACATGGCCGACGAGATGCGCGAATGGGGCGGCCGCTGCACGGTGATCTCGCCGGGCATGGTCGACACCCCGTTCTTCGACGAGGCCAAGCCCGACAAGCTGCAGCCGCAGGACATCGCCCGCGCCGTGCTGTTCGCGCTCGAGCAGCCGGCGCACGCCACCGTGCGCGAGATCCACGTCATGCCGACGGACTGAGCCGCGCGAGGGCCGTCAGTCGCGGCGCGTCCACACGGAGGCGCCGTCGACCGTGCGCTTGTCGATACCGCGTTCGATGCGCCAGTCGCGGCCGGTGTCGCGGATCACCGGCGTGCCGTCGGGCGAGAAGATGTGATGGCGGAAGCCGGCCGTCGCGGCTTCGAGCTTAGGGTTGTGACCGGAGAAGAACTGCTTTTCCGGGTCGAGCGCAGGGTCCATGAGCGCCGCCGCGCGCCGGGCGAAGCCGCCCTCGAGGATCGACGGCGCAGTGGTGAACTTGCCGCGCCAGCGGAAGAAGGGCGTCTTCCAGCCGGCGAGCCGGACATACACGCGGCGGCGGTGCAGGTGGCCCTTGCGGCGCACGTCCCAGTTCTGGTCGGCGGTGTGCAGCGAGACCTGGCGGATGCGCGGGTCGGCGAAGGGGGCGAGCACGGACCGGTCGATGCGCTCCAGCGCCACCCAGTCGTCTTCCAGATGCAGCACGTAGGGCGCCCGCGTCGCCTGCCAGAGCCGCTTGACGGCGGCGCCGAAGCCTGCCGTCTCGGGCTCGAAGACGACGAGGTCCTCGAAATGGGCCCGCAGGATGGCACGGCAGCGGTCGTGGTCGGCCGCGTCGCCGAAGATCGGGTCGATGTTGACCAGCGCACGGGTGATCGCAAGGGCGGGAAACAGCCTGTCCGCGAAGCTCGCCAGCGTGCGCTCTAGCAGCGCCGGCCGCCGCCCGGCGACCAGCGTCAGCTCGACCTCGGCCACCGCGGGCGCCGCCGCTCCCGGTTGCGCGCGGCTGCCGTGCCCGGCCGTCACAGGAGCCGCGTCTGCGGTATGGCGACGACGAAGCGGCCGCCGCGCGTTTCGACCGTGCGGTTGGCGGCGCGAATCTCCTCGGCCAGGTTCCAGGGCAGGATGACCACGAAGTCCGGGGCGCTCGCGTCCAGCGCCTCGGGCGCACGCACCGGAATGTGGCTGCCCGGCAGCAGGCGGCCCTGCTTGACGGGATTGCGGTCGACCGCAAAAGCGATGTCGTCGCGCGTCACGCCGCAGACATTGAGGAAGGTGTTGCCCTTGGCAGCCGCGCCGTAGGCGGCCAGCGTCCGGCCCGCGCCGCGCGCCTCGGCGAGGAAGGCGCGGAACCCCTCGCACACGCTCGCGATCCGCGCGTTGAAGGCGCTGTAGGTCGCCATGTCCGCCAGACCGGCGGCCTCCTCCGCGGCGCGCAGCCGCGTCACGGTCGGCGTCTGCGCATGCGGCCCGCCGACGCGCTGTGCGAAGACGCGCAGCGAACCGCCATGCGTGGCGAGCTCCTCGACGTCGAAGACCGCCAGTCCGCCGGCGGCGAAGACGCGCTCGACCGCCAGCAGCGACAGATAGGCATAGTGCTCGTGGTAGATGGTGTCGAACTGCAGGCCGGCGATCAGCCGCATGAGGTGCGGGAACTCGAAGGTCGCAACGCCTGCCGGCTTGAGCAGCGCCGCGAAGCCGGCGACGAAGCCGGCGATGTCGGGCACGTGGGCGAGCACGTTGTTGGCGGCCATCAGATCGGCCGATAAACCCTCCGCGGCAAGCCTTTCCGCCTCCGCCCGGTCGAAGAAGGCGACGCGCGTCGGCACGGCGCGCGTCTCGGCGATCGCCGCGGCGTTGGCGGCGGGCTCGACGCCGAGCACCGGTATGTCGCGGGCGGCGAAATACTGCAGCAAATAGCCGTCGTTGGAGGCGATCTCCACGACCTGCGATGCCGGTCCCAGACCAAAGCGCTCCGTCATCGCCTCGGCATAGCGCCGGGCATGGTCGAGCCAGCTCGTCGAATAGGACGACAGATAGGCATAGTCGCCGGTGAAGATCGCCTCCGGCGGCACGGTCTCGGTGGTCTGGGCGAGGAAGCATGCGTGACAGACCATCACCTTGAGCGGATAGCACCGCTCGGCGGCGATTGCCGCGGCATCGGGCTCCAGAAAGGCGTTGGCGACCGGCGTGGCGCCGAGATCGGCCATCACCGTGGCGAGCGGGGTCGCGCAGAAGCGGCAGCGGGGCGCCATCGTTCAGGCCTCCGTGAAGCGCGCGATCTGCGCGCGCGTCAGTTCGGCCGGATCGGCGCCTCGCCGCCAGCCGTCGTACCAGCGCGCCGTCCACGCGATCGCCTCCGTCTGGTCGAGGCGCGCCCGCCAGCCGAGCGTCGCCGCGGCGAGCGCCGGGTCGAGGGCGAGTGCGGCCATCTCGCGTGGCGCGTCGGCGGCGGTGCCGCCGTGCCAATGCGGATCGCGGCCGAGCGCGACCAGCATCGCCTCGGCCACCTCGCGGACCGCGCGTTGCCGCTCGTCGGCAGGCGGTCCGAAATTGAGCGCCGCCGGCGCCGCCGCGTCGCCGGCCAAGGCCTCCAGATAACGGAAATAGCCGGCCAGGCAGTCGAGCACGTGCTGCCAGGGGCGCGTGGCGGCGGGATTGCGGATCGACGGCGGCAGGCCGGCGTCCGCCGCTCGCACGATGTCGGGGACCAGCCGGTCGCTCGCGAAGTCGCCGCCGCCGATCACGTTGCCGCCGCGCGCGGTGGCCACCGGCACGCCGCGCGGCGCGAAGGCGCCGGCGGCGAGTGCTGCGGTCGCCAGTTCGCAGGCGGCCTTGGAGGCCGAATAGGGATCGAGACCGCCGAGCGGATCGTCCTCGCTGAAGGGGCGGCCGCTCTCGTCGTTGCGGTAGACCTTGTCGGTCGTCACGACGAGGACGGCCTGCAGCCGCGCGACGTCGCGCAGCGCCTCGAGCAGCCGCACCGTGCCGGTGACGTTGACGTCGAACGTGTCGCCCGGAGCGGCATGGCCGCGGCGCACCAGCGCCTGGGCGGCCATGTGCAGCACGATCTGCGGATCGGCCGCGCGGACGGCGCGCGCGACGGCCGCCGCGTCGCGGATGTCGGCCAAGTGCTCGCCGGCCAGACCCTGCGGGCCGACGAGCGCATGCAGCGCCGGCTCGCTGTCCGGCGGCAGGGAGAGGCCGTGGACCTCGGCACCCATGCCGGCCAGCCACAGCCGCGCCCAGGTTCCCTTGAAGCCGGTGTGGCCGGTGACGAGCACGCGGCGGCCGCGCCAGAAGCCCGGATCGGGTCTGGGGGTCATGTCCAGACCTTCCACGGCGCGCGACCGGCCTGCCACAGGGCCTCGAGCTGGTTCTTGTCGCGCATCGTGTCCATCGGTTGCCAGAAGCCGTCATGCGGGTAGGCCATCAGCTCGCCGTCGGCGGCCAGCGCCTCGAGCGGCGCGCCCTCGAAAGGCACGGCGTCGCCGGCGATGCGCTCGAGCACCGCGCGCTCGAGCACGAAGAAGCCGCCGTTGATGCGCGCGTTGTCGCCGGCCGGCTTCTCGATGAAGCTGCTGACCCGGGCGCCGTCGAGCGACAGCGCTCCGTAGCGACCAGGTGGCACGACGCTGGTGACCGTCGCCTCGCGGCCGTGCCGGGCATGGAAGGCGGCGAGCGCGGCGATGTCGATGTCGGCCACGCCGTCGCCGTAGGTGAGGAAGAAGCGGTCGTCGAGATGGGCGGCGACGCGCTTGAGGCGGCCGCCGGTCAGCGAGTCGGCGCCGGTGTCGACCAGGGTGACGCGCCAGGGCTCGGCCTTGCTGGCGTGGAACGCCGTCTCGCCGGTCGCCAGGTCGATGGTGACGTCGGAGGAGTGCAGGACGTAGTTCGCGAAGTACTCCTTGATCATGTAGCCGCGGTAGCCGAGGCAGATCACGAACTCGGTATAGCCGTGGTGGCTGAAGATCTTCATGATGTGCCAGAGGATCGGCCGGCCGCCGATCTCGATCATCGGCTTCGGCCTGAGATGGCTTTCCTCGGAGATGCGGGTGCCGTAGCCGCCGGCGAGAATGACGACCTTCATGGGCCTCACTGCGTGTTTCGACCGGACCGGCCCGCATGCGGCGGACGCGGTGCCGGCGACCGGTCAGGGTGCGGCATGGGTGGAGCATTTCCAGCTTGATTGCAACCGACATGCGGTGGCAATGGAAGGCGGAACGCCGCCTTTCGGCGGTCGATCGCACATCACCGCTCCGGGAGCCGGCCTAGCCAATGCGCACCGCGCCGTTCTTTACCGTCGTCATACCGACGCGCAACCGGCCGGAGCTCGTGCCCGACGCCGTGCGCAGCGTCCTGCAGCAGACGTTCGGCGACGTCGAGGTCGTGGTTTCCGACAATTCCGACGCGGCGAACGCCGACAGGACCGTAGCCGCGCTGGCCTTCGCGCGCGACGACGCACGTTTTCGCCTCGTGCGCGCGCCCGACGATCTGTCGATGACCGCGCATTGGGAATGGGCGCTGGGCCAGGCGCGCGGTCGCTATCGCGGCGTGTTGACCGACCGCATGGCGTTGCGGCTCTTCGCGCTCGAGGAGCTGCGCGACATCCTGCTGGCCGACGAGGCGGCGGCGGTGTGCTACCGCGCGGCTCCGACGATCGAATCCGTCGGTTGGCTCCGCGCCAAGCTCGCGCCGGGGCCCGTCGTGGCAACGGACCGCGCGACGGCAGACCAGATCGCCGCGTTCTCCCGAGGCGATCTCAGGAAGGACAATCCGCGCATGCTGAACTCGTTCGTTCGGCATGACGTACTCGACCGGATCGCGGCGCGGTACGGCTCGCTGTTCGACGGGATCTCGCCCGACTACGGCTTCATGTTCCGGTTCTTGTCGGTCGAGATGCGCTATCTCGCGGTCGAGGTTCCGCTGATCGTCACGCAGGGCGAGGCGCGCAGCAACGGGCGCGCCTTCAAGACGGGCAACGTGAACGCCGAGAAGACGGATTTCCTGCAGAAGCTTTCCGGGCAGGATGCCATCCTCGCCCACGGGCCGATTCCGCACGATGTCGACGTGCTGCCGAACGTGATCCTGCGCGAGTACGACTATGTGCGTTCGCTCGGCGCCAGCGCGGATTTCCCGGCCATCGACGCGCGTGCCTTCTTCCGGAGCTGCGTCGGCTTCGCACGCGATCTGGAGCGCGAAGGCACGCTGAGCCAGGCCTACATCGACGCGCTCGACCGGTATCGCCGCGACAAGCTGCCCGGCCAGCGCGCGTTCGCACGAAGCCGCATCAACGTCGCGGCCGGCGCGCGGCGCCGTCTGGCCAAGCGCTTCAAGGCCGGGCTTCGCGCGCGGCTCGGCGCGGTCGTTCCCGCGTTGAACGCCGGCCGCTACACCGGGGCGCGCAACATGAGCGAGCTGCTGGCCGCAGACCTCGAGGCGCGGCGCTGCGGGACGGCCTCCGCTCGGCGCTCGGCCGGATCTGACGGCGGCCTCAGCGGCGCCGCAGATAGCCGTCCGGCGCCGTCGTGATCTGCAGCTTGCGCTCGATGGCGCGGTCGATCTCGAAATCCTCGTTCGCCTCCAGGAACGCATGCACGGCGGTCTTGGGATTGTCGCCGCGGTCCCAGGGCCGGTCGGTGAAGTAGCCGGCCGGCAAATCCTCCACCACCGTGTCGAACACCACGCAGTAGCTGCCCGGCGTGACCAGCGGCGCGTAGGCCTCGAGCTCGGCCAGCACGTGCGCGTGCGTGTGGTTGGAATCGAGGCACACGAGCACGGTTCCCCCCTGCGCCAGGCGCGCCGCCGCTGCCCGCACGCGCTCGACGGTCTCGGGCGCCACGCTCGAGCCTTCGATCATCTCGATGCGCCCGGCCATCGGATGCGCTTCGATGGCGGCGCGGTTGTGCGGGCGGATGTCGATGTCGATGCCGAGCACCTTGCGGCGCGGGTTGCGCGGGTCCAGCGTCTCGCCCCGCTCGACCGCATCCGCGTAGTCGAGCAGCGCCAGCATCGAGGCGCTGAGGATCAGCGAGCCACCATGGGCGATGCCGGTCTCCACGATCAGGTCGGGCCGGACCTGCCAGATGAGTTCCTGCATGGCGACCATGTCCTGCGGATACTGGATGAGCGGCCGGCCGAGCCAGTCGAAATGGTAGGAGTAGTTGTGCCGGTAGGAGGCGAGAAACCAGGCGCGGGTCAGCGCGGCGAGGTCGTCGTCGCGACCCTGGGCGGCGATCTCCGCCGCTCCCCGTTCGCGGAACTGGCGATGGTCAGACATGATCGTTCCTTCCTTCCGGACGGGCGGTCCCGCCGGTCTCGTTGCTTGCTAGGTCGGGCGCCGCCTGAAGCGCCGCCAGCCGCCGGCCGTCGCCCCAGAAGGCGAAAGGCTCGTAGGACGGATAGGCGCGCGCGCCCAGGTTGAGCGCGATCGCGGAGCCGGCCGCGGCGCGCCAGTCCTCGACGAGGCCGCGCACCGAGCGCGGCCGGCCCGAGCACACGTTGACGATGGCCGGCGCCTGCGCCGCGAGCGCCACTGCCGCGATCGCCGCGCCGGCGTCTTCGGCCGGCATGAAGTCGCGCAGCTGCTCGCCCGCCGACATGTCGAACTGCGCGTCGCCGCGCGCCAGCGCGGCCTGAAAGGCGCCGAAGAGCGACGTGGGCGCCTGGCCGGGCCCGTAGAGGTAGAACAGCCGCAGCCAGCGCAGCTCGAACGGCCGCTCGGCGGCGAGAAAGCCGAGCTGGCGGCGCAGCGCGTCCTTGGCGAAGCCGTAGGGGTTGGCCGGCTGCGGCTCGAGGGTCTCGGCGAGCGGGCCGCTGCGCATGCCATACTCGAAGCAGGTACCGGCAACGACGAGCCGCCGCACGCCGGCCGCCACGAGGCCGGACAGAAAGCGGTACTGGGCCGGCAGCTCGACCTCGAAATGGCGCAGCGACAGGTAGTTGGGCAGCCCCTCCCAGGCCAGATGCACGACCACCTGCGGCCGGCCGAGCCGCGCATAGGCCTCGGCCGGGTCGAGGCTCATGTCAAATCGCGTCCAGCGGCGATGCGCCGGCGCTTGCTCCTGCACGGGCCGGCGCGCCTGCGCCACCGCGGCGACCGCACGCGCGTCGAGCGCGGCCAGCACGTGCCGGCCGAGAAAGCCGGAGGCTCCGGTGACGGCGAGAGGGGTCAAGGCACTGTCTCCGCGGCTGTCATCACCTTCTGCCGGTTCGCGGCGCGGCGAATCGCGGCGCACCGACGGCTTCTACAGCATCGCGAAGCCGCGGTCGCGCTCCGAAAGCCGGGCGACCGGCAGCGGCCAGTCGACGGCGAGCCTGGGATCGAGCGGGTTCAGGCCGGCTTCCGAGGCGGGCGCGTGGGGACGGTCGTGCAGATAGACGAGCGTGCAGTCCTCCGTCAGCGTCTGGAAGCCGTGCGCGAAGCCGGGCGGGATGAGCAGCGAGCGCATGTTGTCCGCGCTCAGCCGCTCGCCGTGCCAGGCGAGATAGGTTGGCGAATCCGGCCGCACGTCGACGGCCACGTCGAACACGGCGCCGGCCAGGCAGGAGACGAGCTTGGTCTCCGCCTGCGGTCCGGTCTGGAAGTGGAGGCCGCGCACGGTGCCCGCCTCGGCGGTGAAGGACTGATTGATCTGCGCCACGGGGCCGCGCGGCCACAGCGCGGCCAGTTCGTCGGCGCAGAACAGGCGGGCGAAGAAGCCGCGCGCATCGCCGTGGCGCCGCCGCTCGATCAGCTTCAGCCCCTCGAGCGGGGTGTCGTGAACGGCGAAGCGGGTCACGGCCGCGGCGTCCGAGCGGCATCGTCGGCCATGCTGCGCGGCGGCCTGCGCAGGCTGATCAGCTCTGCCGGCCAGGTCATGCGCTGCATGTCGGCTGCGATCTCTGTTTCGTAGTTGGGGTTCATGACCACGACCGCGACGACGCCGGCATCACGGGCGGCCTGCGGCGAGACGATGGGCAGCGCCGTGACCGGCAGGAAAGCGCCCTGCTTGGCTCGGTTGAGATCGATTGCCATCGCCAGTCCCTGCGTCAGCAGCGCGAAGGTGACCCCCTTCGACGCCGCGCCCCAGATGGCGACCGGTCCACGCCGGCCGAGCACGCGCACGCGCTCCTGCCAGGCCGTGCGCTCGGCCGCGGCACGCGCCCGGAAGCGGCTCACCAGACCGGGATCGGGGGCCGCCTCCGGCTCGGCGCGGCCGCGCGTCGCCTCCACCCACATGTACTGGCCGCCATAAACCGGCGAGCAGGTGGCGGCAAGGCCGAACGCGGCGAGCAGCCGGCGCATGGCGCCGGGTGCGAACAGCGAGCAGTGCTCGTAGAAGAGGTCCTCGAAGGCGGCGTTCTCGAGAATCCAGGTGACGTCGGGGGTCTCCAGAAACAGGCGGATGTCGCGCTGCACGGCGAGTTCGGCCATCGCGCTGACGAAACCGCGCGGCGCGGCGATGTGCTCGATCGTGTGCCGAGAGCACACGACATTGATCTGCGGCGGCACCGCAGCGGCGCTCGCCGGCGTGAAGGGCTCCGCCCGCACGGTGATGTGCGGCCCGAAGGATCGCTGGCCGATCCAGGCGGGGTCGTAGCCGATGGCCGAGGCCAGCCGGCCGGACGCGTCCAGCATCGCCAGGAATTCGCCGGCGCCGCAGCCGACCTCGAGCACGTGCAGCGGGCCGGGCACGTCGAGCAGGCGCCGCACCATCGCCTCCTGATGGGCGCGGTAAACGGCCGAGGCCTGCACGGAATTATCGTAGGTGCTGTCATAGGCGATGCGCGCAGGCTCGAAGGCCGCATTCCACACAAAACCGCACCGCCGGCAGGCGCGCATGTCGAGACGGCCGGTCGGAAAGGCGAGGGCGGCCTCGCGCGTCGGCACCACGGCGTTCTGCAGCAGGGGAACCCGGTCGCGTCGTTCGACCGGGTCGTCCTCGCTCGACAGGCAGGCCGGGCATCGCGGCATGAGGCCTCGCTTTCCTTAAGGCCATAGCAGGTTGCCGACCCGCGGTGAAGCGGGCTGTCGCCACGGCCGTCCGAGGCCGCCGCGGCACGAGCCGAGGGCGGTTTCTCTCGCGCCCGCGCGGGAGCCCTTCACCTCGTCGCCCGAGCCGCGGGGCCGCGGGTCACGGCCACAGGTCGGTGGACAGGTATTTCAGGCCGCTGTTGGCGATGACGATGGCGAGCGTCGCGCCGCGCATCGGCCCGGCCAAGAGGTCGAGCGCTGCGGCGGCGTTGGCGCCGGACGAATAGCCGGCAAAGATGCCTTCCTCGGCGGCCAGCGCGCGGGCGGCCCGGCGCGCCGCGTCGCCACTCACCGCCACGGTGCCGTCATAGGCGAGGTCGGCCAGGAAGGCGAGGTCGGCGCGGGCGTAGCCGCCGCCCTGGATCGGATGGCCGGGGCAGGTGACCGGCGCGCCGGCCAGCACCGCCGCGCCGGCGGGCTCGACCGCGAAGCAGCGGATCGCCGGATCGCGCGCCTTGAGATAGCGGGTGACGCCGGCAAAGGTTCCGCCGGAGCCGACGAAGTCGACGAAGCCGTCGAGGCCGCCGCCGCTCTGTTGCCAGATCTCCGGTCCGGTCGTGGCGTGGTGGGCGCGCCAGTTGCCGTCGCGCACGAACTGGTCGGCGCGGAAGGCGCCGCGCTCTTGCGTCAGCCGCTCGGCGGCGCGCTCGACGAGCGCCAGATCGGCGCCCGACACCGCGCCCGGCCGGCCGCCCGGCGCCTGGTCGACCAGCACGACCTCGGCGCCCAGCCCGCGCATCATGCGGGCGCGCTCCGGCGAGTTGCCGCGCGACATCACGGCGACGAAGGGATGGCCGCGCACCGCGCAGACGATGGCGAGCCCGGTGCCCATGTTGCCCGAGGTCAGCTCGACGACGGTCTGGCCGGGGCGCAGCGTGCCGTCGGCGCGCGCCGCCTCGACGATGCCGCGGGCGGCGCGGTCCTTCTTGGAAAAGCCCGGATTGAGGTGGTCGAGCTTGGCCAGGATGCGGCCGTCGAGCCCGCGCCGCGCCGTCAGCCGGTCGAGCGCGACGAGCGGCGTCGCGCCGATCGCCTCCACGACGCTCGGCAGGATGCCGGCCGGCGCCGGCCGCGCCGCGGGCCGGTCAGCCATCGGCCAGCTTGGCGAGCAGGCGCAGCAGCGTCGCCGCCTCGCGCCCGGTCAGCGGGGCGAGCGTCTCAGCGGTGATGCGGCGGGCGGCCGGCAGCAGCCGCTCGACGGTGGCGCGGCCGGCCTCGGTCAGCGCGACGAGGCGCTGGCGCCGGTCGTCCGGGTGGGCGGCGAGCGCCACCAGGCCGCGCGCCTTCAGCCGGTCGATCACGCCCTTGGTGGTCGCCGCGTCCATCGCGACGCGCTGGCCGAGGCGGTTCTGCGCCGTCGGCCCGTCGGCGTGCAGCCGGGCGAGCGCGGCGAACTGCGGCGGCGTCAGCTCGTCGATCGCCGCGGCGAAGATCGCCAGATGCCGCTGGTTGGCCTTGCGCAGCAGGAAGCCGGCCTGGCGCTCCAGCCGGTAGGGCGGCTCGGCCGCCATGCGCGGCGCGGCGGCCGGCAGCTTCGCCTTCAGGCCGATGGCGCTCATCGCAGCCCGTCCTCGCCGCGCACGTCGGCGGCGGCCAGCCCGCCCATGCGCGCGTGCACGCGCGGCCCGCAGGCCATGGCGAGGCAGAAGACGATCTCGTCGGGCCGCGGACCGTCGGCGAGGCCGACCTCCATGGCGTCGAAATGGCTGCGCACATAGGCGGCGTTGATGTGGCCGAGCGGCACGTCAAGCCGGGCGCCGAAGCCGCCGACCTTCTTGGCCGAGGGCACGATGGCGCGGGCGTCGCCGAGCCGCTCGCGCATCGCGTAGCCGCCCGGAACGTGCCACAGCGCGCCGTGCTCGAGCTCGCCGGCGGTGCCGACGATGGCGCCCTTGCCGTAGCCGTCGATCGCCGCCGGATCGCCGCCGAGCGCGGCGATCAGCCGGTCGGCGAGCGCCAGTCCGAGCGGCTTGAGGGCGTCCATCGCGCTTTCGAGCTCGGCGACGTGGCGCCCGGCGAAGGGGTTGGCGACCAGCGCCATGGCGGCGGCGCGGCGACGCGGCTGCGCCGGCGGCGGCCCGCCCTCGTGGCGGATCTCCTCGATGAGCAGGGCGGTCTTGCGGAGGGCGAAATCGGGCATCGTCAGGTCCTTTCGAGCGCCCGGCGGGCGCGGGGCCGGCCGGCGGCCGGCGGCACGGAGAAGGCCGGCGCGCCGCACAGGCGGCTTTCGCCGGCGAGAAACAGCGCGGCGGCGACGATCAGGCCGCGCCGGCGGCAGGCCTCGGCCGCGGCCAGGCCGCGCGCCAGCGCCGCGGCGACGGCGGCGCGCGGCAGCGGGCCGACGGCCCGCGTCACCGGGCGGTCGCCGAGGTCGCTGTCGGGGTCGATCCGTGTCGCCGGCAGGCGGACGATCGCCGGGTGGCCGGGCAGGTCGACGGCGTTGGCGATCAGCGTCGCGGCGACGTCGGCCTGCGCGGCGCTCGCCGCCAGCACGGTGACGGCGTCGGCGATGCCGAGCGAGAGCGAGCGGCCGCGCCAGCCGCTGGTGGCCAGCCCGCGCACCGGCTCGGCCGCGGCAATGCGCACGCGGTCGGCGAAGCCGTGGCCGGTGCCGGCGATGGCGGCGTCGATCTGCGTGCCCGGCGCGAGGTGGAGCGCGACGTCGCCGCCATTGTTGACATAGGCGCGGTCGAGCCGCCGGCCGGCGACCATGGCGGCGAGCACTGCGTCGGCGACGGCGCCGGCGACGGCGGCCATCGGCGTGGCGAACACCGGACGGTGCGCGGCGGCGGCCGCTTCCATGCGCGCCGCCACCGGGCCGGCGAAGCGGCGCGGCGGGTCTTCGGCCGGGCGGCGCAGCGCCGGCAGCTCGGCGACCAGCTCGGCGAGCAGGCCGGCAAAGCGGGCCGCCGCCTGGTCGTGGGCGGCCGCGCGCTCGCGCGGCGCGCCGAAGGCCTCGACGACGAGGTCGATCGGGCCGTGCCGCATGCGCAGCCGCCGGCCGTCGGCCAGGGGAACGATCTCGGGACCGCTCATCGCCCGCCCTTCGTACCGGCGCCGGGGCCGAGCGCGCGCGCCGGCGGCCACGGGTTGCCGCGCGGGGCGGCGGCCGGGCGGCGCGGGTTGTGGTACTCGCCGCCGGCCGCCAGCACGTCGTCGAGGTTGCGGATGGCGCCGGCATGGCCGCCCAGGCCGAGATAGGCGTCGCGCCGCAGCGTGAACTCGATCGGCGCCACCAGCGCCGGCGTCGGCACCGAGCCGAAGGCGTTGTCGGGCATGCGCGTCACGTCGACCATCAGCGTGATGCCGCCGCCCGGCCAGACATGGACCGGCGCGCCGCCGCAGGTGACATAGGTCTCCAGGCCCTGCACCGAGCGCGTCAGCGCGACCGGGTTCTGCGTCACGCCGGCGCGCAGCGAGCCGCCGGCGCCGGCCATGAACAGCACCGAGCACAGCGCCGGCTCGCAGTTCTCGTCGATCCGCGCGACCGATGTCCGCAACCGCTCGGGAAACGGCTTCTCGACCGGCTGCAGTGCCGCGTCGAGCTCGTAATAGGCGTATTCCTCGCCGGTGGTCGAGACCATCAGCAGCGACAGGCCGGGCCGCGCCCCCTTCCTGGCGTCGAACGGGCCGAGGATGTCGAGCGGGTCGGCGAGCGTCGTGCCGCCCCAGCCGAGCCCCGGCTCGGAGACCCGGAAGTAGCGGCCGGGCGTCGAGCGGCGGCCGCGGATCCTGATGCCGGTGTCGGGCCAGCCGAGCACCTTGCCGGCCTGGTGCTCCGACACGACGCCGGTGATGTGGTCGTCGACCACCACCACCTCGTCGACCAGGCCGTGCCACTGGGCGGCGAACATGCCGATGGTGGCCGAGCCGCAGCCGACCCGCATGCGCGCCTCGCGGCGGCCGTCGATCAGCGGCGCGGCGCCGGCCTCCACGACGACGGTCGAGCCGCCGTCGACGGCGAGCTCGACCGGTTGCTTGTTGCACAGCGCCAGCAGCGTCGCGCATGTGGCGCGGCCTTCCGCCTTGGAGCCGCCGGTCAGATGCCGCACGCCGCCGAGCGACAGCATCTGCGAGCCGTATTCGGCCGTCGTCACGTGGCCGACCGGCTCGCCGCCGGCGCGCACGGTCGCCGTCTCGGGGCCGAGATGGCGGTCGGTGTCGATCTTCACCTTGACGCCGCAATAGGAGAAGATGCCCTCGGTGACGACCGTCACCAGGTCGACGCCCTCGACCTCCTGGGCGACGACGAAGGGGGCGGGCTTGTAGTCGGGATAGGTGGTGCCGGCGCCGATGGCGCTGACGAAGCGGCGCGCCGGGGCGACCGGCGAGCCGTCCCACGGCGTCTCGTCGGCGGCGAAGGAGACCAGCGCCTCGCCGGCCTCGCGGGCGTGCTCGAGCACGAGGACGGGATCGGTGCGCACAATGCGGCCGCCGAAATTGCCGTAGCGGTCGCAGGCGCCGGTGCGGCCCTCGGCGATGTAGCACATCACCGGGCAGGCGTCGCAGCGCAGCTTGCCGCCGGCCTCGCGCGCGCCGCCGGTCCCGGGCTCGAAGCGTTCCGACAGCTCGCTCATCGCTCGTCTCCGACGGCGCGGATCGCCGCCAGCACCCGGGCGGGCGTCGCCGGCAGGGTGGTGACGGCGGCGCCGGTGGCGTCGCGGATGGCGTTGAGGATGGCCGGCGCGGTGGGGATCAGCACGTGCTCGCCCAGCCCCTTGGCGCCGAACGGGCCTTCCGGGTCCGGCACCTCGATCAGGATCGTCTCGACCGGCGGCACGTCGCCGATGGTCGGGATCAGGTAGTCGTGCAGGTTCTCGGTGCGGCCGGGCACGTATTCCTCCATCAGCGCCATGCCGATCCCCTGCGCGATGCCGCCCTCGATCTGGCCTTCGGCGAGCAGCGGGTTGATGGCGCGGCCGACGTCGTGCGCCGCCGTCACCCGGACCGGCCGCACCGTGCCGAGCCGGGTGTCGACGTCGAGCTCGACGAGCTGCGCGCCGTAGCCGTAGACGGCGTAGGGCCGGCCCTGGCCGTCGGCGTCGAGCGCGGTGGTCGGTGGGTCGTAGGTCTCCTCGGCGCAGAACACCAGCCCGGTCCCGTCGGCCGGCAGGTCGCCGAGCGCCAGCCGCCGCACGGCCTCGCCCTCGCGCAGGACGAGCGTCGCGCCGTCGAGCGCCAGCGCGGCACCGTCGGAGACGTTGGCGTAGCGCAGCACGGTCTCGCGCAGCGCGCGGCCGGCGCGCTCGGCGGCGCGGCCGGTGATGAAGGTCTGGCGCGAGGCCGAGGTCTTGCCGGCGTCGGGCGTCAGCGCGGTGTCGGCGCCGACCAGGCGGATGGCGGCGAGCGGCAGGCCGAGCGCGTCGGCGGCGATCTGCGCGATCACCGTGTTGGCGCCCTGGCCGATGTCGACGGCGCCCTGGTGCAGGCGGACCGTGCCGTCGGCGGCGATGCCGATGCGGATCGTCGAGGGGTTGGGCAGCGCGGTGTTGCCGCAGCCGTACCAGCAGGAGGCGATGCCGACGCCGCGCCGCACCACCGGGCCGGCCGCGTTGCGGGCGGCCGCTTCGGCGTTGGCGCGGCTCCAGTGCGGCTCGAGCGCGGCGAGGCAGGCGTCGATGCCGACGCCGGCGAGCACCTGGCCGCAGGTCGTCGCGTCGCCGTCGCGCAGCGCGTTGCGCCGGCGCAGGGCCAGCCGGTCGATGCCGAGGGCGTCCGCCAGCGCGTCGTAGAGCGTCTCCTGCAGCATGGTCGCCTGCGGCACGCCGAAGCCGCGGAAGGCGCCGGCGACCGGCCCGTTGGTGTGCACCGCGCGCGCCGTCGCCCGGTAGGCGGGCGTGCGGTAGGGGCCGGAGGCGTGCACCGGCACGCGGTTGGCGACCGTCGGCCCCCAGCTCGCATAGGCGCCGGTGTTGAAGGTGCCGTCGAACAGCATGCCGGCGATGCGGCCGTCGGCATCGGCGGCGATGGTCGCCGTCATGCGCGCCGGGTGCCGCTTGGTCGTCGCGGCCATCGATTCGGCGCGGCTGAAGGCGAGCGCGGCCGGCCGGCCGGTCTTCAGCGCGACGAGCCCGATCAGCGGCTGCAGCGACAGGTCGAGCTTGGAGCCGAAGCCGCCGCCGGCGGCCGTCGGCACGATGCGCACCCGCTCGACGGGCAGGCCGAGCACGGCCGCCGTCTCCTCGCGGTCCATCGCCGGCGCCTGGGTGCAGGCGGCGATCACCAGCGTGTCGCCGTCCATGTGCGCGACGCCCGCCTCGGGCTCGATATAGGCGTGCTCGACATAGGCGGTGTCGAGCGATCCCGACACGCGCACCGCCGCGCCGGCGATCGCGGCCTGCGCGTCGCCGCACACGACGCGGCCGTTCACCAGCACGTCGTCGGGGCGCCCGGCGTGCAGCGGCGCGCCATCGGGCGGCATCGCGTCGGGCGTCAGGCCGTGCGGCAGCGGCTCCCAGTCGACGGGAAAGCCGGCCGGATCGAAGGCGGCGACGGCCTGCGGCGCACCGGCGACCAGCGCCACCGCCTCGCCGCGGAAGCGCACGCGGTCCTCGGCGAGCGCCGGCTGGTCGGCGAAGGCGGCGATGACGCCGAAGCGGTTGCGGCCGGGAATGTCGGCGGCGGTGAAGACGGCGGCGATGCCGGGATGCGCGGCGCGCCAGGCTTGCAGATCGCCGAAGCGGAAGCGGGCGTGCCAGTGCGGCGCGCGCACCACGCGCACGGCCAGCGCGTCGGCCGGCCAGCCGTCGGCGCCGAAGCGCTCGCTGCCCAGCACCTTGGCCAGGCCATCGAGGCGCAGCGGCGAGGCGCCGACCGCGCCGCCGGCCGGCAGGGTGGCGGCGTCGACGGCGGTCGCGTTGGCGTTCATCACCGCGGCGACGATCTTGCGGTAGCCGGTGCAGCGGCACAGGACGCCGCCCAGCGCGTCGGCCACCGCGGCCTCGTCCGGCTGCGGCGTGCGCGCCAGAAGCGCGGTCGCGGCGACCAGCAGGCCGGGCGTGCAGATGCCGCACTGTGCCGCGCCGTGCCGCAGGAAAGAGGCCTGCAGCGCCGAGACCGCGCCGTTCGACAGCCCCTCCACGGTGGTCACGCGGCGGCCGGCCGCCTGCCGGGCCGGCACCAGGCAGGCGCACAGCACCGCACCGTCGACGAGCACCGAGCAGGCGCCGCAGTCGCCGGCGTCGCAGCCGACCTTGGTGCCGGTCAGGCCGAGCGGCCCGCGCAGCACCGCCGACAGCCGTGCGGCAGGCGCGGCCTCGACCGTCACGGCGCGACCGTTGAGCTCGAAGGCGATGGGCGCGGGCGCGTGGCTCATGCGGCCTTACCCGCATCGCGCGGCGCGCCGGCCAGGCGCACGGCGCGGGCGACGATCTCGCGCACGGCGGCGCGGCGGTAGTCGGCCGTGCCGCGCACGTCGTCGATCGGCGCCAGCTCGTCGAAGGGATGGGCGGCGACGGCGGCGTCGCTGTCGGCGCCGGCGGTGCGGCCGGCGAGCGCGGTCTCCAGCCTCGCCAGCCGCCGCGCCACCGGCGAACAGGCGCCGACGGCGATCGCCGCCTCGGCGATGCGGCCGGCGCCGTCGAGCGTGAGGCGGGCCGCGACCATGGCGATCGCGATGACGAGATAGCGCCGCGCGCCGAGCTTGAGGAAGGCGGAGCGGCCGCGCGCCGCCGCCTTCGGCACGCGCACCGCGACCATCAGCTCGTCGCCGGCCAGCGCGGTCTCGCGGTTGCCGCGCAGGAAATCGGCGAGCGGCAGCCGCCGCGTGCCGGCCTGCGAGGCGAGCTCCACGGCGGCATCGAGCGCCAGCAGCGGCGGCACGCCGTCGGCGGCCGGCGAGGCGTTGCACAGGTTGCCGGCGACCGTGCCGGCGTTCTGGATCTGCACCGAGCCGACCTCGCGGGCGGCCTGCCGGAGCGCGTCGAAGGCCGGCGGCAGGTCGGCGGCGAGCAGCGCGCTCCAGGTGGTGCGCGCGCCGATGACGATGTCGCCGTCGCTCTCGGCGATGCCGCACAGGGCTTCGAGGTCGTTGAGGTCGAGCACGTCGTCGGCGAGCGGCCGGTCGCCGAGCGCCGGATAGACGTCGGTGCCGCCGGCCAGACACCGCCAGCGCCCGTCGGCGAGCAGCGCGAGCGCCTCGGCGACGGTGGACGGTCTGGCGTAGCGCGGCACCCGGCTCACCCTGCCTCCCGCGGCCCGAATTTCATTCGTATGCAAATGATATCAGCGGCGGGCGGCTTGTCAAAGCCGTCCGCTTCGGGCCACGTTGCGCGCGATTCCGCCCCGAACGCCGGGCCATGCGCCGCCGGCGCGGACGACAGGACGGACCGTGGCGCAGCCGATGGAGGACGCGATGAGCCGAGAGGCCCTGCTGGTGATCGACGTGCAGTATGATTTCTGCCCCGGCGGCGCGCTGGCGGTCGCGGACGGCGATGCCGTCGTGCCGGTGATCAACGGCCTGATCGGCCGCTTCGACCACGTCATCCTGACGCAGGACTGGCATCCGGCCGGCCATTCCAGCTTCGCCTCGAGCCATCCCGGCCGGCAGCCCTTCGACACGGTGGCGATGGCCTATGGCGAGCAGACGCTGTGGCCGGATCACTGCGTGCAGGGCACGCGCGGGGCGGCGTTCCACGACGGGCTCGAATGGACCAAGGCCGAGCTCGTCATCCGCAAGGGCTTCCGGCCCGAGGTCGACAGCTACTCCGCCTTCTTCGAGAACGACCACGAGACGCCGACCGGGCTCGCCGGCTATCTGCGCGAGCGCGGCATCGGGCGGCTGACGCTGGCCGGGCTGGCGACGGATTTCTGCGTCGCCTATTCGGCGCTCGACGCGGTGCGCGCCGGCTTCGCGGCGACGGTGGTGATGGAGGGCTGCCGGGCGATCGACCTCGGCGGCTCGCTGGCGGCGATGACGGCGCGCATGGAGGAGGCGGGCGTCACGCTGGCCTGAGGCCGCTGCGCTCAGCCGACGCCGACGTAGCGGTGCACCAGGTCGGGGTCGGCGCGCAGCCGCTCGACGTCGAGCGTCTCGCGGTTGCGGCCGTTCTCGATGAAGGCGACGCGGTCGGCCACCGGCAGCACGGCGTCGACGCGCTGCTCGACCAGGACGGTCGACACGCCGCGCGCGCTCAATCCGGCCACCGTCTCGCGGATGCGCGCGATCATCGCCGGCATCAGCCCCTCGGTCGGCTCGTCGAGCAGGAGCACCTGCGGCTCCAGGCACAGCGCGCGGGCCATCGCCAGCATCTGCTGCTCGCCGCCCGACAGGGTGCCCGAGACCTGGCGCAGCCGCTCGCGCAGCACGGGAAACAGCGCCAGCACCGCGTCGCGCACGGCGCGCCCCTTGCCGCGCGCCATCAGGCCGATCTCGAGGTTCTCGGCCACGGTGAGCTCGGCGAACAGGCGCCGGCCCTGCGGCACATAGGCGACGCCGGCGGCCGGCACGGCGTGGGCGGGCAGCGCCGTCAGCTCGACCGCGCCGAGGCGGATCGTGCCGGAGCGCACCGGCACCAGCCCCATGATCGCCTTGAGCGCGGTCGTCTTGCCGGCGCCGTTGCGGCCGAGCAGGCACAGCACTTCGCCCTGGCGCAGCGTCAGCGAGACGTCGTGCAGCACCTGGACGTTGCCGTAGAAGCAGTTGATCCGATCGAGTTCGAGTGCGGCCGCCATCGCCTCAGCCCCCCAGATAGGCCTGCTGCACGGCGGGATCGGCGCGGATCGCCGCCGGCTCGCCCTCGGCCAGGATGCGGCCGGACTCCATCACGGTGATGCGGCCGGCGAGCTCCATGACGACATGCATGTTGTGCTCGATCAAGAGCACCGTGGCATCCTCGGCGATCTCGCGCACCAGGGCGATGAAGGCGGCGATCTCGCCGTCGGACAGGCCCTGCGTCGGCTCGTCGAGGATCAGCAGCCGCGGCTCGAGCGCCAGGCCCATGGCCACTTCGAGAAGCCGCTGGTGGCCATAGGACAGGTTGCCGGCCAGGGTGGCGGCGTGGCCGGCAAGGCCGACGCGGGCGAGCGCCCGGTCGACGCCGGCCTCGAGCCGGGCGCGGCCCGGCCGGCCGGCGCCGGCGTCGAGCAGCCTGCGCTGCACCGACAGCGCCACGTTGTCGAAGGCGGAAAGGCGGGCGAAGACGCTGGTGATCTGGAAGGTGTAGGCGATGCCGGCGCGCACGCGCCGGTGCGCCGGCATGCCGGTGATGTCGCGCCCGTCGAAGACGACGCGGCCGGCCGACGGCGCCAGGCGGCCGCAGATCAGCCCGACGAATGTGGTCTTGCCGGCGCCGTTGGGGCCGATGATGGCGCGGATCTCGCCGGCCGGCAGGTCGAAGTCGACCTCGTCGACGGCGCGCAGGCCACCGAAGCTGCGCGACAGGCCGCGCGTCGACAGCAAAGGCGTCACGGCAGCCATGGCAGCCACCGCTCGCGCAGCGTGCCGACCAGCCCGCGCGGGAAGTAGAGGATGAGCAGGATGAGGGCGAGGCCGACGACCAGCAGATAGGCCGAGGTGTAGCCCGAGGTGACGTCGACGACGTAGAACATCGCCAGCGTGCCGACGATCGGTCCGAGCGTCGTCGCCGCGCCGCCGAGCAGCACCCACAGCAGCGGCAGGATCGAATACTGGATCGAGGCGAAGCCGGCGCCGACATAGCCGAACAGCAGCGCATAGGCCGCGCCGGCGGCCGCGCACAGCACGCCGGAGACCGCCACGGCGGCGAGCTTGTTGGCGAACACGTCATAGCCCAGCATGCGCATGCGCTCCTCGTTCTCGCGGATCGCCACCAGCGTGCGGCCGAACGGCGCGCGCACGATCGCCACGGTGGCGGCCAACGCCGCGGCGAACAGCGCCAGCGCCAGCAGGTAGCGCGTCGACGGGTCGGTCGGGTCGAGCACGGCGCCCGGCAGGGCGATGAAGCGGTCCTCCGGTGCCAGCACCAGCCCCTCCTCGCCGCGCGTGTAGGTGGTGAAGTAGAGGGTCAGCAGGTAGATCACCTGGGCGAACATCAGCGTCACGATCATGAAGGCGACGCCGGTCGTCCTGAGCGCCAGCACGCCGACGGCGAGCGCCAGCGCCAAGCCGGCCGCCAGGCCGGCGGCGAAGCCGGCCGGCGCCGGCCAGCCGAGATGGTAGACGGTGAGCCCGGCGCCGTAGAGCCCGGCGGCGAAGAACATCGCGTGGCCGAGGCTGAGCAGTCCGGTGTAGCCGAACATCACGTTGTAGCCCATGGCGAAGACGGCGAGCACCAGGATGCGCGAGAAGACGCCGCGGTGGTACTCCGGCAGCAGCCAGTTGAGCGCCAGCAGCAGCAGCACCAGGCCGAGGTGCAGCGCGACGATGCGGGCGAGCCCGTCGGTCCTCATCGCGGCGCCGTCCCGAACAGGCCCTGCGGCCGGAAGACGAGCACCAGCGCGACGAGCAGCGTGGCCAGCATCTTGGCGAGCGTCGGCGAGAAGAACACCGAGATGATGCCGTCCGACAGGCCGATCAGCACCGCGGCGAGCACCGTGCCGCGCAGCGAGCCGAGGCCGCCGATGATGACGACGATGAAGGACAGCAGCAGCGGGTCGAGGCCCATCAGGTAGTGCGCCTGCTGGATCGGCACGATGAGCACGGCGGCGATGGCGGCGAGCCCGGCGCCGAGCGCGAAGACGCCGGCATAGACGCGGTCGACGGGAATGGCGAAAGCCTGCGCGGTCTCGCGGTCGTACTGGGTGGCGCGCATGAGAAGGCCGGCGCGGGTGCGCGTGAGCATCAGCCAGGTGGCCACCACGAGCAGCGCGGCGACGGCGATGACGAACAGCTTGTAGCCGGAATAGCCGAACCAGGGCAGCGTGACGCGGATCGAGAACGGCGCCTCGACCGGCCGCGCCTCGGGGCCGTAGAAGGTCAGCGCGAGCTGCTGGATGATGTAGAGCAGGCCGATGGTGGCGACGATGGTCGCCTCCGGCTCGTAGGACAGCCGGCGCAGCACCAGGCGCTCGGCGGCGAAGGCGACCGCGGCGACCACCAGCGGGCTGACGACGAGCGCGGCGAGGAAGCCGACCGCCGGGTGGCCGCCGACGATGCTGGCGACCCACCAGGCGACGACGGCGCCGAGCATGAAGAACTCGCCATGCGCGACGTTGACCACCCGCATGACGCCGAACACCAGCGACAGGCCGAGCGCCATCAGCGCCAGCACCGCCGACGTGACGAGGCCTTCCAGCGTGGCCAGGAGAAGGTGCGGTCCGAAGGACATTAAGGCGGGCGTCGGCAGGCCGGCGCCGCGCCCGCCGCCCGCGGCATGCGCCGCCGGACGGAGGACGCGGCAGCCGCCGGATCAGAAGGGCTGCGCGGTGTAGTCGGCCTCCGGCTCGTAGAGCCCGTCCTCGATCGAGGTGCGGTGGACGACCTTGAGGGCGCTGTTCTCGACCAGCGAGATGTTCTGGTGGCCGAAGCACTGGTGCAGCTTGCCGTTGAAGCGCTTGGCGCCCTGCGGGTGGTTGATGCCGGCGTCGAAGCCGCTCATCGCCTCGGTCGCCTCGATCACCTTGGCGCGGTCGTCCGGCCCCTTGTAGTCGGCCATCTCCATCGCCGCCTTGATGACGTAGAGCGTCTCCCAGCAGCCGAACATATGGGCCGCCGTCGACACGTCCTTGGGATCGTCGAGACTGGCGCCGCTGTCGTCGATGCCGACGGCCTCGCGATAGGCGCGCTCGTAGTCCGGCATGTCGGGCTGGGCGTAGCGCGCCATGCCCTCCCAGAAGTGGCTGCCCTCGAGGAACTCGAGCCCCGGGCTCGACAGCGCCACGGCCTCGAGCGAATCGATGAAGCCGAAGAGCGCCGGTCCGCCGGAGCCGAAGAAGTCGCCCATCTCCTTGACGAAGGTCAGCACCGCGGGGCCCACCATGACGTGGTAGATGACCTCGGTCTCGGAGGGGATCTGCGGGAAGTAGCGGGTGAACGAGCTCTCGGTCGGCGGGATCGGCACCTTGGCGATCACCTCGCCGCCCTGCGCGGCGATCGCCGGCTCGAAGAAGTCGCGGTGATCGTGGCCGAAGGCGTAGTCGGGATAGATCATCGTCACCTTCTTGCCGAGGTTGCCGGAGATCCACGGCGCCACGGAGGTGACCTGCGAGCGCACGTCGGTGATGCCCGGCTGCACGACCCAGCGGTTCAGCCGGCCGGAGGCGACGTGGTAGCCTTCCGACACGACGTAATAGGGCATCTTCAGCTCGCCGGCGGCCGGCGCCGAGCCGGTCACCACATGCGAGAACAGCGTGCCGTAGACGATGTCCGTCTTGTGCTGGTTGGCGAACTTCTCGACCACCTCGGCGCCGCGCGCGGGATCGGTGCCGTCGTCCTCGACGACGATCTCGACGGGGCGGCCGTTGATGCCGCCCTCCTCGTTGATGCGGGCGACGGCGGCCTCGGTGACGCGCTCGTACCAGCGGCCATAGGCCGCGCCGATGCCGGTGCGGTGGGCCTGGAAACCGATGCGGATCGGCTCGGAGGACTGCGCCTGCGCGTAGCGCACGAAGCCCGGCCCGAGCGCCAGACCGGCGGCCGCGCCCATGCCCTTGAGCGCGCCGCGCCGGGTCAGTCCGCCCGCACGGCGCGCGCCCTTGCTGCCAATGTCCGTCATGCCCCTTCCTTTCGATGCTTGTCTTCGTGGCGGCCGCTGCACACCAGGCGCGCGATCCCGCCACCGGAACGCGGCGGACTCAACCACCATTCCGGCGGCATGGCAATACGGCCTGACGCCGGGTAAGGCGGCTTTACAGTCCGGTCGGGGCGGCCAACAGCCACAGGCCGAACGTGGTGTAGGCGACCATCAGCACAGCCAGCGGAAGCTGGCTGAGCGCGGCCCGGCGGGCGTCGCCGTAGAGGCGGAAGGCCATCAGATGGGCGAGCACCACCGCCAGGACGTGGCCGCCGACGATCGCGGCGGCCTGGAGGTTCCAGACGATCCAGGCGGAGTCGGCGCCGATGGCGATGCCGGCGCGCACGTGCAGCGCGGCCGTGCCGAACAGGTTCCAGCCGCGTGCCAGCGGGTCCGACAGGGCGGCCAGCGCGTACTGGCCGTTGACGGCGAGCACCACGAGATAGTGGGCGACGTGGTAGGCGAGCGCGATCGGCACGATCGACCAGACGAGCAGGCCCGCCTGGGCGGCAATCGGCGGCCCGCCGCCGGCCAGCCGGGCACCGAGCGCGACCGCCGCGAAGAAGGCGCCGGCGAGCGCGGCGAACATGGCGAGCAGGCCGCCGGTGTTGTGCGCCATGACCGCCGAGCGGCCGGGAAACTCGAGCGGATTGACGCCGATGGCGGCGAGCCAGGCGAAGGTCGCCATCAGCCCGTCGAAGGAGACGGTCGACAGCGCCAAGAGCAGGAACAGCGCGCCGTCGACCGGCAGCGGCCGGGCGCCCGAGAGCTGCGCGCCCGGCAGGCACAGGGCGAGCCGGCGCCGGCCGGCGCGGCCGGCGCGGCTGGTCTCGACGACGGCGAGCCGGGCGATCATGGCGAAGAAGACCGACAGGAACTCGACCCGTCGCGTCCAGGCGCGGTAGCCGAAGGCAAGCGTGCCGGCGAAGGTGACGAACCAGTAGCCGGCGACGGCGCGCGCCAGGCGCTCGGGATCGTCCGGCGCGGGATCGACCAGCTCGAACCAGGCGAAGGCGAGGAAGAACGCGATGGCGCCGGCATGGCCGAGCCGGCGCGGCAGGCGCAGCGGCGGGCGGGCGCGTCCCGTCAGCCGGCGGGCGAGCCGGCTCGCCAGCCGCCAGGGGCCGTACCACGGGTTGAGCCAGGCCCACAGATTGCCGACCAGGCCCTGCAGCACCGTCAGGCCGACCCACAGCAGCGTCCACACCGTCAGCGGCAGCGGGTTCGACAGCGGGTCGCGGCTGCCGGTGAAGCCGGCGAGCACCAGGCCGCACAGCACGAGGAACGACAGGCCGGAGACGAGCGCCCGGCCGCGCGGCCGGCCGGCGGCGAGCGGCAGCCGGCGGCGCGCGGCCGCCAGCAGCGGCGCCGGCGGCAGCAAGGCGAGCGCCAGGAAGCTGATCGCCACGGCCAGCCCGCCGCCGAACAGGTAGTAGTCGGTCGGCAGCAGCAGCACGAAGCCGCGCTCGGCGGCATGGGCGTGGGCGGCCTGCGGCTGCAGGACGAGCGCGGCGGCCGCGGCGAAGGCGAGGCGGCGGATGGCGGGGCGGCTGGGTGGGCGGCGCATGGCGCGGACTTTGGCGCAAATGCGACGGCTTGCAAACGCGGCGCGGCGTCCCGCCCGTCGTCACCCGGCCGAACCGGGCCTCGCGACGCCGCCGGTCAGCGCGAGACCGGCACGGCGTCGGGCGCGACGGACGGGTCGGCGGTGATCGTCAGGCTCTGGGCGTCGAGCGAGGCCCAGCCATAAAGGGCAATGGCGGCCGCCACCACGACGGCGATCAGGATGACGGCATGAAGCAGCCCGTCCGGCGCGCCTTCGCCGGACATGCCGCCGTTCCGCGCCTGGGTGGCGCGGCGGTGTCGGCCGGGATCGTCCCTTCTGTCGTCGGCCACGGGGTCCTCCTTGGTCGGTCCAAGTCGAAACACCAAACGCGGCCGGCGGAGGCCCGTTCCGTCGCGGGGCGGTGGCGCCGCCTCAGCCGGTCTCGATCAGCAGCGAGCCGGAGGGATGCACGGTGGCGCGGTCGCCCTCGGCGAGCAGCGTCGTGGTGTCGAGCTGCTGCAGGATCGCCGGCCCCTCGACCACCTCGCCGACGGCGAGGCGGGCGCGGTCGTAGACGGGCGAGGAGCGCATGCCGTCGCCGACGAAGATGTCCTGGTGGGCGATGACGGCGTCGGCGGCCGGGCCGCCGCCGGTCAGCGCCGCGCGCGCGGGAACCGGCAGCCGGCCGGTCGCGGTGACGCGCAGGGTGACGATCTCGACCGGGGTGTCCTCCTGGGCGAAGGAATAGAGCTGCTCGTGCAGCCGGTGGAAGGAATCGACCAGGCGCGTCAGCGCCGCCTCGTTGACCGCGCGCTCGCTCCACGCGACGTTGAGCTCGAAGCCCTGATGGCGGTAGCGCATCGCCGCCTCCCACTCGATGGCGCGGCCGGATTCGGGCACACCCTCGGCGGCCAGCCAGCGCTCGGCCTCCGCCTCCAGCTCGGCGAACCCGGTGCGCACGGTCTTGTGGTCGAAATCGTCGGTGCCCTGCAGGCAGGTGCGGGCGAACTCGTTGCGCAGCGAGGAGACCGACAGGCCGATGGCCGACAGGACGCCGGCCGACGGCGGCACGATGACGGTGCGGATGCCGAGCAGGCGGGCGAGATCGCTGCCGTGGATCGGCCCGGCGCCGCCGAAGGGCAGCAGCGCGAAGTCGCGCGGATCGAGGCCGCGCTCGACCGAGACGACGCGGATGGCGCCCAGCATGTTGTTGTTGACCACCTCGAGGATGCCCCTGGCGGCGGCATGCACGGAGATGCCGAGCGGCCGGGCGACCTTGTCCTCGATGGCGCGGCGCGCGCCGGCCAGGTCGATCTCCATCTCGCCGGCGAGCAGCCGCTCGGGCAGGTGGCCGAGCACGAAATGCGCGTCGGTGACGGTCGGCTCGGTGCCGCCGCGGCCGTAGGAGACGGGGCCCGGCCGGGCGCCGGCGCTCTCCGGGCCGACCGACAGGGTGCCGGCCGAGTTGACGCGGGCGATCGAACCGCCGCCGGCGCCGATGGTGTGGATGTCGACCATCGGCAGCGTCATCGGCCAGTCGCCGATCTGGCTCTTGGTGGTGACGCCGGGGCGGCCGTCCTTGATCAGGCAGATGTCGGCCGAGGTGCCGCCGATGTCGACCGTGATGACGTCCTTGAGGCCGGCGGCGTCGGCCTCGTGCACGGCGCCGACGATGCCGGCCGCCGGGCCGGACAGCGCCGTCTGGATCGGCTCGCGCTTGATGGTCGCCGCGCCGGTCACGCCGCCGCTCGACTTCATCAGCAGCAGCGGCGCATCGATGCCGGCCTTGGTCAGCTCGGCGTTGAGTTTGGCGACATAGGTGGCGACCAGCGGCATGACGTAGACGTTGAGGATCGTCGCCATGCTGCGCTCGAACTCGCGGAAGACCGGCAGCACCTCCGAGGAGATCGACACCATGGCGTCGGGGTGCACCTCCTCGACGATCTCGCGGGCGCGGCGCTCGTGCGCGCCGTCGGCGAAGCTGTGCAGGAAGCAGATCGCCACCGCCTCGATGCCGCGCGCCTTGATCGTCTCGGCGGCCTGGCGCACCGCCGCCTCGTCGAGCGGCTCGAGCTCGCTGCCGTCGACGGCCAGACGCTCGGGGATCTCGTGCACGTTGTGCGCGGAGACCGGGCGCTTCGGCTTGACCCAGGAGTAGATGTTGGCCTTGCGCGGGATGTCGTGCCGGCCGATCTCCAGCACGTGGCGGAAGCCCCTGGTCGTCAGCAGGGCGGCCGGCGCGCCGCGCATCTCGAGGATCGCGTTGGTCGCCACCGTGGTGCCGTGCGCGACCTGGGCGATCTCCTGCGGCCGGCGGCCGGCGGCCGCCAGCACCTTGCGGATGCCGTCCATGAAGCCGCGCTCGAAATCGGGCGGCGTCGTGGCCGTCTTGGCCTTCCAGCTCTCGCCGCTTTCGCGGTCGACCAGCGTGACGTCGGTGAAGGTGCCACCGACGTCGATGGCCACGGTCAGCGTGCGGCGCGCGTCGGTCCCGGCTGCGGGATGTTCGGTGTCGGTCACGGCGGTTCGGGTCCTCCCGCTTGGTTGATCTCGCCGCCTCAGGCGGGCACGCCGACGGCGGTCGCCGGGCGCAGCGCGTCGACGCCGCTGCGCACGGTGCCGTCGGCGTCGACGGTGGCGCCGACGGGGCGGGCGAAGTTGGAGCTCAGGAACGTCTCGTCGATGCGCTGCAGCGTGTGGCCGCCGGCCTCGAGCGCGGCGAGGCTTTCCTCCGGCAGGCGCGAATCGACCAGCACGGTGTCCTTCTCGCAGTGCACGCGCGGCGCCTCGATGGCCTGCTGCAGGCTCATGCCGTGGTCGACCACGTTGACGAAGGACTGCAGGATCGAGGTCATCACCTTGCGCGCGCCGGGCGCGCCGTTGGTCATGAACGGGCGGCCGTCCTTGTGCACCAGGATGGCGCTGACCGCCGACAGCGGCATCTTGCCGGGCGCGACGGAGTTGATGTGGCCGGGCACCGGGTCGAACCAGATCATCGCGTCATTGAGCACCATGCCGGTGCCGCGGGCGACGACGAAGGAGCCCCACAGGTCGCCGATCGTGTTGGTCAGCGAGACCATCATGCCGTCCTTGTCGACGGTGCCGAGATGCGTGGTGCAGCTGCGGTCCGGCGGCACGCGGCCGTCGGCGGCGAAGCCGCCCGGGTCGCCGGGGCCGACGGAGGCCGGCGCGCGGCCGGGCGTGATCAGCTTTGCGCGCTCGGCGGCATAGGCCTTGGAGCCGAGCACGGCGGCGGGAATGTCGCCCTGCGCGGGATCGGCGAGATAGGCGAAGCGGTCCTGGAAGGCGAGCGCCTGGGCCTGCGCCATCAGGCTGAGGCCCTCGGGCGTGTCGCGGCCGATGCCGGCGACGTCGAAGGTCTCCAGCATGTTGAGCGTCTCGATCACCGTGTCGGCGCCGCACGGCGCGGGCAGGGTGGAGATGACGTGGCCGCGGTACTCGGCCTTGCGCGTCTCCTCGTGCACCACCGGGCGGTAGCCGGCCAGGTCCTCGGCGGTGATCAGGCCGCCGCCGCGCTGCATCTCCTCGACGATCAGCCGCGCCGTCTCGCCGCGGTAGAACTCCTCGGCGCCGCCGGCGGCGATGCGCTTCAGGGTGGCGGCGAGGTCGGGCTGGCGGAACGGCGGAACCGGCAGGTACATGCGCACCGGTGCGGCCGGCGGCAGGCCGTCGGGCAGGAAGATCGCGGCCGCCTCGGGGAACTCGGCCAGCCGCCGCGCGGTGCCGGCGGTGATGGCGGAGATGTAGCCCTCCACCGCGTGGCCTTCCTCGGCATAGGCGATCGCCGGCTCGAGCACGGTGGCGAGCGGCAGCCGGCCCCAGCGCTCGTGCGCGGCGCACAGGCCGGCGATGGTGCCGGGAATGCCGACCGAGCGGTGGCCGACGAAATTGGCGTCGTCGACGATCGCCGGCCACTGATACATGCCGACGCCGGCGCGCGCGCGGTCGAGCTCGAACATGTCGGGCCGGGCGGCCGCCGGCACGCGCGGCAGGAAGTCGATGGCGGTGTCGCGGCCGGTCTCGGGATCGTGCACGATCATCACGCCGCCGCCGGCGATGCCGCTCATCATCGGCTCGACGACGGTCACCGCCACGGCAGCGGCGACCGCCGCGTCGATGGCGTTGCCGCCGGCCGCCAGCATGCGCGCGCCGGCGTCGCTGGCCAGCGGGTGCTGGGTGGAGACGACGCCGCCGCGCAGGGCGACCTCCGACTTGGAGACGATGAACTGACTGCGCTTCATGGCTTCACCGGACAAGCGTTGCAACAAGGGGTGTGAGGTGGGCAACCGCCGCAGGGCGGCCGATCAGGCCATCTCGTCGAGATAGGCGCCGTTGTGGAACAGCTTGCCCTCGACGCGGCGGTCGCGGCGCGTCGCCTCGGTGGCGGCCGCGTCGATCTCGAGCGAGGCGGGATCGAGCACCACGCCATAATCGGCCTTCGCGCCGTCGAGGCTGACCATGCCGTTGGCGACGTCCTGCGCGACCAGCTCGGGCTCGCGGTCGAACGGATTGCCCCAACCGCCGCCGCCGCCCGTGGCGATGCGCAGGACGTCGCCAGCCTTCAACACGATGCCGTCCTTGATCGACGGCAGCCGGCGCTCGTCGGGCCGGCCGGGATTGACGATCACCTCGCCGGCGCGCGCGCACTGGCCGCCGGCCGTGCCCCATGGCGGGTTCTTGGTGCCTTCGATGCGCACCGAGCAGCGCGTGTTGTCGACCAGCGTCTCGACCTCGCGCACGATGCCGCAGCCGCCGCGCCAGCGGCCGGGGCCGCCGGAATCGCAGTTGAGGCCGTAGGCGCGGATGCGGATGGGAAAGCCCATCTCGACGAACTCGACGGGATAGTTCTCCTGGCCGACGAAGTAGATGGCGTCGACGCCGTCGGCCGTCGGCCGGGCGCCGTAGCCGACGGCCAGGCCGTCGGTCAGCAGGAACGGCGCGTCGTCGTCGGCCATGCCCGACATGTAGTAGATCGAATAGGCGTTGTTGGCGGCCAGCGCCTGGCCGCCGGTGGCGGCGTTGATCAGGCCGAGCATGGCCTGCTGCACCTTGACGAAGGTGGTGCCGCGCAGGCCGAGCGGGGCGGGGAAGCGCGGCTGCAGCACGCTGCCCTTGCGCAGCTTGACCTCCTCGAGCGTCTCGATATGGCCCTGGTTGATCAGCAGGCTGGGGTCGTTGCGCGCGGCGTAGAGGCCGAGCGTCATCGCCGGCACCGAGGGGCTCATCAGGAAGTTGATCGGCCCCGGCGCCTGGTCGGCGCTGCGCGTGGCGTCGATCGCCATCCTGCCGTTCTGGCCGACGGTCAGGTCGAAGCGGATGTCGAACGGCCCGTTGCCGTGGCCGTCGGTGTCGACGCGGTCGGCGAAGGTGTAGGTGCCGGCCGGCAGCAGGTCGGTCAGGCGCTGGCCGACCACGGAGGCCGTCTGGCGCTCGGATTCGGCGAAGGCGTCGAGCATCACCCGGTCGCCGTAGCGCTCGAACAGCTCGCCGAGGCGCTTGGCGCCGAGCCGAACGGCGGCGACCAGCGCGCGCAGGTCGCCGCGTACCATGTCGGGATAGCGCGAGTTGGCGACGAAGATCGCCACCGCGTCGTCGTTCTGGCGGCCGGCCGCATAGAGCCGCACCGGCGGCACGATGGTGCCTTCCTGGAAGATGCTGTCGGCGTCGGGCGACAGCGTGCCGGGGCGCAGGCCGCCGATGTCGTTGAAGTGGGCCCAGGTCTGCGAGAAGCCGCGCACCTTGCCGTCGACGACGAGCGGCGCGACGATCACCTGGTCGGGGGTGTGCGAGACGCCGCCGGCCGAGCCGTAGCAGTCGTTGTACCAGTAGACGTCGCCGGCATCCATCTCCTCGAGCGGGAAGCGGTCGAGCACCGGCTGGATGACGTTGCCCATCAGCGGCAGGCCGGCGCTGTGCACCAGGCGGCCGCCGGCATCGAAGAAGCCGATGAAGTAGTCCTTCTTCTCGCGGATGAAGGGCGACATGGCCGTGCGATCGAGCAGGGCGGACATCTCCGCCTGGGCGGAGCGAATGGCGCCCTTGATGATCTCCAGAAGGATCGGATCGTCGCCGCGCTCTGCCATCTCCACCCTCGCAACCGGCAAAAAACTGCGGCGGACTATAGGAGCGGGCCCGGCGGATTGTCCAGACAAAAGTTCGGACTCGGCACATTGAGCCGGATCGCTGCGGGCGGCCGCCGCTTCGGTGCCGCCCTTCCGCCTTGCCAAGCGCCATGCGGCACGGCATAATTTGGAACAATAGACTTTCGTTGGTACAAATGAACACCGGATAGGAGACATGGCTTTGGACACCGCCCGGCCCCGACGCGTCATCGATGCGGATGACGAAGCCCGCCTGTTCGAGTCGATCGACCGCTGGCTCGAGCGCGACGTGCGCCCGGTCGTCAAGGAGCACGACCACGCCGACCGCTACCCGCACGAGATCGTCGAGCAGATGAAGGCGCTCGGCCTGTTCGGCGCCACGATCTCGGCCGACTATGGCGGCCTCGGCCTGCCGGCGACGACCTACGCCAAGATCGTCATGCGCATCTCCAGCGTGTGGATGGCGATCACCGGCATCTTCAACTCGCACCTGATCATGGCCAACGCCATCGAGCGCTTCGGCACCGAGGCGCAGAAGGCGGAATGGCTGCCGCGGCTGGCCAGCGGCGAGGTGCGCGGCGGCCTGGCGCTGACCGAGCCCGACGCGGGCACCGACCTGCAGGCGCTGCGCACCCAGGCGCGCCGCGACGGCAACGGCTACGTGGTCAACGGCACCAAGACGTGGATCTCCAACGGCATCGAGGGCTCGTGCTTCGCGCTGCTGGTCAAGACCGACCCGCAGGCCGAGCCGCGCTACAAGGGCATGAGCATGTTCATCGCGCCCAAGGGCGACGGCTTCACCGTCGGGCGCAAGCTGGAGAAGCTCGGCTACAAGTCGATCGATTCGGGCGAGCTGGTGTTCGAGAACTACCGGCTGCCGCCGGAGAACCTGATCGGCGGCGAGGAGGGGCACGGCTTCCACCACGCCACCGGCGGGCTCGAGCTCGGCCGCATCAACGTGGCGGCGCGCGGCGTCGGGCTGGCCGACGGCGCGCTGGCGCTGGCGACCGAGTACGCCCAGGTGCGCAAGACCTTCGGCAAGCCGATCTGGCAGCACCAGGCGATCCAGCTCAAGCTCGGCGAGATGGCGACGCGGGCGCGCGCGGCGCGGCTGCTGACGCTCGACGCGGCCGAGGCCTTCGACCGCGGCGAGCGCTGCGACATGGAGGCCGGCATGGCCAAGTACTTCGCCTCGGAGGCGGCGCTGGAAAACAGCACCGAGGCGCTGCGCATCCATGGCGGCTACGGCTACTCCAAGGAGTACGACATCGAGCGCTTCTACCGCGACGCGCCGCTGATGTGCATCGGCGAGGGCACCAACGAGATGCAGCGCATCATCATCGCGCGCCAGTGGGTCAAGCGCCACGCGATCGATTGAGGCGGGCAGGCCCGCCGCTCCACCCCGAAAACAGCAGCACGGAAGGGACCAGCATGGTCAGGGAAGTGATCGAAGTCGGCGCGCAGCGCTACCGCGAGACCTATGGCCGCTATTTCGACGATTTCGAGATCGGCGACGTCTACGAGCACCGGCCGGGACGCACCATCACCGAGACCGACAACATCCAGTTCACGCTCCTGACGATGAACACCCACCCGCTGCATTTCGACAATGCCTATGCCGCGCACAGCGAGTTCGGCCGGCCGCTGGTCGCCAGCACGCTGACCCTGGCCATGGTGGTGGGCATGAGCGTGACCGACGTCAGCCAGAAGGCGATCGCCAATCTCGGCTGGACCGACATCAAGCTGACGGCGCCGGTGTTCACCGGCGACACGATCTACGCGGAATCGCGCGTGCTCGACAAGCGCCGGTCGAAGTCGCGCCCCAACCAGGGCATCGTCACGGTGGAGACCATCGGGCTCAAGGCCGACGGCACGCGCTTCATGTCGTTCCAGCGCTCGGTGCTGGTGCCGTTCCGCGGCCACGGCATCGACGAGAAGGCCGGCTACTGAGCCGGCCGGGCGGCGCCGGTCAGGCCGGCGCGGCCGCGCCGGGCGCCACCTTGATGCAGGCGACGCGATGGCCGGGCTCGACCTCGACCAGCGGCGGCACGGCGGCGCGGCATTCCGCGCTCGCCAGCGGACAGCGGGTCGAGAACACGCAGCCCGGCGGCGGCGTCACGGCGCTCGGGATCTCGCCCTCGATGCCGGCGCTCTCGCGGCTCGCCTCGGCGACCGGGTCGGGCAGCGGCGCGGCCTCCATCAGCGCGCGCGTGTAGGGATGGCGCGGCGCGGCGTAGAGCTGGCTGCTCGAGGCGATCTCCATCACCCGGCCGAGATAGAGCACCGCCACGCGATGGGCGATGTGGCGCACCACCGCGAGGTCGTGCGCGATGAACAGGTAGGACAGACCGAGCTCGGCCTGCAGGTCCTCGAGCAGGTTAACCACCTGCGCCTGGATCGACACGTCGAGCGCCGACACCGGCTCGTCGGCGACCACCAGGCGCGGGTTGAGCGCGATCGCCCGGGCGATGCCGATGCGCTGGCGCTGGCCGCCGGAGAATTCGTTGGGATAGCGGTCGCGGGCGGAGGCCGGCAGGCCGACCATGTCGAGCAACTCGGCGACGCGCCGGGCGCGCTGGCTGCGGTCGAAGCCGCCCTGCACCACCATCGGCTCCTCGATGATGGCGCCCGCCTTCATGCGCGGGTCGAGCGAGGAGTAGGGGTCCTGGAAGATCATCTGGGCGCGCGAGCGGTAGGGCCGCAGCGCTCGCTCCGAAAGGCTGCCGATCTCCGTGCCCTCGAGCCTGATCTCGCCCGAGGTCGGGTCCTCGAGCCGGGTGACGACGCGGCTGATCGTGCTCTTGCCGGAGCCGGATTCGCCGACCAGGCCGAAGGTCTCGCCGCGGGCGATGTCGAACGACACGTCCTCCACCGCATGCACCACGCGCCGGTCGCTGGAGAACAGGCCGCCACCCAGCGGATAGCGCTTGACCAGGTTGCGGACGGACAGAAGCGGGGTCTCGGCGGCGGTCACGACTGGCCCTCCAGAACGGCGGCGGTCGCCTCGGGCATGGTCACCCAGCAGGCGGCGGAGTGGGCGCCGCCGCCCGGCGCCAGCGGCGGCTGATCGGCGGCGCAGCGGTCGATCGCCAGCGGACAGCGCGGATGGAAGGCGCAGCCGGAGGGCAGCCTGGCCGGGTCGGGCGGACTGCCCTCGATCGGCGTCAGCCGTTCGGCCTCGGCGGCGTCCATGCGCGGCACGGAGGCGAGCAGGCCGCGCGTGTAGGGGTGGCGCGGGTCGGCATAGAGCTCGCGCGCCGTGCCCTTCTCGACCAGGCGGCCGGCATACATCACGTTGACGCGGTCGGCGATGCGCGCGACGACGCCGAGATCGTGCGTGATCATCATCACGGACGTGCCGTTCTCGCTGGCCAGCCGCTTGAGCACCGACAGGATCTGCGCCTGGATCGTCACGTCGAGCGCGGTCGTCGGCTCGTCGGCGATGATCAGCGCCGGATCGCAGGCGAGCGCGATGGCGATCATGATGCGCTGGCGCATGCCGCCGGAGAACTGGTGCGGATACTGGCGCAGGCGGCCGACCGGTTCGGCGATGCCGACCGACTGCAGCAACTCGGCGGCGCGCTTGTCGGCCTGGCTCTGGGTCAGGCGCAGGTGATGCACCATGCCCTCGGTGAGCTGCGTGCCGATCGTCAGCGTCGGGTTGAGCGAGGTCATCGGCTCCTGGAAGATCATGCCGATGCGGTTGCCGCGCAGGTGTTCCATGTCGGCATCAGACAGCGCCAGCAGGTCCTGGCCCTCGAACATGACGCGGCCGCCGACGATGCGGCCCGGCGGGTTGGGCACTAGGCGCAGGATCGACAGCGCGGTGACGCTCTTGCCCGAGCCGCTCTCGCCGACGATGGCGACCGTCTCGCCGCGGCGGATGTCGAAGCTCACGCGGTCGACCGCACGCAGCACGCCGCGCCGGGTGTGGTAGTGGGTGCTGAGCTGGTCGACCGAGAGAAGGGGCGTCACATCGAGCATCCGGGTCTTCTGCCGCTGGTGTCTGGATAGCGCGGATCGACGCCCGGCGCGAGCCCGGGCGTCGGATGAGCGGCGCGGGGGATCGGCGGCGCGCTCGCCGCGCGCCTCACGCGCCGGCTCCGCCGGCCGCCGCCATGCGCTGCGCGCCGTCGGCCGCCGCCGGCACCGACAGCGCGAACAGCCGGTCGACGCCGGCCAGCGTCTCGACGGCGAGCAGCGCGTCGGCGAGCGCGGCCGCGCCCGCCGCGCCGAGCAGCGGCTCGGTCAGGCCGGTGAACTTGCGCCGCTGCGCCTCGGCGTCGGGGAAGCGCTCGGGCTCGCCGCTCGGCACCTCGACGACCGTCTCCACGCGGCCCGCCGCCGTGGTGATCGCCACCGTCGCCGACATCTGGCGCGGATAGAAGGCCTCGGCGCGCGGATCGGCCGCGACGGTGACCCGGTCGCACAGCGCGTCGACCTCGGGCTTGCCGAGATAGCGGGCATAGTCGTCCCAGGCGAGGCCGTCGGCGAGCAGGCCCATCGACGCGACGAAGGGCATCGAGAACTGGCCGTCGACGACGCTGCGCGGACGCCGCTTGGCGTCGGCCGGCACGCCGGTCAGCTCGACGCCGGTCTGCGGCAGGCCGATCTCGATCGCCTCGACGTCGCCGGCGGCGATGCCGTGCTCGGCGCGCAGCGCCAGGATGCCGTCGAGCGCGGCATGGGTGTAGCGGCAGGCGGGGTAGGGCTTGACCGCGGTCTCCATGATCGAGAAGCGGCTGCCGAGATCGGCGACCGCCTCGTCCGGCTCGGCGCCGTCGGTGTAGCCCTTGAAGAAGCCGAAGCGGCCCTCGAGCGGCGCGGCCGCGGCGTGGAACCCGTTGCGGGCGGCGAGCGCGACGGAAAGCCCGTCGGCGGCCGCCGCGCCGACCTGCCAGCGCTTGTTCCAGGCGCCGTTCTCGAGGAACTGCAGCGAGCCGGCGGCGCGGCTGGCGGCCAGGCCGAAGGCGGCGGCCATGCGCTCGGGCGACAGGCCGAGCGCGCGGCCGGCCGCGGCCGCCGCGCCGAAGACGCCGCAGGTGGCGGTCGGGTGGAAGCCGCGCGCATAGTGCCTCGACGGGCCGAGCGCGACGCTCAGCCGGCAGACCACGTCGTAGCCCGCCACAATCGCGGCGATCAGCGTGCGGCCGTCGGCGCCGGCGATCTCGGCGGCGGCGAGCGCGGCGGGAATGACGGTCGCGCCGGGATGGATCGAGCCGGCGGCGTGGGTGTCGTCGAAGTCGAGCGAATGGGCGAGGGCGCCGTTGAAGAGCGCCGCGCCATAGGGCGAGAAGCCGGCCTCCTCGGCGACCACCGAGGCACTGCCCGCGTCGAGGCCGAGGTCGGCCAGCGTTGCGCGGAAGCAGGCGGTGGTGTCGGCGTCGAGCTGCGCGCGGGCCATGATGCCCCACAGGTCGAGCAGCATCTCGGCGGCGCGCTGGCGCACCGGCGCCGGCAAGGCGGCGGCGTCGAGCCCGGCGGCGTGGGCGGCGAGCCGTTCGGTGATGGCGGTCATGTCGCAGTCCTCCCTGGTGGCGTGGCGCAGACGCCTATTCCGCGGCATCCTCGCCGAGCTGGGGCGCCTGGCCGACGATGCCGGCGGCAAGCAGATTGGCGATCTCGGCCTCGCTCAGGCCGCTGGCGCGCAGCACCGCGGCGGTGTCGCGGCCGAGCCGCGGGCCGGCGCGCTCGACGGCGTCGCCCTCGTAGCGGATCGGCCCGCGCAGCATCGACAGCGCGCCGCCGTCGTCGGTGACGAAATCGGCGATGCCGCCGCGCTCGGCGACGAACGGGTTCTCCAGCGCCTGGCGCACGTCGAGCACCGGCGAGACCGGCACCTGGCCGCCGAGCCGCTCCATCCAATCGGCAGTATCGCGCTGCGACAGCACGGCGTCGAGCTCTGCCGTCAGCGCGTCGCGGTTTTCCAGCCGGTCGGCGGCGCTGGCGAAGCGCGGATCGGTGGCCAGATCCGCGCGCTCGATCAGGCGGCAGAAGATCGGCCAGAAGCGCTCCTTGTTGCACATGACGAACAGCCAGGCGTCCCTGGTCCGGTAGAGCTGGCTCGGCACCAGCGAGGGATGGCCGGAGCGGCTGACGCGACCCTGCAGGTGGCCGCGGTCGAGGAACCAGGTGGCCAGGTAGTTGAGGTTGTGCAGCGCGGTGTCGAACAGCGAGACGTCGATGTCGCGGCCCTTGCCGGTCTGGCGCGCGCCAATGATGGCGCTCGCCAGCGCCAGCGCGGCGACGGTGCCCGTCATCATGTCGACGATCGACAGGCCGAAGCGCGAGGGCGGCGTGTCGGGCTCGCCGGTCAGGCTGAGATAGCCGCTCTCGGCCTGCATCAGATAGTCGTAGCCGGGCCACGCCTTGCGCGCGCCCTCGCGGCCATAGGCCGACAGATGGGCGCACACGATGCGCTCGTTGTGCGGCGCCAGGTCGGCATAGGTCAGGCCGAGCGTGCCCGGCAGGTCGCCGCGCAGATTGTCGAACACCGCGTCGGCGCCGGCCACCAGGCGGTGAAACACCGCCTTGCCCTCGGGCGCCTTGAGGTCGAGCGCGACGCTCTCCTTGTTGCGGTTGAAGCTGTGGAAGAACAGGCTGTCGCCGTCGTCGCCGAAATAGGGCCCGACGACGCGGCCGACGTCGCCGCCCTTCGGATTCTCGATCTTGACGATGCGCGCCCCCAGATCGGCCAGCAGCATGGTGCCGAACGGGCCGGCGCCGTACTGTTCGACGGCGAGCACGGTGACGCCGTGCAGCGGAGCGGGGCTGGAGGTCATGGCAGCATCCATAACGTGAACTTTCGATCTTTGTATGGACAAAGTTCGGAAGCTGTCAAGGATGTTCGGCGCCGTGCGTGTTGCGCAGGATGGTCATGCGGTAGGTGAAGTTGGCCGCCGGATAGATGTTGACGGCGATCTCCACCGTGCGGTCGGAGAAGTCGTTATAGGCGCGGATCACCTTGAGGCCGGCCGAGCCCTCGCGCACGCCGAGCTCGCGCGCGGCGTCGCCCGACAGCACCACGCCGTCGATCGTCTGGGTGATCGACTGGATCAGCAGGTTGTGCTGCTGCTCGATCATCCGGTAGACGGCCATCGGCGAGGTGCCGATGCGCGGCGCCACGTCGGCGACGTCGGGGTGCAGGAAGATGTCGTTGGAGCACAGCGGCGTGTCCTTGCCCTCCAGGTAGCGGATGCCCTCCAGGTGCACCCATTCCTGCGGGTGGTGCTGCGGCTGGACGCCGTCGATGGCCGGCAGCGCCAGGGCGGCGCGCACGCGCCGGACATGCAGCCGCGTGGTCGCGGCGTATTGCAGCAGATCGCCGATCGACGAGATCGAGTTGATGAAGGCGGGCTTCGGGTCGGTCTTGACGACGACCGTGCCGGCGCCGCGCTGGCGGGTGATGAGGCCGAGACGCTCGAGCTCCTGCACCGCGTGGCGCGCGGTGTTGCGGCTGACGCCGAAGGTCTGCGAGATCGCATGCTCGGTGGGGATGCGCGCGCCCACCGGATAGCGGCCGCCACGGATGTCGGCCAACAGGCTGTTGGCGATCTCCCTGTAGCGGTGGCCGGAATTGTTGCTCACCGGAGTCCTCCTTCGGCACAACCAAACGTTGCCCGCCGCCAATCGCGGGTCAAGACGATAATTTGCTTGCCAATAGACAATTTGTCTGTACAAACTTTGATGTCCGCGCGGCAAGGGGACCGGGGCGGCGGCGCGCCAGGCGCTGCGGCCCGGCGCAAGGCGCGGACGCATGAGGAGGAGAACCATGCCGATGCTGTCAGTGCTGTCCAGAACCATGGCCCGGGCCAGTCGCCCGCCGCTCGACCGCGAACGCGCGCGGTTCGGCCGCAGACGTCGAACGTGAGCGCGGTCCGCCGGCGCGACGCCGGCGCGCGACCGACCCGATTGGAACTGGAGTCATGACATGAACCGAACGTTTTCCCTGGCGCGCCTGACGCTGGCTGCGGCCGTCGCATGCGGTCTGGCCGCCGCCCCCGCCCTCGCCCAGTCGGACGAGGCCGGCAAGCTCGGCAGCATCACCATCGCCATCGAGCTCGACCTCGACACGCTCGACCCGACGCAGAACATCAACACCCACCAGCGCTCCGTCTACGGCCACATCTTCGACCCGCTGCTGACGCGCGACAAGGACGGCAACGTCGAGCCGGCGCTGGCGACGCGCTGGGAGCGCGTCGACGAGACGCGCTGGCGCTTCTGGCTGCGCGACGACGTCACCTTCACCAATGGCGAGAAATTCGACGCGCAGTCGGTCAAGTTCACCGTCGAGCTGATGCAGGGCGCCTCCTCGCAGGCGCGCAGCTACTACAACGAGTTCACCGCCGTGGAGATCGTCGACGACTACACCGTCGACCTGGTCACCAAGGGACCCTACTCGGCGACGCTGGCGCTGATCGCCGACTACCTCAACGCGGTGCCGCCGAAATACTACCAGGAGGTCGGCGCCGAAGGCTTCGCCGCCAATCCGGTCGGCACCGGCCCCTACATGCTCGACACCTGGACGCGCGGCGACCGCATCACGCTGAAGCCCAATCCCGACTGGGCGCTCGGCACGCAGAAGGCCGACGAGGTGGTGTTCTGGGTGGTGCCGGAGCCGTCCTCGCGCATCTCCGCGCTGCTCAACGGCGAGGCCGACGTCATCGGTCAGGTGCCGGCCATCCAGGCGGCGCAGATCGAGGATTCGCCCGATGTGCGCATCGAGGGTGCCGGCGTGGCGCTGTGGCCGATCTGGGGCGGTCTGATCGTCGACCGGCCGGAGCTGCAGGACGTGCGGGTGCGCCATGCCATCAACTATGCGGTCAACAAGCAGGCCATCGTCGACCGGCTGCTGCGCGGCTACGGCCGGGTGATGGGCCAGCCCTGCCCGCCGGACACCTCGTGCTGGAACCCCGACATCGAGCCCTACGCCTACGATCCGGAGAAGGCCAAGGCGCTGCTCGAGGAGGCGGGCGCGACCGGCATGTCGCTCGAGATCAACTTCCCGACCGGCGTCGTGCCGCAG
>NZ_JAOAOP010000029.1 GCF_030398335.1 Aquibium sp. A9E412
GGCGTGCGGCATCGGGCGCTTCGGCGCGCGGCGCTGCCTGCCCGCCGGTCGACTGCGCCGCGCGGCCTGCCGCCGGGGAAAGCGTCTTGCTCTCGGCCGTCCGTGGCGCATCCGCCGGGCGCGGCGTCAGCGTCTCGGCGGGCTCTGCCGGCGCCGTCTCCGACGCCGGTGTGCCGGCGGCGCTCTGGTCGACGAAGGCGTTGCCGGCGAGCGCGATCTCGACCGCGCCGCCGCCGGCGACCTCCACCGTCTCGCCATCGGGCAGCAGCAGCAGCGCGGCGCCGGCATGCGCGGCGAGCGACAGCGCGGCGGCCACGGCCCACTGTCGGGCGGCGATCCTCATGGCCGCCGCCGCTCCGTCACCACCGCGATGTCGGCGATGCCGGCCGCGCGCAGCTCGGCGATCAGCTCGACCAGTGCGACGGCGGGCAGGGCGCGGTCGGGCACCAGCCGGACCGGCGTTTCGCCGTCGCCCGCGCCGCCATGCGCCGCCGCGACCGCGGCGACCGTGGTCGGCCGGCCGCCGATGCGCAGCGCGCCCTCGCGCGTCACGAACAGCGCGTCGGGCGGCCCGGCCGGAGCGGCGTCGGCGGTGTGCGCCGGCTGCACCTCGGGGTCGAGCGGCGGCGCCAGCGTGCCGGCGATCAGGAAGAAGATCAGCATCAGGAAGACGATGTTGATGAGCGCGACGGTGCTCTCGCGCCGCCGGGCGGGCTGCGGGCGCGTGATGCGCATCATGGCGGCTACCGCGCCAGCGACAGCGCGAGGCCGGTCTCGCGCCGCACCGCCTCGATGGCCTCGATCATCGCCTGCGTCGTCACGCCCTCGCGCACCATCAGCACGGCGCTTTGCGCACCGTCGCCCTCGAGCGTGGCGAGCCGGTCGAGCGCGGCGGCGCGCTCGAGGCGGGCGCCGTTCACCTGCCAGCGCCCCGCCTCGAGCACGATCAGCACGTCCGGCGTGGCGGCCGCCGCGCCGCTGCCGGCATGGCCGGCGGCGATCTCGATCTCGGCGAAGCGGGTGAAGGTCGACGACAGCATGAAGAACAGCAGCAGCAGGAAGATGACGTCGATCAGCGGCGTCAGCGACAGCGGCCGGCGGACCGCGCGGGCGCGCTCAAGCCGCATGGCCGGCCGCCTCGCGCTGCGGCGCGGCCGCGGCCTCGGCCGCGCCGGGAACGGCCGTCGCCGACGGCCGGCGGGCCAGCGCCGCGCCCGTCGTTGTCTCGATGGCGACGCGCTCGTTCTCGATGCGCGTCTCGAACACGGTGACCGCCAGCGACACCGGCATCGCCACGCCGAGGCCGACCGCGGTCGTCAGCAGCGCCACCCAGATGCCGCCGGCCAGCATCGACGGATCGACGACGCTGCCGGCCGACTGCAGCGCCTGGAAGGCGTCGATCATGCCGAGCACGGTGCCGAACAGGCCGAGCAGCGGCGCCGTCTGGGCGATCGCGTCGAGCGCCCGCAGGCCGCGCTGCAGGGCGTGCAGCCGGACGGTGGCGAGCCGCGCGGCCTCCTCCTCGATCGCCTGGCGGTCGGCGTCGGCCGCGCCCATGCGCGCAAACACCAGCGCCAAGGCGGCGCCGGCGGGCGAGGGGTCGCGCTCGACGAGGGCGCGCGCCTCGCCGTCGCGCCGCTGCGCCCAGGCGTCGAGCGCGCGCTCGGTCCGGCCGCCGGCGCCGACGCGCTCGCGCAGGAACTGGCCGGCCTTGAGCAGGATCATCGCCAGCGCGAACACCGACAGAAGCACCAGGATGGCGACCACCGGGCCGCCCAGGGCGAAGAGGTTGCCGACGGCGTCGGCCAGGCGGTCGGTCATGGCGGGCTCCCCTGTCAGGCGCCGAAGGCGATGTCGGTGCGGTTTTCGGCGGCCAGCCCGCGGATGCAGGCGTCGGGCGCCAGCCCGTCGCCGTCGCAGGCGGTGGCGTCGTTGATCAGCACGCGGCCGATGCCGCCGCAGTCGAGCTCGGCGAGGTCGAACTGGCGCACCCGCGTGCGCTCGTGCGGCAGGTCGCGGAAGTCGAGCACCATCAGGCGCTCGACCAGGCCGGCCGTGTCGAACAGCGCGACCTCGAAGGCCGCCTTGGCGATGTCGGTGCCGAGCCGGTTGGTCGCGACGAAGGTCAGCCGGCAGCCCGCCGCCGTGCCCTCGAGCGCGTTGAGCTCGAGGGTCAGGCCGGCCGGCGGCCCGCTGTCGGTCGTCGCGTCGGATGCCGCCTCCTGGGCGGCGACGGCGGTCAGCGCCGTCGCCATGGCGGCGAGGGCGGCGAGGAGCCGGCTGGCGTGGCGGGCGGGCATCGCGCTATCCTCCGAACTGCCGCGCCAGCGTGAGCTTGAAGGTCCGGCCTGGCGCGGTGTCGCCGGACAGGTGCTCGCGGTAGGTCGTGTCGAAGACGTTCTCGATTCCGAACTGCACGTCGAGTCCCGCAAGCGGTCCGTCGCTCGGCGTCCAGCTCGCCTGCAGATCGTGCACCATATAGCCGCCGGTCGGGGCGCCGTCACCCCACACCGTGACGGAGGGGTCGGCGACGCGCCGCTGCGGCGCGGCGAAGGTGCCGGTCCAGCTCATCTCGAGATCGCGCTCGGGCAGCCGCGTGCCGAGCGTCAGCACCAGCTCGTCGGCCGGGATCGTGTCGAGATAGGTGCCCGTCCACAGCTCGCCGCGGATCAGGCTGTAGGCGGCGCGCCCGAACAGCCGGTCGCCCTCATAGGCCGCCTCGACCTCGACGCCGCGGTAGTCGGCGTGCGGGGCGTTGAAGTACGGATCGCCGTCATCGGCGCGGTAGATCAGGTCGTTGATGCGGTTGGCGAAGCCGGTGACCTTGAACTGCAGCACGTCGCCGACGGCCGCCACATCGTAGAGCGAGACCGCCGCGCCGAGCTCGAAGCTGTTGGAGCGCTCCGGCTTCAGCCCGACATGGCCGTCGACGTCGTAGAGCTCGTCGAGCACCGGCGCGCGCTGCGTCTGCGCGGCCGAGCCGAACACGGCGAGCCAGTCGTTGAGCTGGGCGTGCGCGGCCAGCTTGGGCGAGAACAGCGTGTAGCGGTTGGCGCGTTCGCCGACGGCGGCCGGCACGTTGTCGCCCGCCGACATGCGGAAGTGGTCGACGCGGGCGCCGGGAATCACCGTCAGCCAGCCGTCATGGACGAACTCCGACTGCACGAAGGCGCCGAAGCTGGTCGCCCGGCCGCTCGGATGCGAGCCGATCGGGTAGGGGCCGGCGATGCCGGGCGGGAAGAAGGGCGGGCCGACGAACTGCGCGTCGGAGACCCGATCCTGCGTCTGCGCCTGGGCGCCGACGGTGAGGAAGTTCTCCCAGCGGTCGCCGGTCATCGTCGCGGTGTTTTCGGCGCGCAGCTGCCAGGTGTCGTAGGCGATGTCCCAGCGGTCGCCGAAGGCGAAGCGCAGGCCCGGCGAGACGTCCGACTGCTCGACGAGGCTGCTCGCATAGCCGCCGGTCAGCGAGAAGTCGATCCACGGATTGTCGATCGGCGTGTAGCTGTAGGCGAAGGTGGCGGTCTGGTCGTTGACAACCCGGTCGGCGGTGCCGAACGCCGTCAGGACGCCGCCCGACAGGCCGGACTGCGAGTAGGGCGCGTCGTCGACGTCGCTGAACCAGCGCGAGTAGCTCGCCTCGAGCCGGTGCTCGCCGAGCGGGCCGAGCGTGAAGACGCCCTTGGCCAGCCCCGACCAGGTGGAAAAGTCGGTGCCGTCGACGGTGTTGCCGCTGCCGTCGACGAAGGCGTCGCTCTGCCGGTGCGTGCCGTTGAGCAGGAAGGCGGCCTGCGCGCCGGCGCGCCAGGCGAGCGTCGAGGAGGTGAGGAAGCCCGCGCCGCCGCCGTTCAGCGTGCCGCCGAGCTTCTGGCGCAGCGCCCAGGTCTGGCCGTCGGTCAGAAAGTCGGCGGGATCCTTGGTGGTCAGGTTGATGACGCCGGCCAGTGCGCCCGCGCCGTAGAGCGTCGAGGACGCCGGTCCGCGCAGCACCTCGATGCGCTTGTAGAGCTCGGGATCGCTGAAGAACGAGCCCATGCGGTACTGCTCGTAGAACTTCGGCGCGCCGTCGACATTGACGATCAGCCGCGGCTCGTCCGACGCGGCGGAGGCGCCGATGCCGCGGATGTTGAAGCTCTCGCCGAGCACGCGCTGCGAGCCGATCGCCTTGACGCCGGGCAACGCGTCGATCGCGTCGCCCACGGTCTCCGGCTGCTCGGCGTCGAGCGCCTCCTGGTCGACGACCGACACCGCCTGCGGCGTCTCGATCGCCACCTTGTCGGCGCCGGCGCCGACGACCAGGCGCTGCAGCAGCGTCACGCGCCCCTGCTTGTCCGCCTCGTTGGTTTCCTGCGCGGCCGCCAACTGCGACCCGACGAGCGCGAGCGTCGCCACGCCGCACAGCAGCCGGCCCCCGTTGCGCATCTTGACCCCCACCATGTCCACACTCCTGACGATCGGGATGTGTGCTGGCTGGCGGGCGGCTCGCTGGCACCGGTTGAACGCTGCGGAGCGGCGAAAAAACATGACACGCCAACTCCGGTATTGCGCTCCCTAATTAACCTGATTAGGACTGTCAAGAAATCGCAGTCACACACCGTCGCCCAGCCAGCCGATGCGAGCCAGGCATCCCAAGGAGGGCACCGTCTCGTGAACAGCCAGAGCTTCATCAACCGCAGCGGGGCGCGGGGGCAAACGGCCGCCGGCGCCATCCGGCCGGCCGAGGCCGGCCCGCGCGTCTACTCCAGCCGCGAGCTCTTCGGCCAGGCGCAGGAGATCACCATCGAGCATGGCGGGCAGGCCTACCGGCTGAAGATCACCCGCCAGGGCAAGCTGATTCTCAACAAGTAGGTGGCGCGATGACGAGCGAGAGCATGTCCGGCCCCGCGGCCATCCGCGCGGCGCGCGCCGCCGATCCCGAGCCGCGCGAGCGCGACTTCGCCGCCCGGCACGGCATCAGCGAGGCCGAGCTGGTCGCCGCCCATTGCGGGCAGGGCGTCACGCGCCTTGAGCCGCGCGTCGACGCCATGCTGAGCGGCCTTGCGGCCGTCGGCACCGTGATGGCGCTGACGCGCAACGACAGCGCCGTGCACGAGAAGATCGGCGTCTACGAGAAGACCGTCTCCGGCAGCGCGGGCACGCTGGTGCTCGGTCCGCAGATCGACCTGCGCGTCTTTCCCAAGGCCTGGGTGCACGCCTTCGCCGTGGAAAAGCGCGTCGAGGGCGCCGTGCGGCACAGCCTGCAGGTCTTCGACGCCGCCGGGACGGCCGTGCACAAGGTGCATCTGCGGCCCGAATCCGACGGCGCCGCCTATCGCCGGCTGGTCGAGACGCTGGCCGCCGCCGACCAGAGCCAGACGCTCGCCGTCGCGCCGGTGCCCGCGCCGAAGCCGGCGCCGGAGCCGTCGGCCGACGTCGCCGTCCTGCGCGCGCGCTGGGAGGCGATGACCGACGTGCACCAGTTCGTCGCCATCCTGCGCGACATGAAGCTGACGCGCCGCCAGGCGGTCGGCCTCGTCGGCGCCGACTTCGCCTGGCGCGTCGAGACCGGCGCGCTGCGCGCCATGATGGAAGGCGCGGTCGAGGCCGCAACGCCGATCATGTGCTTCATCGGCAATCACGGCTGCATCCAGATCCATTCCGGGCCGATCGCCAATGTCCGGCCGATGGGGCCGTGGCTCAACGTCATGGACCCGACCTTCCACATGCATCTGCGGCAGGACCACATCCGCGAGCTGTGGGCGGTGCGCAAGCCGACCGACAAGGGCCACGTCACCTCGCTCGAGGGCTACGACGCGGCCGGGCGCATGGCCATCCAGTTCTTCGGCCAGCGCCAGGAGGGTCAGGACGAACGCGTGCCCTGGCGCCGGCTGGTCGAGGCGCTGCCGCGTTCCGCCGGCTCCGCGGCGGCATGATGGAGGGGCCAGCCATGACCATGACGCAGACCGTCCGCCATGCGCTCCGCCGGCTTTGCGCCGCCGTCGCCGGCGCCGCTCTCGCGACCGGCCTGGCGCTGGCGCCGGCCGCGGCCGAGGAGCCGGCCGTGCCGTTCGCCGACCCTTCGCGGCTGGTGACGATCGGCGGCGCGCTGACGGAGATCGTCTATGCGCTCGGCCGCCAGGAGCTGCTGGTCGCGCGCGACACGACGAGCACCTTTCCCGAGGCCGCCGCGACGCTGCCCGACGTCGGCTACATGCGCGCGCTGTCGCCGGAGGGCGTGCTGTCGGTCGACCCGACGGCGATCCTGGCGCTGGAGGGCAGCGGCCCGCCCGAGACCGTCGCCGTGCTCGAGCAGGCGCGCGTGCCGCTGCGGCTGGTGGCCGAGCGCTACGACCGGGCCGGCATCCTCGACAAGATCCGCATCGTCGGCGCGGCGATCGGTGCCGAGGACGCCGCGGCGGCGCTGGCCGGCGAGGTCGGCCGCGCGCTCGACGCCGCGCGCGCCATGACGACCGGCCTCGACGAGCGACGCAGCGTGCTGTTCGTGCTCAGCCTGCAGGGCGGCAAGGTGCTCGCCGCCGGCAGCGGCACAGCCGCCGACGGCATGATCCGCCTCGCCGGCGCGCAGAACGCGATCACCGGCTTTGCCGGCTACAAGCCGCTCACCGACGAGGCGGTCGTCACCGCCGCGCCGGACGCGATTCTGATGATGGCGCGCGGCGACGGCGAGGGCGTGACGCGCGACGCGGTGCTGGCGCATCCCGCACTTGCCGCCACGCCGGCCGCCGCGGCGGGCCGCATCCTGCGCATGGACGGGCTCTACCTGCTCGGCTTCGGGCCGCGCAGCGGCGCCGCCGCCGCCGAGCTTGCCGCAAGGCTCTACGGCGACGCGCTGGCAGCGCCGGCGGACGGCGGGGCGGCGACCCGATGAGTGGTCATGCGACGCTGCGGCGCTGCCGCGTGCCGACGGCCGCGCCGACCGATCCCGTGGCAGGACGATCCTGCGATGCACGGTAGCCTGCCGCGCCCGGCGCGCACGACGCGCCGGCGGTCCGCCGCCGGCGCCGGCGACCGCTCGGCCCGTGCCCGCTTGACGCTCGTCGTGCTCGTCGCGCTGCTGGCGGCGAGCGCGCTGCTCGGTCTCGGCCAGGGCGCCTCGGGCGCCTCGGCGCTGCGCGTGCTGGTCGATGCGCTCGCCCCCGGCGGCATGCCGGTCGCCGCGCAGGACCGCGTGATCGTGCTCGACATCCGTCTGCCGCGCGTCGCGCTCGGCATGCTGGTCGGCGCCGCGCTCGCCGTGTCCGGCGCGGTGATGCAGGGCCTGTTCCGCAACCCGCTGGCCGATCCCGGCCTGGTCGGCGTGTCGGCCGGCGCCGGGCTCGGCGCCATTCTCATGATCGTGCTGGGCGGCGGCGTCCTGGCGCCGGTCGCGGCCCTGCTCGGCCTCTATGCGCTGCCGCTCGCCGCCTTCGCCGGCGGCCTCGGCACCACGGTGCTGCTCTACCGCGTCGCCACGCGGCGCGGCCAGACCTCGATCGCCACCATGCTCCTGGCCGGCATCGCGCTGGCCGCCCTGGCCGGCGCGTTCTCCGGCATGCTCGTCTATCTGGCCGACGACCGCGAGCTGCGCGACCTCACCTTCTGGGGGCTCGGCTCGCTCGCCGGCGCGACGTGGAGCAAGCTGGCGGCGGCCGCGCCGGTCGTGCTGCCGGCGCTCCTCGCCGCGCCGTTCCTGGCCCGCGGCCTCAACGCGCTGGCGCTCGGCGAGCCGGCCGCGCACCATCTCGGCGTGCCGGTGCAGCGTCTCAAGAACGCCGCGGTGGTGGCCGTGGCCGCCGCGACCGGCGCGGCGGTCGCCGTTTCCGGCGGCATCGGCTTCGTCGGCATCGTCGTGCCGCATCTGCTGCGCCTGTTGATCGGCCCCGACCACCGCTACCTGCTGCCGGCCTCCGCGCTGCTCGGCGCCAGCCTGCTGGTCGCCGCCGACACGGTGAGCCGCACCGTCGTGGCGCCGGCCGAACTGCCGATCGGCATCGTCACGGCGGCGCTCGGCGCGCCGTTCTTCCTGTGGATCCTGCTGCGCCGGCGCGGCGTGCTCGACCTGTGAGAGGGCGATGATCGAGACCCGCGACCTTGCGGTGACCATGGGCCGCGCACGCATCCTGTCGGGCGTCGATTTTGCCGCAAAGGCCGGTGCGGTGACGGCGGTCGTCGGGCCCAACGGGTCCGGCAAGACGACGCTGCTGCGCGCCCTGTCGGGCGACGTCGCGCACACCGGCACGGTGACCATCAACGGCCGCGCGCTCGCCGCGCTGAAGCCCTGGCAGGCGGCCGCGCTGCGCGCCGTGCTGCCGCAGCACACGCCGCTCGCCTTTCCCTTCACCGTCGGCGAGGTCGTGCGCCTCGGGCTGACCGGCGGCGACGCCGGCGCGGCCGGCGCGGCGCTGCCCGAACGGGCGCTCGCCCGCGTCGATCTCGCCGGCTATGCCGGCCGGCTCTACCAGGAGCTGTCGGGCGGCGAGCAGCAGCGCGTGCAGCTCGCCCGGGTGCTGTGCCAGGTCTGGCAGCCGGTCGCCGGCGGCGCGCCGCGCTGGTTGCTGCTCGACGAGCCGGTCTCCAGCCTCGACATGCGCCACCAGCTCCTGGTGATGCGCATCGCCGCCGACTTCGCCGCCGCCGGCGGCGGCGTCGTCGCCGTGCTGCACGACCTCAACCTGGCGGCCATGTTCGCCGGCCATATCGTGATGATGAAGCAGGGCGCCCCGGCCGCCGCCGGCCCGCCGCGCACGGTGCTCTGCGACGCGGTCCTGGCGCGCGTCTTCGACTGTCCGCTGGCCGTCGGCCGGGTACCCGACGACGGCACCCCCTTCGTGCTGCCGCAGGCGGCCGGCTGAGGCACGCTGCGGCCGGGCGTGCTCGCCCGGCCTCAGGCGCGCGCGTCGGGCTCGATGCGCACCGGCACGGCCTTGCCGGCCGGCGTCTTCGACAGCTTGTCGTGGTGGCCGATCGGCACCAGCACGTTGCATTCGGGAAAATACGACACCACGGTGCCGCGCGGCAGGTCGTAGGGGATGACCTTCATGCCGCTCAGGCGCCGGTCGCGGCCGTCGTCGAAGTCGCAGACCAGGGTCACGCTCTGGTCGCGTTCGAGCCCGGCCTCGGCGATGTCGGCCTCGTTCATCAGCACCACCTCGCGCGTGCCCTCGACGCCGCGGAAGCGGTCGGAATAGCCGTAGACGGTGGTGTTGAACTGGTCGTTCGAGCGCACGGTGACGAGCCGGTAGCGGCCCGGCCGGTCGCCGAAGTCGAGCGCGTCGAGGCGCTCGGGCGTCGTGAAGACGGCCTTGCCGCTGTCGGTGTTCCACTTGCGGTAGTGGGCGCCGATCTCGCGATAGAAGCCGCCGGGCTGGTGCAGCCGTTCGTTGAAGTCCCTGAAGTCGTCCGGGTAGGTCTGCTCGATCAGCGCGCGCACCGTGCCGTAGTCGGCGGTCCACGCGTCCCACGTCACCCTGGGGTTCGGCTTCAGCGTCGCCTTGGCCATGCCGGCGACGATCGCCAGCTCGCTCTTCAGCGTGTCGGCGGCCGGCGTGCGGTGGCCGATCGAGCCGTGGATCATCGCGAAGCTGTCCTCGATGCTCACCGCCTGCGGGCCGCTCTCCTGGATGTCCTCCTCCGCGCGGCTCAGGCACGGCAGGATGTAGGCCGCCTTGCCGGGAAACAGGTGCGAGCGGTTGAGCTTGGTCGAGATCATCACCGTCAGCTCCTGTCGCGGCCAGGCGCGCTCCATCAGGTCGCGGTCGGGCACCGCGCGCAGCAGGTTGCCGCCGAGGCTGATCGTCGCCTTGACGCGGCCGTCGGCCATGCCCTCGACCGCGTCGACGATGTGCATGCCGTCCTTTTGCGGCGGCTCGAAGTCGAACAGCGCGCGCAGCCGGTCCATCGGGATCAGCGCCGTCTTCTCGGCGATGCCGACGGTGCGCTGGCCCTGCACGTTGGAATGGCCGCGCACCGGCGTGATGCCGGCGCCCTTGCGGCCGATATTGCCGCGCATCAGCATCAGATTGGTCAGAAGCGCGATGTTGAGCCAGCCATGCGCCTGCTGCGTCAGGCCCATGCCGTAGGCGGCGATCACCTTGTCGGTCGACATGTAGGCGCGCGCGGCCTCGCGGATCGCCGCCTCGCCGAGCCCCGAGGTGCGTTCGATGTCGGCCCAGTCGGTCTCGCGCAGCTCGGCCGCGAAACCCTCGAAGCCGGTGGTGTGCTCGGCGATGAAGGCGGCGTCGAGCACCCGCGCGCCGCCGTCCCGCCGCGCCGCGTCGTCGGCCTCGAGCACCGCCTTGCACAGCCCCATCAGCGCGCCGATGTCGCCGCCGGCCTTCACCTGGTGGTACTGGTCCGAGATCACCGTCTCGTCGCCGGTCACCATGGCGCTCAGGTCCTGCGGGTCGACGAACGACACCAGGCCCTGCTCGCGCATCGGGTTGAAGGTGATGATGCTGCCGCCGCGGTCCTTGAGCGCCTTCATCGGGTGCAGGAAGCGCGGCGAGTTGGTGCCGGGGTTCTGGCCGAAGAACATGATGAGCTCGGTCTCGTCCAGGTCCTCCCACACGATGGTGCCGACCGGCGAGCCGATCACCCGCTTGAGCCCGACGCTCGTCGTCTCGTGGCACATGTTGGAGCTCTGCGGCAGGTTGTTGGTGCCGTAGAGCCGGGCGAACAGCGCATAGAGATAGGACGCCTCGAGCCCGGCATGGCCGGAGGAATAGAACACCGCGCTGTCCGGCTCGATCCGGTTGAGCGCCGCGGCGATGCCGGAGAACGCCTCCTCCCAGCCGATCTCGACATAGCGGTCGGTGTCGGGATCGTAGCGCATCGGCGCGGTCAGCCGGCCTTGCGCCTCGAGCTCGTGGTCGGTGCGCTCGCGCAGCGCGCTCACCGTGTGCTCGGCCAGGAAGGCGGGCGTGCAGCGGTGGCTGGTCAGCTCCCACAGCGTCATCTTGGCGCCGTTCTCGCAGAACTCGAAGGGGTGGTAGTTGGCCGGTTTCGGCCAGGCGCAGGACATGCACATCAGGCCGCCGGGCTTGTTCTGGCGGCGCAGCGTGTCGAGCGCGCCGGGCGCGGCCGCCGCGTTGCGCGCGATGCGGCCGATGCCGCGCAGGGACCCCCAGCCTCCGGCAGGGCCCGATTCCTTGGGCAGGTCGCTGGTGCTCATGGCGTTCGCCTTCCGTGCGGGTGGGCAGCGTGAAGACGAACAACCGGGGCGGCGGCCGAATGTTCCTGGGCGCGCGGCCTGCCGGGCGGTTTTTTCGACCGGCCGGCGGCCCGCGCCGGCGGCTTGGAGCCGCTCTGCTTTTCGCGGAATCGCAGAACGGCTCCGGCTTACTGTCTTGACGCGTCTGCGAAAGGCGAAGCGGTTTCCGCTTCGCCTGGAACGCGTCAGCGGCCGAGCGCCAGCAGCAGCCCGGCGGTCAGCCGGCCGCGCTCGGCCAGGCTGGAGGCGAGGATGTGCTCGTCGAGCGTGTGCATGCCGGCGCCCGCCGCACCGAGCGAGCACAGCGAGGCGATGCCGAGCGCGCCGGTGAAGTTGGCGTCCGAGCCGCCGCCCGAGGAGTGGGCCGACAGCGGCTGGCCGAGCGCCGTGGCGATGCCGCGCGCGGTCTCGAACAGCGCCATCGTCTCCGGCCGGCCGTTGGCCCACAGCGGCCGGGCGACGGTCTGCCGCACGGCGAAGGCGACGCCGTCGCGGGTCCCGGCGGCCGCCAGCAGGGCCTGGCTGCCGCGCGCCAGCGCCGCCTCGGTCTTGGCCATGCTGAGCACCTGGGCGCTGGCCTGCGCCGGCACGCAGTTGACCCAGCGGCCCGACGACAGGTCGTTGACGGAAAAGGTGCACTCCTCGTCGGTCATCGCCTCGATCTCGAGGATGCGGCGGCACATCTCGCGCACCGCCGAGGCGCCGTCCTGCGGCTTGATGCCGGCGTGCGTCGGCGTGCCGCGCGTCTCGATGGCGTAGCGCGCGATCGCGTAGCGCCCGGTGGTCACGCCGTTGCCGGCGAGCGCCGGCTCGGGGCACAGCACGTAGCGGTGGCGCAGCGCCTCCGCCTCGATCAGTGCGCGCGAGGTCGGCGAGCCGAGCTCCTCGTCGGGCGTGAACAGCACGGTGACGGGCAGCGGCGTGCGGTGGCCGGCCGCGGCGAGCTGGCGCAGCGCCTCGAGCGCGATGTAGTTGCCCGCCTTCATGTCGAGGATGCCCGGCCCGTAGACGCGGTCGGCCTCGCGGCGGAACGGGTTGCGCGCCAGCGTGCCGACGGGATGCACCGTGTCGAAATGGCCGGAGATCAGGACGCCGGGCGCGCCGGCGTCCGGGTGCGGCAGGCGGGCGCGGACCGAGGGGCCCATGCCGTCGCGACCCGGCACCATCTCGACCTGGGCGCCCATCACCGCCAGCTCGTGCGCGACCAGGCGCATCATGCGCGCCACCGCTTCGGCGTCGAGCGAGGGGCTCTCGCAGCGCACCCAGGGCTCGATCCCCGCCACCATCGCCTCGGTGTCGAAGGGCAGGGCGGCCGCGATGTCCGCGGCGCTGCCGGCCGCCGGCGCCGCTGCGGGAGAACTCGCCATCGTGTCTTACTCCGTCTTTGTGGTGGTGTTGGTTGCCGTCCGCGGCTCGTCGCCGCTATCGGGCACGCGCCGCGGATCGTGGCTGCTCAGCCGCTCCATGGCGTCGGCGATGTTGAGCTGCTGCGACAGCGCCGGGTCGAACAGCGCCCGGTGGAAGCTCAGTTCCATGTCCTGCACGTATTCGCCCGCCTCGCGCACATGCTCGCGCATCAGATGCACGGCCTGCTCGGCGTCGCGGCGCTCGAGGGCGGCGACGATCTCCTCGTGCGCGTGGATCACGTGGTCGGCGAACGGCTCCATCTTGCCGTGCGCCACCGCCTTCGGCGTCACCATCGAGTAGAGCGCGTGGTTCATGAACACGCAGAAGAAGCGGAAGAAGGCGTTCGGCACGCGATGGGCGATGATCTGGTGGAACTGGATCTCGGCCGCCCGGTGGCTGGCCGCGTCGACGGCGCCGCTGCGGCCGTGGTCGCACACCGCGATCGTGCGGCGCATGGCGGCGAAGTCGGCGGGCGTCAGATGGTCGATCGCCGCGCGCACCATCAGCGGCTCGAGCATCAGGCGCACCTCGTAGATCGCCCGCGCGTCGAGCTTCTGGAAGCAGAAATAGGTGGTGAGAAGCCGCATCGCCCGGTCTTCCGGCACCTCGGTCAGCCGCGCGCCGCCCTTCGGCCCGGTCACCATGGTCACCAGCCCCTGCACCTCGAGCGACTTCAGCGCCTCGCGCAGCGTGCCGCGCGAGCAGCCGAAGATCTCCAGCAGCTCCTTTTCCTGCGGCAGGCGGTCGCCCGGCTGCTTGCCGGTCAGCAGGATCCAGCGCAGCAGCTCCTCGGCGATCAGGTCCGACCGCTTCGCCTTGTGCCGTGCCGATGCGAGTGCGCGGGGCGCTGTGCCCATGAATCCGGTCTCCTTTCGCGGCCGACGCCTGGCCCACGCTAGCCGCCTCGTGCCGGCAAAGAAAGCCTCTCCCTCATATTAATCCTATTTATTATAATAAATGTTGACTCGGCGCCCGCTCGCAGGTCAACATTCGCGGCGTTCGGAAAGGCGGGAGGAGCCGGGCCAGGCATGCATGACGGGCGGCGCAAACAGGACGCGACGGGTGTGCGCATCGACGGCGTCAGCAAGGCCTTCGGGTCGCGCGCCGTGCTGCGCGACTGCTCGCTCGACATCGAGGCGGGCACCTTCGTGACGCTTCTCGGCGCGTCCGGCAGCGGCAAGACCACCCTGTTGCGCATCATCGCCGGCTTCCTGTCGGCAGACCGCGGCGACATCCTGTTCGACGGCCGCTCCATGCGCGGCGTGCCGACCCATAGGCGCCGCCTCGGCATGATGTTCCAGAGCTACGCGCTGTTTCCGCACATGAGCGTCTTCGACAACGTCGCCTATGCGCTGCGCATGCGCGGCGACACCGATCGGCTGGCGGCGCGGGTGGGCGAGGCGCTCGAGCTCGTGCGGCTCGAGGGCTATGCGCAGCAGCGGCCCGACCGGCTCTCCGGCGGCCAGCGCCAGCGCGTCGCCATGGCCCGCGCCGTGGTCGCCAATCCGCCGCTTCTGCTGCTCGACGAGCCGCTGTCGGCGCTCGACAAGGAGCTGCGCGAGCAGTTGCAGGTCGAGATCAAGACGATCCATCGAAGTGCCGGAACCACCTTCATCAACGTCACGCACGACCAGGGCGAGGCGCTCGGCATGTCGGACTCCGTCGTCGTCATGGGCAACGGCGTCATCCAGCAGGCGGCGAGCCCGCAGGAGCTGTGGAACCGGCCGGTGAGCGCCTTCGTGGCGCGCTTCCTCGGCGGCTCGAACCTGCTGCGCGCCGAACGCCGCGGCGCCGAGGCCCGGCTCGCCGACGGCACGGTCATGAAGGTGCACGGACCCGCGCCCGACGGGCCGGTCGAGCTCGCCGTGCGGCCCGAGCTGGTGACGATCGGCGAGGGGGCCGACGACGGCGCCAACGCGGTGCCGGCCACGGTGCGCGAGACGATCTTTCTCGGCGAGGCGATCAAGATCGTCGCCGATGTCGCCGGCCACACGCTCGAGGCGCGCGTGCCGGTGGCGCGGGCCGAGGCGGCCCGGCCGGGCGCGCGCCTGGTCTTGCGCTGGCGGCCGGAGGACACGCTCGCCCTGCCGGCCGAGGCGGGCGGGAAGGACGGCGCGGCATGACCGGCCGGCGCGAAGAAAGGTGGATCGTCTTCGCGCTGCTGCTGCCGGCGCTCGTGCTCTACGGCGCGTGCTTCATCTGGCCGACCGGCGTTCTCCTGTCGCGCAGCGTGACAGAGGCCGGCGAGCTCTCGCTCGTCAACTACCGGGAGCTGTTGGAAACCCCGCTCTATCTCGGCGTGATCTGGACCACGCTGCGCATCTCCGTCGTCACGACGGTCGTCTGTCTGGTGATCGGCTATCCGGTGGCGATGCTGATGGAGCGGGCCGGCCCGCGGGCGCGCATCCTGCTCCTGCTCGCGGTCACGGTGCCCTACTGGCTCGACTACATCGTGCGCACCTATTCCTGGATGGTGCTGCTCGGCCGCTACGGCTTCGTCAACCAGGTCCTGATGTGGCTCGGTCTGGTCGACGTGCCCTATTCGCATCTCAGCTCCGAGCTCGCGGTGCTGGTCGGCACGATCCAGGTCATGCTGCCGCTGATGATCCTGGCGCTGTTCGCCGCCATGACGCGGATCGACCGCACGCTGATGGACGCGGCCGCCGCGCACGGCGCCTCGGCATGGCGCGCCTTCCGCACGGTCTACCTGCCGCTGTCGATGCCCGGCGTCATCGCCGGCGCGCTGCTCACCTTCGTCAACACGGTGGGCTTCTACATCACGCCGGCGCTGCTCGGCGGGCCGCGCCAGACGATGATCTCGCAGAGCATCGAGACGCTGGCCGCCAAGCTGTTCGACTGGCCGATGGCGGCGACCGTCTCGGTCGTGCTGCTCGTCATCAGCCTGGCGATCCTGGTGGTCTTCAACCGGTTCTTCGGCCTCGAGCGGCTGGCGGGAGGCGACCGGTGATCTCGCGCACCGAAGCCCGCGTGCTGTGGTTCTGCGCCACGGTGGCGCTGTTCTACCTGCTGTTCCCGGTCGTCGTGGTGATGACCGTGTCGTTCAGCTCGAGCAAGTTCCTCGACTTTCCGCCGCCCGGCTACTCGCTGCAGTGGTACCGGGCGCTGCTCGACGAGGGCTGGCTGTCGTCCTACTGGATCACCTTTCAGGTCGGCACGCTGACGGCGCTGTTCTCGACCCTGGTCGGCGTTCCCGCCGCCTTCGCGCTCGCCCGCTACGATTTTCCCTTCCGGCGCAGCTTCGAGGCGCTGCTGCTGGCGGCCATCATCGTGCCGCCGATCATCAAGGCGATCTCGCTCTATCTCTTCTTCGCGCCCATCGGGCTGGCGAACACGGTGCTCGGCCTGGTGCTCGGCCACACCGTCACCGGCGTTCCCTACGTGGTGATCAACCTGCTGGCCACGCTCAAGGGCTACGACCGCGACCTTGAGCGCGCCGCCCAGGCGCACGGCGCCACGCCCCTGCAGGCGATCCGCACGGTGACGCTGCCGGTGCTGGCGCCCTCGGTGCTGGTCGGCGCCGTCTTCGCCTTCCTGCAGTCGGCCCAGGAGCTGCTGGTCGCCCTCTTCCTGCTCGGCACCGTGGAGAAGCCGCTTGCGGTGCGCATGTGGGAGGGCGTGCGCATCTCGCTCTCGCCGACCATCGCGGCGGCGTCGGGAACCCTCGTCGTGCTGGCGCTCGCCGCGCTGGCCGTCGTCGCGCTCGCGCTGCGCAGCCGCCGCCGGGCGCCCGCATAACCATAAGCTGGAAGCAACCGAAAGGAGTGGACGATGCTGGACAGAAAGGAACAGGAGCGGGCCGCGCGCACCCTGCGCAAGGTGCTCGACGACACGCGCGGCCAGTCGCGCAGGCAGTTTCTCGCGAGCCTCGGCAAGGCGGCGGCCGGCTCGGCGCTGCTGACGACCTTCCACGGCATGCTCGCCACGCGCGCGGCCGCGCAGGAGACCGCGCCCGTCACCACCATGGGCTGGGGCGGCGAGTGGGACGAGCGCATCGCCGCCGCCTACTACGAGCCGTTCACCGAACGGTCGGGCACGCCGGTCCGGGTCATCCCCTATTCCACGCCCAAGGTGCTGGCCATGCACGAGGCGGGCGCGATGGAGATCGACTTCCTGCTCGGCGCCGGGCTCGACACGCCGATGCTGATCGAGCGCGGCGTCACCGAGCCGATCGACTGGAGCGTCGTCGACAAGAGCGCGCTGACGCCGAACCAGCTCGCCTATGGCGACCACGCCATCGGCGGCAGCACGCTGTCCTACGTGATGGCCTACAACACCCGCCGCTGGCCGGGCGACGACCATCCGAAGAGCTGGGCCGACTTCTGGGACGTCGAGCGGTTCCCCGGGCCGCGCGCGCTCGGCCGCTACACCGCCTATCCGACGCTCGAATTCGCGCTGCTCGCCGACGGCGTGCCGAAGGAGGAGCTCTATCCGCTCGACCTCGACCGCGCGTTCGCCAGCCTCGACCGCATCAAGCCGCACATCTCGAGCTGGTGGGAGACCGGCGGCCAGCAGCAGCAGCTCATGGAGGACATGGAGGTCGACCTTCTCTATGTCTGGAACGGCCGCGGCACGGTCACCATCCGCGACAACGGCGCGCCGTTCGCCTTCATGTGGACCGACGCGGCCTATCAGGGCGAGGTCGAGGCCTGGCTCGCCATGAAGGGCGGACCGAACCCGAAGGGCGCCATGCGCATCCTCGACTGGCTCGGCCGCGCCGAGCCGCAGGCGGCGTTCGCGCGGGTGATGTACTACGGACCGACGAACCTCAAGGCCTACGACCTGCTGGAGCCCGATCTGGCGGCGATCCTGCCGTCGTCGCCGCAGAACCTGCCGCAGCAGTTCGCGATCGACTGGGGCTGGTGGGGCGAGAACTTCGACACCGCCCAGCGCCGCTTCGAGGAGTGGCTGCAGGCCTGACCGCGGTTCTGCGTGCGGCGCCTCCCGGCGGCCTCGCACGCAGCGCTTGCTTGCCGGCCGCGCGCCCCTGCCGCGGCCGGTCCTTCCCCCGAACACGGATGACTGGACGATGCGCTCGACCGACTACAACGGCCTGGCTCCCGGCGCCTTCGAGGCGATGGTGGAGGGCGAGCGCCAGCTCGCCTTCGCGCCCGCAGAATACGCCGACCGGCTCGCCCGCGTGCGCCGCCTGATGGCGGATGCGGGCGTCGACATGCTCTGGATCACCACGCCGGAGCACATCTGCTGGCTGCACGGCTTCTTCGCGAGCTGGTACAAGGCCAACGCGCCGATGCGCTATCCGCAGTGCTACGGCACCGCGGTGCATGTCGACCACGACCACGTCATCCATTTCGACAATCCGACCGAGATGCCGGTGCTGTCGCGCGTCTCGGTGTGCGAGGACGCCGTGTGGTTCCGCTCGCGCACGGCGCGCGACAACATCCCGCTGGTGATGGGCGAGCTGGCCGCGCGCGGCTGGCTCGGCGGCACGGTGGCGATGGAGAAGTGGAGCTACCTGCCCAACCCGACCGTCTCGACCATGTTCGAGGGGGCGTTCGCCGCCCAGGGGGCGCGCGTCGTCGACGGCAGCGCCATCGTGCGCCGGGCGCGGCGGGTGAAGTCGCCGGCCGAGATCGCCAAGCACGAGCAGGCCGCGCGCTACGCCGACATCGGCATCGAGACGATCCGCCGCGAGCTCAGGCCGGGCATGACCGAGCTCGAGCTGTTCGGTCTGGTGACGGCGCAGATGATGAAGGCGGGCAGCGAGTTCCCGGCCCTCATCCCGATCTTCAACGCGCTGCCGGTGCGCGACGGGCGGCCGGTCTCCTCCGGTCACTCGATGGCCGGACGCGCGACGATCGAGAAGGGCCAGTTCCTCTGCGCCGACCTGTGCGGCGTGCACGACCGCTACCACACCAACGTCATGCGCGGCGTCTATCTCGGCGATCCGCCGGCGGCGATGGTGCGGCAGTACGAGAAGGCGGCGAAGGTGTTCGACCTGTTCCGCAGCGAGGTGCGCGCCGGCATGACCGTCGGCGCGGTCAACGCGCTGGTCCGCGAGGCGCTCGGCGGGCTTGGGCTCGACGGCGCCGAGGGCTGGGTGCTCGGCTACGAGCTCGGCCTGTCGCTGCCGCCCGACTGGGTCGGCGAGTTCTACTTCCACTACCAGGACGACGCCCATCTCGACCGCGTCTTCGAGGCCAACATGGTCACCAATCTGGAAAGCCTGTTCAACACCTGGCTGATCGACACGCTGGTCTACGAGCCGGATGGCTGCCGGGTGCTGTCTAAGACGCCGATCGAGCTGATGGCGACCGGCTGAGGCCGGCCGCGCCGGCCGGTCAGCCCGCCGCGGCGATGCGCTGGCCGTCCCCGTCGAACAGGTGGCAGGCCGCGCCGTCGAAGGCGAGGCGCACGGCCGCGCCCGGCGCGATCGCCGTGTGCCCGGTCTTCACCAGGACCGGCGCCGGCAGCGCCGCGCTGGTGCAGTAGACCAGCGTCTCGGCGCCGAGATGCTCGACCACGTCGACCTTCGCCGCGATGCCGTCCTCGCCGGAGACGAGCGCCACGTTCTCCGGCCGCACGCCGAGCCGGACCGGCGCGCCGGCCGCTGCCCGGTGCGCCGGGATGGCGACCGTCGCGCCGCCGTCGAGCGCCACCGCGGTCGTCGCCGCGTCGCTCGCCGCCGCGTCGCTCGCCGCCACCTGTCCGGCGAAGATGTTGATGCGCGGCGCGCCGATGAATTCGGCGACGAACTGCGAGGCGGGCCGGCTGTACAGCTCCATCGGCGCGCCCATCTGCATGATGCGGCCGTCCTTGAGCACGACGATGGTGTCGGCCATCGTCATCGCCTCGATCTGGTCGTGCGTGACGTAGATCATCGTGCTGCCGAGCGACTGGTGCAGCTTGGCGAGCTCGACGCGCATCTCCGCGCGCAGCGCGGCGTCGAGATTGGACAGCGGCTCGTCGAACAGAAAGACCTCGGGCTGGCGCATCAGCGCGCGGCCGATGGCGACGCGCTGGCGCTGGCCGCCGGACAGCTGGCCGGGCTTGCGGTCGAGCAGCTCGTCGAGCTGCAGCATGGCGGCGACCTCGGCCGCCCTGGCGCGCCGCTCCGCGCGGCCGACGCCGCGCAGCCGCAGGCTGAACGACATGTTCTCCCACACGCTCATGTGCGGATAGAGCGCGTAGGACTGGAACACCATCGCCGCGCCGCGGTCGGGCGCGGGCACCTCGTTCATGCGCCGCGCGCCGAAGCGGATCTCGCCGGCGTTGACCGCCTCGAGCCCGGCGATCACGCGCAGCAGCGTGGACTTGCCGCAGCCCGACGGTCCGACGAAGGCGACGAACGCCTTGTCGGCGATCTCGAGCGAGATGTCCTTCAGCACCTCGTGGGCGCCGAAGCTCTTGCGGATGCCGTCGAGCGTGACGCTCACCATGATGCCGCCGCCCGCCTCACCTGACCGCCACGATCTGGATCTCGATGAGATCCGTCGGCTCGGCCAGCCGCGCCTCCACGCAGGCGCGCGCCGGCGCGGCCCCCTCGGGCACCCAGGCGTCCCAGACCGCGTTGACCGCGTGCCGGTTGCGGATGTCCGACAGCCAGATCATCGCCGAGACGATGCGGCTGCGGTCGGAGCCGGCCTCGGCGAGCAGCGCATCGAGCTTGTCGAGGATGTTGCGGGTCTGGCCCTCGAGATCGAGCGTCCGGTCGGACGCGATCTGGCCGGCGAAATAGAGCATCGTCGCGCCGGCCGGCGCCTCGACGACCTGGCTCATGCGCTTTCCGGTCTGGTGGCGTTTCAGCACGCATTTCCTCCTGGCTTGGCTGCGGACGGCACGGACCCGCTCACGACGCCGCCCCGGCGGCCGGCGTCAGCCCCTCGGCGCGCATGATGTCGGCCACCTTCTGCGACAGCACCGCGACGGTCCGGTCGCGCGCCGCCCGGCCGGCCTCGAGATCGGCCTTGCTCGGCTCGCCGTTGATGCCGCCGGACTGCGGATGGATGGCGTGGCGCGAGCGCAGCTTGTACCAGGGCTTGTCGATCTTGAAGTCGACGGCACGCTCGGGGTGGTAGACCGCGCCGGTCACCGCGGCGACCTCCGTCTCGCCCTTGTCGGCGTGGTGGATGCCGGCGATGCCGGCCTCGGTCCACCAGTTCCAGCAGGCCAGCCGCGCCTCGGGATAGCGTTCCCAGATGGTCCAGAACGCCGCTTCGCAGGGCGCCTTGTTGGCGCCGTGGCCGCTCAGGAAGATCAGCCGCTGGAAGCCATGCAAGCAGAACATGCCGCCGAGCTCGGCGATCACCGTGGTGAAGGTCGACGGGCTGAGGCCGATGGTGCCGGGATAGTCACGCATCTCGTCGGCGAAGCCGTAGGGCAGCCCGGGCGCCAGGACGGCGCCGGTGCGCTCGGCGATGGCGCGCGAGAAGTACTCCGCGGTGTCGATGTCGACGCTGAGCGACAGATGCGGGCCGTGCGCCTCGATCAGGCCGATCGGCACGATGACCGGCAGCCGCCGGTCGAGCGCGTCGACCTCGTGGTTCGTGAGACGTTTCCATTCGATCATGGGGCGGGTCTCCGTTTGCACTTTTGTGCTTTCGTATCTACACAAGTTGACATCATGCCGCATCACCGCGCGGCCGCCCCGCACCGGCCTTGCCGGCGCGCGCCAGCACGGCGCGCATCGTCGCCTCGTCGGTAACCAGCACGTGCGGCAGACCGGTGCGCAGCGCGCCGGTGATCACGTCCACCTTGCCGGCCCCGCCCGAGGCCAGGACCAGCGACTTCATCGCCCGCAGATCGGCCAGGCCGGGGCCGACGAGCTGGCGGTTGACCGGGTGGTCGACCGGCGCGCCGTCGATGTCGATGAACGTTCCGAGCAGGTCGCCGACCGCGCCCGCGGCCGTCAGCTCGGCGGCGCTCACGCCGCGCGGCAGCGCGTGCCGCACGAGCAGCGACGCGGGGCTCATGTCGCCGGCGGCGAAGCAGGCGACGTCGGCGCTGAGGATCAGCTCCAGCACCGCGGCGAAGAACTGCTGGCCGGTCAGCACGTAGCGCGCCTCCGGCGTGTCGGCGTAGATCGGCGCCGTCATGTAGTACCGTTCTGCCTTGAGCAGGCGGCCGAGTTTGCCAATGATTTCAATGGCATTTTCCTCGGAGGAGCGGGGCAGGGCGCCGAGCAGCGTGACGATCTTGCTCTCCGGTCGCGGGCATGGCTTGAGGAAGCGCAGCATCTCGCGCATCGTCTGCCCCCAGCCGATGCCGAACACCGTCTTGGCCGGATCGGCGACCTGCTCCGACATGTAGCGGGCGAGACCGGCGCCCACCATGGCGTGGGTGCCGTCGGCCGAAACCGGGCTCGGCACCACGACCGCATTGCGCAGGCCGAAGGCGGCGACCGCCTCGCGCTCGAGCGCCACGCAGTCCGCCAGCGGCGCCGTCACCTCGACGCGCACCAGCCCCTGGTCGCGCGCCTCGGCGAGCATCCGGTTGACCCGGAAGCGCGACACGCCGAGCGCCTCGGCGACGTCGGCCTGCTTGCGCTCCTCGATGAAGTAGAGCCACGCCGCGCGCAGCATAAGCGCCTGCTCGTGGTCGGCCAGGTCGGCCTCGCTCGGCATGCCGTCGGCGGCGGCGGAGGGGGTGGGGTGCAAGGCGGCCTCGGGTGCTGCGGCAATTTTTGTTGATGAACAATTACAAATGTGCTAGCCGTCTGTCAATCATGGACGGTGCCGCGGTCCGGCGCGCGGCACCCGGGCCCACAAACCCGCGGGCCCACAAAATAGCCGTTCGATGGAGGTGAAATTGAAGGCATCCACCAGACTGCTCACCGCGGCGGCGTTCGCCATCGCCCTGCCGACGGCGGCCAGCGCCCAGACCGAGATCAACATCGTCGCGTTCGCCCCCGGATTCGCCTGGGCCGACATGTTCGGCCCCTCGGGCACCGACAAGACCGACAAGCTGCGCGCCTTCGAGGAGGCGACCGGCATCACCGTCAACATCGAGTTCGCCGACGAGGAGACGGCGCGCCAGAAGGTGCTGCTCGACCTGGTCAACCAGACCGGCACCTACGACCTGGTGATGCTCGGCTCCGACGGCGCCGTGCAGACCTTCAGCTATGCCGGCTATCTCGAGCCGCTCGACGACCTGCTGTCGACGGCGACGGAGTATTTCGATCCCGAGGCGGTCTACCCGCAGTTCCTCGAGGCCAACCGCGTCGACGGCAAGCTGTGGGCCTTGCCCTACTACTCGTTCGGCGCCGGCGTCATCTACCGCAAGGACATCTTCGAGCGCTACGGCATCGCCGAGTTCCCCGAGACCACCGAGGCGCTGGCCGGCGCGCTCGACACCATCAAGGCCGGCCTCGAGAAGGACGGCATCACCGACGTCTACCCGCTGACCATGCGCGGTGCGCCCGGCGAGGAGCCGAGCCTCGACCTGAGCGGGTTCGTCTACGCCTATGCCGGCTATCCCGCCTGGTTCGAGGGCGGCGCGACGACGCCCGAGGAGATCAGGGCCAACGACGCCCGGCCGATCTTCACCGGCGAGTTCCGCGAGGGCTTCGAGGCCTTCGTGGAATGGTCGCGCGAATACGGGCCGCCCGGCATCGCCACCCACACCTGGGTCGACATGATGAACCTCTACGGCGCCGGCCAGGCGGTCGTTCTCATGCCTTCGGCGATCAACGGCTTCGCCGCGCTCGGCGGCACCGAGAACACCGACGTCGCCGAGCACACGGCCTTCGCGCCGTCGCCGGCCGGCCCCTCCGGCCTGCCGGTGCAGAGCTTCTGGACCTTCTCGGTCGGCGTCAGCGCGTTCTCCGACAACAAGGAGGCCGCCTACAAGACGCTCGCCTTCCTGACCGGCGAGCAGGCCATGCAGGGCTTCGCCGAAACGATCGGCTGGCCCTACAGCACCTTCCCGGCGATCACGCGCGGCGAGGTGCTGGGCGAGAAGTGGCCGGCCGAGATGCTCGACCAGATCGAGGCGAGCTACGAGCAGGCCGATCCGCACTACTTCCCCTACATCCCAGAGCTCAACGCGTTCATGGAGCGCATCGGCACCGCCGCGTCGGAGGCGATCTCCGGCTCCAAGACGGTGGACGAGGCGCTTGCCGAGCTGCAGGCCTGGGCCGAGGAGCGCATGGAGCGCGCCGGCTACTACGAGTAGCCGGCACCGAACCGCCGCGGCCGGGACCGGCGTCCCGGCCGCGGCATCCTCTTGAAGTGTAGCGGCCGAACGCGCGGGGCGGGCATGGCGTTGAGCTGGCGGTTCTGGTTCCTGGCACCGATGGTGATGGCGCTCGCCACCGTGGTGCTGTTTCCCACGGTCTACCTGTTCTGGATGAGCACCCAGCACTGGCTGGTCACCGATCCGCAGCGCTTCTTCGTCGGCACCGACAATTTCCAGCGCCTGCTCGCCGGCGCCGATTTCTGGCAGGCGCTGCGCGTCACCGCCGCCTATCTCGTGCTCAGCACCGTCATCATGCTCGGCCTCGGCCTCGGCATGGCGCTCACCTTCGCGCGCGCCGGCCGCGGCTGGATGCGCGCCATCGTGGTCATGCCGCTCGTCATCCCGCCGGTCGTCGCCGGCTTCACCTGGCGCTTCCTGCTCAACGGCGAGATCGGCTTCCTCGGCGCCTGGCTGCTGCCGGCCATCGGCCTCGAGCTCAACCCGCTGGCCGAGCCGCGCGCCGCGCTCGTCTCGGTGGTCATCGCCGACGTGTGGAGCCGCACGCCCTTCATGTTCCTGATCCTGCTCGCCGCCCTGCAGTCGATCCCGCGCGATTTCTACGAGGCCGCGCGCATGGACGGCGCCAACCCGTTCCACGAGTTCTTCTTCATCACCCTGCCGCTGCTCAAGGGGGCGCTGTTCGTGGCGATCCTGTTCCGCATCGTCGACGCCATCAACACCTTCGAGCTGATCTACGTGATGACGCGCGGCGGGCCCGGACGGGCGACGCAGATCCTGTCGATCTTCGGCTGGCGCACCGCCTTCCAGGAGCTCGACTTCGGCCAGGCCGCGGCGCTCGGGGTGGTGCTCCTGTTCATCTGCCTGGCCGGCGCCATGCTTTTGTTCCGCCGCTTCGTGCAGCGCGACCTGGAGGCGGGCGCATGAGCGCGCCGCGCCGCTACGGCCGCTGGCTGGCGCTGATCCGCGCGGGCTTTCTCGGCGTCGTCTTCGTCTTCGTGGTCTTCCCGCTGGTCTGGCTGGCGCTCGCCTCCCTGAAGACGCGCGCCGCCGCGCTCGAGGTGCCGCCGGCGCTGGTCTTCACGCCGAGCTTCGAGGCCTATGAGAAGATCTTCGCCAGCGGCCTCGTCGGCGCCTTCGCCAACTCGCTGACGATCGCGCTGACCAACGTGGCGCTGTCGCTGGCGATCGGCCTGCCGGCGGCCTATGCGCTGGCCCGCATGCGCGGCGCGGTGCAGCAGAACCTGAGCTTCTGGGTGCTGTCGATCCGCCTGGCGCCGCTGTTCTCGATCATTCTGCCGCTCTACGTGCTGTTCAAGGCGCTCGGCCTGCTCGACACGCGGATCGCCGTGGCGATGGCGCACCTGACGCTCACCCTGCCGCTCGCCGTCTGGCTGCTGATGACGTATTTCCGCGCGATGCCGGTCGACCTCGACGAGGCGGCCATGCTCGACGGCGCCAAGCGCTGGCAGACGCTGCTGCTCGTCATCGTGCCGATCAGCCGGCCGATGATCGCCTCGGTGGCGGTGATCGTCTTCATCTTCTCGTGGAACGAGTTCCTGCTCGCCTTCTTCCTGACCGCCCGCGACGCGCAGACCGTGCCGGTGGTGGTGGCCGGGCTCGCCGGCACGATGAGCTTCGACTGGCCGCTGATCGCGGCGATCTCCATCGGCTCGATGGTTCCCGCGCTCATCTTCGTCGGTTTCGCCCAGCGCCACATCGTCGAGGGGCTGGCGAGCGGCGCGGTGAAATAGGAGCGGAGCGATGGCCGGCGGCGCGGCGAAGCACATCGCGATCACCGGCGCGGCCGGCGGCATCGGCGCGGCTCTGGTGCGCCGCTTCCTCGCGCTCGGCTGGCGCGTCGCGGGCATCGACCGCGCGCCCTTCGCCGACGACGCGACGGCGGCGCCCGGCTTCCGCGCGCTTGCCGCCGACGTCACCGACGAGCAGGCGATGGAAGACGCCTTCGCAGCGGCTGCGGCGGATGCGCCGCTCGGCGCCGTGATCGCCAACGCCGCGGTGACCGACATCGACCACCACGAGGCGCTCGATCTGCCCTATGCCACCTGGCAGCGCGTGCTGAGGGTCAACGTCGACGGCGCCTTCGTCACCGCGCGCAGCGCCGCGCGCCACATGCGCGCCACCGGCGGCGGCAACATCGTCTTCGTCACCTCGTCGCTCGCCATGCTTGACCAGGCGCGTGCCGGCGACGCACCCTACTGCACGTCGAAGGCGGCGGTGGAGATGCTGGCGCGGGTGCTGGCCATCGAGCTGGCGCCGCACGGCATCAACGTCAACACGCTGTTTCCCTCGGTGATGATCGACAGCGGCTTCTTCGCCCACCTTACGCCGCACGAGCGCGCCCGGCTGGCACCGCCGTCGCTGCTCGACGAGACGGCGGCCTTTCTCGCCGGGCTGCCGGCCGGTGCGGCGAGCGGACGCGCGCTCGACCAGAAGCGCTGGGACGGCGATGCCGCCTACCGGGCGGCGTGGGAGGCGCTGCGATGACGACCTGGATCGATGCCCGCGAGGCGACGCTGCCCGAGATCGCCGCCTTCGCCGAGCGCTACCCCTTCGCCATCCTGCCGGTCGGCTCGTTCGAGCAGCACGGCCCGCACCTGCCGCTCGACACCGACAATCGGATCGCCGAACGCATGGCGCTGGAGACCGCGCGGCGCAGCGTGGGCATGGTGCTTCCGGTGCTGAACGTCGGCTACGCCTGGGTCTGGCGCGGCCATCCCGGCACGCTCACCTTCCGCTTCGACACCTACATGGCGATCGTCCGCGACATCGCCGAGAGCCTCGCCGGCTGGGGCGTCAAGGCGCTGTTCGTGCTGTCGGCGCACGGCTCGAACCCGCAGCTGGTCAAGCACGCCATCCGCGAGCTGATCCACGAGCGCCACGACATCCGCGTGCTGAACAGCCTCTATCTCGGCCTCGACACGATGCTCGCCGAGGCGCAGTCGCACCGCTGGGCCAACGACATCCATGCCGAGGAGATCGAGACGGCGCTGATGCTGGCGATCGCGCCCGAGCTCGTTCACATGGAGCGCGCGGCGGCCGACTACCCGCCGGTGCCGGACGACTACGGCCGCTCGGAGCTGTCCATGGGCCACATCATGCGCTCCGGCGTGTTCGGCGATCCGACCCAGGCGACGGCCGAGAAGGGGCGGCGCTGGCTGGAGACGGGCGCCGCGCGCACGGCCGAGCTGTGGCTCGGCTATCTCGCCCGGCACGGTCTCTACCGCCCCGAGGGCGCATGACGGCGCGGCGCGGCCATCTCGGCATCGACCTCGGGACCTCCGCCGTCAAGGTGCTGGTGCACGACGCGGCCGGCGCCGTCCTCGCCAAGACGCAGCGCGGCTATCCGACGCGCGCGGTGCGGCCCGGCTGGGCCGAGCAGGCGCCGTCCGACTGGTGGCGCGAGACCGCCGCCGCCGTCGCCGAGGCGGTGCGCGCGGCCGGGGCCGAGATCGTCTCGGTCGGCCTGTCGGGCCAGCTCAACGGCTTCGTGCTGCTCGACGGGGCCGGCGCGCCGCTCGGCGATGCGATCATCTGGCTCGACCTGCGCGCCGCCGACGAGGCGGGCCGGCTCGCCGCCGGCGCGCAACCGCCCTTCGAAGCGGCGACCGGCAACGAGCTGAGCGCCATCGCGGTGTTGCCCAAGCTCGCCTGGCTGCAGGCCCGCGATCCGGCCCTCCTGGCCCGCGCGCACCGCATCGCGCTTGCCAAGGACTATATCCTGCTGCGGCTGACCGGCGTGCTGGCGACCGACCCGTCCGACGCCGCCTCGACCGCGATGACGCCGCGCGGCGGGCGCGCCTGGGCGCCGGAGCTGTGCGCGCTGGCGCCGGTCGAGCCGGCGCTGCTACCGCCGATCCTGCCGTCGGCCGCCGTGGCCGGACAGGTCAGCCCGGCGGCCGCCGCGGAGACCGGGCTGGCGGCCGGCACGCCGGTCGCGACGGGGGCGGGCGACGTCGCCGCGCTCGCCGTCGGCTGCGGCATCGTGCGGCCCGGCCGCACGGCGATCACGCTCGGCACCGCCGGCCACGTGGTGGCCGAGGTGGCCGGCGAGCCGGCGCGCCGGCGCGGCCTGTGGCGCATTCCCCATGCCGTGCCGGGCCGCGAGCTGTGGCTCGGCCTCATCATGAGCGGCGGGCTGAGCCTGCGATGGCTCCGCGACGTGCTCGGCGCCGGCGCGCCGCCGCCCGACTACGCGGTTCTCGACCGGCTGGCCGGCGCGACGCCGGCCGGCAGCGAGGGCGTGACGTTCCTGCCCTTCCTGGAGGGGGCGGCGACGCCGCACAACTGGCCGGACGCGCACGGCATGCTGTTCGGCCTCGCCTCCTCGCATGGCAGCGGCCATGTGGTGCGGGCGGTGCTCGAGGGCGTCGCCTTCAATGCGCGCGAGTGCATCGAGGCGCTTGCCGAGGCCGGCGTCGAGAGCGGCGAGATCCGCCTCGCGGAAGGCGGCGCGCGCTCGCCCGTTTGGTGCCAGGTGCTCGCTGACGCGCTCGATCGGCCGGTGCGGCTGATCGGCGATGGCGACACCTCCGCGGCCGGCGCGGCGATCCTCGGGCGGGCGGCGCTGGCCGGCGGAGACGTGGCCGCCATCGCCGAACAGGTCGTCCAGGTCGACCGCGTGTTCGAGCCGCAGGCGGCGGCCGTCGCCGCGCTCGACGAGGCCTATGCGCGCTATCGCGCCATGTGCGCCCTGCTGGCCTCGCGCCGCACCGGCTGAAGCGCGAGAGCGCGGCCGCCGGCCACGCCGCGCCGCCGCCGCGCCTCTTTCGTCCAAGGAACCTTCGCCGGGCCGCTGCCGTTGCGTCGGATCATGCCACACGGGAGATCACCGATGCGAAAGACGATTCTCGCCTTGTCGATTGCCACCTTCGCCGCCACCGGCGCCGCCGCGCAGCAGGCCGGCACCGACTTCAGCAACCTGATCCGCGCCGACGACATCATCGACGGGCCGATCTACACCACCAACGCGGCCGAGGACGAGCTGTCCTGGGACGCCGACACCACCTATGACGAGGTTGGTGCCGACTGGAACAGGATCGGCGAGATCGAGGACGTGATCCTCGACCGCGACGGCAATTTCGCCGGCATCGTCGGCGAGATCGGCGGCTTCCTCGACATCGCCGACAAGCATGTCTTCCTCAAGGTCGAGGACGTCCGTCTGGTGCCGGTCGACGACGATGACGACTACGCCTACGTGACGCGCTACAGCGAGGAGCAGCTCGAGGCGCTGGAGAGCGTCGAAGAGGGCTGGTGGGACTGAGCCGCGCGCAGCGCGCCGCCGGCCGGCCGTTCCGGGCGGCCTCTTTCGGACCGCGTCGCAGCCCCGCTGCGGCGCGGTCCTGTCTCGTCCCGTGCCGCCCGCCGGGCTCAGTAGGAGCGCGGCAGGCCGAGCACGTGCTCGGACAGATAGCTGAGGATGAGGTTGGTGGAGATCGGCGCCACCTGGTAGAGGCGCGTCTCGCGGAACTTGCGCTCGACGTCGTACTCCTCGGCGAAGGCGAAGCCGCCGAAGGTCTGCACGCAGGCCTCGCCCGCCGCCCAGGCCGCCTCGGAGGCGAGCAGCTTGGCCGTGTTGGCCTCTTCGCCGCAATCCTCGCCCGCCTCGAACAGCGCCGCCGCCCGCTGCACCATCAGTTCGGCGGCACGCATCTGCGCATAGGCGCGGGCGATCGGAAACTGCACGCCCTGGTTCTGGCCGATCGGCCGGCCGAAGACGCGCCGCTCGCCGGCATAGGCGGTGGCCTTGTCGATGAACCACTTGGCGTCGCCGATGCATTCGGCCGCGATCAGGATGCGCTCGGCATTCATGCCCGACAGGATGTAGCGGAAGCCCTTGCCCTCCTCGCCGATCAGGTTGCCGGCCGGCACCCGCACGCCATCGAAGAAGACCTCGGTCGTCGAATGGTTCATCATCGTGCGGATCGGCTTGATCGTCATGCCCGCCTCGAGCGCTGCGCGCATGTCGACGATGAAGACCGACAGCCCGTCGGTGCGCTTGGCCACCGCCTCCTTCGCCGTGGTGCGGGCGAGAAGCAGCATCAGGTCGGAATGCTCGGCCCGCGAGGTCCACACCTTCTGGCCGTCGACCACGTAGACGTCGCCCTCGCGCCGCGCGAAGGTCTTGATCGAGGTGGTGTCGGTGCCGCTCGTCGGCTCGGTCACGCCGAAGGCCTGCAGCCGCAGCGCGCCCGAGGCGATGTCGGGCAGATAGGCCTGCTTCTGCGCCTCGCTGCCGTGCCGCAGCAGCGCTCCCATGATGTACATCTGTGCGTGGCAGGCCGCGGCGTTGCCGCCGGCGCGCTGGATCTCCTCCAGGATCGCCGCGGCGGCCGACAGCGGCAGGCCGGAGCCGCCATAGGCCTCGGGAATGAGCACCGAAAGATAGCCGGCATCCGACAGCGCCTCGACGAAGGCGCTCGGATAGGCGTTCTCGCGGTCGAGCCGGCGCCAGTAGTCGGGCGGGAAGGTCTCGCACAACCGGCGCACGCTGTCCCGGATCTGGGCGATCTCTTCGCCCTGCGGCAGGTCCCTGATGGTCATCGCTCTTCCCTCGTCATGCGGCCTCGCGCGCGGTGCGCGACCGCCATGGAGCACGCTGCGGCGGCGACGGCAACCTTTGTTCGCCGCCGGCAGCCGCCGGCGCCCGGGGGACTTGCCGGAACCCGCCCGCCGCTGCCACCTTCGCGAAGCGCGACCGGCGGGAGGCCGCAGCCGAACGCGGCCGCGCGCGGCATGCAAGGGGGATGAACGATGGGCACGAGCACGGCAAGGCACGGACGCATCGCCGGCGCACCGGCGCTGGCGGCGGGCGGCGCGCTGCTTCTCGCGCTGGCGCTGCCGGCCGCCGCCGCGCCGGCAACCGCGGACGCCGGCGTCGCCGACTGGCTGGAGAACGCGCTGCACTGGATCACGCGGGCGATCGAGATCGCCGGCATCGCCGCGATCGTCGTCGGCGCGAGCATCGCCACCGGGCGCTATGCCCGCGCGGCATGGCGCGGCGCGGCGGGCGACGAGGCCTATCACGGCTTTCGCGCCGGGCTGGGCCGGGCGATCCTGCTCGGGCTCGAGTTCCTCGTCGCCGCCGACATCATCGCCACGGTGGCCATCGAGCCGACTCTCGACAGCCTGGCCGTGCTCGCCGGCATCGTGCTGATCCGCACCTTCCTCAGCTTCGCCCTGCAGATCGAGATCGAGGGTCGGCCGCCCTGGCGCAAGCGGCCGGCAGCCGGCGACCGCGCCGCCTCCTGACCGGGCCACGTCAGCCGCGCGGCGGGCGCAGCAGATAGACGACGATCCAGATCGGCACGACGATCAGCGAGCCGAGCACGAGATTGGGCACCGCCCATTGCAGGCCGCGCCGCAGCAGCGCCAGCGCGCTCTCCGGCGTCAGCCCGACGCGCGCCAGCAGATCGGCCGCCGACAGGCCGAAGGCCGACAGAAGCGCGCCGGTGATCAGCGAGACCACCGCGATCTTGAAGAGCCCCGTGACGAACCTGAGCACCCGGCTCCCCCTTCGCCAAGCACGCCGCGACGCCCGCCGGCGGGCATGGCATCGCGGCCCCTGTTGCCGTCGCGCACCCGCGGCGCCGGACCCGGTCGAGCCGGCCGGCGCGGTGGCGCGCCTCCTGTTGTAGCCGATGCCGCGGCCGCGTTGAACATGCCCGAGAGCATGCTCGCGGGCGCCGCCGCAGCCGCTGGCCCCGGTCTGCCGCCCCCGCTGGCCCGTTCCGCGAAGCCGGCAAAGAGTCTAGGGGAAGATGCCGCAACGTCTGCTTCGCACCGGAATCGCCCTTGACCGTCACCGTCGCTTCCGCCGTTCTCCTTGCCGCGCTTCTGCATGCGAGCTGGAACGCCATCCTGCGCACGACGGCCGACCGCATGGCGACGCTGGCGCTGCTCACCGGCTCCTCGGGCCTCGTCGCGCTGGTCGGGTTGTTCTTCGTGCCGGTGCCGCCGGCGGCCGCCTGGCCGTGGCTCATCGCCTCGGTGGTGCTGCATCTCGGCTACAACATCTTTCTCGCCGCCGCCTATCGGCACGGCGAGCTCGGCAAGGTCTATCCGCTCGCCCGCGGCACGGCGCCGATGCTCACCCTGCTCGCCGGCTTCCTGCTGCTCGGCGAGACGCTGACGCCGCAGGCCACGGCCGGCGTCCTGCTGCTCGGCCTCGGCATCGCCGTGCTGACCTTCGAGCGCGGCTGGCGGGTGCTGGTGCAGGCGCCGCAGGGCACCGCCTTCGCGCTGATCACGTCGCTGTTCATCGCCGCCTACTCGATCGCCGACGGCGTGGGCGCGCGTGCGGCCGGCAATCCGCATGCCTACACGCTGTGGCTGTTCGCCCTCGACGGCCTGCCGCTGGCGCTGTTCGTCATCACCACGCGCGGCCGCCGCACGGTCGAGACGGTGCGCCGCAACTGGCTGACCGGCAGCCTGGCCGGCATGCTGTCGATGGGCGCCTACTGGATCGCCATCTGGGCGATGACGCTGGCGCCAATCGCGCTCGTCGCCGCGCTGCGCGAGACCAGCGTGCTGTTTGCCGTGGCGATCGGCGTCATCTTCCTGAAGGAGCGGCTGACGCCAATGCGCGTCGTCTCGATCCTCACCGTGCTCGCCGGCCTGGCGCTGATGCGGCTGTAGCGTTTCCAGGGCGTCCAACGGATAGGTCCGGCCGATCCGCACCGCCGCGCGAGGCGGACCGGCTTCACGTGCCGCATCGCCGGCCGGACGGCCCGGCCGGCAATGCGGGCACATTGCGCGCGGGGCCTACCGCGCGGCGAAGTGCCGGCTGACGATGCTGGTCGTCTCGCCTTCGAACACGCTGCGGCCGCCGACGATGGTCTCGAGCACCTTGATGTCCTTGATGGCGTCGGGATCGGCATGCCCGACCGACAGCGGATTGTCGGACAGGATGACGAAGTCGGCCAGCTTGCCCGGCTCGATCGTGCCCTTCACGTCGTCCTCGAAGACCTGCCAGGCGGCGTCGACGGTGATCGCCTTCAGCGCGTCGAGCGGATCGATGCGCTGCCCGGCGCCGATCGTCTCGCCGCCGGCCGACACGCGGTTGACCGACGACCACAGCATCTGGATGCCGTCGATCGGGGTGACCGGCGTGTCGGTGTGGGTCGAAAACCGCAGGGCGCGGTCGCGCGCGCCGGCGAGCGGGCTCATGTGGGCGGCCCGGTGCGGCCCGAAGAACACGTTCTTGTGCCTGTCGCCCCAGTAGAAGGTGTGGCCGATGAAGAAGCTCGGCGTGATGCCGAGCGCGGCCATCTGGTCGAGCTGGTCGGGCCGGGCGAACTGGGCGTGGATGACGCCGTGCCGCGCGTCGTCGCGCGGGAAGGCGCGTTGCGCCGCCGCGTAGCCGTCGATGACGTCCTGGATGCCCTGGTCGCCGTTGCCGTGGATCGTCATCTGGTAGCCGTCGCGGTGCAGCGTCTCGACGATCTCGAAGAAGGCGGCGCGGTCGTTCCAGTAGGGAAAGCCGCTGTAGCCCGCCTCGTCCTCCTCGCGCAGCGTCGTGTAGGGCTGCGTGAAGTGCGCGGTGTAGCCCTGCGGCGAGCCGTCGATGGTGAACTTAACGGGTCCCTGGGTGAGCATCAGCCGGCCGTCGCTGACGTCGGTGCCCGACGTGACGGCCGGAAAGGCGCGCACCGCCTCGACGCTGCGCACGCGCGGCCAGTAGTTCACCCGCACCGTCTGCTCGCCCGCTTCGAGCGCGGCCCGGAACAGGGCGAGCTGGTCGGGCGAGACGAGGTTGTCGGAGGCGGTGGTGAAGCCGGACGCGGCCCACATGTCGGACGCCGCGCCGATGGCGGCCACCCAGTCGGCGGTGTCGGGCGCCGGCGCCAGCGCGCGCAGCAGGCCGTTGGCGTTGCCCTCCATGACGCCGGTCGGCTCGCCCTGCGCGTCCTTGCGGATGCGGCCGCCGTCCGGATCGGCGGTCTCGGCGGTAATGCCGGCGCGCGCCAGCGCGGCCGAGTTGCCGACGGCCAGATGGCCGGAGATGTGGGTGATGACGACCGGCACCTCGGTGGAGACGCGGTCGAGATCGGCGCGCGTGGGGTGGCGCTTCTCGGCCAGCAGCGTGTCGTCGTAGCCCCGGCCGAGGATCACCGCGTCGCCGTCCGCCGCGCCGGCAGCCCTGCCAAGCCGGTCGACCAGGTCGTCGATCGAGGTCACGGTGCCGATCGGCGGCGGGTTGAGGTCGACATAGCTCAACGCGCTCATGCCGGCCCCGAGAAAGTGGCCGTGCGCGTCGATGAAGCCGGGCAGCAGGGTGCGTCCCTCGAGGTCGACCATCTCGGTCTCCTCGTCGGCCATCGCGCGCACGCTCTCCAGCATGTCGACGGCGATGATCCGGTCGTCGCGCACCGCGACCGCCTCGGCGAACAGCGCGTCCGCCTTCATCGTCACGATGGGGCCGCCGAAATAGATGGTGTCGGGGGCGTCCGCGGCGGCCGGCGAACCGGCGAGCAGAAGGCCGCCCAGCACGGGTCCGGCCAGCGTTTTCATCGACATGATTCCTCCTCTTCAAACAGAGGCCCGACAGGGCCGCGGTTCTCGCCGGCCATGCTGAAGGGGCGGGGCGGCCGAGGTATAGCCAGTCGCGGTGATCGATGATTCCAGTGTGGCGGGAGGCCTGTGCAGCGCGCCTTGGCGCGCATCTGGATGCGGAGCTTGTCCGCCGCTGGACCAAGACCCGTCGGGGTCAGTCCGGCGGGCCGAGCGGCGGCACCGGCGAGATGAACGGCTCGCTCCACGAGCCGCCGACGAAGAAGGCGGCCTCGGGTTCCGGCGGCGGTGCCGCGCCGTCGCCTTCGGCGGTGACGGGGCCGACGGTGCCCGACAGCGCGATGCCGCGCCCGGCGAAGGGGATGAGGCCCGACAGCGCGATCATGCGGCCGCCCGAGCGCGCCTCGGCGCGGTCGATGCGGGCGATGCCGTTCGACAGCGAGGCCTTGATCTGCGCCGTCTCGATGGGCAGCGCGCCCTCGGCGATCTCCGACAGGGCGAAGAAGCCGGCCCGTCCGCTGCGCGCCAGGAAGGCGGCGAGATCGAGCCCGGCGATCTCGCCGGCGCCGAGGCTGGCGGAGACCGAGCCGTCGGCGTTGCGCATGATCGTCTCCCAGCTCGTGCCGCTGCCCTTGAGGATCAGCGAGACGGTGGAGCGCGCGCGCGGCACGACGCGGGTGACGCCGAGCTGGCGTGCGAGCTGGCCGCCCTCGATGTCGGTCGCCACCAGGCGCAGCTCGACCTTGCTGTCGCGCCCGGCGCGGTCGACGCGGATGCCGAACTGCACCGTGCCGCCGAAGGCGGTGGCGTCGGAGATGTCGAAGGTGGCGAGCCCGCCGCGCACCTGCGCCGTCGCCGCCACGTCGGTCAGGTTGGCCGAGCCGACGCCGGCGCGGGCGGCCGACAGCCTGAGGTCGATGTCGAACTGGCGCGGCTCCGGCGCCTCGAAGGCCAGCGCGTCGCGGCTGCCCGCCTCCGGCAGCGGCGTGAAGGTCGACAGGAGCGAGCGCAGGTCGAGCGACTGGAAGGCGAGCGTGCCGCTGATCGCCGGCATCGGTGCGCCGAGCGTCACGTCGAGCACGCCGCTGCCCGGATTGCCGTCGAGCGCGATCTCAGCGTTCTCGAACTTCAGCCGGCGCGCGCCGCCCACCACCTTGCTGCGCATCTCGACCGCGCCGATCGCCGAGCCGGGCGAGATGTCCGAGCGCGTCCATTCCAGGAGCCGGCGCAGCGACGGCGAGGCCATCGCCAGCGCGCCGTCGAGGAAGGCGTCGTCGGAGATGTTGGCGATGCCGTTGAAATCGGCGCTGACCGGGGCGGCCTCCAGTGACAGGGTGACCGGTGCGTTGCCGCCGGCAAACAGCAGCAGCGGCTCGGCCGCGCTCGCCTCGATCGTCACCGCCTCGCCGTGCCAGATGCCGCTGCCGGCAAAGCTCGCCGCGCGGTTCAGCGCGGGCCAGGTCAGCGTGCCGTTCAGCCCGCTGACGAGCGCTTCCTCCGCATGTTCGCCCGCCGCCACGATGCGCCCGTCCTGAAGCTCCACCGTGCCGAACGGGTCGTCGGGCAGCGCCGCGGTCTTGGGCTCGGCCGGATCGGCGGCGAGCACCGCGCGGGCCATGCCGATCGACTGGGCGATCTTGCCGCCGCCGGGCGAGGCCGGCAGCGGGAACGGCCCGCCGGTCTCAGCCACGCGCACCACCGGGCGCACCAGCTTCAGCCGGGTGAACACCACCTCGCCGCGCAGCGCGGCGAGCGCCGACAGGTCGATCTCGATCTCCTCGGCCTCGATGACCGGCGCGCCGGCGCGGTTGCCCCACTCGGTGAAGGTGACGTTGGCGAGCCGGGCGCGGAAGGTCGGCCACACCAAGAGCTCCGGCGCGTCGCCGAGCTGGACGCGGTAGCCGCTCCAGGTGCCGATCTGCTGGGCGATGCGGTCGCGCACGATCTGCGTGGAGGCGAAGAAGGGCAGCGCCGCGACGAGCAGCAGGCTCGCCACCAGGACGATGCCCAGTGCCCATATGCCGCGTCTGGCCGCCGTTCCTGGCATCGCTACCCGCTGTGATCGACGCGCCGGGCGCCGGAGCATCGGTTTCGAAGGCTGGCGGCCGCGTCCCGGACGGATCCGGTGCGCCTGCACGGTCGCCAACCGCCCTCCTGCGCCCCGGCGGGCGCGGCGGTCCGGCGTCCCGCCGCCGTTGCGTGTCCTCGGTTTAAACCAGCCATGGTGCATTTCAAGCCTTTGTGGCCGCGCCATGGCCGAGCGCTCGGCCCGCGTGCCTTGCCGAGCCCGTGCGCAATGGGCATAACGGCACGCGCCAGCCAGAGGAGGATGTTGATGGACCGGACCGAACCGTTGTGGAGACCGTCGCGCGAGGCCGTCGAGGCCGCCGCCATGACCGGCTTCATGGCCGCTGCCACCGAGGCGTCGGGACGCACCATCGAGGACTATCAGGCTTTCCACCGCTGGTCGGTCGACGAGCGCGAGGCCTTCTGGGACCTGGTGTGGGACCGCTGCGGCGTGATCGGCGACAAGGGCGCGCGCGTGCTGGTCGACGGCGACCGCATGCCCGGCGCCGCCTTCTTCCCCGACGCGCGGCTGAACTTCGCCGAAAACCTGCTTTCCACGCGCGGTGCCGGCGAGGCGATCGTCTTTCGCGGCGAGAACAAGGTCGAGCGGCGCCTGTCGTGGAACGAGCTGCACGCGCTGGTCTCGCGCCTGCAGCAGCTCTTCCGCGCGCATGGCGTGAAGGCGGGCGACCGTGTCGCCGCCATGCTGCCCAACATGCCCGAGACGGTGGCGGCGATGCTGGCGGCGAGCGCGATCGGCGCCATCTGGTCGTCCTGCTCGCCCGACTTCGGCGTTGAGGGCGTGCTCGACCGCTTCGGCCAGATCGAGCCGGTCGTCTTCCTGGCGCCGGACGGCTACTGGTACAACGGCAAGGCGATCGAGGTCGCCGACAAGACGGCCGCCGTTCTCGAACGGCTGCCGAGCGTGCGCCTGGCGCTCGTCGTCGACTATCTCGGCACCGCCGAGGATGTCGCCGGCACGCTCGAGCGCGGTGTCGCGCTGGAGGCGGCGGTGGCCGAATACGAGCCGGCGCCGGTCGCCTTCGAGCGGCTGCCCTTCGCGCATCCGCTCTACATCCTGTTTTCCTCCGGCACGACCGGCATTCCCAAGTGCATCGTGCATTCGGCCGGCGGCACGCTTCTCCAGCATCTCAAGGAGCACCGGCTGCACGCCGACCTGCGGCCGGGCGACCGCTTCTTCTACTTCACCACCTGCGGCTGGATGATGTGGAACTGGTTGGTCTCCGGCCTCGCCTCGGGCGCCACGCTGCTGCTCTACGACGGCTCGCCGTTCCATCCCGACGGCAACGCGCTGTTCGACTTCGCCGCGGCCGAGGGCATGACCTTCTTCGGCACCTCGGCCAAGTTCATCGACGCCGTGCGCAAGGCCGGCCTCAGGCCGCGCGACACGCACGACCTGTCGCGCGTGCGCGCCATCGCCTCGACCGGCTCGCCGCTGGCGCCGGATGGCTTCGCCTTCGTCTACGACGCGATCAAGCCCGACGTGCATCTGGCGTCGGTCTCCGGCGGCACCGACATCGTCTCGTGCTTCGTGCTCGGCGTGCCGATCCTTCCGGTGTGGCCGGGCGAGATCCAGGGGGCCGGCCTCGGCATGGCCGTCGACGTGTGGGACGACGCCGGCCGCCCGTTGCGCGGCGAGAAGGGCGAGCTCGTGTGCACGCGCGCCTTTCCGGCCATGCCCATCGGCTTCTGGAACGATCCCGACGGCGCCAAGTACCGGTCGGCCTATTTCGAGCGCTTCGACAATGTGTGGTGCCACGGCGACTTCGCCGAATGGACCGAGCATGGCGGCATGATCATCCACGGCCGCTCCGACGCCACGCTCAATCCCGGCGGCGTGCGCATCGGCACCGCCGAGATCTACAACCAGGTCGAGCAGCTCGACGAGGTGATCGAGGCGATCTGCATCGGCCAGGAGTGGGACGGCGACGTGCGCGTGGTGCTGTTCGTGCGGCTGGCCGATGGCGTTGCGCTCGACGAGGCGCTCGAAAAGAGGATCCGCGGCAAGATCCGCTCCGGCGCCAGTCCGCGCCATGTGCCGGCCCGCATCGTCGCCGTCGCCGACATCCCGCGCACCAAGTCGGGCAAGATCACCGAGCTCGCGGTGCGCGACGTGGTGCACGGCCGGCCGGTCAAGAACAAGGAGGCGCTCGCCAACCCCGAGGCGCTGGCGCTGTTCGCCGACCGCCCCGAGCTGCAGCGCTGAGCCGCGGCAAGGCCGCCGCGCCGTGGTTAACGAAGCGTAGCATGGAAATTTACCGCGCCTTCAACTGTGGTACCCAAAGGTAAATTTTTCCCGCTGCGGGTAAGGTTTTGGTAACGGATCGGGCCCGATAGTCGTGGCCGACGCGACACCGGCCCGCCACCGGCCGGCAGCAGCCCAGGAGTTTTTTCCGAACCCTCGTTCTGACAGCCAGACCGACTTCTCGAAGCGCCCTTTCGGGCGCTTTTTTTTGTCCGCGCTTCTTCTCCTGGCGGGTTCCCGGGCACGCGGGGGAGCCGGTCGGCGGCGCTGCGGCGCGGGCAAAAAAAGGCCCGGTCCGCGAGGACCGGGCAAGATGCAGGCGGGCCGGGGGGAAGCCGGCAGGTGGGAGTAGGTCGCCTGCATGGGGGAGACCGTGGGGGCAGGGCACACTCAGGGCTTGCGGATCACCGTCTCGCAGCGCTGGCGCGCCTGCACCAGCGCCTGCAGCCGCAGCGTCGGGTCGACCGTCAGCGGCAGGCTGCGGGCGTGCTCGACGTCCTCGCGCAGCAGGCCGATGTCGGCCAGCTCCCAGTCGGAAAGCTCCTGCAGGTAGCGGACGTGGCCGCGGTTGCGCCACAGCCGGCGCAGGCGCGCCACGGCGTAGACGAGGCGCGACACCGCCGGGCCTTCGAAAAGGCCCGAAACCGTTCTGCCGATGCCGTCGATGGTCGCCATGACCTGTCTCCCGGCCGGAGCGTCGCGCGCCCGGCGCGCCGGGATCGGCCGGCCGGGGGATGACGCCGCGTTGCTGTCGAAGTCACCATCGCACCGGTGTATTGATTAGTCGAACGAATGTTTCTAATGTCTAGGATCAATATCGGTGATGGAAAAAAATGCCCGCGCCCCTCGACCTCGACCAGCTCGCCACCTTCGTGGCGATCGCCGACACCGGCAGCTTCACCCGCGCGGCGGAGGAGGTGCACCGCACCCAGTCCGCCGTGTCCATGCAGATGCGCCGGCTGGAGGAGCGCGTCGGCAAGCCGCTCTTCCACAAGGACGGCCGCGTCAACCGGCTGAGCGAGGACGGCGAGCGGCTGCTCGCCTATGCGCGGCGCATGCTGCGGCTCAACCGCGAGACGCTCGCCGCCTTCGACGACGACAGCCTGGAGGGCCATCTGCGCATCGGCATGCCGGACGACTACGCCGAGCGCTTCCTGCCCGAGATCATGGCCCGCTTCGCCCGCTCCAATCCGCGCGTCGAGATGACCGTGCTGTGCGAGCCGACGGAGAACCTGGTCGAGCATGTGCGCCGCGGCCAGGCCGACATCGCGCTGGTGACCTACGACCTGCACCGCGAGGAGGCGGAGATCGTGCGCAAGGAGCCGCTGCTGTGGGTCACCTCGGCGCACCACACCACGCATGAGCGCGAGGTGCTGCCGCTCGCCTTCGGCCGGCCGAGCTGCGTGTGGCGGCGCGTCGCCTGCGAGACGCTGAGCGCGCACGACCGCGACTACCGCATCCTGTTCACCAGCCTGTCGGGCACGGTGATCGGCGCGGCGGTGCTGTCGGGCCTGGCCGTCTCGGTGCTGCCGGAATGCGCGCTGCGGCCCGGCATGCGCGTGCTCGGCGACGCCGACGGCTTTCCGCGCCTGCCCGACTGCCACATCGGCATCCTGCGCGGCCACACCGGCCGGCCGGAGCTGGTCGCCGCGCTCGCCCGCCACATCGCCGAAAGCCTCGACAACGTGTCGGTGCCGGTCGAGGCGGCCGAGGCGGGCGGCTTCGATTTCGGCGCCGCCGCCTTCCGCCGCTCGCGGCGGCTGCGGCCCGGCCACGTGCTGCCGGGCTGGTGACGGCGGCCGCGCGCGGCTTGACCGCGCCGGGCCGAACCGCCTCAATCGCAGCCATGGACAGGTCGGAACCGCGCGATTCGCTGAGCAACGTGGCCGAGTATTCGGTCAGCGAGATTTCCGTCGCGCTGAAGCGCACGGTCGAGGACACCTTCGGCCATGTGCGCGTGCGCGGCGAGGTCTCCGGCTATCGCGGGCCGCACTCCTCGGGGCACGCCTATTTCGCGCTCAAGGACGACCGCGCCCGGCTCGAGGCGGTGGTCTGGCGCGGCACCTTCTCGCGGCTGCGCTTCAAGCCGGAGGAGGGCATGGAGGTGATCGCCTCCGGCCGGCTGACCACCTATCCCGGCTCCTCGAAATACCAGATCGTCATCGACAGCCTGGAGCCGGCCGGCGCCGGCGCGCTGATGGCGCTGCTCGAGGAGCGCAAGAAGGCGCTCGCCGCCGAGGGCCTGTTCGATGAGGCGCGCAAGCGGCCGCTGCCCTTCATGCCGCGCGTCATCGGCGTCGTCACCTCGCCGACCGGCGCGGTGATCCGCGACATCATCCACCGCATCGCCGACCGCTTTCCCGTGCATGTCGTGGTGTGGCCGGTGCGCGTCCAGGGCGAGACGACCGGCGCCGAGGTGGCCGCCGCGCTCGCCGGCTTCGACGCCGCCGACGGCGCGGCGGTGCCGCGCCCCGACCTCGTCATCGTGGCGCGCGGCGGCGGCAGCCTGGAGGACCTGTGGGGCTTCAACGACGAGGCGGTGGTGCGCGCGGTCGCGGCCTGCTCGATCCCGGTGATCTCGGCGGTCGGCCACGAGACCGACTGGACGCTGATCGACCTCGTCGCCGACCGCCGCGCGCCGACGCCGACCGGCGCGGCCGAGATGGCGGTGCCGGTGCGCGCCGACCTCGAGGCCTCGCTCGCCCGCCTCGGCGCCCGGCTCAAGGGCGCGGCGAGCCGCAGCACCGACCGCAAGCGCGAGGCGCTGCGCGCCTGCGCCCGCGCGCTGCCGTCGGCCGACCAGCTTCTGGCGCTGCCGCGCCGTCGCTTCGACGAGGCGGCCGGCCGGCTCGCCCGCGCGCTTCAGACGAGCACCCAGCGCAAGCGCGCCGAGCTCAACGGGTTGCGGCTGGCGCCGGCGGCGCTCGCCCGCCGGCTCACCGAGGCGCGGCGCC
>NZ_JAOAOP010000002.1 GCF_030398335.1 Aquibium sp. A9E412
GGCCGCGCCCGAGCGTCTCCGGGCGCGGCGGGGGCCGGTTCGCCGTCCGGAAACGCGTTGAAACCACAGGTCGGAGCCGGCCTGCGGCCCCGCGAAAAGCGAAACGGCTCTACGGCGCGCCGACCACCAGCCCGCCGGGACCGAACAGCCACCAGGCGAGCGCGGCCAGCGTCACCAGAACCAGCACCTTGCCCACCCGGTCTGACACGACCGGCCGGCCGGCGAAATGGGACACGATGTACCACAGCGCAGCCACGCAGAGCGCCGCCAGCAGGGCGAAGAACAGCATGCGTGCCATCGGACCCATCCATCGTCACTTGGCCTTCTCGTCTCCCGGCAGCACGTAGTCCGTGCCTTCCCACGGCGACAGGAAGTCGAAGTCGCGGTACTCCTGGCGCAGCTCGACCGGCTCGTAGATGACGCGGCGGGCGTCGACGTCGTAGCGCACCTCGACGAAGCCGGTCAGCGGGAAATCCTTGCGCAGCGGATGCCCCTCGAAGCCGTAGTCGGTGAGCAGGCGGCGCAGGTCCGGGTGACCGGTGAACAGCACGCCGTACATGTCGTAGACCTCGCGCTCGAACCAGTCGGCGCCGGGGAAGACCTCGACGGCCGAGGGCACCGGCGTGTCCTCGTCGGTCGCCACCTTGACGCGCACGCGCTGGTTCTGGCGCGGCGACAGCAGGTGATAGACGACGTCGAAGCGCTTCTCGCGCGCCGGATAGTCGGCGCCGCAGATGTCGACCAGGCAGACGAACTGGCACTGCACGTCGGTCTTGAGGAAGTTGAGCACGGCGATGACGTCGCCCGGCTCGGCGATCAGCGTCAGCTCGTCGAAGGCGACCAGCGCGTCCTGCACCTGGGCGTCGAGCCGTTCCTTGGCGTAGGCCGCCAGATCCTTGAGGGCTTCGCTCATGGCGCCTTCCTAGCGTTCGATCGTGCCGGTGCGGCGGATCTTCTTCTGCAGAAGCAGGATGCCGTACAGAAGCGCCTCGGCGGTCGGCGGACAGCCCGGCACGTAGATGTCGACCGGCACGATGCGGTCGCAGCCGCGCACCACCGAATAGGAATAGTGGTAGTAGCCACCGCCATTGGCGCACGAGCCCATCGAGATGACGTAGCGCGGTTCCGGCATCTGGTCGTAGACCTTGCGCAGGGCCGGCGCCATCTTGTTGGTCAGCGTGCCGGCGACGATCATCACGTCGGACTGGCGCGGCGAGGCGCGCGGCGCGATGCCGAAGCGCTCGGCGTCATAGCGCGGCATGGAGACGTGCATCATCTCGACCGCGCAGCACGCCAGGCCGAACGTCATCCACATCAGCGAGCCGGTGCGCGCCCAGGTGATGAGCGCCTCCGACGAGGTGACCAGAAAGCCCTTGTCGGAGAGTTCGGCGTTGACGCCGGCATAGAACGGGTCGTCGCTGCCGACCGGCTTGCCCGTGTTGGGATCGATGATGCCCTTGGGCTGCGGCGCCACCAGGCTGCCGTCGTTCAATCCCATTCCAGAGCTCCCTTCTTCCATTCGTAGATGAAGCCCACCGTCAGCACGCCCAGGAACACCATCATCGACCAGAAGCCGACCCAGCCGATCTCGCCGAACGACACCGCCCAGGGAAACAGGAACGCCACCTCGAGATCGAAGATGATGAACAGGATGGCGACCAGGTAGAAGCGCACGTCGAACTTCATGCGCGCGTCGTCGAAGGCGTTGAAGCCGCACTCGTAGGCCGACAGCTTCTCCGGATCGGGATCCTTGTAGGCGATGATGAAGGGCGCGACGATCAGCGCCGCGCACAGGCCGAGGGCCACGCCGATGAAGATCACGATAGGCAGGTACGCGCTCAGAAGTCCGTCCATGTTCCGACTTTCCGGTCGGCACCCGCGCACGCGCTCAGCGCCCCGGGCGCTTGGGCGGGCGCTTGCCTCGTCAGACCGGCAGTGCGGTGCGGCAGGGCCCGTGTTGCATCGCGGCGACGGTTAGCGCAGGGCGGTGGGGGACGCAAGCGAAACCTTGGCCTTTCGCGCCGCCGGCGGGCGTGCCGTGCGCGCCTGCGCATGCCGTGCCGCGAGGCCTAATCTAGGGTTCCCTTGGCGCCGATCAATCGTTGCCGCAGGTCACCACGTGGCGGCAGGCTGCGGCCTGCCGACGCATTGCGGGTGGCCGCGCGGCGCGCCTGCCGCTAGGCATGGAAAGCGCGGCCGGCCGGGCCGCCAGGAGGAGGCGCCGCCCGCATGACCGAAACGCTCTCGCCCGCCATGGCCCGCCGCATCGCGCTCGCCGCGCAGGGCTTCGCCGACCGCAGGCCGCGCACCGCGGTCGCCCGCCGCCACCTGATGAGCGCCATCGGCCGCACCGGGCTTCTGCAGATCGATTCGGTCAACGTGGTGTCGCGCGCCCACTACCTGCCGCTGTTCTCGCGGCTCGGCCCCTACCCGACCGCGCTGCTCGACCGCGCGGCGCAGCGCCGGCCGCGGGCGCTGTTCGAATACTGGGCGCACGAGGCCTCGCTGCTGCCGGTCGCGCTGCAGCCGCTGATGCGCTGGCGCATGGCGCGCGCGGCGGACGGCCACGGCATCTATGCCGGGCTCGCCCGGTTCGGCCGCGAGCGGCGCGGCTTCGTCGCCGAGGTGCTGGCGCGCGTCGCCGCGGAGGGTCCGCTCGCCGCCTCCGACATCGAGACGGCGCCCGGGCGCAGCGGCTGGTGGGAATGGGGCGAGGCCAAGCGGGCGCTGGAATGGCTGTTCTGGGCCGGCAAGGTGACGACGCATGCGCGCCGCGCCAGCTTCGAGCGGGTCTACGACCTGCCCGAACGGGTGCTGCCCGAAGCGGTGCTGGGCGCGCCCACCCCGTCGGCGGACGACGCGCAGCGCGCGCTGGTCGAGATCGCCGCGCGCGCCCACGGCGTGGCGACGGCGAGCGACCTGCGCGACTATTTCCGGCTGGCGCCGGCCGAGACCCGCGCCCGCATCGCCGAGCTGGTCGAGGACGGCGTTCTGGTGCCGGTCGCCGTCGGCGGCTGGCAGCACCCGGCCTATCTGCACCGCGCGGCGCGGCTGCCGCGGCGCATCGCCCGCAACGCGCTGCTCGCACCCTTCGACCCGGTGGTGTGGGAGCGCAACCGCTGCGAGCGGCTGTTCGGCTTCCGCTACCGGCTGGAGATCTACACGCCGGCCGAGCGCCGGGTGCACGGCTACTACGTCCTGCCCTTCCTGATGGGCGACCGGCTGGTCGCCCGGGTCGACCTCAAGGCCGACCGGCAGGCCGGCACGCTGCGCGTGCGCGCCGCGCATGGCGAGGCGACCGCACCGGCGGCGACCGCGCCGGCGCTGCGCGCCGAGCTCGCCCGCATGGCCACGTGGCTCGGCCTCGAGCGCGTCGCGGTGGCACCGCACGGCGACCTCGCCGCGGCGCTGGCGGCGGTCCCAGACCCGCTCGACGACGCGGCGGACGACTCGTCTGCCGGTATCGCTTCGTGAAAACATGTCGCGCGATGCGAAACGTTCTTGCCCGTCGCGACGGCCCGACCTATGGTCGCCGCAGCGCAGGAGGACGACGATGCAGGACACCCCCGAAACGGCCGCGACCGAGGACCGCAACCCCTTCCGCCGCGCCTTCGGCCGGGGCCGGCCGCTGGTCGGCACGTGGTCGATGCTCAACTCCTCCAACGTCGTCGAAGGGCTCGGCGAGTGCGGCTTCGACTGGGTGCTGATCGACGGCGAGCACTCGCCGATCACGCTTGCCGACATGATCGCGCATCTGCGCGCGATCGCCGCCTCCGACACCGTGCCGATCGTGCGGCTGCCGTGGAACGACCCGGTGCGCATCAAGCAGGCGCTCGACATCGGCGCCACCACGCTGATGCTGCCCTACGTGCAGAGCACCGGCGAGGCGCAGGCGGCCGTCGCCGCCATGCGCTATCCGCCCGAGGGCGTGCGCGGCGTGGCCGCCATGCACCGGGCGAGCCGCTTCGGCGCCGACAAGACCTATCTGGCGCGCGCCAATGCGGGCGTGGCGCTGATCGTGCAGATCGAGACGGAGGCCGCGCTCGGCCAGGTCGAGGCGATCGCCGCCACGCCGGGCGTCGACGCGGTGTTCTTCGGCCCCGGCGACCTGGCCGCCACCATGGGCCATCTCGGCCGCCCGGCCGCCGAGCCGGTGGTCGCCGCGATCCGCGACGCGCGCGCCCGCCTGCGCGGCAGCGGCGTGCGCACCGGCGTGCTGGCGCCCTCGCCCGAGCTCGCCGAAGCCTTCATCCGCGACGGCTTCGACTTCGTCTCTGTGGCCAACGACGCGGCGCTGCTGTTTTCCGGCGCAGCGGCGGCGGCCGCCCGCTTCCGCACCGTCGCCGAGGGGGTGGCGCCGCGCTGAGCGGCGCCGTCTCACAGCGCGCAGACCGCCTGCACGGCGCGCGCGATCGGGCTCGCCGGCTCGAGATACTGGTCCATGATGTTGAAGTGGTGGTAGCCGGGCAGGACGTGCACCTCGGGGTCCTGGCCGTGCCGCCGCAGATGGGCCGAGTAGCGGAAGCTCTGGTCGACCCAGGCCCACGGCTCGCGGCCGCCGGCGAAGACGTAGTTCAGCGCCTCGGTCTGCGGCGGCAGTCGCTCGGTGTCGTTGGCGCGCACCGTCTCCTCGCTCAGCGACAGCTCGGCATTGACCGAGATCAGCCGCGCCGGCGCCGGGTCGAAGATGCCGGAGATCATCACCGTGCCCTTGACGAGATCGCCCGGCAGGCCGCGCGCCCGCCAGTCGGTGGCGAGCGCGATCGAGCACAGATGCGCGCCGGCCGAGTTGCCCGACAGCGAGATGCGCTGCGGGTCGCCGCCATAGGCGGCGATGTGGCCGTGGCACCAGGCCACCGCCTCGCGCGCCGACGCGCTGACGGCGTCGAGCGTGACGGCCGGACACAGGTCGTAGTTGACGACCACCAGCGTGATGCCGCGCGGCACCAGGTCGCGCGCGATGAAGGCGAAGTTCGCCTTGTCCTGCGTGCGCCAGTAGCCGCCGTGGAAGAACATGTGCACCGGCGCGCCCTCGCCGGCGGGAAAGATGTCGACCTTGTGCAAGGCGCCCGGTCCGTAGGCGACGTCGAGATGCGCCGTCATCGTCTCCCGGCAGACCCGGCTGACGGCCGAGCGGTGCACCTGGAAGCTCTGGAAGTCGGCGACCGAATGCTGCGGGTTGAACTGGTACTCCAGCTCGTCCGCGCTGAGCTCTGTCCAGTGCATGGCGCTCACCCGGCGAAGGTCGGTTCGGGCAGCCCTCGCACGCCCAGGTCGGTGATGGCGAACAGCGCGCCGGCGAGCGGCTGGTCGGCCTCCTCGCCCGGCTTGAGGAAGCGCCGCGCGGTGACGACGTAGAGCGTGTCGAGGTTCTCGCCGCCGAACGAGCACATCGTGGGATGGCGCACCGGCAGGGCGACGCGGCGGTCGAGCTTGCCGTCGGGCGAGAAGCGGCACACCGAGCCGTCGTGGATCATGGCGCACCAGTAGTAGCCTTCGGTGTCGACGGTCGCGCCGTCGACGCGGCCCGGCATGTCGTCGGTGCGGAAGAAGACGCGGCGGTTTGCCGCCGTGCCCGTCTCGATGTCGTAGTCGTAGGCGTAGACGACCAGCGCGCGCGTGTCGGCGAAGTACATGGTGCGGTCGTCGGGCGACCAGGCGAGGCCGTTCGACACGAAGATGCCGTCGTCGATGCGGTGCGTCGTCCAGTCCGCATCGAGCCGCCACAGCACGCCGGCGCCCGGCTTGAACTCGCGATGCATGGTGCCGACGAAGTAGCGGCCGCGGCGGTCGCACTTGCCGTCGTTGAAGATGATGCCCTCCTCGGGCTGCGGATTGACCACCGGCGTGACGGAGACCGGGTCGAGCGAGACGCGGCAGAAGCCCGATTCCAGCCCGGCCACGATGCCGCCGCTGCGGTCGAAGACCAGCGAGCCGATCACCTCCGGCATCGGCCACGAATCGACCCGGCCCGTCGCCGGGTCGAGCCGGCGGATGTGGGAGCCGAAAGCATCGACCCAGTAGAGCCGGTTTTCGGCCGTGTTCCAGATGACCCCCTCGCCCAGCACGTCCTCGGTGCGGGCGGCGCACTCGATCTTCATCGCCTTGTCTCCCTCGCCAGGGCCGTTCTGCTTGTCTGGGACGCGCAGACCGGCTCCAAGTTATCGTTTCGACGCGTTTGCCAACGGCGAACCGGTTTCCGCTTCGCCTGAAAACGCCTCAATCTCTCGACTGCAGGCCGCGGCCGATCAGGATGACGGCGAGCGAGGAGACGATCAGGGCGAGGCCCGGGAAGATCGCCGTCCAGCTCGCGAACAGCACGTAGTCCTTGCTCTCCTGCAGGCTGGCGCCCCAGTCGGGCGTCGGCGGCTGCACACCGAGGCCGAGGAAGCCGAGCGCGGCCTGGATCTGCAGCGCCAGCGGAAACAGGATGATGTACTGGGTGAGGATCGCCGGCACCACGTTGGGCAGAAGGTGACGGAACACCACCCGCCCGTCGCCGAGCCCGAGCACCTGGGCCGCCTCGACATAGGGCCTGGCGCACTCGACCATGGCGGCCGAGCGCGCCGCGCGGAAGAACAGCGGCAGATAGACGACGGCCAGCGCCAGCACCAGGTTGGCGACGTTGGAGCCGAGGATGCCGGTGATCATGACGCCGAGGAAGATCGGCGGGAACGACAGGATGACGGCGATGAACTGGCCCGACACCAGGTCGGTCAGGCCGCGCAGATAGCCGGCGACCATGCCGCTCAGCCCGCCGATCAGCGCCGACAGGGCGAGCGAGCCGCCGACGATGCCGAGCGTGACGCGGGCGCCGTGCACGACGCGCGAGAAGATGTCGCGGCCGACATGGTCGGTGCCGAACCAGAAGGCGGCCGAGGGCGGCTGCAGCGCGCGGCCCATGTCGATCGCCACCGGCGAGCGCGGCGCGAACAGGCCGGGAAACAGCGCCACCACCGCGATGCACAGCGCCAGCACGCTGCCGATGGCGAGCGCGGGATTGCGCCGCAGGCGGATGAGTGCGGCGCTCATGTGCGCAGCCTCGGGTCGATGGCGCGATAGGCGACGTCGACCAGCAGATTGATGAGGATCGCCGAGATCAGCACCATGACCAGCGCGCCCTGCACGACGGGGAAGTCGCGCGCGTAGAGCGCGTTGACGAGCAGGCGGCCGAGCCCGGGCAGGCCGAACAGCGATTCGATGACGACGACGCCGCCGAGGATCTGGATGAAGATCAGCCCCATGAAGGTGATGAGCGGCACCAGGATGTTGCGCAGCACGTGGCGGCGCAGGATGGCGGCCGACGGCACGCCGCGCGCACGCAGCGCGCGCACGTAGTCCTGCCGCATCGCCTCGATGACGTGCTGGCGGACGAACTGGGCATAGGCGGCGATCTGCAGGAAGGCGAGGCTGAGCATCGGCAAAAGGAGGATGACGAGGTTCTGCCCGAGCGCGCGCAGCGGGCCCATGTAGATGGTCGGCGGCGACCAGTGCAGGAAGGTCGAGGCGCCGAACAGCAGCATCAGCGCGAGCCAGAACACCGGCGTGGCGAGGAACAGCACGTTGAAGGCCTGGATCGCGGTGTCGAGGGCGCCGCCGGCCCGGTAGCCGGCGACGAGGCCGAGCGGCACGCCGACCAGCGACGACAGGACCAGCACCAGGAAGGCGAGCTGGAACGACACCGCGAAGGCGTTGAGGACCAGCGTCGCCACCGGGCTGCCCTGGCGCCAGGAGGTGCCGAAGTCGCCGGTGACGACGCGGCCGAGCCAGTCGAGGTACTGCACGTGGACGGGCTGGTCGAGGCCGAAGAAGCGCCGCAGCGCCGCCTCGCCCTCGCTGCTGCCCATCTGGCCCATCATGGTCTCCACGATGTCGCCCGGCACCGCGCGCACCATGGCGAAGACGACGATGCTGGCCAGCAGCATCGTCACCAGCGCGGCGGCCGAGCGCCATAGCAGAAAACGGGCCATCGCCTGCGCCTACCGGTCGAGCCAGGTCTTGACGAGGCCGAAGTGCCAGCCGATCGGATGCATGGCGTGGTTCTTCACCGCATCCGACACCACCACGATGTGGTCGGCGCCGAACATCATCACCGTCGGCGCGCTCTCCGACAGCAGCTTCTGGAACTCGGCGTAGATCGCCTTGCGCTCCTCGAACGCCTTGGCCTGGCGGCCCGCGTCGAGCAGCCGGCTCGCCTCGGCGTTGTCCCAGTTGCGGAAGTCGGCACCCTCCGGCCGCTGGTGGAAGTGGCGGTAGTAGAGGATGTTGGGGTCCGGCGGCGTGCCCCAGTCGTTGAGCGTGAACCCCATCTGCCGGGCACGGAAGTTCTGCAGCCAGGTGCCGAGGTCGAGGCGCTGGATCTGCGCGCGCACGCCGCCCTGGGCGAGCTGCTGGACGAGCGCCAGCGCGGCCGGCTCCATCCAGTCGTAGCCGATGATGGTGCGCAGCTCGAGGTCGATGCCGTCGGGATGGCCGGCCTCGGCGAGCAGCGCCTTGGCCTGCTCGACGTCGACCTTCTGGGTCGCCAGCTCGTCGAGCGGCACGCCCCAGCGCTCCTGCATGCCCGGCACCATGGTGCCGAGCACCTGGCCGTAGCCGGAGATCGCCGCCTGCATGACGGCCTCCTTGTCGACCAGCAGCGCGATCGCCTTGCGCACGCGCTCGTCCGACAGCGGCCCGTAGGTGCTGTCGAGATCGAGGCTCTTCTGGTTGAGCGAGCGCGAGCGCTGGACGGTGAGGTTGCCGACCCCCTCGAGTTGCTCGGCGTCCTGCGGGCGCACCAGCACGGCCATGTCGACGCGGCCGTTGCGCACCGCCACCAGCATGCCGGCGCTGTTGGGGATGAAGTTGACGACGATCTCGTCGAGATAGGGCAGCTCCGGCTGCCAGTAGTCGGGGTTGCGCTCGAGCCGCATGTAGCTGTTCTGCACGAACTCGGCGAGCTTGAACGGACCGGTGCCGACGCTCTGCCGGTTGAGCGCGGCGCGCGCGCCCTCGCCGGCGAACCAGTCGCGCGGGATGACCGAGGCGTTGCGGTGGGTGAGCGTGATGAGGAAGGCCGAGTTCGGTTTCGACAGGGTGACGCGCACGGTGCGCGGGTCGACCGCCTCCACGCCGGCCACGTCGGCGAAGTCGAGCGCGCCGATGGTGCCGTTCTCCGGGTCGCGCATGTAGTCGAGGCTGTACTTCACGTCGGCCGCCTCGAGCGGCTGGCCGGTGTGGAAGGTGACGCCCTCGCGCAGCCGGAAGGTGTAGACGGTGACGTCGTCGCTGACCTCCCAGCTCTCGGCGAGCAGCGGGTGCGGGTTGCCGTCGTGGTCGGCGTAGACCAGCGTCTGGTACATCAGCGGCGCGACGAAGTTCACCGCCTCGCCGGCCTGGTGGTAGATGTCGAAGGACGGCGGCTCGATCAGCGAGCCGACGGTCAGCGTGCCGCCGCGCTTGGCGGCCGGATCGCCGGCGCCATAGAGCATGGCGTCGTCGGCCCGGGCGCCGGTGGCCATCAGCGGCACGCCGAACAGCGACAGCAGCGGCACGGCGGCCGCGCCCTGGAGCAGGCGTCTGCGGTCGATCGTCAGGTTGTCTTTCATTGCGGTTCTCCTTCCCTGGCAAAATTCGCGATGCAGTCGCGGATCACGGCATCCGGCGCGAAGTCCGGCACGAAGCCGGCGTCGCCGGCGATGCGCGCGGCCGAGACGAGCGGAAACACGGTGGCCTCGGGCGCCGGTGTGGCGCGGATCGGCATCGCCGGGCACAGGTCGCGGGCGACGCGGGCGATGGCGCCGATGTCGGTCGGCCCGGCATTGACGTGGTAGAGCGGCGCCAGCGGCCGCGTCGTCTCGGCCAGCACGCAAAAGGCGCGCGCGGCATCGGCGACGTGCACGATGTCGAAGCGGTGGCTGCCCCAGGCGATCTCCTGCGGGCCCGTGCGGCCGGCCGCGCAGGCCGCGAACAGCGCCTTCAGCGGGTCGAGCAGGCCGCGATAGGGGTGGTCGGGGCCGAGCACCAGCGTCGGACGCACGGCGCACACCTCGAGGCCGCACCGGGCGTGGGCGAAGGCGCCGATCTGCTCGGCGAGGCTCTTGGTCAGGCCGTAGACGCTGTCGGGATGGTGCGGCGCGTCCTCGTCGAGCGGCTGCGGACCGTGCCGCGCGGCGGGTCCGAGCACCGTGGTCGAGCTCGCCCAGACGAGCCGCGGCACGCCGGCATGGCGGCAGCCGGCGATCAGGTGGCGCAGGCCGTCGACATTGACCGCGAAGGCGGCCGCCGCGTCGCGCTCGGCCGAGACGCCGGGACCGCTGCCGCCGCCGGTGTGGGCGGCCAGGGAGACGACCACCTCGGGCGCGGCCGCCCGCACCGCCGCGGCCACCGCATCGGCATCGGCCAGCGAGCCGCGGCGGTAGTCGGCCAGTTCCGCCGGCGCGCCGGGCGCGACGTCGAGGCCGTGCACCTGCCAGCCCGCCGCGGCGAAGGCGCGCACCACGTGGCGGCCGATGAAGCCGCCGGTGCCGACAACCAGGACGCGCCGCGCGCTCATCGGCGCGCCCCGCCGGCGTCGAGCGACAGGTCGGTGCGGATGCAGGCCGTGCCGTGGCCCGGCGCCACCGGCCGGTGGCGCATGTCGGCGGTGCGGCATTCCGGCAGCGCATGGGGACAGCGCGGATGAAAGACGCAGCCGCTCGGCGGCGCCATCGGGTTGGGCGGCTCGCCCTCGAGCACGATCGGCGTGCCGGCCGCGGCGCCGGGATGGCGCGGCACCGAGCGGAGCAGCGCCTCGGTGTAGGGATGCGCCGGGGCGGAGAAGACGCGCCGCGTCGGCCCGATCTCCACCACGTGGCCGAGATACAGCACCATGACGCGGTCGGAGATGTCCTTCACCACGCGCAGGTCGTGGCTGATGAACAGCATGGCGAGCTCGTGCGCGCCCTGCAGCGTCTTCAGCAGGTCGATGATCTCGGCCTGCACCGAGACGTCGAGCGCGGAGGTCGGCTCGTCGGCTACCACGACGCTCGGCTCGACCGCCAGCGCCCGGGCGATCGCCACGCGCTGGCGCTGGCCGCCCGACAGCGCCGCCGGCAGCCGCTCGGCGATTTCCGGGCGCAGGCCCACGCCGTCGAGCGCGCGGGCGACGCGCTCGCGCAGGTCGCCGCGCGCCAGGCCGTGCAGGCGGATGCCCTCGGCGATCGCCTCGCCGATGCGGATGCGCGGGTTGAGGCTGCCATAGGGGTCCTGGAAGATGAGCTGCATGCGGCGGCGCAGCGGCCTGAGCTCGGCGCGGCCGAGCGCGGTGATGTCGCGGCCCTCGAACCAGATCGTGCCGGCGGTCGGCCGGGTGACGCGGATCGCGGCGCGGCCGAGCGTCGACTTGCCGGAGCCCGATTCGCCGACCAGCGCGACCACCTCGCCGCGCTGCAGCGAGAAGCTGACGTCGTTGACCGCATGCAGCAGCGCCTGGCGGCCCAGGCCGCGGCGCTGGGGAAAGCTGACGCCGACCCCCTCGAGCCGCATGATCGCGTCGTCGCCGGCCGCGCTCACGACGCCTCCTCCCAGAACAGGCAGCGCGCCTGCCAGCCGGGCGCGGTGTCGATCAGCGGCACCTCGTTCTCGCATTGCGGCCGCGCGATCGGGCAGCGGCTGCGGAAGCGGCAGCCGGTGAAGCCGGCGCCGATGCGCGGCACGGTGCCCGGCTTGGCGCGGCGGAAGCCGGGGCCGTCGTCGGCCGCGGCGTCGAGGCGCGGCAGGCAGGCGAGCAGCGCGGCCGTGTAGGGGTGGCGCGGCGCCGTCAGGATGTCGCCGGCCAGCCCGCTCTCGACGATCTGGCCGGCATACATGACGATGACGCGGCGGGCGACCTCGGCCACCACGCCGAGGTCGTGGGTGACCAGCACGATGGAGACGCCGCGCTCGTGCTGCAGGCGCTCGAGCAGGCGCAGGATCTGCGCCTGGATGGTGACGTCGAGCGCGGTGGTCGGCTCGTCGGCGATCAGCAGCCGCGGCTCGCCGGCCAGCGCGAGCGCGATCATGACGCGCTGGCGCATGCCGCCGGAAAGCTGGTGCGGATAGGCGTGCACCCGGCGCTCGGGCGCGGCGATGCCGACCTGGGTGACGAGCTCGACCGCGCGCCGCCAGGCGGCGGCCGCGCCGAGGCCGTGGTGCAGGCTGACGGTCTCGGCGATCTGCGCGCCGACCGTCATCAGCGGGTCGAGCGTGGCGCTGGCATCCTGGAAGACCATGGCGATCTCGGCGCCGCGGATGTCCTGCCAGCGGCGCGCGTCGGCGCTGCGCAGGTCGTGCTCGCGGCCGTCGGCCGCGCGGTAGACGACGCTGCCCTCGATCGCCGTGTCGCGGCCGTCGACGAGGCCCATCACCGACAGCATGGTCACCGACTTGCCGGAGCCCGATTCCCCGACGACGGCGAGGGTCTCGCCGCTGCCGACCTCGAAGGAGACGCCGTCGACGGCGCGCGTCTCGCTGCCGCCGGCGCCGAACGCGACGCGCAGGTCGCGCACCTCGAGCAGCGGCCGCCCGGCGGCGGGCCCGGCTGTCGCGGTGGTGTCTGCGCGCGTGCGCGGTCCGTTCAAATCGCTCCTCCCCGGTGCGACGACGCCCTCGGCATGGCGCCGCGGGGAGACCTCCGTTACAGTCGCGGGCGACCGCGACCGCCTCCCCGGCGTCATGGCGCGACGCTACAAAAGCGGCGTCGCGGAAACAAGCGGAATTTCACCATTCGGCTGCTTGTTTCGTATCTTGAAACAAATCGGACAGTCTGCTTCGCTGATGCGGGGCCGGCGAGCGGCCGGCGGAGGGACACGCAATGGCAGCGCACGGAAGAGCCGAACGCATCGCGGTGGCGCGCGTGGAAACCGCGTTGCACCGCGCGCCGGTGGCGGTGCCGGTGCGCACCTCCTTCGGCGTGATGCACGACCGGCCGGCGCTGTTCGTGCGCCTCACCGACACCGACGGCGCCACCGGCTACGGCGAGATCTGGTGCAACTTTCCGAGCGTCGGCGCCGAGCACCGGCGCAACCTCGCCGAGCAGGTGGTGGGGCCGCTTCTTCTCGCGGCCGGGCCGCAGGCGCCGGGCGGCTGCTTCGCGCGGCTGATGGAGCGGCTCGCCGTGCTCGCCATCCAGAGCGGCGAGTGGGGGCCGCTGCGCCATGTCGCGGCCGGCCTCGACGCCGCCCTGCACGACCTGGCGGCGCGCCGCGCCGGGCTGCCGCTGTTCCGCCTTCTCGCCCCCGAGGCCGCGCCCGAAATCGCCGCCTATGCCAGCGGCATCGGCCCGGAAGACCCCGCGCGGGCGGCCGCCGGGGCGCAGGCGGCCGGCCACACCGCCTTCAAGCTCAAGGTCGGCTTCGGCCGCGACACCGACCGCGCCGCGCTGCGGGCGATCCGCGCGGCGATCGGGCCGCGGGCCCGGCTGATGGCCGACGCCAACCAGGGCTGGGAGCCGGCCGAGGCGCGGCGGCTGATCGCCGACTATGCCGGCTTCGATCTCGCCTGGGTGGAGGAGCCGATCCGCGCCGACCGGCCGCTCGCCGAATGGGCGGCGCTCGCCGGCGCGGTGCCGGTGCCGCTCGCCGCCGGCGAGAACGTCAGCACCGAAGCGGATTTCGACGCGCTGATCGAATGCCGCGCCGTCGGCTATCTGCAGCCCGACGTGGCCAAGTGGGGCGGCGTGTCGGGCTGCCTGGCGGTCGCTCGGCGCGCGGCGGCGGCCGGCCTCGTCTACTGTCCGCACTTCCTCGGCGGCGGGCTCGGCCTGCTCGCCTCAGCGCACGTGCTGGCGGCGGCCGGCGGCGACGGCCTGCTGGAGATCGACAGCAACCCCAACCCGCTGCGCGAGAGCCTCGCCGGACCGCTTCTCGCCGTCGACCGGGGGCGCGTGCGGCTCGCCGAGACGCCGGGCATCGGCATCGAGCCGGATCACCTGTTCGCCTGACGCCGGGGCGGCTGGGTCCGACCGGCGTCAACTTATCTTCTTGACGCGTTTCCGGACGGCGAACCGGTTCCCACTTCGCCTGGAAACGCGTCAATCCTGCGGCGGCACGAAGGGCGCGGGGTCGAGGAAGCGGTCGACGGCGTTGCGCGTCAGCCGCGCCACGTCGTTGTCGGGTCGCGGATCGCCGAGCGAGCCGGCCCAGGCGACCGAGCCGGTCGACAGCACCGCGCCGCCGGCCGCCGTCTCGAAGAAGACGAGGTCGGCACGCAGCAGCGGGCTCAGCCGGCCCACCACAGTCGGCCGGTTGACCAGCACCTCCTCGTTGGCGAGCAGATAGCTGTCGTCCATGGCGCCGGCGCTGGCGAGCGTCAGCGCATGCTCGGGCGTGCCGAGCGCGCCGTCGGCGCGGTCGATCTCGATGCCGGCAGCACCGCCGCCCGACAGGCCGAAGTCGCCGAGCGGCGTGTCCGCGGCCGGCGGCGCACCGCCGAACAGGAAGGCGGCGCGCGGATCGGCCGCCGCCGCGGCGACCCGGTAGGGGTGGCAGCGCAGGAAGCCCTGCCCGGTGTAGCCGACGCCGACCGTCGCCTGCGGCGGCCGGCCGTTGCGCCGCCACAGCCCGCCATAGGCGCCGTCGAAGGCGTGGTAGTACTCGCCGGGCTCCGACGCCCAGCTTCGGTTGCCGTCCTCCGCGCGGCGCAGCTCGATGGTCTCGGGATGGCCGGCATGCACCGCCACGCGCCAGTAGAAGCCGTTGCCGCCGAGATAGATCAGCCGCCCGCCGCCGTCGAGGAAGCCGTCGACCGCGTCGAGGCTGGCGGCGGTGTGGTATTCGGGATGCGAGCCGGTCAGCACGCAGCGGTAGGGCGCGAGCGCCGCCGCGCCCTCGGCGTCGATCGTGTCGTCGCTGACGATCTCGCAGGCGAGCCCCTCGCGGTCGAGCCAGGTCAGGATCAACAGGTCGGCGGAGAAGTTCCACAGGCCGCTGCCGAGCGCGCCCTGCCAGGCGCGCTGCGTGTGGCGCAGGGTCAGGCACGGCCGGCGCCGGCTCGCATAGGCGACGCCGCTGCCGTCGGCATGCGTGTCGTAGAGCGACAGGCCGTATTCGGGATGCGCGGCGAGCGCCACGTCGCCCGCCGTCAGCGCCAGCAGCCGGCCGGCCAGCACCTCCGGATTGGCACCGTGCAGCAGGCAGCGGTCGTTGGCATAGGCGAGATAGGTGAAGGTCGGCGCCAGGAAGGCGAGCGCGGCCCGTTCGCCGCGACGCTTCGCCTCGACGAAGACCGGCAGCGTGTCGCGGCCGGCCGGCCCGGCGACCTCGATCAGGTAGAGGCCGCTTTCCAGGTCGTCCGGCAGCGCCAGATGGCCGGCCGCCGGCCAGCCGGCATCGGCCAGGTCGTCCTGGTGGAAATGCACGGCGGCATAGTCGCGCGGCGCATGCACCCAGCTCTGCTCGCGGCCCGACCAGCGCACGCCCTTGACCGCGCGCATCGGCAGGTTGACGAGACGCCCGTCATGGCCGCCGGCGACGTCGGCCGCGCGTGCGGTGTCGATGTGGCGCGCAAAGTCCCAGGCCGCGATGGCGCCCGGGCCGGCCTCGCCGCTGGCGGCGAAGGCGTCGAGCCGGGCGAAGGCGGCCGCCGGATCGCCGGCGCCGACGAGCAGCATCGGCGCCTCGATGCGCCCGTTGAAGGTCGGCAGGCCGTCCGCCCCGCCGTCCGCCGCCAGCGTCAGCCGGCCGGCGGCGGCGAAGGAGGGGGCGGCCGTCTCGAGCGCGGCGGCATGGGTGCGGCGGCCGGCCAGCGTGGCGAGCGCGACGCCGCCCGCTGGATCGACGGCCAGCGCCAGCCGGCTCCAGTGGCCGACGGGCAGCGCGTGCGACAGAACGAGGCGCAGCGGCGTCTCCGCGCCGGCGCCGAGCGCCAGCACCAGCCGGCCGTCCGCCGCCAGCGACAGGGCGAGGCGCGCGGCGCCGCAGTCGAGCGCGCACAGCCCGTTGCCGCGCGGGTCGAGCGCGGTCGGCCGCACCAGCATGGCGAGCGTGAAGCCGCCGGCGGGCAGCGTGCCGGCCGGCAGCGCGGCCTCGAAGCGCGAGCCGAGCGCGATCGTCTGCGGCGCCACGTCGACGGCGAACGGCGGCAGCGCGACGGGATCGGCGACGAGCTCGAGAGCGCCGTCGCGCGGCTCCAGCCGGCGGAAGCGGTGCAGCCGCACGTCGGCCCGGCAGGCGGCGTCGGCCGACAGGTGCAGCGCCACCCGCTCGCCGGGCCGGGCGGTCCAGCGGTCGGTGTAGCCGGTGATGCCGAAGTCCGGCGCCAGGCTCACGCCGCGCCCTCCCCGGCCGCGCCGCGCGCGGCCAGCCGCAGCAGGAAGACGCGCCGCTCGGCCGCCGCCAGGTCGTCGAAGCGCTCGTCGAGCAGCACGACCGGCCGGCCGCGCCCGCCGAGCCTGGCAAGACGCCAGCGCCGGCCCGGCACCTCCTCGACCAGCACGTGCTTGCCCTCGGCCGGCGCGCTGCGCAGCGTGTAGAGCAGGCGCTGCAGGTTGGGGCTGTGCTCGCCGAGCGGGTCGGCGAGGAACCCCTCGGCGAGCGCCCGCGTCGCCGGGTCGAGGCCCGACAGATCGTCCGCCATGGCCGCCATCAGTGGTCGATGCGGGCGCGGTGCACGCGCTCGAAATGCTCGTGGTAGTGATGCGGCTCGATCTGCACGTCGAGCAGCGCCGGCACGCCGCTGCGGTTGGCCTCCAGCGCCTCGTTCAGCGCGCCGTCGATCTGCTCCGGCCGCTCCACCCGGAGGCCGAGGCAGGACTGCGCCCGGGCGATCTCGGAAAAGTCGCTGTTGACCTCGAAGCCGGTCGCCACGAACGGCTTCTGGCCGAGCAGCTGGTTGTACTGCACCCAGCCGAAGGCGTGGTTGTTGAGCACCACCCAGGTGACGCCGCATTTGAGCTCCGCCGCCGTCGCCAGCTCGGCCAGCGACATCTGCATGGCGCCGTCGCCGGTGAAGCAGACGATCTTCTTGTCGGGCCGCGCGATCTTGGCGCCGATGGCGCCGATGACGCCCATGCTCATCGCCGTCTGCTCGCCCATCGGCACGCAGTCGTCGACGTCGAGCACGCGGTAGTGCGGCCAGTAGTAGCACCACAGGTCGGCACCGCCGTTCTCCTTCATCAGGATGGTGTCGCGGCCGAAGATGCGGTTGACCGCCGCCAGCACGCGCGGCACGCGGATCGGCGTCGCGTCGTCCTGCGCCCCGGCCTCGTATTTCGGCCGGTAGTCTTCCTTGAGCCGGGCGAGCTTGTCCAGCCGGCCGGCGCGCGCGGTCGCGTCGACCGGCGGCAGCGCGGCGGACAGGTCGTCGAGCGCCAGCGCCGCATCGCCGACCAGCGCGATGTCGGGCCGCATGTTCATGCCGATCGTCTCGGGGTCAATGTCGATCTGCACGAAGCGCGCGTCCTTCGGCCAGAACTGCCAGGAGTTGGTCGAGAAGGCCTCGAGCCGCGAGCCGACCGAGACGACCAGATCGGCCTCGTCGAACCAGCGCTTGCCGGCCTCGGTGAAGTAGAGCCCGGTCTGGCCCATCGCATAGGGGCCGTCCTCGGGATAGATGCCGCGCCCGCCGGGCGTCGTCATCACCGCCATGCCGACGGCGTCGGCGAGCCGCGCGACCGCCGGCCCGGCGCCGGAGAACACCGCGCCCGAGCCGCACCACAGGAGCGGCTGGCGCGCCGCCGCCAGCGCCTCGGCCGCCGCGGCGACCGATTGCGCGGCCGGCCGCGCCAGGTGGCGGCGATAGCCGGCGCGATAGGCCGGCATCTCGACCGTCTCGTCGGCCAGGTCGGACGGGATCTCGATGAACACGCCGCCCGGCCGGCCGTTCATGGCGATGGCGAAGGCGCGCTCCATCACCCACGGGATGCGGCGCGGATCGGTGACGCGCGTCGCCCATTTGGTGACCGGCCGCATCAGCGACACCGCGTCGAGCTCCTGGAAGGCGCCCATGCCCTCCTGGCCCTGCACGACGCCGTTGACGATGGCGATCACCGGCAGTGAGCCGGAGGTCGCCTCCAGCATGCCCGTCACGAGGGTGGTGATGCCGGGGCCGGGGTTGGAGAAGACGATGCCCGGCCGGCGCTTGAGCCGGGCATAGGCATAGGCGCAGGAGACGGCCGACTTCTCGTCGCGCACCAGGACGAACTCGACGGGCGTGTGCTCGGTGAGGTCGTAGACCAGGTGCTTCGGGTTGCCCGGCAGGCCGAACACGTGGTCCACCCCCTCGGCCGCCAGCGCTTCGGCGACCGCCCGCCAGATCGTCTTCTGCTGCATGTCGTTTTCCCTTACTTGGCGCGTGAGCCCGTGTGCGCGGAGAGCATGCCGCGCCCGGGGATGGAATCGATGAGGAGCTGCGTGTAGTCGTGGCGCGGCTCGAACAGCACCTGCTCGGAGGTGCCCATCTCGACGATGCGGCCGCGCTGCATCACCGCCACGCAGTCGCACACCTGGGCCGCCACCCGCAGGTCGTGGGTGATGAACAGCAGCCCGATGCCGAGCCGGTGCTGGATGTCGGAGAACAGCTTGAGCACGCGCGCCTGGATCGACACGTCGAGGGCGGAGACCGGCTCGTCGGCGACGATCAGGTCGGGCTCGAGCGCCAGCGCGCGGGCGATGCCGATGCGCTGGCGCTGGCCGCCGGAAAAGGCGTTCGGATAGCGGTCGGCGACGGCGGGATCGAGCGCCACCAGGTCGAGCAGCTCCTCGACGCGGCGGCGCGCCTCGCGGCGGCCGGTGCCGTGGGCGAGCAGTCCCTGGGCGACGATCTCGAACACCGTGCGGCGCGGGTTGAGCGAGGCGAAGGGATCTTGGAACACCATCTGCACGCGGCGGCGCAGCGGCGCCAGCTCGCGATGGCCGAGCTCGAGAAGGTTGCGCTCGACGCCGGCCAGCCGCACCTCGCCGCTGTCGGCCGTCAGGAGGCGCACGATGATGCGCGCCAGCGTCGACTTGCCGGAGCCCGATTCGCCGACGATGCCGAGCGTCTCGCCGCGCGCCAGGCTGAGCGTCGCGTCGGTGACGGCCGGCACCTCGCGGCGCGGGCCGAAGAAGCCGGAGCGCGAGGCGTAGACCTTGGTCACCCGGTCGGCCGAAAGCAGCGTCTCGGCGCCGGCCGGCTTGGTCGACGGGTTGGGCTCGAGCCGCGGCACGGCGGCCAGCAGCGTGCGGGTGTAGTCGTGCTGCGGGTTGCCGAGCACCTCGGAGACCAGACCGCGCTCGACGATCCGCCCGTGCTGCATGACGGCGACCTCGTCGCCGATCTCGGCGACGACGCCGAAGTCGTGCGTGATCAGCACGATCGCCATGTCGCGCTCGGCCTGCGCCGTCTTGAGCAGCGCCAGGATCTGCTTCTGCGTGGTGACGTCGAGCGCCGTCGTCGGCTCGTCGGCGATCAGCAGGTCGGGGTCGAGCGCCAGCGCCATGGCGATCATCACGCGCTGGCGCTGGCCGCCCGACAGGCGGAACGGATAGGCGTGGCGCAGCAGCTCGGGCTCCGGCAGGCCCATCTGCTCGAGCAGCGCGACGATGCGCGCGTCGTGCGGCCCCGGCACGCCGTGGAAGCGGAACACCTCCTCGATCTGCTTGCCCACCTTCATCACCGGGTTGAGCGCGGCCATCGGCTCCTGGAACACCATGCCGATGCGGCTGCCGCGGATGCGCCGGTGGCGGGCGGCCGGCATGCCGACGAGATTCTCGCCGCCGTAGCGGATCATGCCGTCGACCTTGAGCGGCCGCGGCACCAGCCCCATGATCGCATGCGCGGTCATCGACTTGCCGGAGCCCGATTCGCCGACGACGCACAGCACCCGGCCGCGATGCACCGACAGGTCGATGGCGTCGACGGCGCGCGCCCGGTCGCCGCCGAACGGCAGGCCGATGGTCAGCCCCTCGATCGAGACCAGCGGTTGGGTCGTGGTGATCGCGTTCATCGCTCGAGCCCGATGCGTCCCTTGAGGTGCGGGTTGAGCGCGTCGTTGAGCCCCTCGCCGACCAGGTTGATGGCCAGCACCGTCAGCACGATGGCAAGGCCGGGAAAGACCGACAGCCACCAGGCCTGGCGAAAGACGGTGCGCGCGGCGCCGATCATGTAGCCCCAGGAGATGCGGTTGGGGTCGCCGAGGCCGAGGAAGCTCAGCGCCGATTCGGTGAGGATCGCGGTGGCGATCATCAGCGAGCCCATCACGATGAGCGGCGACACCGCGTTGGGCAGCACCTCGGCCAGCATGATGCGGCCGCGCGACACGCCCGACAGCACCGCCGCCTCGACGAACTCGCGGCTGCGCAGGCTCATGAACTCCGAGCGCGCCAGGCGGGCGATCGGCGGCCAGGTGACGACGGCGATGGCGACGACGATCGAGGTCAGCCCGGGGGTCAGGATGGCGACGAGCAGGATGGCGAAGATGAAGCTCGGGATCGTCTGGAAGAACTCCACCACGCGCACCAGGACGTCGTCGACCCAGCCGCCGAAGAAGCCGGCGAGCGCGCCGATGCTGACGCCGATCACCACCGCGACGACGGTCGACAGGACGCCGATCCACAGCGAGATGCGGGCGCCGTGGATGATGCCGGCGAGCACGTCGCGGCCGAGCATGTCGGTGCCGAGCACGAAGTCGGAGCCCGGCGGCAGCAGCGGCCGGCCCTGCGTCGCCCACGGGTCGGTTGGCGACAGCACCGGCGCGGCCAGCGCGACGAAGACGATCGCCGCCAGGATGACGAGGCCGAGAAGCGCACCGCGGTTCTCGGCGAAACGCTTGAGGAACGACATCAGGCGCGGCTCCCGATGCGCGGATCGGCGACCCGCAGCAATATGTCCGTGACCATGTTGAAGAAGACGACCATCAGCGCCGACAAGAGGAAGACGCCGAGCAGGAGATTGTAGTCGCGCTGGAACAGCGCGTCGAAGGCGAGCCGGCCGATGCCCGGCCAGGCGAACACCGTTTCCACCACGATGGCGCCGCCGACCAGGTGACCGGCCTGCAGGCCGGCGAAGGTGATGATCGGCAGCAGCGCGGTGCGCAGGATGTGCGCGGTGGCCACGCGCCACTCCGGCAGGCCCTTGGCCCGCGCCGTCTTGACGTAGTCGAGCGTGGCGGTCTCCAGCATGGAGGCGCGCGTCAGGCGGACATAGACGGCGACGTAGAACAGGCCGAGCGTGACGGCCGGCAGGATCAGGTGGCGCAGGATGTCGAGCGTGCGCGCCAGCGTGCCTTCCACCGGGATCAGGCTCTGCATGCCGAACGGCGGCAGCCAGCCGAGCTGCACGGAGAACACCAGGATCAGGAGCAGGCCGACCCAGAAGATCGGCGTGGCGTAGAAGAACAGCGCCACGACCATCAGCGCGCTGTCGTAGACGGTGCGCGCCTTCATGGCGGCGATCGCACCGAGCAGCGGGCCGAAGACCAGCGCGAAGAGATAGGCCGAGCCGGTCAGCAGCAGCGTCGCCGGCAGCCGCTCGAACAGCATGTCCACGACGGCACGCTGGTTGCGGTAGCTCTGGCCGAGATCGAGCGTCAGCACGTTCTTGAGATAGATCCCGAGCTGGACGAGGAGCGGACGGTCGAGGCCGAAGTCGCTGCGGATCTGCGCCAGGAAGCGCTCGTCCGCAGCGCCGGCCTCGCCGGCCATCACGATGGCGGGGTCACCGGGCGCCAGCCGGATCAGCAGGAAGTTGAGGATGGTGATGGCGAGCACCACCACCAGCGCCTTGACGAGCCATCCCACCAGGAATCCGAGCTGGCGCATCGGTCGGCCTACTGCTCGAAGTAGGCTTCGGCGAAGTTGTCGTTCGGGCCGAGGCCGTTGCGAACGACGTTCTTCAGCTTGGCGTCATGCACGGTCGGCCACTGCAGCTCGGCGAGCCAGGCGAGCGCCACCTCGTCGGCGATGATCTTCTGCACCTCGTGGTACATCTCGAGCCGCTTCTCGTGGTTGGGCTCGGACGCCGCCTCGGCGAACAGCCGGTCGACCTCCGGATTGGAATAGCCCGCAGTGTTGGTGAACAGCACGCCCTTCTTCTGGTTGTCGGTGATGTAGCTGCGCGCCACGCCGAGCGCCGGATCCGACAGCGTCGTCAGATAGGTGGTCGACATGTCGACGTCCCAGTTGGCGATGCGGCTGCCCCAGCCGGCGACGTCGGAGGCTTCCAGCGTCACCTCGACGCCGACCTCGCCGAGCGCCTGCTTGATGTACTGCGACAGGCGGTCCCACAGCTCGCCATAGGGCAGGCCGAGCAGGCCGATCTCCGCGCGCACGCCATCGCCGTCGGGCGTCAGGCCCATCTCGTCGAGCAGCGCGCGGGCCTTGTCCGGGTCGTGCTCGTAGGTCACCACGTCGTCGGTGTAGAACGGCGACGAGGAATGGATCGGCCCGGTCGGCACCTTGGCGTAGCCGAAGAAGATGTTGTCGCGGATGAACGCGTGGTCGAGCGCGTACATCACCGCCTTGCGGAAGCGCACGTCGCCGAAGGGCTCGCGACGGTGGTTCATCTCGAGCCACGAGATCGGCGCGCCCCACTCCCAGCCCTTGGTGGTGACCTCGAGATGCGGCATCGCCTCGAGACGGCCGAGATCGACCAGCTCGATGTCGTTCTGGGTGGCGAGCTGCACCTGGCCGGTCTCCAGCGCCAGCGCGCGCGAGGCGCTGTCGGGAATGAAGCGGTAGTAGATCTCGTCGAGATAGGGCCGGCCGTCGAGATAGTAGTCGTCGTTGCGCACGAGATGGATGTACTCGCCGCTCTTCCACTCGGAGAACTTGAACGGACCGGTGCCGATCGGCGACCGGTTGACCGGGTTCTCGCGGATGTCGGAGCCGGCATAAACGTGCTCCGGCACGATCGGCGCGCCGATGGCGTCGAACGAGCGGATCAGCGGCCCGTACGGCTCCTCCAGGGTGAGCACGACGGTGTGGTCGTCCGGCGCCTCGACCTTGGCGCGGGCGAAGGTCGGCCGCGAGCGCGCATGCACCTCGGGGATGAACTCGGTCAGCGTGTAGACCACGTCCTGCGAGGTGAAGGGCTCGCCGTCGTGCCATGTCACGTCGTCGCGCAGGTTGAAGGTGTAGGTCAGGCCGTCCTCGCTGACCTCCCAGCTCTCGGCCAGCATCGGCTGCGGGTTGAGCTGGAAGTCGTAGGTGAGCAGCCCCTCGAAGATCTTGGTGCTGGGCAGGAGTGTCGGCGCGTTGAGATTGATGCCGATGACGATGCCCGGCGGCTCCGGCCACAGGGTCGAGTTCAGCGTGCCGCCACGCTGCGGCTCGGCCTGCGCCGCCGCGCCGGACACGGCGAGCGCGACGGCGGCGGCCGCCAGGCCCGTGGCCCATCTGTTGATTGTTCGTTGTGGTCGCATTGTGTTCTCCCTCACATGCACTCCAGCGACGACTATTCCCGATGAAGTGTTCTTGAGGAAGAGCCAATTCCGGCTAATCTGACGGAGCCACTTGGACAATCGGGGAGACGGCGGCGTGGCCAGGCGCGGCAAGGACAGGACCACGGAACTCTTCGCCGGCATGGACGGCGCGCAGGGCACGCAGTCGCTGCAGCGCACCGTCTACGAGCGCATCGCGGCGGCGATCCTCGACGGCCATCTGCGGCCGGGCGACCGGCTGCCGTCGACGCGCGAGCTGGCCAAGTCGCTCGGCATCGGCCGCAACACCGTCACCTGGGCGGTCGAGCAGCTCGCCGTCGAGGGCTTCGTGGAGACGCGGCACGGCTCCGGCACCTTCGTGTCGATGCAGCTGCCCGACGCGCCGCGGCCGAACGGCGACGACGCGGCCGGCCGCGCGGCGGCCGTGGCGCGCATCGCGCGGCGGGCCGAACGCTACGCGGCGGTGGCGCGCTCGCTGCGCGTGCCGCAGCGGCCGGTGCCCTTCCGCATCAACATGCCGGCGGTCGACGACTTTCCCGTGTCGCTGTGGCGGCGGCTGATGAAATCGCTGATGAGCGACAGCGCGATCGGCGCGGCCGCGCTGCTCGGCGAGACCGAGCCGGCCGGCTACGGCCCGCTGCGCGAGGCGATCGCGCGCTATCTGATGATCAACCGCGGCGTGGTGTGCGCGGCCGACCAGGTGGTCATCGTGGCCGGCGCCCAGCAGGGCCTCGACCTGGCCATGCGGCTGCTGCTCGACCCCGGCGACAAGGTGTGGTGCGAGGATCCCGGCTTTCCCGGCTCGGTGGCGGCGCTGCGCGCGGCCGGCGCGGCGATCGGCGCGGTGCCGGTCGACGCGGAGGGCTTCGACCTGGCCGCCGCGCAGCGGCTGCATCCCGACGCGCGGCTCGCCGTCGTGTGCCCCTCCTCGCAGTTTCCGCTCGGCAGCACGCTGTCGCTGCCGCGCCGGCTGGCGCTGATCGACTGGGCGCGGCAGAGCAACGGCTGGATCGTGGAGGACGACTACGACAGCGAGTTCCGCTACCGCGGCCGGCCGGTGCGCTCGCTGCAGGGGCTCGATGGCGGCGAGCGGGTGGTCTATGTCGGCACCTTCTCCAAGATGCTGTTTCCCGGCCTGCGGCTCGCCTACGTCGTGGTGCCGCGGCCCTTCGTCGAGCTGTTCGTCAACGCGCGCATCGTCGCCGGGCGCCAGTCGCCGACCTTCGAGCAGGTGATCGTCGAGCGCTTCATCTCCGAGGGGCATCTCGGCCGCCACATCGCGCGCATGCGCCGGCTCTACGCGGCGCGCCGGGCCGCACTGATCGAGGCGGCGCGCCGGCGCCTGCCCGGCCTGCTCGAGCTGCGGCCGGCCGACACCGGCCTGCAGCTTCTCGCCTGGCTGCCCGAGGGCTGGAGCGACCAGGCGGTCAGCCAGGCGGCGGCCGGCCACGGGCTTGAGATCACGCCGCTGTCGCGGCTTGCCGTCGAGCGCGCCATGCCGCCGGCGCTGCTGCTCGGCTTCGGCAACTTCACGCCGGCGGCGATCGAGGACGGGCTGGAGCGGCTCGCCGCGGCGCTGGAGGAGGCGCGGCCCGAGCGATAGAGCCATTCTGCGTTTCGCGGACGCAAAGATCGGCTCCAAGTCCTTGTCGTCACGCGTTTTCGACCGGCGAACCGGTTTCCACGTCGCCCGGAAACGCGCCAGGCCGGCTCAGCCGGCCGCCCGCACGCGGCCGGCCAGGGCGCGGCGCAGATGCGGCAGCGCCACGCCGCACAGGATGATGCCGACGAAGATCAGGTCGCTGCCGTCGAGCCTGACGCCGAGCAGCAGCGCCGCCGTCGACAGGCCGAAGACCGGCGCCAGCGCCCCGAGCAGCCCGACCCAGGCGACGGCGACGCGCGACAGCGCGTAGTTGTAGCCGAGGAAGTTCATCACCGTCATGAACAGCACCAGATAGGCCATCGCCGCCAGCTCGCCGGGGCGGGCGAGATCGGGCGGCGACCAGCCGGTGGCGGCGACGAAGACGGCCGCGGCGATGCCGGCGCCGGTGAGCTGCAGCGTCGCCACGTGGTACCAGACCGAGCGGCCGCGGTTGAAGACGCGGGCGATGACCGAATTGAGCGAGGCGAAGAACACCGCGGCCAGAACCAGCAGATTGCCGGCCATGACGCTGGTGCCGTCGGCCGAGCGCGACAGCGTCATCAGCGCCAGCCCGGCGAAGCCGACCAGGCCGCCGGCGGGAAAGGTCCAGTGCAGCCGCTCGCCGAGCAGGACGCGCGCCATCAGCGGTCCGGCGATCGGAAACAGGCCCCAGATCAGCGCCACGCTGGCGCCGTCGGTGAGCCGGGCGCCGGAGATCGCCAGCGCGAACACGAGGCCCGGCGCCAGCACGCCCCAGGCCAGGTGCAGCGCCGAGCGCCGGTCGGCCGGCGGCAGCCGGCCGGCGGCGAAGAGCGCCGCCCACATCAGCGCCGCCGCCGCGCCGAGCTGGACGAGCATGATCGAGCCGACATTGGAGCCGGCGACCAGCACCTTCTGGACGATCAGCCCCGACTGCCAGAAGAACACCGAGGCGAACACGGCGGCGAGCCCGCCGAGCGGCGCGCTCAGCGCAGCATGGACCGGCGCCGTGTCGCCGCCGCGGGCCATGCGCGGTTCAGTCTGCGGCGAGCGCGACGGGCCGCCCGGTGCGGAAGGCCTCCTCGGCCGCCAGGCAGACCTCGACGGCGACCCGCGCCTCCTCCGGCGGCAGGATCGAGCGGCCCTCGCGGAAGCCGGCGAGCGCCTGGCGGATGTTCTCCTTGAGCTCGAACACCTCGCCCGACAGCGGAATGTCGACCGCCTCCGGCTCGGCCTCGCCGCGCTGCACCTTGAGGGCGAACTCGGGATGCAGCGTGCGGTCCATCGCCCCCGACCACCAGGTGCGCGCCGCGCCGTGCGTGCCGGCCACCTCGAGCAGCGTGTGATGCTCGAAGCCCGACAGGCACTGGCTGAGCACGGCGAGCGAGCCGTCGGCCCATTCCAGCGTCGTGGCGAAGTTGCGCACCAGGCCGCCCTCGCCGCCGCTGCCATGGGCGTGCACGCGCGCCGGCTTGCCGTTCTCGCGCGCATACCACATGACGAGATCGAAGAAGTGGACGAGTTCCTCCAGGATCCACGAGCCGACCCGGGCGGGATCGTAGCGCCAGCCGCCGGAGCCCTGGCGGAACTTGTGGCGGAACAGCGACAGGTGCTGGTACTCGACGCGGCCGAGATCGCCGGCGGCGACGATGTCGCGCACCGCACCCCACTGGCGCGAGACGCGCAGCTCGTGGTTGAGCGCCACCTTGCGGCCGCTCCGCGCGGCGGCGGCGATCACCCGGTCGCACTCGGCGAGCGTCAGCCCGAGCGGCTTTTCCAGGAAGACGTCGGCGCCCGCCTCGAGCGCCGCGGCGGCGTAGTCGGCGTGCACGTGGTTCGGCGAGGCGACGACCACCACGTCGAAGCCGCCGGCGCCGAGCATGGCGCGGTAGTCGTCGAAGCGGGCGACGCCGGGAAGCTGCTCGGCCGCCGCACGGGCGGAATTCTCGCCGTGGCAGTAGAGCGCGACGATCTCGGCACCGTCGATGTCGGCCACCGCGCGCGCATGCATCTGGCCCCAGGCGCCGAAACCGGCGAGCGCGATGCGGGTGGGATTGCTCATGGTGCCTCCATTGCGTTGTCTCGATCGGATCGGCCGCCGGCCGGGCGGTCATGGCCGGCCTCGAAGGGCCTTGCGGCCGGCGCCACGAAGGTGCCGGCGCGGTAGAGCCCGGCCGGCCGCAGCAGCCAGCGGCCGCGCCGCTCGCCGCCCGTCACGTCGCGGAAGGGAAAATCGGCCGGCACCGGCGCGATCAGCGTGACGTCGGCCACCGCCCCCTCCCCCAGATGGCCGAGGTCGGGCCGGCGCAGCGCGCGGGCCGGGGCGTCGGTCGCCATCGCGAGCACGTCGGCGATCGGCACGCCGCAGGCGACGAGCTTGCTCATCGTGTGGGCGAGATCGTAGGCCGGCCCGTCGACGCACAGGCTGTGCACGTCGCTCGACACGATGTCGGGCGCGAAGCCCTCGGCCACCGCCTGCTCGGCGCTGTCGAAGCCGAAGGCGCCCATGCCGTGGCCGATGTCGAACAGCACGCCGCGCTCGCGCGCCCGGCGCAGCGCCGGCAGCACGCGGCCGGCCTCGTCGACCGGCGCGTTCGGCGCCGGCCGGAAGCAGTGGGTCAGCACGTCGCCCTGCCGCAACCGGTCGACCACCGCCGCATAGGAGGGCGGCGGCCGGCCGATGTGGCTCATCAGCGGCAGGCCCGCGCGCTCGGCGGCGTCGAGCGCGCAGTCGAGCGCGGCAAGGCCGAGCTCGCCGGAGGTGCCGGCGCCCATGCGCACCTTGATGCCGACGATCGTGTCGCGGTTGGCCTCGGCGACGGCCACGCAGTGCGCGACGGACAGCAGCGCCCGGTCGGCCGCCTCGCCCACCATCATGCCGCGGTCGAAGGCGAAGATGCCGGGATAGGAGATGTTGAGATAGGCGAGCACGCGGGTGGCGGCCGGGCGGATGACGAAGTCGCGCAGGCCGGCATAGGTGCCGGCGCCGGCGCTGCCGGCATCGACCAGCGTGGTGACGCCCGAGCGCGCGGCGAGCGGATCGGGCGCGACGCCGAGCGCGGTGGCGGAATGGTAGACATGGGTGTGCAGGTCGATCAGGCCCGGCACCACCATGAGGCCCTCGGCGTCGTGCACGCGCGCCGCCTCGGCCGGGTCGATGCGCGGCGCGACCGCCGCCACGCGGCCGCCGGCCAGCGCCAGGTCGAAGCGGCCGTCGCGGCCGGCGCGCGGGTCGACCAGCCGGCCGCCGGCGATCAGCAGGTCGTAGCGCGGCCGCCGCGTCACCATGGCAGCGGCGTGCCGTCATAGGACAGGAGCTGGCCGGTCTCGTGGTTGCCGAGCCGGGCGATCACGCCGCGCATCGAGGCGACGCTGTCGGCGACCGCCAGCGCGCCGCCACCGCCGCCGCCGGCCGTGTCGACCCAGCCGGGATGGATCAGCACCACGGTGATGCCGCGCGCGAAGAGGTCGACCGCCAGGCTGCGCATCAGCGCGTTGAGGCCGGCCTTGCTGGCGCGGTAGCCGTAGTGGCCGCCCGACAGGTTGAGGCCGATCGAGCCCATGCGGCTGGTGACCGCGGCGATGCGCCGCTCGCCGCTCGCCGCCACGTTGTCGGCCAGCGTCTCGACCAGCCGCAGCGGCCCCATCGTGTTGACCTCGAGCATCTGCCGCACATAGCCGAAGTCGAGCGCGCCGAGGCGGCCGGTGTCGAGACCGATGCCGGCATTGGACACGAGCAGGTCGATCGGCTCCGCACCCAGCGCCCGCTTGAGCGCGACGAACGCCTCCGGCCGCGTGACGTCGAGCGGCAGGTTGCGGATGCCCTCGACGCCGGCGATGGCATTGGCGATGTCGCGGTGGGTGGCGACGACCGACCAGCCGGCCCGCGCATACTGCAGCGCGAACTCGCGGCCGATGCCGGTGTCGCAGCCGGTGATCAGCGTCGTCGGCATCAGGCGCCCGCCCCGGCGGCGTCGGCCGGCCGGTAGGCAAGCCGCACGGCATGCCGCGCCGCCGCCCCCGGCGCCAGCCAGCGCATCGACGGCTTGTCGGCCAGCGTGCCGGCGAAGCCCGCCGGGTCGGAATGGCCGGTCCAGGCCTCCATGCACAGGAAGGGCGCGCCCGGCCGGCTCCACAGCGCCAGATGCGGGAAGTTCTCGACCGCCATCGCGATCGCCGCGCCGTCGGGCGCGACAAAGCGCAGGCTGCGGCTCGCCGCGTCGAGGAAGCACAGCGCCTCGCCGTCTAGCAGGCGGTCGGCGAGCGGCAGGACGCGGCCGGCGAGCGGCACGGGCCGGCGGCCGGCGCCGATCAGCCCGTCGGCCGTGATCTGCGGCACCGCGGCGCGCTCGGGCCGGGCGAAGACGACGCGGTGGCCGGCCCGCGCGCCGGCGGAAAACGGCCAGCGGAAGCCGGGGTGGAAGCCGAGCGCATAGGGCATGGCGCGGCGGCCGGTGTTGGCGACCTCGAAGGCGATCGTGAAGCGGCGCGGCGTCAGCCGGTAGCGGATGTCGAGGCGGAAGGCGAAGGGATAGAGCGCCCGGGTGGCGGGGCTGTCGACGAGCCGCAGATGCAGCCGGTCGGCGCGGCACCCGACCACCGCGAACTCGGCGTCGCGGGCGAAGCCGTGCACGCCGGGGCGGTAGCTCCGGCCGTCGGCGACGAGCCGGCCGCCGGCGAGATGGCCGACGATCGGAAACAGCACCGGGCTCGAGCGCGACCAGTGGGCGGCGTCGCCCGGCCACAGCAGATCGGCTCCGCCCGTCCGCCAGGCGACCGGCTCGCCGCCGCCGGGCGCAACGCACGCCTCGGCATCGGCCGAGACGAGCCGCACGGGCGCGCTCACCGGGCCGCCCCGCGGGGCGGCGGCCGGCGTCCTGCGAAACGACCGGCGACGGACCTCAGGGAGGAGGCGGTCCGGGCCGGCTGAGCGGGCGCGTGTTGCGGCGGCATGGGCGATCGCGTGGTCTCCTTGCGGACGGGCGTGCGCCGGCACGGCACCGCCGGCCGACAAGCGTTAGCCGACGCGGCGGCCGGCGAACAGAGCCGGTTTCGGGCAAAAGGACGGAGCCACTTTGCGCCCAGACGGCGTGCGCGGCTGCAACCGGACGTTTCCTCGCGGCGGCATGGCGTGCTAGACCAGCAGGCCGAAGAACGTGACGTGGACCGCGGACGACGCGATGAGCCTTCCAATCGATCCTGCCGGATGCATGCCAGGCCGCGCGCGGCGGCCGGCGGCACCGGGCGCAGGCGGGAAACGGACCCGATGAACGAGAACGCCCCCCTGCCCGCCGCGCAAGGCGCGGCCGAGACGGACGGCCGCTCGCGGCTTTCGGTGCAGGTCGTGCACCGCTCGCTGCGCGTGCTGGAAACGCTGTCGGCGGCGATCGGGCCGCTGTCGCTCAGCGCGGTCAGCCAGGCCGTCGGCCTGCACCGCAGCACCACGCTGCGCATCCTGCGCACGCTGGCCGACGACGGCTACACGGTGTTCGATCCCGACAAGCGCACCTGGGTGATCGGCCCGGCGATCCTGCGCCTGCAGGCCGGCGCGCGGGCGCATGGCGACCTGCGCCACGTGGCGCTGCCGATCATGCAGGCGCTGTGCGAGCGCGTCGGCGAGACGGTGCAGCTCGCCACCATGCTCAACCACCAGGTGTGCTACCTGGAGAAGGTCGAGCCGCCGGAGCAGCAGGTCAAGGTGCTGACCGAGATCGGCAGCCGCCGGCCGCTCTACTGCACCGCGCTCGGCAAGGCACTGATGAGCGGGCTGGAGCCGGCCGAGCTCGAGCCGCTGGTTGCGGCGATGGAGCTGGTGCCGCACACCGAGCGCACGGTGACCGACCGCCGCGCGCTGCTCGACCAGGTGGCCGAGGCACGGCGCCGCGGCTACGCGCTCGACCTGCGCGAATACAACCGCGCCGTGCAGTGCTCGGCCGCGCCGGTGCGCGACGCGACCGGCAGCGTGGTCGGCGCGCTCAGCATCTCGACCATCGGGCTGGAGGCCGATTCGGCGGCCTTCCGTGCGATCATCGACCGCAACGTGGAGGCCGCGCAGGCGCTGTCGCGCGCGCTCGGCTGGCAGCCGCCGGCCGCCGGGGCCGCCGACGGGGCGTGAGCCGGCCAGGCGGCGGCGTGGCCGCCGCGCCGAAGCGACCGGTCGCCGCGGCGCGGCGTGTCCGTGCTGTCGATCCGCCACCCCCGCCTTGCGCGGCGGCCCGCCCGTGCTGACCGCCGCCCGGCGCGCGATTGCGCAACGGTCGGCGCGGAAGAAACCGGGCGGACGAAAAACCGGAATGCGAGACTGGCGTCGCCGGCCGGCTGCGGCGCGACCGGCAACGGCCGCGGACACCGAGCGGCGATCCGCTCCGCTTTCGGGAAACAAGGAGGCCATTCGAGAGAATGGCGCGAGTGACGGGGCTCGAACCCGCGACCTCCGGCGTGACAGGCCGGCACTCTAACCAACTGAGCTACACCCGCGCGAACGCGTCTCTTTTCGAGCTCGCGTGTGGCGGTCAATTAGGCGGTTCTCGGAACCCTGTCAAGCAGGCGCGCGGGCTTTTCAAGCATCGCGCCGAGCCGGCGCGACCGCACCGCCCCGCCGGCCCGCGCGGGCGGCCGCCGGCGGGCCGATTTTCCTTGCGGGGCGCCGGCAAACGGCCTAAACGGACCGCCGCCGAGGGGCGATTAGCTCAGCTGGTAGAGCGCTTCGTTTACACCGAAGATGTCGGGAGTTCGAGTCTCTCATCGCCCACCACGCCATCCCTGTACGACCCGGAGACATGGGTAACAGCTTGTCCGTAAGACATGGGTGACAAGCTCGTGCTTGGCGAGGGTTGTCGCTGGTCTGCAAGGTCCCCTGTTCCAGGTCGATCTATGCCAGATCATGGTGCATGAAGCTGACCAGCCAAATGCCCTCGTCGACCTCCTTGATGCCGAGGCTTTGACCGGCCAGCACGGTCGAGACATTGACCTTCTTGCGGTGCATGCAGATGCGTCCGCTGGCGGTGACGAGGATGTCCCCTGTCGTGGAAGGGGTACTCCACGTCTGGCACGGAGCCGTTCCAACTGCCCAAGGTGCCCCTGCTGACCCAAGCGTTTCACCGGGCGATCACGTCGATCCCGGCGCAGCAGCCCCCCTTCTACGACGAGACCGGATTGATGCGGACGATCGGGCGACCGGCCTCCGACGGATCGGCAAGCCGGGGCCGCCGGATCACGGAACTGATCGAACGGCACGCCGCCTCGAGGCTGATCCACCTGCCGCCGGGCGCCGCGACGTCGAGACCCCGGCCGCACAGCGGGAACCGCAGCGTTCGGCCGGCGTTCGCCCGGCATGGACCGGACGATGCGACAGCGCGGCGCCGGGGGTGCAAAGGCGCGATGACCACGCTCTACGCCGCCACGGGCGACGGCTTCGCCCGCCTCGAGGCCGCCGCGGCGAGCCACACCACAACAGTCACGCTCGAGGGCCGCGGCGTGCGCTGCCTGACGGTCGATCCGCGCGACGGCGACACCGTCTATGCCGGCACGCCGGACGGGGTGTTGCGCAGCGCCGACGGCGGCCGGAACTGGCGCGCCCTGCCGCTCGCCGGCGCCGACGTCTTCTCGCTCGCCGTCAGCGCGGCCGACGGCGCAGTCTATGCCGGGACGGAGCCGAGCCGGCTGCACGTCAGCCGCGACGCGGGCGCCACCTGGCGGGAGCTCGACGCGCTGCGCGCCCTGCCCTCGGCGCCCGACTGGAGCTTTCCGCCGCGGCCGTGGACGAGCCATGTCAGCGCGATCGCGCCGGACCCGCACGACGCCGACCGGCTCATCGCCGGCATCGAGCTCGGCGGCCTGATGCTGAGCCGCGACGGCGGTGCGCGCTGGATCGACCATCGGCCGGGCGCGCAGAAGGACGTGCACGCGCTCGCCTGGCATCCGCGGGCGGCCGGCCGCGCCTACGAGGCGGGCGGCGGCGGCGCGGCGTGGAGCCGGGACGGCGGCGAAAGCTGGCGGCCGGCCGACGCCGGCCGGCCCGACGCCTATTGCTGGGGGCTTGAAGTCGACGCCGAAGACGCCGACACATGGTACGTTTCGACCGCACCGGGGCCGCGCCACGCGCACGACCCGGACCGCGATGCCGAAGCGGCGATCCACCGCTGGCGCGGCGACGGGCCGTGGGTGGCGCTGGCGACCGGCCTCACGAGCCTGCCGCGGGCGCTGGCGGCCGCGCCCGGGCGGCTGTTCGCCGGGCTCGGTGACGGCCGCCTGCTGGCGCTCGATCCGGCCGGCGGCGGCTGCCGGCGGCTGGCGCCCGAGGGGCCGCCGCCCGCGCGCATCGAGGCACTGGCGGTCGCCGGCTGAGCGGCGGCACGCGGGGGGCGTGCCGGCGCGGCAACTGCATCAGGAGGGGCCCTTGCCACCGAACGACATGGATCGCGTGCTCGAACATCTGCCGCTGCGCATCGGCGCCTACGTGCCCGACGACCTCCTGGAGGACTGGTTCGCGCCGGGCTCCGGCATGAACCCGGCGAGCCAGGCGGCGACCGCCGCGGCGGAAGCCTATGGCCGCCGCTTCGAGTGCGAGTTCCGCTACTATCCGGAGCGCATGGAGGGCGTGTTCTGGAAGTGGGTGCCGGCGATCTGACGGCCGCGCCGCCTCAGCGGCCGGGCGATGCCGCCGTTTGCCAGTGCCGCGCGAACTCCGCGCGCAACGCCTCCTCGCGCCCGGCATAGCGGCTGGAAAAGTGGAACGGCACCGCCGTCGCCACGCCGGCGGCGCGCGCGACGGCGCCCGCCTCGGCCGCGGTCAGGTGCCTGCGGGCGGCCGCCAGCGCGGCGTCGGCCTCCAGGAACGGCGCCTCGATGTAGAGCCGGTCGGCGCCGCGGGCGAGCGCGACCAGGCGGTCGCGGTTGCGGGCATGGCCGGCGAGGTCCGTGGCGTAGACGACGCGCTGGCCGGGGCCGTGCACCAGCACGCCGGCCTCGACCAGCCGGCCGAGCGTCACAGCATGGCCGTCCGGCAGCGCGACGGGCGTGTCGGGCGCGGCCCCGCCGCGCAGCGCCCGCTTGGCCTCGGTCAGCCAGGCGCCGACCGGCAGGCCGAGCGCGTCGAGCCGCGGTTTGTGCACGTTGACGCGCCGGCGCTCCTGCAGCGCGAAGGCGAGGCTCGGCACGCCGTGGTCGAGGGCCGCGCCCTCGACGACGAACTCGGCGTCCTCGGCGAGCAGGCCGGGGGCGAGCGGCGGCGGCGCCGCCGCCTCGCGGGCGAAGGCGGCGCGTGCGGCAAAGCGTGCGGCGCCGACGAAGCCCTGCGGCGTCCACTCCTCGGCGACGATGGCGAAGCCGGCCGAGTCGGGACCCAGCAGGTTCCAGGTGTAGGCCGACAGCTTGCCGGCGACCGCCGCGCACAGACCCGGCGGGCCGACCAGGCGCAGCGTGCGGTCCTGGTAGAGGAAGAGCCGCAGCAGCCGGTCGAAGCCGGCGAAGTGGTCCATGTGCATGTGCGAGACGAAGACCTGGCCGACGCGCAGGATCTCGCGCGGCGACAGCGCCGAAACGTCGCCCAGGTCGAACAGCAGCGCGCGCCGGCCGAAACGGAAGTCGACGTAGAGCGCCGGGTCGTCGAACGGCCCGTTGACCAGGCGCGGCTGCACCAGATGCGACATGGCTCCCCGTTTTTCCGAGCGCCGTTCCGCCTTTCACGGAATCGCCGACCGGCTCGGCTCCCGCTTGTCCTCTTGACGCGCTTCCGGACGGCGAACCGGTTTCCACGTCGCCGGGAAACGCGTCAGGCCGCCGGAGGAAAGCGCCTGGCGGCGCGAAAGGCAATGCGGCGCGGGCCGACTTTTCGAGGGAACCTCGGCGCGGCCGGTCGGTTGTCGCAGTGGGACGCGGCACGGCCGCCACCGACTGGGAGACAGCACCATGTACCGTTTCGACCGGGACCTCGAGGTCCGCCGGACGCCCGCTATCGGCCTTGCGGCCGTCGCCTTCGCCGCCGGCGCGCTGGCCGTCTACGGCGTCTATCGCGCCGGCCAGCCGCGACGGCGCGCGCGCTATGCCGGCCACGTGCCCGACAGCGCCCTGCGCGACGGCCGCCGGCTCGGCTGGCGCGAGCAGACGGTGGTCGGCCGTACCGTGACCATCGCGCGGCCGCGCTCCGAGCTCTACGCCTTCTGGCGCGACTTCGCCAACCTGCCCCGCTTCATGGAGAACGTCCGCGACGTCGCGGTCTCCGACACCCGGCGCTCGCGCTGGACCGTTGCCGCGCCGGGCGAGCGCGAGCTGAGCTTCGAGACGACGATCACCGAGGACCGGCCGGGCGAGCTGATCGCCTGGCGCTCGGACGAGGACGCGCCGGTCCGCAACAGCGGCCGCGTCGTCTTTCGTGACGCGCCGGACGGCCGCGGCACCGAGGTGGAGGCGACTATCGCCTACGACCCGCCGGCCGGCGCCGTCGGCCGGCTCGCCGCCAAGCTGTTCCAGCGCGAGCCCAACATCCAGGCCCGCCGCGAGCTGAAGCGCTTCAAGCAGCTCATGGAGACCGGCGAAATCGCGACCGCGCAACCGGGTGCTGCGGCACCGCGCGCCTGATCCGAAGGAGACACCCCATGCGAGCGCTCACCTGGCACGGCAAGAAGGACGTCCGCGTCGACACCGTTCCCGATCCGGAGATCGTCAACCCGCGCGACGCCATCGTGCGCATCACCTCGACGGCCATCTGCGGCTCCGACCTGCATCTCTACCACGCGATGATCCCGACGCTGCAGCCCGGCGACATCCTGGGCCACGAATTCATGGGCGAGGTCGTCGATGTCGGCCGCGGCAACACCAGCCTGAAGAAGGGCGACCGCGTGGTCGTGCCCTTCGTGATCGCCTGCGGCAAGTGCTTCTTCTGCGACAGGCAGCAGTTCTCGGCCTGCGACAACTCCAACCCCGTCGACAGCGCAGACATGTCGGAGACGCTCTACGGCTACCAGACGAGCGGGCTGTTCGGCTATTCTCACCTGACCGGCGGCTATGCCGGCGGCCAGGCCGAGTATGCCCGGGTGCCGTTTTCCGACGTCGGGCCGATCGTCGTGCCGGACGAGCTGGAGGACGACCAGGTTCTGTTCCTGTCCGACATCCTGCCGACCGGCTGGATGGCGGCGGAGAACTGCGAGATCGAGGACGGCGACACCGTGGCGGTGTGGGGCTGCGGTCCGGTCGGCCTGTTCGCCATCCAGAGCGCGCTCCTGATGGGCGCCCACCAGGTGATCGCCATCGACCACTACCCGCACCGGCTCGAGCTCGCCGAGAAGCTCGGCGCCAAGGTGATCAACTACAAGCACGCCAACGTGCACAAGGCGCTGGTCGAGATGACCGGCGGCATCGGCCCCGACGCGGTGATCGACGCGGTGGGCATGGAAAGCCACGGCTTCGCGCTCGACAACGTCTACGATCGCGCCAAGGAGGCGGTGATGCTGGAGACGGACCGCCCGGCAGCGCTGCGCCAGGCGATCCTGGCCTGCCGCAAGGGCGGCCGGCTGTCGATGCCCGGCGTCTATGGCGGCTTCGTCGACAAGTTCCCGCTCGGCGCGCTGATGGAGAAGGGGCTGACGGTGCGCAGCGGCCAGACCCACGTGCACCGCTACCTGCCGAAGCTGCTCGAGATGATCCGCGACCGGCGCATCGACACCACCTTCCTGATCAGCCACCGCATGCCGCTCGAGGAGGCGCCGCAGGGCTACCGCATGTTCGCCGAGGAGCAGAACCTGACGACCAAGGTCGTCCTCAAGCCGTAGGGAGACCGTCATGGCAGACCCGCGCCCCCTCGCCGTCGTCACCGGCGCCTCGAGCGGCATCGGCTACGAGCTCGCGCGCTGCTGCGCGGAGGACGGCTTCGACCTCGTGGTCGCGGCCGACGAGGCGGCGATCGCGAAGGCCGCCGAGCGGTTGCGCGCGCTCGACGCCTCGGTGACGGCCGTCGAAGCGGACCTGTCCGGCCCGGACGGGGTCGAGCGGCTGGTGGCGGCGGTCGGCGAGCGGCCGGTCGAGCTCTTGCTCGCCAATGCCGGCCGCGGTCTCGGCCACGCCTTCCTCGACCAGCAGGTCGGCGACATCCGCCGCGTCATCGACACCAACATCACCGGCACGGTGCTCTTGGTGCACCGGATCGGCCGCGCGATGCGGCAGCGCGGGCGCGGCCGCATCCTGCTCACCGGCTCGATCGCCGGCTTCATGCCGGGCAGCTTCCAGGCCGTCTACAACGCCAGCAAGGCCTTCGTCGACAGCTTCGCCTGGGCGCTGCGCAACGAGCTCAAGGACACCGGCGTGACGGTCACCTGCCTGATGCCGGGGCCGACCGACACGCGCTTCTTCGAGCGCGCCGACATGCTCGACACCCGGGTCGGCGGCGAGATGGACAAGGACGACGCGCGCATGGTGGCGCGCAAGGGCTATGCCGCCATGATGAAGGGCGAGGACGGCGTCGTGACCGGCTTCTCCAACAAGATCCAGGCGGCGATGGCGCACATGGCGCCGGCCGGCACGCTGGCCGAGCAGCACCGCAAGATGGCCGAACCCGGCAGCGCCGACGGCTAGCGCCGTTCTGCTTTTAGCGGGATCGCGGCTCGGCGCCAGCTTGTCGTCTTGACGCGTTCGCGGACGGCGAACCGGGCGCCGCCGCGCCCGCCCGCCCGCGCTGGCGGAAAAAATTGAACTTCATCATCCCCGCCGCGTTGTTCGGTCTGCGGGCGCGGCCGCAGCCGCCGGCACGGACGCGCCGCGCCGGGCGAAACGGTCCAGGGGATGCCATGCGAGCGCGCGCCAGCGCAGCCTTCGGCCTTGCGGTTCCAGCCATCGCGACCGCCGCGTGCTCCGGGCCCCAGTCGGCCCTCGACCCGCACGGCGTCGAGGCGCAGGCGGTCGCCACGCTGTTCTGGTGGATGACGCTCGCCGGCGCGCTGATCTGGTGCGCGGTCATCGGCGCGCTCGTCTATGCCGGCCGGCGCCGGCGACGCGTCTTCAGCGCCCGCGCCGCCGGCCGCATCGTGCTGTGGGCCGGCGCGGTGACGCCCTCGGTGCTGCTCCTGATCTTGCTCGGCTACGGCCTGGCGCTGATGCCCGACCTGCGGCCGGCCTCGGCGCTGACGGCGAACGACCGGCTCCACGTCGAGGTGGTCGGCGAGCAGTTCTGGTGGCGGGTGATCTATCACCGGCCGGACGGACCGCCGGTCGTCTCGGCCAACGAGGTGCGGCTGCCGGTCGGCACGCGCGTCGCCTTCAGCCTGAAGAGCGCCGACGTCATCCACGCGTTCTGGATCCCGCAGCTCGGCGGCAAGATGGACATGATCCCCGGCCGCACCAACCGCTTCTCGCTGCAGGCGACGCGGGCCGGCACCTTCCGCGGGCCGTGCACCGAGTTCTGCGGCCCCTCGCATGCGCTGATGGCCTTCGCCGCGGTCGCCATGGATGAGGAGGCGTTTGCCGGCTGGCTGGAGCGCGAGGCCGGCCCGGCGGTCCGCACCGAGGGTCCGGGCCTCGACGCCTTCCTGGCCAATGGCTGCGGCGCCTGCCACACGATCCGCGGCACGCCGGCCGACGGCACCATCGGTCCCGACCTGACGCATCTCGGCGCGCGCAAGACGCTCGCCGCGGGCGCGCTGCCCAACACCGAGGCGGCCATCGCCCGCTTCGTCGCCGCGCCCGAGGCGGTCAAGCCGGGCGCCCGCATGCCCGCTTTCGGCATGCTGCCCGAGCGCGAGATCGCCGCCATCGCGGCCTACCTGGCGGGGCTCGAATGAGTGCCGGCGCGCCGCACGAGGACGACGAGGCCGGCGCGGCACGGCGCCGGGCGCAGGAGGAGCGGCTGCGCCGGGTGTGGGACAACCCGAAGGGCTGGCGCTACTGGACGGCGGTCAACAACACCGAGGTCGGGCTGTGGTACACGGCCATGGCCTTCGCCTTCATGCTGTTCGCCGGCGTGCTGGCGCTGATGATGCGCGTGCAGCTCGCCGTGCCCGACAACGACTTCCTGTCGGCCGACCTGTTCAACCAGGCCTTCACCCTGCACGGCACGGTGATGATGTTCCTGTTCGCCGTGCCGGTGTTCGAGGCGGTGGCGATCACCATCCTGCCGCAGATGCTGGGCGCGCGCGACCTGCCCTTCCCGCGGCTTTCGGCCTTCGGCTTCTGGTGCTTCGTCATCGGCGGCGTGTTCGTGTGCGGCTCGATCTTCTTCGGCGCGGCGCCCGACACCGGCTGGTTCATGTATCCGCCGCTGTCGACCGACCACGAGTATGCCGGCATCGGCGCCGACATCTGGCTGCTCGGCCTGTCCTTCATCGAGGTCGCCTCGATCGCGGCGGCGGTGGAGCTGATCGTCGGCGTGCTGAAGTGCCGGCCGCCGGGCATGCGCATCAACCTGACGCCGCTCTACGGCTGGTACGTGCTGGTGGTCGCCGGCATGATCCTGTTCGCCTTCCCGCCGCTGATCGCCGGCGACATCCTGTTCGAGCTCGAGCGCATGTTCGACTGGCCGTTCTTCGACCCGGCGCGCGGCGGCGACCCGATCCTGTGGCAGCACCTGTTCTGGATCTTCGGCCATCCCGAGGTCTACATCATCTTCCTGCCGGCGATCGCGCTCCTGGCGATGATCGTGCCGACCTTCGCGCAGCGGCCGATCATCGGCTATTCGTGGATCGTGCTGGCGGCGGTCGGCACCGGCTTCCTCAGCTTCGGGCTGTGGGTGCACCACATGTTCACCACCGGCCTGCCGTCGATCTCGCTCGGCTTCTTCTCGGCCGCCTCGGAGGCGGTGGCGATCCCCACCGGCGTGCAGATCTTCGTCTTCCTGGCGACGCTGCTGGCCGGGCGGGTCGTCTCCTCGGTGCCGATGCTGTTCGCCGGCGGCGCGCTGGCGATCTTCGTCATCGGCGGGCTGACCGGCGTGATGGTGGCGCTGGCGCCGTTCGACTGGCAGGCGCACGACACCTACTTCGTCGTCGCCCACCTGCACTACACGCTGATCGGCGGCATGCTGTTTCCCACCTTCGCCGGCCTCTACTACTTCTATCCGATGATCGGCGGGCGCATGCTGTCGGAGCGGCTCGGCCGGATCGGCTTCTGGCTGATGTTCGTCGGCTTCAACGTCGCCTTCTTCCCGATGCACCTGTCGGGCCTGCGCGGCATGCCGCGGCGCGTCTTCACCTATCCCGAGGAGCTCGGCCTGACCGTCCTCAACATGGTCTCCACCGTCGGCGCCTTCGTCTTCGCCGCCGGCGTGCTGGTCATCGTGTGGGCGGTGGTGCGGCCCAAGGGCGGCGAGCCCTACGCCAGACGCAACCCGTGGAACGCCGGCACGCTGGAATGGCTGATCGAGATGCCGGGCGAGAACTGGGGCGTGCGCTCGGTGCCGATCATCGAGAGCCGCTACCCGCTGTGGGAGCAGGAAAACCTGATGCGCGACGTCGACGCCGGGCTCTACTACCTGCCCGACGCGGAGGAAGGCCGGCGCGAGACGCTGGTCACCAGCGTGCTCGACGGCAAGCCGATCCAGTGCCTGCGCGTGCCCGGCCCGGCCTATGTGACGATCGTCGCGGCGGCGGCGCTCGGCTCGGTCTTCATCTTCATGACCTACAAATGGTGGCTCGCCGCGCTGGCCGGCGGCATCGTCGCCACCGCCGCCATTCTCTACTGGCTGTGGACCGGAACCGCCGAGATCCCGGAAAAGCCGGAGAAGGACATCGGCCGCGGCGTCAGCCTGCCGCTTTACGTGTCCGGCCCCCGCTCGGTCGGCTGGTGGGCGATGTTCATCACCATGGTGGGCGACGGCACGGCGCTCGCCAGCCTGCTGTTCGGCTATTTCTTCTACTGGACGGTACATCCCGACTTCACCGATGCGGCGGCCGGCCCCGGCACCGCCTGGCCCTCGGCGGCGGTCGCGCTGACGGCGGCGGCCTGGGCGGCCATGCTGGCCGCGCGCGCCCTCAACCGGCGCGGCCGGGCCGGCACCATGCGGCTGGCGCTGCTCGCGGCCATGGCGCTGGCCGTGCTCGGCGCGGCGGCCGGCCTCGCCGGCCCCTGGACGCACGGCATGCAGCCGACCACCCACACCTATCCGGCGATCGTCTGGACGCTCGTCATCTGGATCGCCGTGCACGGCGCGGTCGGCGTCGTCATGCAGGCCTACTGCGTGGCGCGCAGCCTGGCCGGCCGGCTGACGCGCGAGCACGACATCGACCTGGAGAACGTCGTGCTCTACTGGCACTTCATGCTCGTCTCGGCGGTGCTGACCTTCGCCACCGTCGGCTTCTTCCCGCTGGCGACGTGAGGTGGCGATGCGGCTCGTCCCCAAAGAGATCGAGAGCCTGTGGACGCTGTTCACCGGACCGGTGGTGTGGGCGGCGCACTTCCTCGTCTGCTATGTCGGCGGCGCGGTCTACTGCGCGCGGCGCGAGTGGCTCGGCTTCGGCTTCGAATGGGTGCGCATCGGCGTCGGCGCGGCGACCGCGGTGGCGCTGGCGCTGATCGTCGCCGCGGCCTGGCTGTCGTGGCGGCAATGGGGCTTCGGCACCGAGGACCCGCCGCACGACGCGGCCACGGCGCACGACCGGCGCAGCTTCCAGGGCTTCGCGACGCTGCTGCTGTCGGGGCTGAGCTTCGTCGCCGTCGTCTACACCGCGCTGCCGGTGCTGATGATCGCGGAGTGCAACCCGTGAGGCGGGCGGCGCTGACCGGCGGGCTGGCCGCGCTGGCGCTCGTGTGGGGCGGCCCGCTGCTCGGCCTCGCCGAGGCCTCCTTCACCCGCCACATGATCGTGCACATGGGGGTGGTGGCGGTCGCCGCGCCGCTGCTCGGCATCGGCCTCGCCGGCAGCCGGCTCGACCCCTCGCCGTTCGTGCCGGTGCTGTTTTCGCCCGTCGTCGCCTCGCTCGTCGACCTCGTTGTGGTGTGGCTGTGGCACGTGCCGGCGATGCGCGCGCTGGTGGCGGTCTCCGTGCCGGCGGCGATCGCCGAGCAGGCGAGCTTCCTGGCAGCGGGGCTGGTGCTGTGGCTGGCCTGCCTCGGCGGCCCGGCGGCGGCCGGGCCGCGGCGCGAGGCGGCCGGCGCCTTCGGCCTGCTGCTCACCTCCGTCCACATGACGCTGCTCGGCGCGCTGCTCGCGCTCGCCCCGCGCGCGCTCTACGGCACCGGCGCCGTGACCTGCTTCGGCGTGAGCCTGTCGCCGGCCGAGGACCAGCAGATCGGCGGCGTCGTCATGCTGCTCGTCGGCGCCGCGGTCTACACGGCCGGCGGGCTGGCGCTGCTCGGCCGGGTGCTTTCGCCGTCGCCGGCGGCCGGGGACGGACTGCGATGAAGGTGCGGATCAACTGGAAGCGCGCGGCGATCGCGCTGGCGGTGCTGCCCGTCGCGGCGCTGTTCGTCGCCTGGCTCGGCTTCTTCAACGTCGGCGCGGCGAGCGGCCACTGGAAGATCACCGAGTGGTTCCTGCATTTCGCCATGCGCTCGGCGGTGCGCACCTACGCGCTGCCGATCGCGCCGCCCGACGGCCCGCCGCCGGTGGGGGTGCGGCCGGCGGCCGGTCACTACGCGGCGGGCTGCGCCATGTGCCACGGCGCGCCGGGCGCACCGCGCGGCGCCACCGTGCGCGCCATGCTGCCGGCGCCGCCGGCGCTGACGGCCGCCGCGCTCGCCGACTGGAGCGACGCCGAGCTGTTCCGCATCGTCAAGCACGGCCTGCGCTTCACCGGCATGCCGGCCTGGCCGGCGCAGGCGCGCGACGACGAGGTGTGGGCGATGGTCGCCTTCCTGCGCCGGCTGCCGGAGCTGGCGCCGCGGGACTATCGTTCGCTGGCCTATGGCGAGGCGCCGCCCGACAGCGCCGGCGACGTCGCCAACCGCTTCGAGGGCGCGCTCGCCGGCTGCGCACGCTGCCACGGCCGCGACGGCACGGGCGGCGGCGAGACGGTGCCGGTGATCGCCGGCCAGCGGCCGGCCTATCTGGCGGCGAGCCTGGCCGCCTATGCCGAGGGCCGCCGGGCGAGCGGCATCATGCAGCTTGCCGCCGGCCAGGCCGACGCCGCGCTGTTCGACCGGCTGGCGCGCCACTATGCCGGGCAGAGCGCGCCCGCAGCACCGCCGACGGACGCCGCGCCGGAGCTGATCGAACGCGGCCGGGCGATCGCCCGCCGCGGCATTCCCGAACGCGACGTGCCGGCCTGCCTCGGCTGCCACGGCCGGCCGGAGCGCAACCCGGTCTATCCCGGCCTCGACGGCCAGCGGCCGGACTATCTCGCCAACCAGCTGCGCCTGTTCGCCGCCGGCGTGCGCGGCGGCACGCCCTACAGCCATCTGATGACGGCCTTCGCCGACGAGCTGACGGTGCGCGAGCGCGCGGCGCTGGCGGCCTATTTCGCCTCCCGTCCGGCGCGCTGACGCGGCCGCCGCTCACACGAACAGCAGCACGATCGAGCCGGCATAGAGCAGCAGCACCGCGGCGCTCTCGAAGCCGATCTTGACGACGCCCTCGCGCTGGCGGCGGATCATGCCGAGCAGCAGGACGCCGGTCATCAGGATGGCGATCAGCGTGGTGGTGCGGTCCTGGCCGGTCATCTCGGCATAGATCGAGCCGTCGTAGAACATGTCTGCCGCGGAGAGGAACATCACCTCGAAGGAATTGCCGCCGATGACGTCGCCGACCGCCAGGCTGACGGCCCCGATGCGCACCGCCGCGATGGCGGTGACGAGCTCGGGCAGCGAGTTGGCCACGGCCGCGAAGGCGGTGCCGACGGCGGTCTGCGACAGCGGCGAGATCGCCACCAGCGCCAGGCTCGATTCGCCGATCGTGTAGCCGGCCGCCGCGGTGATGGCCGCCAGCACCGCGAATTCGAGCCACAATCTGCGGTCGGAGGCGGGGTTGTCCTCCTGGCGCGGCTCCGACTGCTCCTCGCGCGTCTCGGAGGTCTGCACCGGCTGCCACATCGGCTCCTCCTTGATGAGCGTGAGAAGCCGCAGGCCGAAGGCGTAGCACGCGAGGATGACCAGCGAGGCCGGGTGCACGCCCCACAGCGTGAACGGCGGCTGCGCGTTGGCGAGCAGCGGGATCGCCAGCAGCACGGTCAGCAGCACGCCCTGGGCGAGGCCGGTGACGCTCGCCGCGGCGTGTTCGAGATTGGCGCGCCGGTAGAACAGGTCGGCCACCGCGATGAAGGCCGTCTGCGCCGTCAGGCCGCCGAGCGCATTGCCGATGGCGAGCTGCGGCGCGTCCTGGGCGGCCGTCGACATCGAGGTGATGGCGCCCGGCAGCGAGGTCGCCGCGCCGACGAACACGGCGCCGGCGACCACCTCGCCCATGCCGGTGCGGTCGGCGAGCTTGTCGGCCACCGAGGACAGCCGCCAGCCGGCCGCCGTGATCGCCGCGGCCGACAGCACGAAGACGCCGACGACGATCCAGGCCGGCTGGCCCGTCAGGTCGATCATCGTGCGCCCGCCGGTCCCACCGGCCGTCGCTGACGGACGGCCGGCGCCGGCGCGCGCGGAAACCCGGCATGCATGGTGGCTGCCTCCGCGGTTCGCGCTCGGGAGGCGAACGGCCGCAGCAGCAAAGCGTTCCGTTGCCGCGCCGCCGGCCGTCCCATGAGGGACAGGGAACCATTCGCCCGTCCCCCGGTTGCCCGACACGACCCCGGCTTGCCGCCGCGCCGCCCTTGGCACGCGCGCGAGCCCTCCACCCCAGAGGCCGAGGACAGACCGCCATGACACGACCCATCGCAGCCATCGCCCCCCTCGCCGCCCAGGCGCTCGTTCTGGCGCTCGCCGGCGGCGCGCACGCGCAGGAAGCGCAGCCGAAGACGGACGGCTGCCGGGCCGACCACGTGCGCGTGATGGCGTGGGCCGCGAGCACCGATTCGCGCGAGATCGCCGAGGTCATCGACGAGATCGAGCTCAGGCGCGGCCCGTCGGCCTCCTGCGAGGGGTTCTATCTCGTGCCGGCGGCCGGCACGGTGGAGGTGATCGGCTGCGCCAACGACTGGTGCGGCGTCTCCTACGGCACGCGCACCGGCTACCTGCCGGCCGTCGCCCTCGACGACATGCCCAACCGGGCGCCGCCGCTGCCCGAAAGCTGAACCGGCCGCCCGCGCCGGCAGGCGGTTTGACAAGCCGGCTCCGCTCGCCGAGATGGGGGGCGGAACGGAACGGAGACGCTGCCGGTGACACTCGAGCCCGGGCTCGCGGACGACACGGTGCGGTGGCGCATGGGCCACAGCAACCGCTGGAACTGGGCGTCGACGCTGGCGGCCTGCGAGGAGGCGCGCGACAGCATCGCCATCGAGCAGTACATCCTGGCGCCGCAGGGCATCGGCCGCACGCTGCTCGAGCTTCTCGCCCGGCGCGCGCGCGAGGGCGTCGCGGTGCGGGTGATGCTCGATTCCTTCGGCAGCGCGAGCGCCTTCAGCTCGCAGCCGGCGCGGGCGCTGCAGAAGGCCGGCGGCGCGCTGCGCAGCTTCCACGGCCTGTCGGCGCTGATGCGTCACCCGATCGGCGCGCTGCCGCGGCTGCACCGCAAGACGGTGATCTGCGACCGCGCCGCCATGCTCGTCGGCGGCTCGTGCTTCGAGCAGCGCATGGCCGACTGGCGCGACACCATGGCGTGGATCGAGGGGGCGCCGGCCGCCGCCGCGGCAGCCGCCTTCGACCGCATCTGGCAGGCGCCGCGGGCGACGCGGCATGCCCGCGTGCCGCCGCCCCCCGCGCCCGAGACGGAGCCGGTCTGGCAGCACGTGGTGAGCGGCGAGGACGGCGGCACCGTCGCCTATCCCGACCTCCTGCTCGACCGGATCGCGGCCGCCGAGCGCTCGGTCGTGCTCGCCGCACCCTATCTGCTCTACGACCCGTGGCTGTGGCGCACGCTGCGCGGCGCGCTCGCCCGCGGGGTCGCGCTCACCCTCATCGTGCCGGCCAGGGGCGATATCGGCTGGGTCAACGTGCTGACGCGCCAGAGCGGCCGGATGCTCGCCAGGGCCGGCGCGCGCGTGCTCGCCTACCAGCCGGCCATGCTGCACGCCAAGCTGGCGCTGATCGACGACGCCTGGGCGGCCGTCGGCAGCCTCAACCTCGATCCGCTCAGCCTGCGGGTGAACTTCGAAGCGGGCATCGCCAGCCGGCATCCCGCCTTCTGCGCCACGCTCGGCGAGCGGCTCGCCGAGGATGCCGCGCAGGCGGCCTCGTTCTAGCCGCAAAGGCGAGACGGAAACCGGCGCGGGAACGCGCCGCAAGGCCGCGCCGGCGCCGGCCTGTGATTCGGTGCGCTGCCGGCCTGGCCCGGGCCATGCCGTCAAGGGGAAACCCGTTGTCTCTGCTGGCTTTTTTTTGACCTTCCGCCGCAACCGGACGGCGCAGGTGCGAATTGGGAGGGGCGGTCGAGGGCGGCCGCGAGATCCTCCTGGCAAGGACGCGACCCATGTCGAAAGCGGTACGCCGCATCAGCACGGCGGAAGCGATCGAAACGCTGGTGCACGGCTGGGGTCCCGGCCGCATCGTGTCGATGGCCGACGCGGTGCGCGCCGTGCGGACCCTGGCGCCGCACTGCGAGCTGACCGACGACGAGCTCGTCGAGCCGATCGCGCGGTGCGCGCTGGCGCGCCGGGTGACGCTCAATTTCGACCTGCCGCGCGACGGCAGCCTGGCGCCGGTCACGCGGCCCGCCGGCGGCGACTGACGGCCGGCCGGCGCCGGCAGGCCGCCCGCGTCTCAGCGACGGCGGTCGGGCAGCAGGCCGACGCCGTGACGGTAGACCAGCTCGCCGCCCGCCCAGCCGGTGACGGCGAGCATCAGCACCATCAGCACGGTGAGCGCGACGCCCCAGCCGGCGATCGGCGCCGCCGCGTCTGCGGTGCGCAGGTAGACATTGACGATCGCCACCACGAGCACCGCCGCATTGCCCCAGGCGTGCAGCTGGCCCTGCCGGTTGCGCGCATGGCCGATGCTGGTGAAGTCGAGCAGGCCGATCAGCCCCGCGACCGCGCCGCCGAGAATGCCGACGACGAGCAGCCAGAACGAGGCGCGCGCCCAGAAGGCGTCGCCGGTGCCCAAAAATGCCAGGTCGCTGAGCAGCAGCATCAGGAAGGCGCCGATCGGCAGCGGCACCACCATGGGATGCAGCGGATGGCCGCGGAAGGCGGCGTAGCTGGCGTGCGCCGGCGCGGTGGGGTGATCGTGATGCGCGTGGTCGTCGTGCTGTGCCATCGGCTCAACCCTTCTTCGAGAGATCGGCCAAAACACGCCATCGGTGCAGCGGTTCCCGCGACCGGCCGGCCGGCCGGGGAATTGTTCTCGGCCGTACAGAAGGCGGCCGCCCGGACGCGCACGCTGCGGCCTGCGGCGGCCGCGCGGGTGGCTGGCGCCCATGCGCCGTTTCCGGCTCGTTTGCGGGCTGCGCGGGGAACCCGCCGTGCCGCTGTCCGCGCGTCACACCGCGACGCGATCTAGTGGCCCTGCCGGTAGACCTCGCGCGTCGCCTCGCGTTGCGCCTCCGCCTCGCGCCGGCTCAGCCGGCGGCGGCGGAAAAGCGCATAGGCAAAGGCGACCCCGAGGATCACCGGGCCGCCGGCGACGGCGAGAAACCATAGCCATTGATCCATGACATCGTCCTTCCGTGGTCCTGCCACGGCAACGGCCGACACGCGCTGCCGTTCCGCGGCAGGCACCGGCGTGCCGCCGCGCCAGGAATGCGGCCGGGTGCAGGAACAAGACCCACGCGCAGGCGTTGCACCTGATCCGGCCCATCGACGCGGCGGCCCCGGAGCGAGGCACGCCGGTGCACCGGCCGGTCCCAGACACAACGTCGCGGAGAACAACCATGAGCTGGACGACAGGCAACGGCACGCAACACCGGGCCGGCGGCTTCGCACGCTGGTACGCCCGGCTGATCGGAGCCCTTCTCGTCGTGATCGGCGTGCTGCTCGGCGCGGGCGGCGTGTGGCTGATCACGCTCGGCGGCTCCTGGTACTATCTGGTCGCCGGACTCGGCCTGATCGCGGCCGGCGCGCTGCTCGCCGGTCGCTCGATGCTCGGCCTATGGATCTATCTCGCCGTCTACGCCTTCACGCTCGTGTGGGCCTTCTGGGAGGTCGGCACCGACTGGTGGGCGCAGGTGCCGCGCCTGGTGGCGCCGAGCGTCCTGCTGCTGCTGGTGCTGGCCGCCATTCCGGCGCTCGGCGGCGGCCGCGCGTCCCGCTCCGGCGGCCGGCTGGCCGCCGGCGGTGCGGCGGCGCTGCTGGTCGCCGCCGGCGCGGCCTACGGGGTGACGGCGCTGCCGCGTGCCGTGGCGCAGGAGGAAACCCCGCCGCAGCAGGAAGAGCCGCAGACGCAGGCGCCCGTCGAGACCGCACCGCAGGACCAGGCGCCGGAGGCGCGCGACCCGGACGCGGCCGGGCCGGACGACGAGACGGCCGGCGAGGCCCGCGCGCCTGCCGGGCCGACCGACCGGGCGCAGGAGGGCGCGCCGGACGAGCCGGCCGGCCGGACACAGGCGATGACGCAGACGCGCCCGCAGGTCGGCGCGGACTGGCCGGCCTATGGCGGCACCAACATGGCGCAGCGCTACTCGCCGCTCGACCAGATCAACCGCGACAACGTCGCGCAGATCGAGCGCGTGTGGACCTACCGCACCGGCGACATGCCGAGCGAGGAGGCGAACGGCAAGTACGCGCCGGAGACGACGCCGCTCAAGGTCGGCAACACGCTCTATCTGTGCTCGGCGATGAACACGCTGATCGCGGTGCACGCGGCGACCGGCAAGGAACGCTGGCGCTACGATCCCGGCGTCGACGAGGACGCCATCCCCTACAGTGCGAGCTGCCGCGGCGTCGCCTATTTCGAGAACCCGGAGGCCGAGCCCGACGCGCCCTGCGCGGCGCGGGTGGTCGAGACGACGCTCGACGCGCGCATCGTCGCCGTCGACGCTGAGACCGGCCAGCCCTGCCCCGATTTCGGCTTCAACGGCGAAGTCAACCTGCGCGAGGGCATCGGCGAGACCGTGCCGGGCTGGTATTCGGTGACCGCCGCGCCAACCATCGTCAACGGCGTCGTGGTGGTCGGCGCGCAGGTGCTCGACGGCCAGGCCGAGGACGCGCCGTCAGGCGTGGTGCGCGGCTACGACGTGGTGACGGGCGAACTGCGCTGGGCCTGGGACATGTGCAAGCCCGACCTGACCGGCGCGCCGCCGGAAGGCGAGGTCTACACGCGCGGCACGCCCAACATGTGGACCAGCGTCGCCGCCGATGCCGAGCTCGGCATGGTCTACCTGCCGATGGGCAACTCGGCCGTCGACTACTATGGCGGCAACCGCGCGCCGTGCGAGAACGAGTACAGCACCGCGCTGGTGGCGCTCGACGCGGCGAGCGGCGCGGTCGAATGGTCGTTCCAGACCGTGCATTACGACGTGTGGGACTACGACCTCGGCTCGCAGCCGAGCCTGGTCGACTTTCCCGCCGAGGACGGCTCGGTGCCGGCGCTGATCCTGGCCAGCAAGCAGGGCGACATCTACGTGCTCGACCGGCGCACCGGCGAGCCGCTGTTCCCGGTCGAGGAGCGGCCGGTGCCGGGCGGCGGCGTGGAGCCGGAGAACCTGTCGGACACGCAGCCCTTCTCCGCCTACCACACGCTGGCCAAGGACCCGCTCGAGCCGCGCGACATGTGGGGCATGTCGCCGCTCGACCAGCTGTGGTGCCGCATCCAGTATCACCGCGCGTCCTATGACGGCATCTTTACGCCGCCGACGGTCGACCGGCATTTCGTCCAGTATCCGGGCTACAACGGCGGCAACGACTGGGGCAGCCTCGCCGTCGACACCGAACGCGGCGTGCTGGTCGCCAACTACAACGACATGCCCAACCACAACCGGCTGCTGACGCGCGAGGAGGCCGAGGAGCGCAACCTGACGCCGATCTACATCCCGCGCGGCGAGCACGACAACCCGCAGGCCGGCGCGCCCTACGCGATCACGGTCAATGCCGGCTGGCGGCTGTTCACCGGGCTGATGTGCAAGCAGCCGCCCTATGGCGGCATCCGCGCCATCGACCTGGCGACGGGCGAGACGCTGTGGGACCAGCCGCTCGGCGAGGCGCGCCGCAACGGGCCGTTCGGCATCCCCTCGATGCTGCCGATCCGCATCGGCACGCCGAACAATGGCGGTCCGCTGGTCACCGCCGGCGGTCTCATCTTCATCGCGGCGGCGACGGACAACCTGATCCGCGCCATCGACATCGAGACCGGCGAGGTGCTGTGGCAGGACGCGCTGCCGGCCGGCGGCCAGGCGACGCCGATCACCTACGAGATGCAGGGCGAGCAGTATCTGGTGTTCATGGCCGGCGGGCACCACTTCATGGAAACGCCGATCGGCGACTACGTGCTCGGCTGGAAGCTGCCCTCGCCCGACGAGTGACGGCGCGCGGCGGCCGGCTCCGCCAGGTCCCGGCCGCCGGCCCGCCGCGCCGTGCAGCAAGCGATCCGCCCGACGGCACGGACCCTCAGAGCCGATCCGCTTTTCGCGCAATCGCAGATCGGCTCCACGCTGTTGTCCTGACGCGTCTGCGAACGGCGAACCGCTTTCCGCTTCGCCTGGAGACGCCACAGGTCGAGATTCAGTTTGCCATTCGGTGAACCAACGTCTATGGTTCACCGTATGGCAAACCATAGCGCCTCCCTCGACACTGCGTTCCACGCCCTGGCGGACCCCACCAGAAGGGCCGTCGTCCATCGTCTGGTTCGCGGCGCCGCACCGGTCAAGGAGCTCGCGGCGCCCTTCGAGATGGGGCTGCCGGCGTTCCTGAAACATCTGCGCGTGCTCGAAGAGAGCGGCCTGATCGCCACCGAAAAGCGCGGGCGGGTGCGCACCTGCCGATTGCAGCCCGGCCGCCTGACGGAGACCGAGAGGTGGCTTTCGAGACAGCGCGCGCTCTGGGACGCGAGCGCCGAACGGCTTGCCGCCTATGTCGAAACCCAGATGGAAGAGGACGAGACCGAATGATGCCGCAGGACCAGCAGCTTTCCGTAACGCGCTTCATCAAGGCGCCTCCGCGCAAGGTCTGGATGGCGTGGAGCAGGCCGGAGCATCTTGCGCGATGGTGGATCCCCGATCCGATCGAATGCCGCGTCGTGAAGCTGGATCTGCGGCCCGGAGGCGGCTTCGAAACCCTGATGCGTGAGGGAGACGGCGACTTCCAGCCGCATGTGGAGGCGTGCTTCCTGGACGTCGTGCCGGAGCGCCGTCTGGTGTGGACGACAGCGCTCGCCGAGGGATGGCGGCCCATCGAGCCGTGGCTCACCCTGACCGCGACGATCACGTTCGCCGCCGAGGCGGACGGCACGCGGTACGCGGCCCATGTGATGCACAAGAATGCCGCCGACAGCCGCAAGCACGAAGAGATGGGATTTCACGAGGGCTGGGGCACGACGATCGATCAGCTGGCGGCCTATGCGACGCAGCTCGCGTGACCGCGGCTCAAGCCGCTTGGACGACGACGCCCGTCGCGATGCAGCCGCCGGACGCATGGCGCATCGCCCCGCTCCGCCGGCAGCGCCGACGCCTCGAGCGTTTCCGGGCGAATGGAACCGGTTCGCCGTCCGCAAACGCTTCAAGTCAACAAATCGCAGCCGATCCGCGCGTGCGTGAAACGCAGATCGGCGCTAGCGGCCGTAGATGCGGTCGACCAGCCGTGCGCCGGCGACGAAGTCCTCCGCCGCCGGGTCGAAACGCTCCCCGGCGGCGAGCCGGGCGGCCCAGTCGCAGGCCGCACGCGGCCCCCAGGCATCCGGCGGGGCGCACAGCACCTCGGTCTCGGTGCCGCGGTGCAGCGCGGCGGTGAAGTCGTAGAACGAGCCGTCGACGTTGCGGAACGCGGCGCCGCCCTCGGTGCCGCAGAGCTCGGCGCCGATCACCGCGCCGCGTCCGGCATGCAGGTGCCAGGAGCAGGCGAGCCGCACCGTCGCCCCGCCCTCCAGCGTCAGCGTGGCGAAGGCGGCATCCTCGACCGTGTCGGTTGCCGGGGCGAGCAGCCGGCCCGCCCGGTAGAGCCGGCTTTCCACCGCCTCGACCCGGCGGCCGGGAAACAGCCACAGCGCCAGGTCGGCGAGATGCACGCCGAGATCGATGACACAGCCGCCGCCCGACAGCGCCTTGTCGAAATACCACGGCTTGTCCGGTCCGTAGGCGTTGTGGAACACCAGATCGGCGGCGAAGACCTCGCCCAGCGCGCCGCCCAGCACCGCCTCGCGCAGCCGCGCCAGGCCCTCGGTGCGGCGATAGGACAGGTCGACGCCGAGCAGCCGGTCGGCGCGCCGCGCCGCGGCGACCACGCGACCGGCCTCCGCCGCGGTGCGGCCGAGCGGCTTCTGACAGAACACCGCCACGCCGCGCTCGAGCGCGGCGATCGCCTGCTCGGCGTGCAGCGCGCTGGGCGTGGCGACGACGATGCCGTCCGGCGCCTGGTCGAGCACCGCGTCGAGCCCGTCCGCGCACACCGCATCGGGCGCCAGCGCCCCGGCGCGCTCGCGCATCTCGCGCGAGGGATCGCACAGCGCCACGACGTCGGCCTGGCCGGCGTCGACGATGCCCCTCATGCGGTCGAGCCCGATCCAGCCGACACCGAGGAAGCCGATGCGCGGCCGGCGCCGCGTGGCCGCGGCGACCGGCTCGGCGATGCGGGCGCGCGCCGTCATGGCCGCACCCACGCCTTGAGGAAGCCTGCGGGCCGGTCACGCGTGGCGTCGAGCGCCTCGCCGAGCGCGGCCAGCGGATAGGTGTGGGTCAGCAGCGGCCGCGGATCGAGCCGGCCCGCCGCCACCGCGTCCACCGCCTGGCGCATGCCGCGCATGTAGACGGCGGGGTCGCGCTCGTGCGCGTTGACCACGTCGAGGCCGCGCCAGTTCCAGAGCTGCATGTTGACCTGGCGCGGGCCGTCCTGGTGGTAGCCGGCGACGACCAGCCGGCCGCGCTCGGCGGTCAGCTCGCCGGCCAGGTCGAGCGGCCACTGCATGCCGACGGCCTCGATGACCCGCTCGCAGAAGCGGCCGCCGGTCGCCTGGCGGACGACCTCGATGATGCGCCAGTGATCGTCCAGCACGATGCTCTCGTCGGCCCCCATGCGGCGCGCCACCTTAAGCGAGAACGGCCGGCGCGAGATCGCCAGCACGCGCGCGCCGGCGTCGGCGGCGAGCCGCGTCAGCAGCGCGCCAAGAAAGCCGATGCCGATGATCGCGACGGTCTGGCCCGGCGCGATGGCGCTGCGGCGGAAGATGTTCATCGCGCAGCCGAGCGGCTCGCCGGGAAACGGCATGCCGTCGAGCGCGGCGGGAAGCGGCACCAGCCGGTCCGCCTCGGCCAGGTCGCATTCGGCATAGGCGTGGTAGGAGAGCGCCGCCACCCGGTCGCCCGGCCGCACGGCGTCGACGCCGGCGCCGACCGCCTCGACGGTGCCCCAGCCCTCGTGGCCGAGGCCGCCGGGCTCGGTCGGAAACGTCATCCAGTCCGGCCCGGCCCAGGGGCCGAGATTGGAGGCGCACACGCCGCAGCCCTCGAGCCGCAGGCGCACCTGGCCGGGCCCCGGCTCGGGTCGCCGCACCGTCTCGACGGCGAGGCGGCCGGGCCCGGTGAGAACCGCCGCGCGCATCGTCGCCGCGCGCGCCTCGCCGCGCGCCGGCTCGCTGGTCACCTGTGCCATGCCGCCGCCCGCTCAGTCGCGCTCGACGAACTTGTTGAAGCGGCTCGTCTGACCGCCCGACACCTCCTCCTGGTAGAGGAAGGCGAGCCGGTTCTCCTCGAAGATGCGGAAGAACTCGTCCCACGAGATCGCCTCCAGCCGCTCCTCCGGCTCGCCGAAGTCGATGCGCAGGATTCCGCCGGGGCTGGTCGATTCGACGCGTGCCGGGCGGCCGCCGCGCTGCTCCGCCCAGCGGCGGATCTCGTCGTGGTTGGTGGTGGTGCTGGAGCTCGTCATGGCGGCCTCCTGTTGCTGGTGGTCGGTGGCGCCGGTCGGCCTCAGGCCGGCGAGGCGGCGATGCGCTCGTAGTCGCGGGCGCCGCCCGGGCGGGTGCCCGCGGCGCGCGCGTCGCGCCGGGCCGGCCGGCCGATGCCGACGAGATCGAGCCGGTGGCGGCGCGCTTCGGCGGGATCGACGAGGTTGCGGCAGTCGACGATCGTGCGGCCGCGCGCGGCGCTAGCGAGCCGGCCGAGATCGAGCGCGCGGTAGTCGTCCCATTCGGTGAGGATGACCACCGCGTCCGCACCCTCGCAGGCACGGTACGGGCAGTCGTGCAGGGCGACGCCGGGCAGGTGCGGCCGGGCCGTCTCGATCGCCTGCGGGTCGTGCGCGCTGACCCGGCAGCGGGCCTGCTGCAGCGCCGGGATGACGGTGAGCGCCGCCGATTCGCGCACGTCATCGGTGCGCGCCTTGAAGGCGAGGCCAAGCACGGCGACGTTGCGTCCCGGGCCGGCGCGCTCGAGCTCGCCGAGGATGCGCGCGGCCAGCCGGCGCTTGCGCTCCTCGTTCTTGTCGATCAGCGTCTCGATCATCCACTGCGGCGCGCCGTGGCGGCGGCCGAGCGCGGCGAAGGCGCGCGTGTCCTTGGGAAAGCACGAGCCGCCATAGCCGGGGCCGGGCGCGAGGAAGGCCGCGCCGATGCGCCGGTCGAGACCGACGCCGCGCGCCACGTCGGCGACGTCGCCGCCGGCCGCCTCGCACAGATCGGCGACATGGTTGATGAAGCCGATCTTCAGCGCCAGGAAGGCGTTGGCGGCGTATTTCACCATCTCGGCATTGACGGTGTCGGTGTCGACATACGGCACGCCGCGCTGGCAGAGCGGCCGGTAGATGCGGCGCAGGCAGCGGGCGGAGCGGCGGTCGTCGGCACCGGCGACGATGCGGTCGGCCTCCAGGAAGTCGCCGACGGCCGAGCCCTCGCGCAGGAATTCCGGATTGGCGGCGACCGGCACGCGCTCGTCGCCGCGCGCCTCGGCGACCAGCCGGCGCAGCCGGCGGGCGGTGCCGGCGACCACCGTCGACTTGACCACGATCACCGCGTCGGGCCGCACGTTCGGCGCCACCTGGCGCGCCGCGCGCTCGATCGGCGTCAGGTCGATGTCGCCGTCGGGACCCGACGGCGTGCCGACGGCGAGGAAGACCGCGTCGGCATCGCCGACGCCGGCCGCCACGTCGTCGCCATAGGCAAGCCGCCCGGCCTCGCGGTTGACCCGCGACAGGGCCTCCAGGCCGGGCTCGTAGATCGGCATCTCGCCGGCCTTCAGCCGGGCGATCCGCCGCGCATCGATGTCGAGGCAGGTCACGGTGTGGCCGATCTCGGCCAGGCAGGCTCCGGTCGTCAGCCCGACATACCCGGCTCCGACAATGGCAATCTTCATGGCGTTCGCTCCGTCCCTCTAGAGCCGGGTTCGGGGCCGCCCCTCCTGCGGCAGTTCGTGTCGCCCAACGCATCCCGTGGCGAGACGGTTCCTGCGGATGCTTCAGCAACGCGAACCGGTGCGAGCAACGCGAACCGGCGCGGCGCGACGCGCTGTGCGCGCGCGGACGCGGGTCGACGTGTGCAGGCCGTGCACCTGCTGCGGGCCGTGCCGGCCGCCGGTGGAACCGGCCACGGTCTCGCGCATTGGGGCGAAGGATCATCCCGCTCCGACGACGACGAACCACCGATGGTGACGATGTGAGAAAGATACTGGTCACAGGAGGCTGCGGCTTCATCGGCCGCGCGGTCTGCGACGAGCTGCTTGCCGCCGGCCATGCGGTGCGCGCCTTCGATGCGCTGATCGACCAGGTGCACGGCGACGGCGCGCCGCGCATGCCCGACGCGGTGGAGACCGTGCGCGGCGACATCCGCGACATGGACGCCGTGCGCGCCGCCCTCGAGGGCGTCGACGGCGTCGTCCACCTCGCCGCCGAGGTCGGCGTCGGCCAGTCGATGTACGAGATCGCCCGCTATGTCAGCGGCAACGACCTGGGCACCGCGGTGCTGCTCGAGGCGATGATCGAGCGGCGCGTGCGGCGCATCGTCGTCGCCTCCTCGATGAGCGTCTACGGCGAGGGACTCTACGAGACGGCCGACGGCGAGCGCCGCGGCGCCGTGCGCCGGCGTCCCGAGGCGGTGGCGCGCGGCGCCTGGGACCCGCTCGACGCGGCGGGGCGGCCGCTCGTGCCGGTCGCCACCGACGAGGAGAAGCCGGTCGAGCTCGCCTCGATCTACGCGCTCAACAAGTTCATGCAGGAGCGGGCGACGCTGCTGTTCGGCGAGGCCTACGGCGTGGAGGCGGTGGCGCTCAGGCTGTTCAACGTGTTCGGCCCCGGCCAGGCGCTCTCCAACCCCTATACCGGCGTGCTCGCCAACTTCGCCGCGCGGCTGGCCAACGGCAAGCCGCCGATGATCTTCGAGGACGGCGAGCAGCGCCGCGACTTCGTGCATGTGCGCGACGTGGCGCGCGCCTTCCGGCTGGCGCTCGACAAGCCGCGCGCCCCCGGCCACGTCATCAACATCGGCAGCGGCGACGCCTACACCATCACGGCCGTCGCCCGGCTTCTCGCCGAGGCGATGGGCGTGCCGGACACCGAGCCGGAGATCCTCGGCAAGGCGCGCGCCGGCGACATCCGCCACTGCTTCGCCGACATCGGCAAGGCGCGCGAGCTGCTTGGCTTCGAGCCGGAGCGGCGGCTGGAGACCGCGCTCGGCGAGCTCGCCGAATGGGTGCTGTCGACCTCGGCGACCGATCGCGGCGCGGAGATGCGCCGCCAGCTCGAGGAGCGGGGCCTGGTGTCATGACGGCGCGCGAGGACCCGCAACAGGCGACGCACGTGCCCTACGGCTTCGTCGAGTGGTTCCGCCCCGGCGAGTACGAGCGCACCGAGGAGCTCCTGCCCGACCTGATCGCCTCGGGCGCACGCTACGTGCGCACCCACCTGTCGTGGGCGGAGTATCTCGCGCCCGGCGGCGAGGCCTGGTACGACTGGCTGATCCCCAAGCTCGGGCCGCAGATCGACCTGCTGCCCTGCGTGCACTACACGCCGCCGTCGCTCGCCCGCAACGGCCGCACCACCGGCGCGCCGCGCCGGCTCAAGGACTACGCCGACTTCGTCGACCACGTGCTGACGCGCTACGGCCGGCATTTCCGCAGCATCGAGCTGTGGAACGAGCCCAACAACCTGCTCGACTGGGACTGGCGCGAAGACACCGACTACCGGCTGTTCTGCGAGATGATCGGCGGCGCGGCGCACTGGGCGCGCCGGCGCGGCTGGCAGCCGGTGCTCGGCGGCCCCTGCCCGTTCGATGCCCACTGGCTCAACCTGATGGGCGAGCGCGGCGTGCTCGACGAGATCGCCGCCGTCGGCCTGCACGGCTTTCCCGGCACCTGGGACAGCGAGGCGGGAAGCTGGCAGGGCTGGCAGCGCTACGTCGAGGAGACGCGCGCAATCCTGGCGCGCCACAACGGCGACGCCGAGATCTGGATCACCGAGACCGGCTACTCGACCTGGCGCAACGACGAGATCGAGCAGGCCCGCCGCTTCCTGGAGGCGCTCGCCGCGCCGGTCGACCGCGTCTACTGGTACAGCTGGCGCGACGTGCCGTCCGACATCGCGGTGCAGGAGGGCCACTGGTTCGATCCGCGCCACTATCACCTCGGCGCCGTCGACAAGGCCAACCGGCCGAAGCTGCTCGCCCGCCTCCTGATGGAGGGCGGCGTGCCGCGGGTGCGCGCGGTGTGCGAGCTCGGCCGCCCGACGCTGGTCAGGAAGGCACGCCCGGTCGCGGTGATCGGCGGCGCCGGCTTCATCGGCGCCAACCTCGCCGACAGCCTGCTGGCCGACGGCCAGGAGGTGCTGGTGCTCGACAATCTGAGCCGGCCGGGCGTCGAGCAGAATCTCGACTGGCTGTGCCGGGCGCATGGCGAGCGCGTGCATTCGGCGCTGATCGACGTGCGCGACCTCGGCGCGCTGCAGGCGCCGCTGGCCGATGCGCGGGCGGTCGTCCATCTCGCCGCGCAGACGGCGGTGACGACCAGCCTCGAAGACCCGGTGGACGATTTCGAGGTCAATGCGCGCGGCACCGTCAACGTGCTCGAGGCGGTGCGCCGCGCCGGCACCGATGCGCCGGTGCTGTTCGCCAGCACCAACAAGGTCTATGGCGGGCTCGACGACCTCGCCATGGTGGCGCTCGACGACCGCTACATCCCCGAGGACGAGGCGGTGCGCGCCGGCGGCATCGGCGAGGATCGGCCGCTCGACTTCTGCACGCCCTACGGCTGCTCGAAGGGCGTGGCCGACCAGTACGTGCTCGACTATGCCCGGCACTACGGCGTGCGCTCGGCGGTGCTGCGCATGAGCTGCGTCTACGGGCCACGGCAGTTCGGCACCGAGGACCAGGGCTGGGTGGCGCATTTCCTGATCCGCGCGCTGTCGGGCGAGCCGATCTCGGTCTATGGCGACGGCCGGCAGGTGCGCGACATCCTGCACGTCAGCGACGCGGTCGGCGCCTACCGCGCGCTGCTCTGCGACATCGACCGGGTGAAGGGCCAGGCCTTCAATCTCGGCGGCGGCCCGCACAACGCCGTCAGCATCCGCATGGTGCTGCGCGAGATCGAGCGGCTGACGGCGCGCAAGGTGCCGGTCGCGCACGGGCCGTGGCGGCAGGGCGACCAGCTCTACTTCGTCGCCGACAACCGCCGGCTGGAGGCCGCCGTCGGCTGGCGGCCGCGCGTGCCGTGGCGCGAGGGGCTGGCCGAGCTGGCCGACTGGCTGCGCGCGCACCGCATCGCCGGCGACGCACGGCGCAGGGCGCTGGCATGACCGCAGCGCCCGCCTTCGACCGGACGATGCCGGACGGCCCGGCGCCGCGGCCCGCCCACGTGCTGATGACGCTCGACGCGGTCGGCGGTGTATGGCGCTACGCGCTCGACCTCGGCCGGGCGCTGCAGGCGGCCGGCACCGCGGTGACCTTCGCCGGCTTCGGGCCGCAGCCCGACGCCAGCAAGGCGGCCGAAGCCGCCGATGCCGGACGGCTGGTGTGGCTGCCGGCGCCGCTCGACTGGACGGCCGAGGGCGAAGCCGCGCTCGAGGCCGTGCCGCAGCTCCTCGGCGAGCTGGTCGCGCGCCACCGCGTCGACCTGGTGCATCTCAACCTGCCGAGCCAGGCGGCCGGCCTGGCGCTCGACGTGCCGGTGCTCGCCGTGTCGCATTCCTGCGTGGCGACGTGGTTCCGCGCCGTGCGCGGCAGCGGCCTGCCGGCGCCGCTCGCCTGGCATCATGCGCGCAACGCCGCCGGCCTGGCCGCGGCCGACACGGTGGTGGCGCCGAGCGCCAGCCATGCCGCCATGCTGGCCAGGACCTATGGGCCCTCGGTCGCCGCACGGGTGGTGCCCAACGCGGTGCGGCCGCTCGCCCCGGCCGCGCGCAAGCAGCCCTTCGTCTTCGCCGCCGGGCGCTGGTGGGACGAGGGCAAGAACGGCGCGACGCTCGACCGGGCGGCGGCCGATGCGCGGTGGCCGGTGCTGGCCGCCGGTCCGACGCACGGTCCGGACGGCCAGACGTTCGGCTTCGCGCACGCCCGCCACCTCGGCGAGATCCCCAACACGGCGGCGCGGCGCCACATGGCGGAGGCCGGCATCGTCGTCTCGCCGTCGATCTACGAGCCGTTCGGCCTGGCGGCGCTGGAGGCGGCGAGCGGCGGCGCGGCGCTGGTGCTGGCCGACAATGCGACCTATCGCGAGCTGTGGGACGGCGCGGCGCTGTTCGCCGCACCGGCCGACGCGGCCGGCTTCGCCGCGGCGATCAACCGGCTCGCCGACGACGACGCGCTGCGCGCCGACCTTGCCGGCCGCGCCCGGGTGCGCGCCGCCGGGTTCACGCAGGAGCGCCAGGTGCGCGCCATGCAGGGCCTCTATGCGGCGGCCATGGCCAGACGCTCCGAGCCCCGGCCGATCGCGGTGTGAGCGCCATGCGTTTCGTCTTCTACACCCACTCGCTGGTCTCCGACTGGAACCATGGCAACGCCCACTTCCTGCGCGGCGTGCTGCGCGAGCTGCTGCGCCGCGGCCACGAGGTGACGGCGCTCGAGCCGGCCGACGGCTGGAGCCGGGCCAACCTGCTCGCCGAGCAGGGCCCGGCCGCGCTCGACCGCTTCCGGCGCCGCTTCCCCGACCTCGCGCCGCGCAGCTACGGCGCGGACTTCGACCACGCCGCCGCGCTCGACGGGGCCGACGTGGTGATCGTGCACGAGTGGACCGACCCGGCGCTGGTCGCCGAGATCGGCCGGATCAGGCGGCAGGCCGGCTTCACGCTGCTGTTTCACGACACCCATCACCGCGCGGTCTCCGCGCAGGGCGAGATCGCGGCGCTGTCGCTCGACGACTATGACGGCGTGCTCGCCTTCGGCGCGGCGCTGCGCCGCCGCTACGAGCGGGCCGGCTGGGGCCGGCGCACCTTCGTGTGGCACGAGGCGGCCGACGACACGGTGTTCGCGCCCGAGCCGCATGCCGAGCCCGAGCGCGACCTGATCTGGATCGGCAACTGGGGCGACGACGAGCGCGCCGCCGAGCTCGAGAGCTTCCTCGTCGAACCGGCCGGCCGGCTCGGCCTCGCCGGCACGGTGCGCGGCGTGCGCTATCCCCGCTCCGCGCTGGCCGCGCTCGAGCGGGCCGGCCTCGCCTATGGCGGCTGGATCGCCAATGCCGACGTGCCGGCCGCCTTCGCCCGCCACCGCTTCACCGTGCACGTGCCGCGCCGGCCCTATGTCGCGGCGCTGCCGGGCATCCCCACCATCCGCGTGTTCGAGGCGCTGGCCTGCGGCATTCCGCTGATCTCGGCGCCGTGGGACGACGCGGAGGGGCTGTTCCGGCCCGGCCGCGACTATCTCGTGGCGCAGGACGGCGAAGCGATGGCGCGCCACATGCGCGACCTTCTCAACGACGCGGCGCTGCGCCGGGCGCTCGCCGACAGCGGGCTGGCCACCATCCGCGCGCGGCACACCTGCCGCCACCGGGTCGACGAGCTTCTCGCCATCCTGGCCGCGCTCGGCACGCGCGAGCCGGCGGCGCCGGTCGCGGTGCGGGAGGCGGCACGATGAAGCTCGCCTTCTACGGCTCCAGCCTGCTGTCGTCCTACTGGAACGGGGCGGCGACCTACTATCGCGGGCTGCTGCGCGCGCTCGCCGCGCGCGGCTTCGACATCACCTTCTACGAGCCCGACGCCTTCGGCCGGCAGCAGCACCGCGACATCGCGCCGCCCGCATGGTGCCGCGTCGTCGTCTACGAGGCGAGCGAGGCGGCGGCGGCGCGCGTGGCGGCCGAGGCCGCGGAGGCCGACATCGTCGTCAAGGCGAGCGGCGTGGGGTTCGCCGACGACCTGCTGCTGGCGTGCGTGCTGCAGGCCTGCCGCGCCGACGCGGTGGCGCTGTTCTGGGACGTCGACGCGCCGGCGACGCTGGCCGAGCTGCAGGCGGCGCCCGAACATCCGCTGCGCCGCGCGCTCGGCCGCATCGACGCGGTGCTGACCTATGGCGGCGGCGAGCCGGTGGTGGCCGCCTATCGCGCGCTCGGCGCGCGCGCCTGCCACCCGATCTACAATGCGCTCGACCCCGAGACGCACCACCCGGTGACGGCCGAGCCGCGCTTTGCCGCCGATCTCGCCTTCCTCGGCAACCGGCTGCCCGACCGCGAGGCGCGCGTCGAGGCCTTCTTCCTCGAACCCGCCGCCGCCCTGCCCGACGCGCGATTCCTGCTCGGCGGCTCGGGCTGGGACGACAAGCCGGTGACGGCCAATGTGCGCTACATCGGCCACGTGCCGACGGCCGACCACAACGCCTTCAACGCGACGCCGAAGGCGGTGCTCAACGTGTCGCGCGACAGCATGGCGGCGAACGGCTTCTCGCCGGCGACCCGCGTCTTCGAGGCGGCCGGCGCCGGCGCCTGCCTGCTCACCGACCACTGGGACGGCATCGAGCTGTTCCTCAAGCCCGACGAGGAGGTGCTGGTGGCGCGCGACGGCCAGGACGTGGCCGCCATCATGGACCAGCTCGCCGAGGAGCACGCGCGCGCCATCGGCCGGCGCGCCCTCGCCCGTGTGCTCGCCGAGCACACCTACGACCACCGGGCGATGGAGGCCGACCGCATCATGCGGGCGCTGCACGCCGCAAAGTCCAGGGACGCTGCCGAATGACCCATGCCCTCACCCTCGTCGTGTTCGGCCTGTCGCTGTCCTCCTCCTGGGGCAACGGCCACGCCACCACCTATCGCAGCCTGCTGCGCGGCGCCGCCGAGGCGGGCCACCGCGTCCTGTTTCTCGAGCGCGACGTGCCGTGGTACGCCGCCCACCGCGACCTGCCGGACCCGGATTTCTGCCGCCTCGCCTACTATGACGGGGTGGAGGACGCGACGGCGCGCTTCGGCGCGGAGATCGCCGAGGCCGACGCGGTGATCGTCGGCTCCTACGTGCCGGACGGCCCGAAGCTGATCGATGCGCTCGCCGCCGCGCGGCCGCGGCTGCTGTGCTTCTACGACATCGACACGCCGGTGACGCTCGCCCGGCTCGAGCGCGGCGACGAGGCCTTCCTCGCGCGCCGGCAGATCCCGCTGTTCGACGTCTACTTCTCGTTCTCCGGCGGCACGGTGCTCGACGAGCTGGAGACGGGCTACGGCGCGCGCCGCGCGGCGGCGCTCTACTGCTCGGTCGACGCCGACGCCTACCGGCCGACCGGCGAGGCGCCGCAATGGGATCTCGGCTATCTCGGCACCTACAGCCCGGACCGGCAGCCGGCGCTGGAGCGGCTGCTGATCGAGCCGGCGCGGCGGCTGCCCGAACGGCGCTTCGTCGTCGCCGGCTCGCAGTATCCCGACGACATCGCCTGGCCGGCCAACGTCGCGCGCATCGAGCATCTGCCGCCCGGCGAGCACGCCTCCTTCTACAGCCGCCAGCGCTTCACGCTCAACGTGACGCGCGCCGACATGATCGCCGCCGGGTGGTCGCCGAGCGTGCGCCTGTTCGAGGCGGCCGCCTGCCGCACGCCGATCATCAGCGACCGCTGGCGCGGCCTCGACGCGCTCCTGCCGGAGGGCGAGGCCGTCCTGATCGCCGACGACACGGCCGACGTGACGGCCGCGCTGACGGCGCTCGACGAGCCGCAGCGCCGGGCCCTGGCCGAGGCCGCGCACGCGCGCGTGATGGCCGGCCACACCGGCCGGGCGCGAGCCGAGGAGATGGCGATCGCGCTCAGGGAATGCCTCGACGACGACAGGCCGGGCCGCCCGCCCGGCGCGCAGGCCGCCGAAGCGGCCGGAAAGGAAACGCAATGGTGACCGCCCCGCCCATTCGCCGTCCCGACGACGGCGCGCCGCGGACCGTGCTCGTGGCCGGCGGCGCCGGCTTCGTCGGCTCGCATCTGTGCGACGCGCTGCTGGCCGCCGGCCATACGGTGATCTGTCTCGACAGCTTCCTGACCGGCAGCGAGACCAACGTGGCGCCGCTCGAGAACCACCCGCGCTTCCGGCTGGTGCGGCACGACATCTGCGAGCCGGTCGCCATCGAGGAGCCGCTCGACGAGATCTACAATCTCGCCTGCGCCGCCTCGCCGCCGCACTACCAGGCCGACCGCGTGCACACCATGCTGACCAGCGTGCAGGGCACGCACAACCTGCTGACGCTCGCCCGCGCGCACGGCGCGCGCTTCCTGCAGGCCTCGACCAGCGAGGTCTACGGCGACCCGGAGGAGCATCCGCAGACCGAGGACTATCGCGGCAACGTCAACTGCACCGGCCCGCGCGCCTGCTACGACGAGGGCAAGCGGGCGGCCGAGACGCTGTGCTTCGACATGCTGCACGGCGCCGGCGTCGACGCGCGGGTGGTGCGCATCTTCAACACCTACGGCCCGCGCATGCGCGCCGACGACGGGCGCATCATCTCCAACCTAGTGGTGCAGGCGCTGCGCAACGCGCCGCTGACGGTCTATGGCAGCGGCGCCCAGACGCGCTCCTTCTGCTACGTCTCGGACCTGGTGGACGGGCTGATGGCGATGATGGCGGTGACGCCCAACCCGCAGGTGCCGGTCAATCTCGGCAATCCCGGCGAGTTCGCCGTGCGCGACCTCGTGGCCATCATCCGCTCGCTGATCCCGACCTCCTCGCCGGTCGAGCACCGGCCGCTGCCGCAGGACGATCCACGGCGGCGCCGGCCCGACATCTCGCGCGCCAAGACGCTGCTCGGCTGGGCGCCCAGGGTGACGCTGGCCGAGGGCCTGCCGCCGACCATCGACTGGTTCGCGCAGCTCGCGCCGCCGGCCGCCGGCCGGCGCGACGCGGTGCCGCGCGAGCGCGCCTCGAACATCGGAGCGACGCCATGAACGAACGCGTGAAGCCCGACCTGGCGGCGCGGATCGCCGCGCTCGGCCCGTGGTTCCACAATCTGAGGATCGGCGGCCTGCAGACCGCGCCCGACCACTTTCTCGGCGACTATCCGGCCTTCAAGTGGGACGGCTTCAAGCACGTGGTGCCGGAGGATCTCGACGGGGCGAGCGTGCTCGATATCGGCTGCAACGCCGGCTTCTACGCCATCGAGATGAAGCGGCGCGGCGCCGGCCGCGTCGTCGGCATCGATTCGGACCCGCGCTATCTGCGCCAGGCGGAGTTCGCCGCCCGCCACGAGGGGCATGCCATCGAGTTCCGCCAGATGTCGGTCTACGAGGTAGCAAAGCTCGGCGAGCGCTTCGATCTGGTGCTGTTCATGGGCGTGCTCTACCATCTGCGCCACCCGCTGCTGGCGCTCGACCTGCTCTACGAGCACGCAGTCGGCGACCGGCTGCTGTTCCAGTGCATGCAGCGCGGCTCCGAGCGCGTCGAGGGGCTGGCGCCCGACCACCCGTTCTCGGAATGGGCGGTGTTCGAGCGCGACGACTTCCCCAAGCTGCATTTCGTCGAGGCGCGCTACGCGGCCGACCCGACCAACTGGTTCATTCCCAACAAGGCGGCCGCGGAGGCGATGCTGCGCAGCGCCGGCTTCGCGATCGAGGCCAATCCCGAGCGCGAGGTCTATCTGTGCCGGCGCGGCCGGCGGCCGGAGGCGGTCGAGCCGCCGCCGCTCTGATTCGGCACTCCCTCAACGTCTCGGGGAGCCGGTTGTCGCGACCGGCCATGCGCGCGCGAAAGAAAGCACGGGCGGGCGGTCCCTCAGGCCGCGTGCGCCATCAAACGGGGAGACCGGACGGCGCCGTGGCCAACCGCGCGTCCGGTCACGCCCAGGCGAGCGCGACGGCCACCACCACCGCGATGGCGACCGCCAGAAGCGCGCCGGCGACCGCGCGGCCGGCCGAGGCACCGTTGCCCGGCCCGCCCCTGCCGCTCGCCGCGCCGCGGCCGGCCCGTCCGGCCGACGTCTCGCCGGCGCCGCCCGATGTCGGACCGCCGGTCGCCCGGCGGCGCTCCGCGGCGGCCGCCTGCGGATCGGTCGGCGTGCCGCCGGCCTCCGCGTCGGTGCCGAGCGGCGCGACCGCGGGATCGGCCGCGGCCACCTTGTCGCCGGTGCGGCCGCTGTCGATGTCGTCGCGAAGCCTGGCCTCCTCGCCGGACGGCTTGCGCGGAAAGTCCTTGGCCATGGCGCTGGTCTCCTGCCTGCGGCCCGCACCGCCGCATCGCCGGCCGTGTCGGTTCATGCCGTGCAACGCCTGCGTGCGCAGAGGGTTCCGGTTGCGGGAAGCAAGCGTTCCGGAAAACGCGTGGGGCCGCACCCTTGCGGGCGCGGCCCCGTGCGCTGGAGGTGGCGCGGCCTCAGGCCGCCGCGGCGGCCTCATCCATCCACGCCTTGTGGCGCCGTTCGTCGGACAGTGCCGCCTCGAAGACAGGCTTGGCGGAGGCCGGCACCGCATCGTTCTCCACCGCATGGCGGTAGGCGGCGATGGTGTCGTCCTCTTTGCTGCTCATCGCCTTCAACAGCGCGCCCTCGCCCATCAGGCCGCCGAGCTTGACCTTGCCGGTGGTGAGCATCTGCTTCAGGTCGCCCTCGTCGGGGATGGTCGCGTCATGCTCGCGCGCCAGGCGCTCGAGCTCGGCGACGTGGCGCTCGTGGTCGGCCTTGAAGCCGGCCACGGTCTGCTTGCGCCCGGCGTCCTCGAGCCGCTCGATGGTCGCCTCGTAGGCGGCGATCGCGTCGCGTTCCAGCGACAGCATGTTCTCGATCAGGGTGGCGAAGTCGCCGCTCGTTCCGACGGTCGTTGCCATGGTGGTGTCTCCTTGTCGGGGTGGCCGCCCATGCGGGCGGCGGCTACATCTGCTCGCTCTGCGCGGCGGTGTCGGGCCGGGCCTTGCCGAGATCGGGCTTCTGGCCGAGCGGCTCGGGCTTGTCGCGCGCGGAAAACTTGCCGCGACCGTCGAGCGAGGCGCCGGAGGTCCAGCGACCCTCGGGCGTCGGCTCGTCGAGCGAGGTGTTGAGGAAGTAGTAGGAGTGCTCGGTCGCCTCGTTGTCCTGCGGCGTCGAGTTGGGCACGGGAAGCTGCTTTTCCATGCCGCCCAGCTCCTCGATGACGGCCAGCCACTGCTGCTGGTGCATCGTGTCGCGCGCGATCAGGAAGGACAGCATGTCCTTCATGCCGGCGTCGTCGGTCATGTGGTAGAGCCGGCTGGCGAGCACCCGGCCGCCCGCCTCGGCCGTCACGTTCGCCATCATGTCGGCACCGATGTTGCCGGTGGCGTAGACATGGCTCATGTCGAAGGGCACGCCGTTGGCGTTAACCGGCATCGCCGACAGGCCCGACGACAGAATGTGGCGCGGGTTCATGCCGCCGAGGATGGCGTTGACCACCGGGTCCTGCGCCGCCTCGTCCTGCTCCGACACGGTCGCGCCCTCGAGGTTCAGCGCCACCGCGTGGCCGAGGAACTCGATGTGCGACAGCTCCTCCGTCGCCGTCATCATCAGCATGTCGCGGTATTTGGGATCGCCGCGCGCGCCCATCGCCTGGAAGAAATACTGCATGGCGACGCGAATTTCGCCCTCGATGCCGCCGATCGCCTGTTGAAGATACTTGGCAAACAGCGGATCGGGACGGTCGACGCGCACCTTGTACTGCAGCTTCGAAGAATGATGAAACATCGTGGCCTCCGTCTCGCGTAGAACGTGCGAAACAAACCGCGCGCCGTTGAGTTCCGCTCCGGCGCGAAAAACGGCCCGGCCGGCCGCAGGCGGCCGTGCCGCGGGCACGCCGCCGCTCGAGCGAGGCTTCATGGCACGGGGTCTTTTCGGGGAGGCATGCGCTGCCGCGTCGCGGGCGCTGCCGGCCGTGACGGCGCACGAGCGGCGGCGCCCCGCCTGCCCGGCGGGCAGCCGCACGGGCGGCAGGCCGGGCACGGCGCACGGAGCGCGAGCAACAACGAAAAAGCCGGGCGCAGGCCCGGCTTCTTCAGTCGTCCGGACGTCGCCGCCCGGCGGACGGGGCGCTGCGCGCCCCTTTTCCCATCGTCAGTTGACGGCGTCCTTGAGGCCCTTGCCGGCCGAGAAACGCGGCACGTTGCGCGCGGGAACCTGAACCTGCGCGCCGGTCTGCGGGTTGCGGCCGGTCGACGCCTTGCGGTGCGAGACGCTGAAATTGCCGAAGCCCACCAGGCGCACGTCGCCGCCCCCCTTCAACTCACGCGTGATGACCGAGAAGACCGCATCGACCGCCGACTGGGCATCCCCCTTGGAGATGTTGGCCTCGTCGGCGACGGCGGCTACGAGCTCGTTCTTGTTCATCAATAATTACCCCTTCCTTGGAGACCGGAACGCACGACTCACGCCGGCAGGACCGCAATTCTAGGAAGAAGCGGAAGGAGCACCAAGCGGCAAATCCCGAAAAAACCGGGAAATGCGCGGTTTGAGGGGTCTTTTCGACAAGAAAGCCGGACCCGAGGGCCCGGCTTTCCGATTTTCGCGATGCGGGAGCGGTGTCAGTGGGCCACGGTCTGGCCCGCCGCGTCCTCCGGCACGTCGACCTTGGCTGCCGTCTCGACCGGCTCGGTCCATTCGATCGGCTCGGGCTTGCGCACCAGCGCATGCTCCAGCACCTCGCCGACCCGGCTGACCGGCACGATCTCCAGACCGCTCTTCACGTTGTCCGGGATGTCGGCCAGATCCTTGGCGTTCTCCTCGGGGATCAGCACCTTCTTGATGCCGCCGCGCAGCGCCGCCAGGAGCTTCTCCTTGAGGCCGCCGATCGGCAGCACGCGGCCGCGCAGCGTCACCTCGCCGGTCATGGCGACCTCCTTGTGCACCGGAATGCCGGTGAGCACGGAGACGATCGCGGTGACCATGGCGACACCGGCCGACGGACCGTCCTTCGGCGTCGCGCCTTCCGGCACGTGCACGTGGATGTCCTTCTTGTCGAAGACCGGCGGCTCGATGCCGAAGTCGATCGCCCGCGAGCGGACATAGGAGGCCGCCGCCGAGATCGATTCCTTCATCACGTCGCGCAGGTTGCCGGTGACGGTCATCTTGCCCTTGCCGGGCATCATCACGCCTTCCACCGTCAACAGCTCGCCGCCGACCTCGGTCCAGGCGAGACCGGTGACGACACCGATCTGGTCCTCGCCCTCGGCCTGGCCGAAGCGGAAGCGCGGCACGCCGAGATAGTCGGCCAGGTTGTCCTCCGTCACGTCGACGCGCGTCTTGTCGGTGCGCAGGATCTCGGTCACCGCCTTGCGGGCGAGCTTCATCAGCTCGCGCTCGAGATTGCGCACGCCCGCCTCGCGCGTGTAGGTGCGGATGACCGCCTGCAGCGCCTCGTCGGAGATGGCGAACTCCTTGTCGGCCAGCGCGTGGTCACGCATCGCCTTGGGCAGCAGGTGCCGCTTGGCGATCTCGACCTTCTCGTCCTCCGTGTAGCCGGCGATGCGGATGATCTCCATCCGGTCCATCAGGGCCGGCGGGATGTTCAGCGTGTTCGCCGTCGTCACGAACATGACGCTCGACAGGTCGTACTCGACCTCGAGATAGTGGTCCATGAAGGTCGAGTTCTGCTCCGGGTCGAGCACCTCGAGCAGCGCCGAGGACGGATCGCCGCGGAAGTCCATGCCCATCTTGTCGATCTCGTCGAGCAGGAAGAGCGGGTTGGACTTCTTGGCCTTCTTCATCGACTGGATGACCTTGCCGGGCATCGAGCCGATATAGGTGCGCCGGTGGCCGCGGATCTCGGCCTCGTCGCGCACGCCGCCGAGCGCCATGCGGATGAACTCGCGGCCCGTGGCCCGCGCGATCGACTTGCCGAGCGAGGTCTTGCCGACGCCGGGCGGTCCGACGAGGCAAAGGATCGGTCCCTTGAGCTTCTTCTGCCGGCTCTGCACGGCGAGATACTCGACGATGCGCTCCTTGACCTTGTCGAGGCCGTAATGATCGGCGTCAAGAACCTCCTCGGCATAGCCGAGGTCGTTCTTCACGCGGCCGAACTTGCGCCACGGGATCGACAGGAGCCAGTCGAGATAGTTGCGCACGACGGTGGCCTCGGCCGACATCGGCGACATGGTGCGCAGCTTCTTCAGCTCCGCCTCGGCCTTCTCGCGCGCCTCCTTCGACAGCTTGGTCTTCTTGATGCGCTCCTCGAGCTCGGCCGCCTCGTCGCGGCCGTCCTCGCCCTCGCCGAGCTCCTTCTGGATCGCCTTCATCTGCTCGTTGAGGTAGTACTCGCGCTGCGTCTTCTCCATCTGGCGCTTGACGCGGCTGCGGATGCGCTTCTCCACCTGGAGCACCGAGATCTCGGCCTCCATGAAGCCCATCGCCTTCTCCAGGCGCTCGCGCACGGACAGCGTGCCGAGCATCTCCTGCTTCTCGGGAATCTTGATCGCGAGATGCGAGGCGACCGTGTCGGCGAGCTTCGAGTAGTCCTCGATCTGGCTCGTCGCGCCGACCACCTCGGGCGAGATCTTCTTGTTCAGCTTGACGTAGTTCTCGAAGTCGGAGACCACCGAGCGCGCCAGCGCCTCGATCTCGACCTCGTCCTCCTCCGGCTCGGCGAGGATCGTCACGCCGGCCTCGTGGAACTCCTCGCGCGGGCTGAAGGCCTCGATGCGGGCACGCGCGGTGCCCTCGACCAGCACCTTGACGGTGCCGTCGGGCAGCTTGAGAAGCTGCAGCACGTTGGCCAGCGTGCCGACGTCGTAGATCGCGTCGGGCGTCGGGTCGTCGTCGGCCGCGTTCATCTGGGTGGCGAGCAGGATCTGCTTGTCCGCACCCATCACCTCTTCCAGAGCCTTGATGGACTTCTCGCGCCCCACGAAGAGCGGCACGATCATGTGCGGGAACACCACGATGTCCCTCAGGGGCAACACCGGGTAGCGCTGGTCGCCGGTCGTCTTTTCGAATTCGGTCATCTTTCAGCCTTTCAGGACACAGCCGCCGGAAGGCCGGCTGCGGCTTCGCGGTTGGCGGCCGGGACGCGGTTCCGCCCGTCACGCGTTCTCACCAGGAACTCAAGCACGGAACTGCCCCGCCGCGACTTGTCTCATACTTGGAGAGAGCGCCGGCAAAGATCAAGGCTTCGAGCCCGCCGCGGCCCGAGGCCGGCGCGTCGTCCCCAACATGCACGCCGACGAAACACAGCCTCCGGCGGCGAACGGCCGCCGGCATCGCCGTGCGAAGGGGCCGGCGCGCGGCCGGCACGCAATGTGCATCAGGCGCTGGCCGAGCCCTTTTCCTTCTCGCGCTCGGCGTAGATGTAGAGCGGGCGGGCATTGCCGGCCACGACCTCGTCGGAGATCACCACCTCCTCGACGCCCTCGAGCGCGGGCAGCTCGAACATGGTGTCGAGCAGGATCGCCTCCATGATGGAGCGCAGGCCGCGCGCGCCGGTCTTGCGCTCGATCGCCTTGCGGGCGATCGCCATCAGCGCGTTCTCGTGGAAGGTGAGCTCCACGTTCTCCATCTCGAACAGCCGCTGGTACTGCTTGACCAGCGCGTTCTTCGGCGCGGTGAGGATCTGCACCAGCGCCGGCTCGTCGAGATCCTCGAGCGTCGCCAGGATCGGCAGGCGGCCGACGAATTCGGGGATCAGGCCGAACTTCAGCAGGTCCTCCGGCTCGACCAGCCGCAGCAGCTCGCCCGTCGGCCGGTCCTCCGACGAGACGACGGAGGCGGAAAAGCCGATCGAGGTCTTGCGGCCGCGGTCGGAGATGATCTTGTCGAGGCCGGCGAACGCACCGCCGCAGATGAACAGGATGTTGGCCGTGTCGACCTGCAGGAACTCCTGCTGCGGGTGCTTGCGGCCGCCCTGCGGCGGCACCGAGGCGACGGTGCCCTCCATGATCTTCAGAAGCGCCTGCTGCACGCCCTCGCCCGACACGTCGCGGGTGATCGAGGGGTTGTCGGACTTGCGGCTGATCTTGTCGATCTCGTCGATGTAGACGATGCCGCGCTGCGCCCGCTCGACGTTGTAGTCGGCCGACTGCAGCAGCTTCAAGATGATGTTCTCGACGTCCTCGCCGACATAGCCCGCCTCGGTGAGCGTGGTCGCGTCGGCCATGGTGAACGGCACGTCGATGATGCGCGCCAGCGTCTGGGCGAGCAGCGTCTTGCCGCAGCCCGTCGGCCCGATCAGCAGGATGTTCGACTTGGCGAGCTCGACGTCGTTGTTCTTCGAGGCGTGCGCCAGACGCTTGTAGTGGTTGTGGACGGCGACCGACAGGACGCGCTTGGCGTGGCCCTGGCCGATCACGTAGTCGTCCAGCACCTCGAGGATCTCCTGCGGGGTGGGCACGCCCTCGCGCGACTTCACCATCGAGGACTTGTTCTCCTCGCGGATGATGTCCATGCACAGCTCGACGCATTCATCGCAGATGAACACCGTCGGGCCCGCTATCAGCTTGCGGACCTCGTGCTGGCTCTTGCCGCAGAACGAGCAGTACAGCGTGTTCTTGGAATCACCGCCGCCGTTGCTGATCTTGCTCATCGTCCAAGTCCTTTCACTGCCACCGGCAGGCCGTCGGCGCATGCCGGGCGACCCTGCCGGTCGGGGAGACATTGCCCTTGCTCCCCGGCCCTGCCGGCCACGTCGGTCGACTTCCGAACGAAACACAAATCGGAAAGCGCGACAACACGCTGCGAATCCCCGACCCGAAGCCTAGGTCGCGGAAAACCAACAGATACTTAACGTAGGCCGTTGCCCGAACCGAGGGAACAGGAAATTGTGACAGAAATGACGCATACCCGCTCAAAAACGCGTCATCCGCCGGGCGGTTCCGCCCTTCACGAGGCCGGAGTCCCTTCCATCGCCTCGCGCGAGGAGATGACGCGGTCGACGAGGCCGAAGTCGCGCGCCTCCTCCGCCGTCATGAAGTGGTCGCGGTCGAGCGTGCGCTCGATCGTCTCGTAGTCCTGGCCGGTGTGCGCGACGTAGACCTCGTTGAGGCGCCGCTTGAGCTTGATGATGTCCTGCGCGTGGCGCTCGATGTCGGAGGCCTGGCCGGAGAAGCCGCCGGAGGGCTGGTGCACCATGATGCGCGAATGCGGCGTCGCGAAGCGCATGTCCTTGTGGCCGGCGCACAGCAGCAGCGAGCCCATCGAGGCGGCCTGGCCGACGCACAGCGTGGAGACCGCCGGCTTGATGAACTGCATGGTGTCGTAGATCGCCAGGCCGCTCGTCACCACGCCGCCCGGCGAGTTGATGTAGAGCGCAATCTCCTTCTTCGGGTTCTCCGCCTCGAGCCACAGAAGCTGGGCGCAGACGAGGCTCGCCACGCCGTCCTCGATCGGCCCGGTGATGAAGATGATGCGCTCCTTGAGCAGCCGCGAGAAGATGTCGTAGGCCCGCTCGCCGCGGTTGGTCTGCTCGACCACCATCGGCACGAGGTTCATGGCGGTGTCGACGGGATTGGGCATGGAGGGAAGTTCCTTTCGGGGACGGACGGCACCCGCCCGGCAGATTCGCTGTCGTCTCACGCGATAGATAGGACGCCGCTTCCCGGTTGCGCAAGGGTTGCGGCCGGCGCGGCCTGCGGCCGTCAGCCGCCCGCCAGCCAGGCGGCGAGCGCGCCGGTGTCGCCGCCGTCGAGGGCGCGGGCGACGCGACGGCCGACCGCCGCGCCGAACTTGTAGCCGTGGCCGGAGCAGGCCGAGACGACCAGCGCGCGGCCCCGCTCGGCGCAGAAGAAGCGCTCGTCGGCGGTGAAGGTGTAGGCGCAGGTGACGACGTCGGCGACGCGGTACTCGCCGATGCGCGCGATCGGCGGGGCGAACAGGTCGCGCACCGCCTCGCCCTCGCCGGGCCGCGGCGCGCGGTCGCGGTCGGCATCGGCGGTCGGCTCCTTGTGCAGGCCGGAGCCGAACTTGAGCCCCGCACCGCCCGACGGCGGGATGATGTAGCCGTCGGTCGGGCCGCCGACGTCGAGAATCACCGGCGCCGTCGCCCAGGCGGCGACCAGGTCGGCCGGCGGCTCGAGATAGACGACCGCCGTGCGGTGCGGCGCGAGCGTCGCGGCGAGCGCGGGGACGAGCTGCGTCGTCCAGGCGCCGGCGGTGACGAGCACGCGGTCGGCGCCGCGCTGCCCGCCATCGGCGAGCCGCACCGTGCCGGCCGCGCCGTCGACGGCGACGACGCGGGTGTGGTCGAGGATCTCCGCGCCGCGCTGGCGCAGCCAGGCGACCAGATCGGCGGCGATCCGCCGGCAGTGCAGCGCGCCGCCCTCCGGCGAGACGAAGGCATAGCGGAAGCTGTCCGGCGCGAGGAACGCAAAGCGCGCGGCGGCGGCCGCGCCGTCGAGCCGCTCGAACGGCCAGCCGCCGGCGCGCATGCCTTCCAGATAGCGCTCCGCCTCGTCGCCCGGCGCGCGCGAGACGGCCATGAAGCCGCGCGGATCGTAGTGCACGGAGCCGATGTCGCGCCACAGCGCGTCCCACGCCTCGAACGCCTCGGTGATGGCGTGGCCGTAGCCGCTGTCCGGCGCATAGGCGCGGCGGATGATGCGGTGATGGTCGCCGGAGGCGGCAAGCGGGTTGGGGATCGGCCCCTGCTCGATCAGCGTCACGCCGTGGCCGGCCGCCACCAGCGCCCAGGCGCTGCACAGCCCTGCGATGCCGCCGCCGACGATGGTCACCTGCATGGCCGCCCCTCCCGCACGCTTCAGGCCGCGCACTTTACGCGCTGGCATGTCGCGAACAAGGCGACGGGTGCATTTCCGGCCGGCCCGAAAGCGGCTAGAAGGAGCCATGCGCGCCGACGACACGCCGCCCGACGGCCTCGCCCTCGATCCGACCACACGGCGGCTGCGGCTCGACCCGCACGCCGACGGCTTCGTCCAGGATCCCTACCGCGTCTATGCACAGGTGCACGCCCGCGCGCCGGTCTTCTTCTGGGAGGACTACGGCCTGTGGTGCGTGGCCGGCTACGAGGCGGTCAACCGGCTGCTGCGCGACCGCCGGCTGGGCCGCGCCCGGCCGGCGACGCTGCCGCCGCCGGCCGGGCGCGGCCATCTGGCCGATTTCGACGCGGTCGAGGCGCACTCGATGCTGGAGCTCGAGCCGCCGGCGCACACCCGGCTGCGCACGCTGGTCAACCGCGCCTTCGTGTCGCGCCAGGTGGAGCGGCTCAGGCCGCGCGTCGAGGCGCTGGCGCACACGCTGATCGACGGCTTCGCCGGCGACGGCGAGGCCGAGCTGATCGCCCGCTTCGCCACGCCGATCCCCATCACGGTGATCGCCGAGATGCTCGGCGTGCCGGTCGAGGCGGGCCCGCAGCTCCTCGACTGGTCGCACCGCATGGTGGCGATGTACATGCACGCGCCCGACCGGGCGGCCGAGGACAGCGCCAACGCCGCCGCGCGCGCCTTCGCCGGCTTCGTGCGCGAGCACGCCGCCCGGCGCCGCCGGCAGCCCGGCGATGACCTGATGAGCGTGCTCCTGGCGGCCAACGATGCCGGCGACCGGCTGTCGGAGGACGAGCTGGTGTCGTCGGTCATCCTGCTGCTCAACGCCGGCCACGAGGCGACCGTGCACCAGACCGGCAACGCGATCGCCACCGTGCTCGCCCAGGGCGGCGACCCGCGCCGCTTCTTCGCCACGCCGGCGCAGACGGCCGCGACGGTGGAGGAATGCCTGCGCATCGACCCGCCGCTGCACATGTTCACCCGCTACGCCTACGAGCCGGTCGCGCTTGCCGAGGGCGTGCGGCTGGCGCCGGGCGAGACGGTCGGGCTGCTGCTCGGCGCGGCCAACAGCGACCCGGCGGCCTTCGCCGAGCCGCGCGGCTTCCGTCCCGGCCGCGACGACCAGAAGACCGTCGGCTTCGGCGCCGGCATCCATTTCTGCATCGGCGCGCCGCTCGCCCGGCTCGAGCTGCAGGCCGCGCTGGCGGTGCTCTTCGCGCGGCTGCCGGCGCTGCGCCCGGCCGCCCCGCCGCGCTATCGCGACAGCTATCATTTCCACGGGCTGGAGCGGCTCGACTGCACCTGGTAGCCGCCTTCCAGGCCCTGCGCGCCATTGCCTTCGCGCCGCACGCTGCTATCTCGCATGAGGCCGGCAAGGGGACCGGTCTCTCGGGGGAATAATGCAATGGTGCATTCCTTGGCGCTCGGCGTCGTCTTCGTGTTCGGCACGATCGCGCTCGCCTGGCTCAGCTATTTCGGCATGCGGGCGCTGACGTCGGGCTGGGTGGAGAGCGAGACGCGCGAGCTCGCCGGCTCGGTGATCTTCCGCGTCGCGGCGCTGCACGGGCTGATCCTGGCGCTGGTCTTCGCGCAGGAGATGATCGACTATCAGGAGCTGCGCTCCTCGCTGGTCGAGGAGGCGACGGCGGTGGCCGACATCTACAACGACATCCGCCGCTACGGCGGCGACGCGGTGGAGCCCATGCAGTCGGCGCTGTCGGCCTATGTGCGGGTGGTGGTGGACGAGGAGTGGGACCGGCTGGCGCGCGACACCCACCTGGCGCCGGAAGCCTGGTCACTGCGCGAGACGGTCTATCTGGCGGTGCTCGACCTTGAGCCGCAGACGGCGCGCGAAGAGGCGCTGCGCAACCACATGCTGGCCAAGATCCAGAAGATCGCCGAGCTGCGCCAGAAGCGGGAGAACACGGCGCTGCAGGCGATCAGCAGCATGTTCTGGTTCGCCGCGGTCGCCGGGGTGGTGCTGATCACCCTGCCCTACTTCATCTTTCCGCCGAGCCCGCTCAACCTGATGCTGCTCAGCGTCTACGGCGCCTTCACCGGCATCGTGATGCTGTTCATCTACGCCTTCTCCGACCCGTTCTCGCCGCCCGGCAACCTGGCGCCGGCGGCCTTCGAGCGGCTGCTGGAAACCGAGATCGGCGGCGCGGCGACGCAGTGACGGGCGGCGCCGTCCGGCGGCTTCAGTCCGCCGCCCGCGTCCAGGTCCCCTGTCCGGCGGCGTCGAGATACTCGATGACGAGCGAGCCGGCCTGCACGTCGAAGCGCACCGAAGAGCGCGAGCCGGCCGGGGCGTTCTCGCCGCGCGGGCTCACGGCGAAGGTGTCGCCGCTCCAGTGCGCCAGCGGGAAGGCCATCCCGTCCGGGCCGAGCCGCAGCACCAGGCCGTCCGCCGCCACGCCGACGGTCGCATCGCCGAAGTACGCGTTCGCGTAGCGTCCCGCATAGCGCGCGAGCGGCCGCGCCGGGTCGGCCGGGCGCGGCGGCGCAGCCCCGGCCAGGTCGCCGACCGGCGCATGCATCGCCGCCATGACGCCATTGTAGGCGGCGAACCAGTCGCGCGCCGGGGCGCCGAACTGGACGACGTCGAGAAAGTGCGCTGCCACGGCCTCCACGGCGCCGACCGGTCCGCCGTTCGACAGCACGACGATGCCGAGTTCCTCGCCCGGCAGCATGTGGAAATTGGTCGCCGCGCCGAGCAGGAACGCACCGGAATGGCTTATCACGGGCCGGCCCGTCGCCGTCACGCCGACATTGAAGCCGTAGCCGTAGAACCCGCTGCGGGCGGCCGGCGCATGCGCCGGGCCGCTGACGACCTGCGGGCGCAGCGCCGGCAGCAGGGCCTCGGGCGCGAACAGCGTGCCGTCCTCCGTCTTTCCCCCGGCGAGCAGCAGCGCGAGCCAGGCGGCGAGATCGCGCGCCGTCGACGACACGCCGCCGGCCGGCGACTGCTCGTCGGGGTCGCGCTCGTAGAGCGCCCGAAAGCGCCCGTCCTCGAAGGCGTGCAGCGTGGCGCGCTCGGGATGCGCGACGAAATCGGCATGGCGCGAGCTGGTGTCCTCCATGCCGAGCGGGCCGTACAGCGTCTCGGCGGCGAGCTCCTCCCACGGCTTGCCGGCGGCCGCGGCGACCGCCTCCGCCCCGGCGGTGATGCCGAAATTGGCGTAGTTGTAGGCGGTGCGGAAGGAATCCAGCGGCACGTTGACCAGCCGTTCGAGGATCGCCGCGCGCGAAAAGCCCAAATCCTCCAGGTCGTCGCCGGCCGCGTGCGGCAGGCCCGAGCGGTGCGCGAACATGTCGCCGACGGTGACCATCGCGCCGACACGGGCATCGGACAGCGCGAAGGCCGGCAGATGCGCGCGGATCGGGTCGTCCCAGCCGACCAGCCCGTCCGTCACCGCGATCGCCGCCACGGTGGCCGAGACCGACTTGGAGATCGAGGCGATCTGGAAGACGGTGTCCGGCGTGACCGGCGCGCCGGTCGCCAGGCTGCGCACGCCGAAGCCTTCGAGAAACACCGTCTCGCCGCGGTGCACCACGGCGACCGCCATGCCGGGCACGCTGCTGCGCCGCATGATCGCCTCGACGGTGGCCGGCAGCGTCTCCAGCGCCCGCGCGAGGCCGTCCGGCGCGAGCGCGACCGCGTCGTGCGCCGGTGTCGCGCCGGGCACCACCGTCTGCGCCTGCGCGCCGGCCGCCAGAGCACACGCGCAGAAAGCGGCGGCGACGGGGAAACGAAAGCGCATGGCGAGGTCCTCCTTGATGGCCGGCGCGGTCGCGGGCGGCGCCGCACGCGACTCGGATCGGGTTTCAGACCCGCCAGTGACCCCGGCGCGCATCCGAGGGCAAGCCCCGCATGGCGCGGCGGCCGCCACGTTCGCCATTCCGGCGGCCGCAGGGTGCGCCGGCCCGCCCCGGCCTCAGCCGGCGTCGCGAGCCGATCGGCTTTCACGGAATCGCAGATCATCTGCCAGTTGTTGTCCTGACGGGTTTGCCGACGGCGAGGCGGTGTCCACGTCGCCTGGAACCGCTTTAGCCGGCCGCCGGCCGGCAGGCGCGGCACAGGCCGCGCAGCTCCACCGTCGAGCGGTCGAGCGTGTAGCCGGCCTCGCCGGCCAGCGTGGCGAGCCGGCGCGCCAGGCGGGCATCGGCCAGCTCCGACACGGTGCCGCACTTGTCGCAGATGGCGAAAGCGGTCGCGTCGTGCACCGCCGTCTCGGGATGGCTGCAGGCGACGAAGGCGTTGAGGCTTTCGAGCCGGTGCACGAGGCCGCGCTCGACCAGCTTTTCCAGCGCGCGGTAGACCTGCAGCGGGGCGCGCAGCCCCTCGCCGCGCAACCGGTCGAGGATGGTGTAGGCGCTGAGCGGCCCTTCGGCCTCGGCCAGCGCGCGATGGACCAGCGCCTGGTTGCGCGTCAGGCCGGCGGGTTGGCCATGCGCGTGCCGGCTCATCGCGTCCCGCCCCCGGCGCGCCGACCGGCCAGCGGCACGAGGCCGAGCAGGAAGAGGACCAGCGCGGCGACGACGATGCTCGGCCCCGAGGGCGTGTCCCAGGCGAGCGAGCCGTAGAGCCCGCCGACCACGGCCACCACGCCGGCGAGCGCCGCCAGCACGGCCATCTGCTCCGGCGTGCGGGCGAAGCGGCGGGCGGTGGCGGCCGGGATGATGATGAGCGCGGTGATGAGAAGCACGCCGACGACCTTCATGGCGATCGCCACGACGACGGCCATCAGCAGCATGAAGACGAGCTCGGCGCGATCGGGCCGCAAGCCCTCGGCGGCGGCGAGCTCGCGGCTGACGGTGGCGGCGAAGAGCGGCCGCCACAGCCAGGCGAGCACGGCCAGCACCGCCGCGCCGCCGGCATAGATGACGGCGATGTCGGCGCGCGAGACGGCGAGGATGTCGCCGAACAGGAAGCCGATCAGGTCGACGCGCACCCAGCTCATCAGCGCCAGCGCGACGAGGCCGAGCGCCAGCGCCGAATGCGACAGGAGCCCGAGCAGCGCGTCGGAACCGAGCGTGCCCTGGCGGCGCAGCGCCAGAAGCGCCAGCGAGACCAGCGCGGCGACCGCGAACACGGCGAGCGTGACGTCGACCTGAAGCAGCAGCGCGAGCGCCACGCCGAGCAGCGCGGCATGCGCCAGCGTATCGCCGAAATAGGCCATGCGACGCCACACGACCAGGCAGCCGAGCGGTCCGGCGACGAGCGCCACGCCGATGCCGGCGACCAGCGCCCGCAGGAAGAAGTCGTCAAGCATCGCCGCCCTCCCGGCGCTCGGCCCGCGCATCGGGTGCCGGGAGGGCGGCCTCGCGATCGCGGCCGTGATGATGGCCGTCGCCCGGATGGCAGCTCTCGGTGACGCTGCCGTCGGCATGGCGCACCCGGCCGTCGGGCAGATGGGTGTGGTCGTGGTCGTGCCGGTAGACGGCGAGCGCGGCGGCGGCACGGTCGCCGAACAGGCGGCGGTACTCCGGGCTCTCGGCGACGGCGCGCGGCGGCCCCTCGCAGCAGACATGGCCGTTGAGGCAGATCACCCGGTCGGTCGCCGCCATCACCACATGCAGGTCGTGCGAGATCATCAGCACCGCGCAGCCGAGCCGGTCGCGGGCGGCGGCGATCAGCTCGTAGAGCGCGATCTCGCCGGAAAAGTCGACGCCCTGCACCGGCTCGTCGAGCACCAGAAGCTGCGGCTTGAGGGCGAGCGCGCGGGCCAGCATGGCGCGCTGGAACTCGCCGCCCGACAGCGTGCGCAGCTCGGCCTTGTCGAGATGGCCGATGCCGGTGTCGGCGAGCGCGGCGGCGACCTCGGCCGGCGACAGCCGCGCGGTCAGCCGCATGAAGCGGCCGACGGTCAGCGGCAGCGTCCAGTCGACCGCCACCGACTGCGGCACGTAGCCGACGCGCAGCCGTTCGCGCCGGCGCACCCGGCCCTCGTCTGGCGCCAGGACGCCGAGCGCCAACCGCGCGGTGGTCGACTTGCCGGAACCGTTCGGGCCGATCAGCGTGACGATCTCGCCCGGCCCGACCGAAAGGTCGACGCCGCGCACCAGCCAGCGCCCGGCCCGCCTTATGCCGGCGTTGTCGAGGGCGACGAGCGGTTCGTGCGGATCATGCGGATCATGCGGCTTGTGCACCGATGCGGCCTTCGCGGGTTGCGGCGTGCGGCCGGCAGGCCGTTGCGGCCCGGCCGACGCCGATCGTCTGTCATTCGTCGCCTGTCGGCCGTCGCCCGTGCGGTCCGGGCGCGGCCCCGCCCCCACCGGTCGGCACACCGCGGGCAGCGGCGGCGAGCGTGCGACGAGACGCTTGCCGGCGCTTATCGCATACGTTATAAGGTTACGCAATCTGTGATCTTATAACATCACGTCGATCCACATCACACCGGTGCCTGCGGGCGATCGAAGGAGGGAACGGAATGAGGAACGGACTGACCGGCGCGCTGCTGGCGGCAGGCGCTCTCGCATGGCAGGGGGTGGCCGGCGCGGCCGCGGCCGCGCCCGACGTGGTGGTGTCGATCAAGCCGGTCCACGCGCTGGTCGCGGCGGTGATGGAGGGCGTCGGCACCCCGCAGCTGCTGATCGAGGGCGCCGGCTCGCCGCACAGCTACAGCCTGAAGCCCTCGCAGGCCGCCGCCATCGAGGACGCCGACGTCGTGTTCTGGATCGGCCCGCAGCTCGAAACCTTCCTGCAACGCCCGCTCGCCACGCTCGGCCGCGAGGCGCGCACCGTCGCGCTGATCGAGAGCGAAGGCCTGACGCGGCTCGGCTTCCGCTCCGGCAGCACCTTCGAGGCGCATGCGCATGACGACGACGATCACGACCACGCGCATGGCGAGGACGACGGACACGGGCACGACCATGCCGCGGACGCCGCACGGGCCGACGACGACGCGCACGGCCATGACGACGGGCTCGACCCGCATGTCTGGCTCGATCCGGCAAACGCCGCCGCCATGACGGAGCGCATCGCCGCCGTGCTCGGCGCGGTCGATCCCGACAATGCGGCGCGCTATCGCGACAACGCCGCCGCCGCCGGCGCGCGGCTCGCCGCGCTGACGGCGGAGGTGACGGCGATGCTCGAGCCCGTCCGCGGACGCGGCTTCGTCGTCTTCCACGACGGCTACCGCTATTTCGAGGAGCGGTTCGGCGTGACGGCGGCCGGCGCGCTGACGGTCAACCCCGAGGTCGCTCCCGGCGCCGAGCGGGTGGCCGAGATCCGCGAGGCGGTGCGCCGCCTCGACGCGGTCTGCGTGTTCGCCGAGCCGCAGTTCGAGCCGCGGCTGGTCGCCGTGGTGAGCGAGGGAACCGGCGCGCGGAGCGCCGTGCTCGACCCGCTCGGCGCCGACCTGGACGACGGGCCGGAGCTCTATTTCGCGCTGATCCGCGGCATGGCGACGGCGATGCGCGACTGCCTGGCCGAGGCCGGCTGAGCGCGCCCGCCGCGTGCCGGCCCGCCGCCGGCACGCGGACGCGCCCGACGGCCGGCCGGGTCAGCCGGCCCTGGCGAGCGCCTGCTCGAGATCGGCGATGATGTCTTCGGCGTCCTCCAGGCCGATCGACAGGCGCACCACGTCCGGTCCGGCGCCGGCGGCGGTCTGCTGCTCGTCGGAAAGCTGCCGGTGGGTGGTCGAGGCGGGATGGATGATGAGCGACTTGGTGTCGCCGATGTTGGCCAGGTGCGACAGCATCTCGACGCCCTCCACCACCTTGACGCCGGCCTCGAAGCCGCCTTTCAGGCCGAAGGTGAAGACGGCGCCGGCGCCCTTGGGCGAATATTTGCGCATCAGCGCGTGGTTGGCGTCGTCGGGCAGGCCCGGATAGGAGACCCAGGCGACCGCCGGGTGCTTCGACAGCCACTCGGCGACCTTCAGCGCGTTCTCGCAGTGGCGCTGCATCCTGAGCGGCAGCGTCTCGATGCCGGTCAGGATCATGAAGGCGTTGAAGGGCGCGATGGTCGGCCCGAAGTCGCGCAGGCCGATGACGCGCGCGGCGATGGCGAAGGCGAAGTTGCCGAAGGTCTCGTGCAGAACGATGCCGCCATACTCCTCGCGCGGCTCCGACAGCATCGGGTAATTGCCCGACTTCGACCAGTCGAAGGTGCCGGCGTCGACCAGCACGCCGCCCATCGAGTTGCCGTGGCCGCCCATGAACTTGGTCAGCGAGTGGACGACGATGTCGGCGCCGTGCTCGATCGGCCGCATCAGGTAGGGCGTGGCCATGGTGTTGTCGACGATCAGCGGCAGGCCGTGCCGGCGGGCGATCTCGGCGATCTTCTCCAGGTCGACGAAGACGCCGCCCGGATTGGCCAGGCTTTCGACGAAGATGGCGCGGGTGCGCGCGTCGATCTGGTCCTCGAAGGTCGACGGGTCGCCGGTGTCGGCCCAGCGCACATGCCAGTCGAAGCTCTTGAAGGCGTGGCCGAACTGGTTGATCGAGCCGCCGTAAAGCTTCTTGGCGGCGATGAAATTGTCGCCCGGCTTCATCAGCGTGTGGAAGATGAGGAGCTGCGCGCCGTGGCCCGAGGCCGTGGCGAGCGCCGCCGTGCCGCCCTCGAGCGCGGCGACGCGCTCCTCCAGCACCGCCTGGGTCGGGTTCATGATGCGCGTGTAGATGTTGCCGAACGCCTTGAGGCCGAACAGCGAGGCGGCGTGGTCGACGTCGTCGAAGACGTAGGACGTCGTCTGGTAGATCGGCGTCGCGCGCGCTCCGGTCGCAGGGTCCGGCTGGGCGCCGGCATGAACGGCCAAGGTGTTGAATCCGGGCGTACGCTCGCTCATCGTCGGTTCTCCTGTTGCCTGAAAATCGGTGCGCATTGTTCGCAAAGTCGCGCCGTCAAGGCAAAGGCGATTTGCGCGGCGGCACGCCGGCGACGGGAAAATCAGCGCTGCCGGATGCCGAAACTTTGGAAACCGGCCTTCATCAGCGGCTTGCGCGCCGAAATGACCTTGCTGTTGACGCCGTTCCAGCCGATCTCGCGCGACAGCCGGGCGTACTCGATCTTCGGGCAGCGATCCATCACCACCTTGATGCCGGCGGCCTCGGCGCGGCGCGCCGCCTCGTCGTGGCGCACGGTGAGCTGCATCCAGATCACCTTGGGCAGCGGGTCGAGCGCCAGCACCTCGTCGACGATGCCCGGCACGGCGGCGGAGGCGCGGAAGACGTCGACCATGTCGATCGGCTCGGGAATGTCGGCGAGCCGCGCATGGACCGGGCGGCCGAGGATCGTCTTGCCGGCATGGCCGGGATTGACCGGAAAGACCGTGTAGCCCTTGTCGATCAGATACTTGGTGACGAAGAAGCTGGGCCGCACCTCGTTCGCCGAGGCGCCGACGATGGCGACGGTGCGCACGGTGTTGAGGATGCCGGAGATATAGGCGTCGTCGTAGGAATCGTGGTTCATGCGGCCTCGGCGCTCGAACGGTGCGGCTTCAAGGCGGAACACGGTCCACGGCAGGCGCGTTCCACCGGGCCGCGGCATTTGATAGACTGGATCAGAACCAACGCCAAGCCCGTCGAGGTCCTTCCCATGATCCGCAAGGCCGTTCTCCTGGCTGCCGGCCTGACGCTCGCGAGCGCGCCGGCGCAAGCCATCTCGCGCTACGATTCGCCGTCGCTGAACTGCGGCGAGGCCAAGGCTCTGGTCGCCGAGGAGGGCGCGGTGATCTTCCGCTATCCGGCGGCCAGCAATCCGAGCCTGACGCGCTACGACCGCTACGTGCGCAACCGCAGCTACTGCGCCTATGGCGAGGTCGCCGCGCCGCACTGGATCCCGACCGCGGACCGGGCGCAATGCCCGCTGTTGCGCTGCATGCAGCAGCTCGACGACGACGACCCGTTCCGCCGCGACTGAGCGGGTCCGCCCGGCGCGCCGCCGCCCCGCCCTCAGACGCCGCGCCAGACCGGCTTGCGCTTGTCGATGAAGGCGGCGATGCCCTCCTCGGCGTCGCGCGCCAGCATGTTCTCCACCATCACCCGGGCGGCGTGGTCGTAGGCCTCGGCAAGCCCCATCTCGGCCTGCTCGTAGAAGGCCTCCTTGCCGATGCGCAGCGTCAGCGGCGACTTGCCGGCGATCCGTTCGGCAAGCGCGCCGGCCTCCGCGACGGCCGAGCCGGACGGCACCACGCGGTTGACCAGGCCGATCTCGGCGGCGCGCTCCGCCGCGATCGGCTCGCCGGTCAGCAGCATCTCCATGGCATGCTTGCGCGCCACGTTGCGCGACAGGGCGACCATCGGCGTCGAGCAGAACAGGCCGATGTTGACGCCCGGCGTGGCGAAGCGCGCCGCCTCGCCCGCCACCGCCAGGTCGCAGGAGGCGACGAGCTGGCAGCCGGCCGCCGTCGCCATGCCGTCGACGGCGGCGATCACCGGCCGGGGATGGCGCACCACGGTCTGCATCAGCCGCGCGCACAGCGCCATGGTGTGGGCGAAGAAGGCGCGGCCGCCGTCGGCGTCGGCGCGGTGCGCCGTCATCTCCTTGAGGTCGTGCCCGGCGCAGAACACCTTGCCTTGCGCGGCGATGACGATGACGCGCACGGCCTCGCTCGCCCGCACCCGGTCGAGCTCGCCCTGCAGCGCCTCGATCATGGCGATCGACAGCGCGTTGGCCGGCGGGGCGGCGAGCGTCAGCCACAACACGCCATCCTCCAGCCGCGCGTCGAGCGGGCCGCGCACCGCGGTCTCGCCGGTTGCCGTCGCCTCGGCCATCGCCGCCTCCCTGGCTTGCCGGCCGCCTTCGGCCGTCCCTCCAGAAATACCATGCGCCGGCTTGAAGAAAAGGGAGGATGCGGCGATTGTGATTGACGTTTACGCGAACGGAAGGAGCGGTTCGTGGCCAAGGTGCTCTACGAGAAGGACGGGCGCATCGCGCGCATCACGCTCAACCGGCCGGAGGTGCTCAACGCGATCGACGACGAGCTGCCGCGCGCCCTGGCCGAGGCGGTGGAGCGGGCGAACGGCGACGCCGGCGTGCACGTCATCGTGCTGTCGGGCGCCGGGCGCGCCTTCTGCGCCGGCTACGACCTGACCTACTACGCCGAGGCGGCGGCCGGGGCCGGCAACGCGGTCACCCAGGAGATGCCCTGGGACCCGATGCAGGACTACGCCTTCATGATGCGCAACACCGAGCTGTTCATGTCGCTGTGGCGCAGCTACCGGCCGGTCGTCACAAAGGTGCACGGCTTCGCGGTGGCCGGCGGCTCCGACATCGCGCTGTGCTCCGACATGATCGTGATGGCCGAGGACGCCGAGATCGGCTACATGCCGGTGCGCGTGTGGGGCTGCCCGACGACGGCGATGTGGGTCTACCGGCTGGGGCCGGAACGGGCCAAGCGCATGCTGTTCACCGGCGACCGGATCGACGGCCGCGAGGCCGAGCGGCTCGGCCTGGTGCTCAAGGCGGTACCGGCCGAGCGGCTCGACGCGGAGGTCGAGGCGCTCGCCCAGCGCATGGCCACCGTGCCGGTCAACCAGCTCATGATGCAGAAGCTGGTCGTCAACCAGGCGATCGAGGCGATGGGGCTGAAGCAGACGCAGATGTTCGCCACGGTGTTCGACGGCATCACCCGCCATTCGCCCGAGGGCCTCAACTTCAAGCAGCGCGCCGAGACGGCGGGCTGGAAGCAGGCCGTGCGCGAGCGCGATCAGGGCACGTTCGACTGGACCGCCAACCGGCCGATCAACCCGCAGGCCTGAACCGGAGACACGCCCCGATGACCGCGCACAAGCCCGGCCTCGCGCCGGTGATGACCGCCGAGGAGGTCAACGCCTTCCTCAAGCAGGTCTACCCGCAGCTCAACGAGGACTTCGCCGCCTACGAGGCGGTGGCGGTGCGGCCGGGCGGCTGCACGGTGCGGCTCAACGCCAGCGAACGCCACCTCAGGCCGGGCAACACGGTGTCGGGCCCCTCGCTGTTCACGCTGGCCGACATCGGCGGCTATGTCTGCGTGCTGTCGCATATCGGCCGCGAGGCGCTGTCGGTGACGACCAACCTCAACATCAACTTCATGCGCAAGGCCGAGGCCGGGCCGGTGACCGGCGAATGCCGCATCCTCAAGCTCGGCCGCAGCCTGATGGTGTTCGACATCGACATGACCGCCGGCGTCGACCGGCATCTCGTCGCCCATGCCACAGGCACCTACTCCATTCCGCCGAAGCGCGGTGCCGCTTTGGGGTAACCTAATACCTCAATGTACAACCGATTGATTTGACTTGCTTTTCTGCGAAGAGCGGCGTGTTTTTGCGCTTGACGGGAAACCCCGCCTCGCCTATAAGCCACCGCGGAATGCGGCCCCGCCCGGGCCGCGTTTTCGTTGACGGCCGTCCAGGGCGGCCGTCGCGCGCCGAGGGCCGCACCCGGCGGCCATCGGGAAGCAACAAGAAACGCCCTTTTCTTTCAAAGGGTTCATGACACGGACAGCGAGACCATGAAGACCTTTTCGCAGAAGCCTGCGGACGTGGTGAAGAAATGGGTGCTCATCGACGCCGAAGGGCTGGTCGTCGGGCGCCTCGCCACCATCGTCGCCAACCGCCTGCGCGGCAAGCACAAGCCGAGCTTCACGCCGCATGTCGACGACGGCGACAACGTCATCATCATCAACGCCGACAAGGTGGTGCTGACGGGCAAGAAGCGCGACGACAAGACCTATTACTGGCACACCGGCCATCCCGGCGGCATCAAGCAGCGCACCGCGCGCCAGATCCTCGAAGGCCGCTTTCCCGAGCGCGTCGTGGAAAAGGCGGTCGAGCGCATGATCCCGCGCGGCCCGCTCGGCCGGCGCCAGATGAAGAACCTGCGCGTCTATGCCGGGTCCGAGCATCCCCATGCGGCGCAGCAGCCAGAGGCGCTCGACGTCGCCGCCATGAGCAAGAAGAACGTAAGGGTCCAGAAGTATGGCTGAACTGAATTCCCTGCAGGAGCTCGGCGAGGCCGCCGCGCCCCAGGCGCCCGAGGCGCCGGTGCATGTCCAGAAGCTCGACGCGCATGGCCGCGCCTACGCGACCGGCAAGCGCAAGGACGCCATCGCGCGCGTCTGGGTCAAGCCGGGCACCGGCAAGATCACCGTCAACGACAAGTCGTTCGAGGCCTATTTCGCCCGGCCGGTGCTGCAGATGATCCTGCAGCAGCCGATCGTGGCGACCAACCGCAACGGCCAGTACGACGTGATCGCCACCGTCACCGGCGGCGGCCTGTCGGGCCAGGCCGGCGCGGTGCGCCACGGCCTGTCGAAGGCGCTCACCCACTACGAGCCGGAGCTGCGCCCCGTGCTCAAGAAGGGCGGCTTCCTGACCCGCGACAGCCGCGTGGTCGAGCGAAAGAAGTACGGCCGGCGGAAGGCGCGCCGCTCGTTCCAGTTCTCCAAGCGCTGACGGCGCGGAGAGCCGCGAGACGACAGGGCGGGCCTTTGGGCCCGCTTTTTCGTGTTGCCCCCCTGCCCCGCGCGGCACCGTCCGCGCCGCCGAGACGGAGGAACGCATGCCCTCGAGATCGATCGACAACGCCTTCACCGCACGCGGCCTGAAGGGCGCGGCCGGCGACCCGACCTATGCCGGGGCGCTGTCCTTCATGCGGCGGCGATACGCCAAGTCGCCGAAGGGCGCCGACGCGGTTGTGTGGGGCATCCCGTTCGACGCCGCGGTGTCGAACCGGCCGGGCGCGCGCTTCGGGCCGCAGGCGATCCGCCGCGCCTCGGCGATCCTCGACAACGACCCGCAACATCCGTTCGGCCTCGACCTGTTCGACACGCTCGCCGTCGTCGACCTCGGCGACTGCCTGCTCGATTTCGGCGACCACGCCAAGACGCCGCGGCTGATCGAGCGCGAGGCGGCGCGGATCCTGCGCTCGGGCGCCTTCCTGCTGTCGCTCGGCGGCGACCATTCGGTCACCTGGCCGCTGCTCAAGGCGCATGCCGCCCGGCACGGGCCGCTGGCGCTGGTGCAGTTCGACGCGCACCAGGACACCTGGCCGGACGACGGCCGGCGCGTCGACCACGGCTCCTTCGTCGGCCGCGCCGTCGACCAGGGGGCGATCGATGCCGAGCGCTCGATCCAGATCGGCATCCGCACCCACGCGCCGCGCGACTGCGGCATCAAGATCATCGACGGCTACGCGCTCGACGAGATGCGCGCGGCCGACATCGCCTATGCGATCGCCGAGCGCACCGCCGGCAAGCCGGTCTACGTGACCTTCGACATCGACTGCCTCGACCCCGCCTTCGCGCCGGGCACCGGCACGCCGGTCGCCGGCGGCCCGTCGTCGGCCAGGATGCTGTCGGTGCTGCGCCAGCTCGGCGGGCTCGACATCGTCGGCGCCGACGTCGTGGAGGTGGCGCCGCCCTACGACCACGCCGACGTGACGGCGATTGCCGGGGCCGCGGTGGCGATGCACTATCTCGGCCTGCTCGCCGAGCGCCGGCTGCGCGAGCGCGGCTGACAATCCGATTCAGGCGCTTCGGAAATCGACTCCGGAACGCCTCTCAATCTGCTGATTTCAAAAGACGTTCGGAACCCGAGCCCATGACTGCGAAGATCTTCATCGACGGCGAGCACGGCACCACGGGGCTGCAGATCCGCGGCCGGCTGGCCGAGCGGCGCGACATCGAGGTGCTGTCGATCCCGGCCGACAAGCGCAAGGACCCGGCGGCGCGCGCCGACTTCCTCAACGCCGCCGACATCGCCATTCTGTGCCTGCCGGACGACGCGGCGCGCGAGAGCGTGGCGCTGATCGAGAACGCCGGCACGCGCGTCATCGACGCCTCGAGCGCGCACCGCGTCGCCGAGGGCTGGACCTACGGCTTCGCCGAGATGGACCGCGACCAGGCCGCCGCCATCCGCGAGGCGCAGCGCGTGGCCAATCCGGGCTGCTGGCCGCAGGGGCCGATCGCGGCGCTGCGGCCGCTGATCGCCGCCGGCCTGCTGCCGGCCGACCTGCCGGTCACCGTCAACGGCGTGTCGGGCTATTCCGGCGGCGGCCGCACGATGATCGAGGCCTACGAGGCCGACGGCGCCGCCGTGCCGCACTTCATGCCCTACGGGCTGACGCTCGACCACAAGCACCTGCCGGAGCTGACCGCCTATGCGCGCCTTGCCGGCGCGCCGCTGATGCAGCCGGCGGTGGGCCGCTTCGCCCAGGGGATGCTGACGGCCGTGCCGCTGCATCTCGGCCGGCTGGCGCGCGTGCCGAGCGGCCGGGCGCTGCACGGCGCGCTGGCCGAGCACTACGGCGCGCTCGCCGACAGCGCCGTCACGGTGGCGCCGCTCGCCGCCGTCGAGCGTTCGGCCGAGCTCGACCCGCAGCGTCACAACGGCACCAACGCCATGACGCTGCACGTCTTTGCCAACGACGCGCGCGCGCAGGCGCTGCTGATCGCCGTCTACGACAATCTCGGCAAGGGCGCCTCGGGCGCGGCGGTGCAGAACCTTGACCTGATGCTGGGTCGCGCCGGATAGACCCTGGCGCCTTCGGGCGGGCGCCGCCGCGCGGCCCTGCCCCGGCCGGTCAGCCGGCCGTGCGCACCGCCGTCTCGGGCGGATAGGCGCCGGCCGCCGCGCGCCGGTGCGCGACGGCGAAGCCGAGCACGACGAGCGCCATGCCCTGATGCACCAGCGCCCAGCCGAACGGCACCGCCCCGACGACGGTGACGATGCCGACCAGCGCCTGGACGACGACCAGCGCCAACAGCGCCAGCGCGCGCCGGGCATGGGTCGTGTCGGGCACCCGGCGCACGCTCGCCCAGGCATGCCAGAGGGCGAGCGCCAGCAGCAGATAGGCGCCGAGACGGTGCACGAACTGCACGGTCTTGGGGTTCTCGAACAGGTTGAGCCAGGCCGGCTGCTGCACGAACAGGCCGCCCGGCACCAGCGCACCGTCCATCAGCGGCCAGGTGTTGTAGGCGAGCCCGGCATCGAGCCCGGCGACCAGGCCGCCGAGGTAGATCTGCACCAGAACCGCGATCACGAACCAGCCGGCGAAGCGGCGCACGGCCATGGGTGCCGGACCGGCGGTGTGCGGCGCCAGGCCGCGCGCCACCGCCATGATGGCGGCGAAGATCAGGCAGGCGATCGTCAGGTGCACGGCGAGCCGGTACTGCGAGACGTCGACGCGGTCGACCAGCCCCGAGGCGACCATCCACCAGCCGATCGCGCCCTGCAGACCGCCGAGCGCGAGGATGCCGAGGAGCTTCGGCTTCAGATGGCTTTCGAGCCGGCCGGTCAGCCAGAAGAAGGCGAGCGGCAGCGCGAAGGCGAAGCCGACGCCGCGGGCGAGCAGCCGGTGCGCCCACTCCCACCAGAAGATCACCTTGAACTCGGCCAGGCTCATGCCCTTGTTGATCTGCTGGTACTCGGGGATCTGGCGGTACTTGTCCAGTTCCTCCTGCCACTGCGCCTCGCCGATCGGCGGGATGACGCCGTGGATCGGCTTCCATTCCGTGATCGACAGGCCGGAATCGGTCAGCCGCGTGGCGCCGCCGACGATCACCAGCGCGAACACCAGCACCAGAACGCCGTAGAGCCAAAGCCGCACCTGCAGCCGATGGCGCGCTTCGGCGGCGCGCGTGTCGAATGGCGAGGCGGCTTGGGCGATGCTGCTCATGGCGGGTCTGGGGATCCTGTGCGGGTCGGCGCATCAGTGGAACAACGCCGCGCCGAGCGCAAGGTCCGCGCGCGCGCGACATGCCGTCGCTGCGCCGCGCGCCGGCAGGCATTGCGCTCGCCGCGCCGGGGCTCTAGATCACGGTGGCAAGACACGCGAAGCGGCGTCGCACGCCCGCAAGATCCGCGCCGGGCCGAACGCGCCCGCCGGGCGAGATTGCGAGCCGCGCGGCGAGACAAGGAACCGGCGATGCCCGTCCGGCTGAAGAAGTTCATCGGCATGATCGCGCTGGTGGCGCTGGTCGTCCTCTACGCGCTCATCGCCACCACCGTGGCGACGGCACGGCTCGCCGAGGCGGGCGCGGTCGCCCATCTCGCCTATTTCTTCTTCACCGGCCTCCTGTGGGTGCTGCCGGCCATGGCGATCATCAAGTGGATGGCCGGCCGGCCGCAGGACAACCGCTGAGGCGCCTCACACGGTGACGAGGCGGCGACCGGCATTGGCCAGCGGCGTCGTCAGCCCCGACAGCATGGTGCGGACATGGGCGAGGCGCTGGTAGCGCCCGTTGACGGAGATGCGCGGCAGGCTGTGCAGATGGCCGGCGTGCTCGCGCTGCAAGACGCCGTGCCGGGTGGTGACGGCCGAGCGGTAGCCGGCCTCGGCCGCCAGCGCCACCTCGCGCGGGCCGACCGCGCTCTCGTAGCCGTAGGGATAGGCCATGTGCACGGGGCGCCGGCCGAGCTCGAGCTCGATGATGCGCGCGGCGTCGGCCATCTCGCGCAGCGCCGCCTCGGCTGACAGCCGCCTGAGGTTGTAGTGGTTCACGGTGTGGGCGCCGATGGTCACCAGACGGTGCTGCGCGGCCCGCCGGATCTCGTTCCAGTCCATCAGCGTGTCGCGCGAGGGCTTGGCGTGGTCGACGCCGACGGAGCGGGCGAGGTCGCGCAGCACCGTCTGGCGCTCCTCCTCGCGCACCACCGTCGTCAGGTGGTCGTGGATCGCCCGCACCGTCTCGTGCTTGGCGGCCAGCGTGCCGCAGTCGAAGGCGACGCGGCCCTCGGCGGTGTCGAGATAGAGCCGGTCGCGCGCGCACACCACGTCCTCCAGCACGTCCCACCACAGGTCGACGCGGCGGCTCGCCAGGCCGGGGCAGACGTGGATGGCGATCGGCACGTCGTGGTGCTCGAGCACCGGCAGCGCTTCGGTGAGGTTGTCGCGATAGGCGTCGTCGGCGGTGACGGCGAGGAAGCGCCGGCCGCGGCCGGTGACGAGCGCCTCGACCGCCTCGTCCATGGTGACGAAGGCGTAGCGCTTGCGCTTCAGCTTGCCGAGCAGGCGGTCGAGAAAGCCGGGCGTGACGGTGAGATGCCGGTTGATGCCGAGCGGCTTCGGCGGCTCGGCACTCACCCGGTGCAGCATCAGGATGGCGCCGACGCCGGACAGGAACGGCGCGGCGAGCGGCGCCGCCCCGGTCAGCCGCATCGCGTTGAGCGCGATCCTGCGAGCGGCTTCCTTCCTGTCGAGCATTCCTTCACCTTTTGCGGGTAGCGTGGCGCACGGCATCGGAGGATAGCACGCATGCATGGCGAGCAAGCTAGGGCTCAAGGATTGAAGGATGGTTGACGCAGCCACGGCGAGCCGACGTCCTGCCGGACGCACCGGCGCCGACGCGACGCCGGCCGCCCGCGGCCTCGCCGTCGCGCTGCACGCGGCCGATACGGCCGGGCAGGCAGCCTACGCCGCGTTCTGCCGGCAGGCGGTGTTCGCGCCGCCGCAGAGCCCCGAATGGCTCGCCGCCTGGGCGCCGCACGCCGAAGGCGAGACGGCGATCGCCGAAATCCGCCGCAACGGCGCGACGCTCGCCATGCTGCCGCTCGAGATCGTGCGCAGGCGCGGCCTCAGCCTCGCGCGGCCGATCGGCGGGCGGCATGCCAACGGCAACTTTCCGGCCACCGCGGCCGGGCTGCCCCCGCTCGACGCCGGCACGGCAGGCGCGCTCGCCGCCGCGCTGGCGGCCGCCGGCCGGCGCATCGACGTCGTGTGCCTGGAGCGCATGGCCGAGCGGATCGCCGGCCAGACCAACCCGCTGGCCGGGCTGCCGCGCCAGCAAAGCCCCGATGTGGCGCTCGCCGTCGCCCTCGACGGCGGCTTCGAGGCGCTGCTCGAGCGCGTCAACGGCAAGCGCAAGGGCAAGAAGCACCGCTCGCAGAAGCGCAAGTTCGAGGCGGTCGGCGGCGTGCGGCGGTTGCGCGCGGAGACGCCGGAGGAGATCGCGCGGATGCTCGACGCCTTCTTCGCCATGAAGCACGCGCGTTTCGCGCAGATGGGCATCGCCGACGTGTTCGCCGACGAGGCGGTGCGCGCCGCCTTCCGGGCGCTGTTCGGCGGCGAGGCGGGCAAGGCCAGGCCTGCCTTCGTGCTGCACGGGCTCGAGGTCGGCGGCGTGCTGCGCGCGGTCACCGGGTCGAGCGCGGCGCCGGGCCGGCTGGTCTGCGAGTTCGGCGCCATCGCCGCCGACGATCTGGCCCATGCCAGCCCGGGCGACTTCCTGTTCTTCGAAAACATCCGCGAGGCCTGCGAGGAAGGCTTCGCCGTGTACGACTTCAGCGTCGGCGACGAGCACTACAAGCGGCTGTGGTGCGATCTCGAGGAGCGCCAGTTCGACGTCGTCTTGCCGCTGACGCTGCGCGGCCGGGCCTATGCCGCCGGCCGGCGGCTGCGCACCGTGCTGCGCCGCAGCGCCAAGCAGACGCCGGCGGTGCGCGCGCTGGTCAGGCGCCTGCGCCGGCTTTCCGCGGCCCGCTGAGGGCGCGCCGGCGGGCGCGCAGCGCGTCGCGCCCCTCGCCTCAGGCGGCGCTGCGGCCGGGCGTCGCCGGCCGCGGTGACGCCCCCGTCGGCGTGACGACCGCGGGCTCCGGCAGGCCGGCGGCCTGCAGCGTCTCCACCGTCTCGGCGAGCGCGTCTTGCGAAGCCTCGAGCAGGCTGACGAGGACGGCGCTCGATTCGTCGAGCAGGCGCGTCAGGCCCGGCGCCTCGACCGGCCCGCACTCGACGATCACCATGTCGTAGGCCGTCGTCAGCGAATCCATGATGATCGGCAGGCGGTCGATCGCCCGCATCGCGCGGGCCGGGCTCGCCGTGCCGATCGGGATGACGTGGCAGTCCGAATAAAGGTCGCCGTGGATGACGTCGGCGAACTGCGCCTGCGAGGCCAAAAGATCGGTGATGCCGGGATAGACAACGCTTTCCAGCGTCGGCCAGGACGCCGCGCCCGTCGCCGTCAGGTCGAGCAGCAGAACGCGCAGGCCGGCATCGGCCACCTCGCGCGCGACCAGGATGGCGGCGGCCGCCGCCTCGTCGCCCTCCGGCGAGACGAACAGGGCGCGCGTGACGCCGCCGGCGATCAGCGCCTCGGCCGCCGCCGGCGCGGCGATGCCGCGCGCGGCGGGCGCGTCCGCCTGATCTTCTGGCGCGGCGTCGGCCTGCGGCTCGGCGGGCGCCGCGGCGACCGGCATGGCGATCGTCTCGACCGGGGCGAAGGCGCCGTCGGCCGGGCGCATGGCGCGGCCGCTGAACAGCTCGCGCAGCAGCGTGACGATGACGGCAAGCAGCAGTCCGGCGAAGAAGGCGGCGACGGTGAGCGGCAGGATCTTCGGGAAGTAGGGCTCGCTCGGCACGACCGCGCGCGAGAAGATGCGCGCGTCGGCCGGCAGGTAGTTGCGGTCGCGCCGCGCGCTCGCCTCGCGGTAGCGCGTCAGGTAGGATTCCAGCAGCTCGCGCTGGGCGGCCGCCTCGCGCTCGAGGGCGCGCAGCTCGACCTGCTCGCCGTCGGCGCGCGCCGATTCGGCCTTCAGCGTGTTCAGCTCCTCGGTCAGGTCGCGCTCGCGCAGCCGCGCCGTCTCGGCCTCCGTCTCCAGCGCCTCGCGCACCTTGCCGGCCTCGCTGCGGATCTGGGCGTCGAGGTCGCCGAGCTGCGAGCGCAGGGCGCGGATGCGCGGGTGGTTGTCGAGCAGCGTCGTCGACAGGTCGGCGATCTCGGCCCTGAGCTCGACCTGGCGCTCGCGCAGGCGCTGGATCAGCGGCGAGGCGAGCACGTCGGGCATGGTGTCGATCGAGGCGCCCTCCTGCAGGGCGCCGCGCACGGCCGCCGCCGTCGCCTCGGCCGCGGCGCGGTTGGCGCGCACCCGCGACAGCTCGGTCGACAGCTCGGAAAGCTGCTGCGTGGCGAGCACGGCGTTGTTCTGGCCGATCAGCAGGTCGGAGCTGGCGCGGAAGGCGGCGACACGCTCCTCCGCCTCCCTGACGCGCGCGCGCAGATCGGCGATCTCGGGCTCGAGCCAGGCGGTGGCGTCGGCGTTGGAGGCGAGCTTGGCCTGCCGCTGAACCTCGAGATAGGCCTCGGCGATGGCGTTCGGCACCTCGGCGGCGAGCGCGCGGTCCTCGCTGGAGAAGCGGATGACGATGACGCGGGAGTTCTCCACCCGGTAGACCTGCAGCTTCTCGCGGAAGGCGCTCAGCACGCGCTGCTCCGGCGGGATGCCGCGCGGGTCGCTCTTCAGGCCGGCGACGATCAGCATGCGGCCCGGCAGCGACACCTCGCCCTGCTCGAACTCGGCCCGCTCGGCGAGCTCGAGCTCGCGGGCGACCTGCTTGAGGATGTCGGTGGAGGTGATGACCTCGACCTGGCTGGTCACCCCCTCCTCGTCGAGGATGGGGCGGTCGCCCTCGCCCATCGCCGGCCGCGTGTAGACCGATTCCCGCGTCTCGATCAGCAGCCGCGTCTCGGCGCGGTAGAGCGGCGTCGCCAGCCAGGCGAAGAGGAAGACGAGACCGGCGACGGCGAGCGCGGCCAGCAGGATCTGCCGCCAGCGGCCGACGACGGCGGAAAAGAGCTTGCCGAAGTCGATGTCGACGTCGCTGGCCAGGGTCCGGTCACCATCCATGGCGGATCTCCGATGCGGTTCGCCGGCAAGCGTAAACGCGCATGGTAACCACGCGGTTAAGAGCGTTTCGGGGGCGAACGCGCGGCGCGCTGCGCGGCGACGCCGGTGCGGCGGCGACGCCGCTTTACCGGCCATTAACCCTAACAGGAGGATAACGGCTCGAGCTTCGAGGGTCGGCGCAACAGCCGGCCATGGAAAAGGTTTCGTGTGCGCCGATGAAACGCTCCTCCGCCCTTGCCGCCGCGCTGCTGGCCGCCGTCCTGACGGCGGGCTGCGCCAGCTACCGCCCCGCCCCGCCGGCCTTCCACGAAGCGCTCTACAAGCCCTATCTGCTCGACGCCGGAGACACGGTGCGCATCACCGTGTTCGACCAGGAGAACCTGACCAACACCTACGCGGTCGACCAGGCCGGCTACATCGCCTTCCCGCTGGTCGGCGCGGTGCCGGCGCGCGGCCACACCGCCAAGCAGGTCGAGGCGCAGATCGCCGCCATGCTGCGCGACGGCTATCTGCGCGATCCCGACGTGTCGGTCGAGGTGGCGGAATACCGGCCGATCTTCATCATGGGCGAGGTCGGATCGGCCGGCCAGTACGCCTACGTGCCGGGCATGACGGTGCAGAAGGCGATCGCCGCGGCCGGCGGCTTCTCGCCGCGCGCCAACCAGGCGACGGTCGACATCACGCGCGAGATCAACGGCAAGGTGATGACCGGCCGGGTGCTGATCTCCGACCCGCTGCTGCCCGGCGACACGGTCTATGTGCGCGAAAGGCTGTTCTGAGGCCCTGGCCGGACGGACGGCGCCATGACGGAGCCGCTGCGCATCGTCCACTGCTTCCGCTCGCCGGTCGGCGGCATCTTCCGCCATGTGCGCGACCTGTCGCGCGCCCAGGTGGCGGCCGGCCACGCGGTCGGCATCGTCTGCGATTCCAGCACCGGCGGCGACTACGAGGCGCGCCTGTTCGACGAGATGCGCGACATCTTCGCGCTCGGCGTCGCGCGCACGCCGATGCAGCGCCATGTCGGGCCGGGCGACATCGCCTCGGCGTGGCGCACCTGCCGCATCCTGAAGCGCATGCGCCCCGACGTGCTGCACGGCCACGGCGCCAAGGGCGGCGTCTATGCCCGCCTGTTCGGCACGGTGCTGCGGCTCGGCGGCACGCCGGTGGCGCGGCTTTATTCGCCGCATGGCGGCAGCCTGCACTACGACCGCGGCACCGCCACCGGCCGCCTGTTCTTCACGCTCGAGCGCGTGATGGACCGCTTCACCGACCACCTGCTGTTCGTCTCGCGCTACGAGGAGGCGACCTTCCGCGCCAAGGTGGGCGCGCCGCGCGCGCCGCACACGCAGATCTACAACGGCGTGGCGGCCGACGAGTTCGAGCCGGTGCCGGCCGCGCCCGACGCGGCCGATTTCCTCTATATCGGCATGATGCGCGACCTGAAGGGGCCGGACCTCTTCATCGAGGCGCTGGCCGAGGCGGAGCGGCGCACCGGCCGGACGATCACCGCCCATATGGTCGGCGACGGCGAGGACCGGCCGCGCTACGAGGCGCTGGCCGCCGCGCGCGGCCTTGCCGCGCGCATCGCCTTCCACGCCGCCATGCCGGCCCGGCAGGCCTTCCGCCTGGCGCGCATCGTGGTGGTGCCGTCGCGCGCCGAGGCGATGCCCTACATCGTGCTGGAGGCGCTCGCCGCCGGCAAGCCGATGATCGCCAGCGCGGTCGGCGGCGTGCCGGAGATCTTCGGCGACGGTTCACGCGCCCTGGTCGCGCCGGACAGCGCGGCGATCGCCGAACGCATGGCCGAGGCGCTGGCCGACGAGGCGGGCTTCGCCGCCGCCATGCCGCCGCGCGCCACGCTCGAGGCGCGCTTCAGCGCCGCGGCGATGGCGCGCCAGGTGATCGCCGTCTACCGCGCCGCGCGCGACCGGCGCGCGTGAGCCGCCGCGAGGCCGCACGGAGCGCATTTTAGCCCGCCCATCAATCGTTCCTTAGGGCCTTTCGCCTATGTCTGGCGGGGATATGCCGGGACGAGGCGGATGAGCGGGCTGGACAGCACGAAACCCTTTACGCTCGAGGCGGTGCGCGCCGTCGAGGACGACGAAGATCGCGGCACCGGCGGCCCGCTGGGCGCCGTCGCCCAGCAGGTGGCGAGCCAGTATCGCGAGACCTCCGCCTCGCCGGTCATGGTCAGCGGCTTCATGCGGCTGGCCGAGTTCGCGCTTTTCGTCGTCACCGGCTTGGCCGTCTTCGCGTTCTATGTCGGGCTCGACACCGGCGCGCCGGGCTGGCTCTACCCGGTCGGCATCCTCACCGCCTCGTTGCTCGCGCTGGCGCTGCTCGAATTCGCCGAAGCCTACCAGATGCCGGCGCTGCGCAACCCGACCGCCCATCTCGGTCGGGTGTTGGTGATGTGGGGTGCCGCGCTGGCCGCCGTCGCGGTGATCGGCTTCCTGTTCAAGGTCTCGCAGGAATTCTCGCGCGTCTGGTTCGCCCTCTGGTTCGCCGGCGGCTTCGTGTCGGTGATGACGCTGCGCTTCGCCGTGTCGCGGCTGATCCGCCGCTGGTCGCGCAACGGCCGCATCGAGCGGCGCGCCGTCATCGTCGGCGGCGGCCAGCGCGCCGAGGAGCTGATCCGCTCGATCGAGGCGCAGCCCTTCAACGACATCCGCATCTGCGGCCTGTTCGACGACCGCGACGACACGCGCTCGCCGCCCGTCGTCGCCGGCTATCCGAAGCTCGGCAACATCAACGAGCTGATCGCCTTCGCGCGCATCGCGCGCATCGACATGCTGATCGTGGCGCTGCCGATCACCGCCGAGCGGCGCGTCCTGTCGCTGCTCAAGAAGCTGTGGGTGCTGCCGGTCGACATCCGCCTGTCGGCCCATTCCAACGAGCTGAAGTTCCGCCCGCGCGCCTATTCCTACATCGGCTCGGTGCCGATGCTCGACATTTTCGACCGGCCGATCCACGACTGGGATTCGGTCGCCAAGCGGCTGTTCGACATCGTCTTCAGCCTGATCGGAATCGTCGTCTTCGCGCCGGTTATGGTCGCCACCGCGCTCGCCATCAAGCTGGAGAGCCGCGGTCCGGTGTTCTTCCGCCAGAAGCGGCACGGCTTCAACAACGAGACCATCGAGGTCTACAAGTTCCGCTCGATGTACACCGACCAGTGCGACCCGACGGCGCGCAACGCCGTGGTCAAGAACGACCCGCGCGTCACGCGCGTCGGCCGCTTCATCCGCAAGACCTCGATCGACGAGCTGCCGCAGTTCTTCAACGCGCTGTTCGGCAGCCTGTCGCTCGTCGGCCCGCGGCCGCACGCCGTCAGCGCGCAGACCCGCGACCGGCTCTACGAGGAGGTGGTCGACGGCTATTTCGCCCGCCACCGCGTCAAGCCGGGCGTGACCGGCTGGGCCCAGATCAACGGCTGGCGCGGCGAGATCGACAACGACGAGAAGATCCGCCGCCGCACCGAATGCGACCTCTACTACATCGAGAACTGGTCGCTGTGGTTCGATCTCAAGATCCTGCTGCTCACCCCGGTGCGGCTGCTCAACACGGAAAACGCCTATTGAGCGCGGCCGCGCCCGCGCTGCCGCGCCAGGCGGTCGATGCCCGGCTGGTCGCCGGGCTGAAGGTCGCCGCCGTCACCCTCGGCGTCTTCCTGTCGGGCTTCGTCATCCGCGAGCCGGCGCCCTACGAGCTCTACATGGTGGGGCTGATCGCAGTGTGGGGCCTGTTCGGGCTGCGCATCTCGCGCACGGTCGCGCCGCTTCTGGTCCTGCTCGTCGTCTTCAACGTCGGCGGGCTCGTCTCGATGAGCCAGCTCGCCGATCTCGGCGACATCCCGCTCTATCTCGCCGTGTCGCTGTTCTTGGCGCTGACGTCGGTCTTCTTCGCCGCGATCGTCGAGCGGCAGCCCGCGCTGCTGGCGCCGATCTTCCGCGCCTGGACGATCGCCGCCGTGGTGACGGCGAGCGCCGGCATCCTCGGCTATGCCGGGGCGCCCGGCTTCGAGATGTTCACCCGCTACGGCCGCGCGGCGGGCGTGTTCGAGGACCCCAACGTCTTCGGCCCCTTCCTCACCCTGCCCGGCATCTACCTGCTGCACACAGTGCTGACCGGCCGGCCGGCCAGCGCGCTCGTCGCCGCGCCGCTGCTGCTCGTGGTGGCGGCCGGCGTGTTCTTCTCCTTCTCGCGCGGCGCGTGGGGCCTGTTCCTGGCGTCCTCGCTGATGCTGGTCGCGGCGCTGTTCGTGCAGCACCGCGGCGGCCTGGTGCGGCTGCGCATCCTGGCGATGGGCGCGGTGGCGCTGCTGCTCATCGCCGGCGGCCTCGCCGCCCTCATGCAGGTGCCGGAGACCGCCGAGTTCTTCCGCCAGCGCGCCCAGCTCGTGCAGGACTACGACGCCGGCCCCTACGGCCGCTTCGCCCGCTTCGCCATCGGCTTCGCCATGGCCGCCGAGCACCCGGCCGGCATCGGGCCGCTGCAGTTCGGCAGGCTGCTCGGCGAGGACACCCACAACATCTGGCTGAAGGCGCTGCTCGACTATTCCTGGCTCGGCTTCGCCGCCTACGCGACGCTGATCGCGCTGACGCTGGGCCTCGGCCTGCGCATCCTGTTCCGCGCCCGGCCCTGGCAGCCCTATCTGATGTGCGCCTATGTGGTGCTTGTCGGCCATGTGGCGCTCGGCACGGTGATCGACACCGACCACTGGCGCCATTTCTACCTGCTGCTCGGCCTCGTCTGGGGCTGCATCGCGCTCGAGCAGCGGCACGCCGCCGGCGCCGCGAAGGGCGGCCGCCGCACCGGCCGGCAAAGCCCGCCGCCGGCGGCCGATTTGGCCTTGCGCGAACCCCGCCGAGCCTATAGGGGTCTTGGCGGTTCGGAGCGTAGCGCAGCCCGGTAGCGCACTTGACTGGGGGTCAAGGGGTCGTGGGTTCGAATCCCGCCGCTCCGACCATTTTTCCGGAAATTTTGATGCATGACGGCGCAGCCCGGTAGTGCCGTGCCGGTGCCGGGCCGAACCGTGTGAGGCGGTTTTCGGACGGCCAGCCGATCGCGCGTCGCGCGCCGACAGTGCGTGCGCCCGGCGGAAATCCGTCGCTATAGCGTTTCCAGGCGAAGTGGAAACCGGTTCGCCGTTCGCAAACGCGTGAAAACAATGCGTTAGAGCCGATCGGCGATTCCGTGAAACGCATAACGACTCTAGAGGCCGCAGGCGGAGCGCATGCGTGCCACCCAGTCGGCGAGCACCGGGTCGGCCCTGGCATGCGCGGCGACGGGCGTGTCCATCGGCCACGACACCAGCGGCGCAACCTGGCCGAAGGCGGCGCAGTCGGCCTCGCCCGGCGCCGCGCCGCCGAGCCATCCTTCGGCCTCCAGGTAGCGGGCGAGCGCGGCGAGCTCGCGCCGGCCGAGCGCGGCGATGGTCTCGGGGTCGTGGCGGGCGAGGCCGCGGGCGCGGAGCTGGCGGGCGAAGTGGCGGCGCATGGCGCGCGCCACAAGGGCGGCAAGCGGCCGCGGCAGCTCGGCGCGCACCGCCCCCTCGACCCAGGCGAAGCCGGCCGGGTGGACGAACAGCTCCCATTCGAGCACCTGGTGCAGGCGTTCCTCGCAGGCCGTCTGGAAGGCATGCGCGGCGGCCGCACGCGGCGTCGCGGCCGGGTCCTCCCGCGGCAGGCCGAGCCGCTCGGCGAGCGTGGCGATGATGACGTCGGTGTCGCCGATCAGACGGCCGTCGAGCGCCACCCACGGGCTCTTGCCGCGCGGCCCCTTCGAGGGGCGGTTCTCGATCACCTGCCGATAGGCGATGCCGTTGAGGTTGAGCCAGGCGAGCAGCTTCACGGCGAACGGACCGGTGGTGGGCAGGCCCCAGTCGGGCGCAAAGGTGTAGACCTCGAGCTCCACGGCATTGCCTCCACGCAGCGCGCTGCTTACCATTGGTAAGTCCGTGTTCTACCTACCACCGGTAAGAAGGTCAAGAGATGCCGAACGAAAAGACCGCAAGCACGCGCGCGCGCATCGTCGAGGCCGCCCGTGGCCTGGCCGGCGAGCGCGGCCCGGCCGCCGTGTCCTTCGACGCGGTCGCCGCCCGCCTCGGACTGAGCAAGCAGGCGGTGATCTACTGGTTTCCCAGCAAGGCGCTGCTGATGCGCGAGCTGGTTCTGCCGGCGCTCGCGGCGGAGGCGGAGGCGGCGGTGGCAGCGCTCGCCGGGGCGACGGCGCGCGGCGAGGCGGTGGCGCGCTTCGTGCGCGCGGTGGCCGGCTTCCACCTCGCCGATCTCGACCGCTTCCGCATGATGTATCTGCTGCCGCAGACCGGGCCGCGGCCGCGCAAGGCCGATCTCAGGGCCGTGCTCGAGGCAGTCCACCCGGTGACGGCGCGCATGTACGGCGCGCTCGCCGGCTTCCTGCCCGGCGGCGCCGACGGCCCGGCGGCGCGGCGCATGGCCGTCGCCGTGCATGGCAGCGTCCTCGGCCTCGTGCTGATGGTCGCGCTCGCCGAGCGCTCCGACGACCCGCTGCGCCACGGCACCGACGACCTGGTCGACAGCCTCGCCGCAGTCCTCGCCGGTCCAGGCGTCTGAGGCCTGCCCTTCGCCGCCCGCGGGCCGGACCCGGGAGCCGACGGCCGGAGCGGGCGCCGCCGGCGGCGCTGCACATGAAGCGTGCGGCGCAAGCCGGGCCCCCACCGGCGTGCCGCCTGCCGCGCGACGGCACGGCCTGACCGGCCGCCGCACCATCCCTTCCGATCCTTCAATCCAGTCGAGGACGGTCGATGAGTGACCACATGTTCGTCGTGACCGGCGGTCCCGGGTCCGGCAAGAGCAGCCTGATCGCGGCGCTGGCCCGGCGCGGCGTCGCCGCCATGCCGGAGGCCGGCCGGGCGATCATCCGCGATCAGGTGCGGATCGGCGGCCGGGCTCTGCCGTGGGCCGACCGCGCCCTGTTCGCCGAGCTGATGCTCGCCTGGGACCTGCGCTCGCATCACGAGGCCCTGGCCCGCGACGGGCCGGTCCTGATGGACCGCGGCATCCCCGACGTCGCGGGCTACCTGACGCTCTGCGGCCTGCCCGTGCCGGCGCATGTGGCGGCGGCGGCGGAGCGCCACCGGTACAATGCGCGCGTGTTCCTGGCGCCCCACTGGGAGGCCATCTTCACGCAGGACGGCGAGCGCCGGCAGGACCGGGCGGAGGCCGCGGCGACCGCCAGGGTCATGCGCGAGACCTACAGCCGGCTCGGCTACCGGCTCGTCGACCTGCCGCTGGCCGGGATCGAGGACCGCGCCGACTTCGTCGCCGCGCGCCTGCGGGGGGTGTGAGGGCTGCGCCCGACCGCAGTGGCGGACGAGGCGGCGCGGCCGGAGCGGAGCCGGCTTGGAGCTGACCCGCTTTTCACGGAACCGAAGATCGGCTCCAAGCTGTTGTCTTGGCGCGTTTCCAGACGGCGAACCGGCTTCCACGTCGCCTGGAAACGCTAGCGCACCTGGTCGAGCAGGCGCTTGCACTCCAGAAGGTCGAACAGCGCCTCCTGCAGCAGCGCGCGGTTGTCGCGCGACAGCGGCGCGGCGTCGGCCGCCACCGGCCCGTCCTCCTCGCGGCCGAGGCCGAAGAAGCGCCGGTTGGGCTTGACGCGCGGCTTGCCGACCAGCATCTCGTCGTCGGCCGCCGCCGGCTCGGGCGCGGCGCGCGCCGCCTCCTGCTGCTTGCGCTGGGCGATCGCCTCGATGGCCGCCACGTCGCCGCTGCCCACCGCGATGACGAACTGGTTGCCGTTCTCGCGCAGCAGCTTCTGGACGCCCTTGATGGTGTAGCCCTGGTCGTAGAGCATGTGGCGGATGCCCTTGATGAGATCGACATCCTGCGGCCGGTAGTAGCGCCGGCCGCCGCCGCGCTTCATCGGCTTGATCTGCGAGAAGCGCGTCTCCCAGAAACGCAGCACGTGCTGCGGCAGGTCGAGTTCCTCCGCCACCTCGCTGATGGTGCGGAAGGCGTCCGGGCTCTTGTCCATGCGGCCTCTCCCCCGCGGGGATGCGATTCGCGACTCATTTCAGCGGTTTGCCGGCGGCTTTTCAAGCCCGGCGGAAGCCGCTCCCCGGCGTCAGGCGCGCTCGGAGAGCTGGCGCGTGCGGTGCGCGCGCAGGATGCGGTCCTTGAGCACGTTGGAGGCCTTGAAGGTCATCACCTTGCGCGGCAGGATCGGCACCTCCTCGCCCGTCTTCGGGTTGCGGCCGATGCGCTCGCTCTTCTCGCGCACCTGGAAGGTGGCGAAGGAGGACAGCTTGACGGTCTCGCCGCGCACGATGGCCTCGCAGATTTCGTCCAGAACCATCTCGACGAGCTGGGCGGATTCGGTGCGCGACAGTCCGACCTTTCGGTAGACGGCCTCGGCAAGGTCGGCGCGCGTCAGTGTCTTTCCCCCCATACGGCCGTCCGAAACCCAAACAACGAAAGCATTCAAACCATTTCCGACGTTACAAAATTCCGCTCCGCCCGGTCAAGGACCCAGTCGGGCCGGATCGCTCCGCCGCCTACCAGCGCAGCACCGCCGCGCCCCAGGTGAAGCCGCCGCCCATCGCCTCCACCAGCACCAGGTCGCCGCGCTTGATCATGCCGCGATCGACGGCCACCGACAGCGCCAGCGGCACCGATGCGGCCGAGGTGTTGCCGTGCAGGTGGACGGTGGTGACGACCTTGTCCTCGGCGATGCCGAGCTTGCGGGCCGAGGCGTCGATGATGCGCTTGTTGGCCTGGTGCGGCACGAACCAGTCGATCTCGTCGGCCGTCACGCCGGCCTCGCCGAGCGCGGCCTCCACCACGTCGGCGATCATCGCCACGGCATGCTTGAAGACCTCGCGGCCCTCCATGCGCAGATGGCCGACGGTGCCGGTCGTCGACGGGCCGCCGTCGACGTAGAGCTTCTCGCGATGGCTGCCGTCGGAGCGCAGGCTGGCCGACAGGATGCCGCGGTCCGACACCGTGCCCGCGCCCTCGCCCGCCTCCAGCACCAGCGCGCCGGCGCCGTCGCCGAACAGCACGCAGGTGGTGCGATCCGTCCAGTCGAGCAGCCGCGAGAAGGTCTCCGAGCCGATCACCAGCACGCGGCGCGCGCTGCCGCCGCGGATGTAGAGGTCGGCCGTCGTCAGCGCGTAGACGAAGCCGCTGCACACCGCCTGCATGTCGAAGGCGAAGCCGTGATGCATGCCGAGACGCTGCTGGATCTCGACCGCGGTGGCGGGAAAGGTGTTGTTGGGCGTCGAGGTGGCCAGCACGATCAGGTCGATGTCGTCCGGCGTCAGCCCGGCGTCGGCGAGCGCGCGGCGCGCGGCCGCCTCGCCGAGCGAGGCCGTCGTCTCGTCGTCGCCGGCGATGTGGCGCTGGCGGATGCCGGTGCGCTGGACGATCCAGTCGTCGGTGGTGTCGACGAGCGTCTCGAACTCGGCGTTCTTCATGATGCGGGCGGGCAACGCGGAGCCCACGCCGCGCACGACGGATCGAATCATCTGCGAAGCCTACTGGTTGAGCGCGGCGCCGTCGGCGGGCGACCGGTCGGGGTTTGCCTCGCGCGCGTGATAAAGGTCAAGGCTGGAGCGCGTCTTTTCCAGAAGCCGGCTGCTGATCATCTCGTAGGCCAGCTCGACGGCCGCCGCGAATCCCTCCGCGTCGGCGCCGCCATGGCTCTTGACCACCAGCCCGTTGAGGCCGAGGAACACGCCGCCATTGATCTTGCGCACGTCCATCTTGTCGCGAAGCTGGGCGAAGGCGTCGCTGGCCAGCAGGTAGCCGAGGCGGGCGCGCCAGGTGCGGCCCATGGCGGCGCGCAGATAGCTGGCGATCTGCCGCGCCGTGCCCTCGGCCGCCTTGAGCGCGATGTTGCCGGCAAAGCCCTCCGTCACCACCACGTCGACCGTGCCCTTGCCGATGTCGTCGCCCTCCACGAAGCCGTGATAGGCCATCGATTCGAGCGCCGCCTCGCGCAGCATGCGGCCCGCCTCCTTGACCTCCTCCTGGCCCTTGATCTCCTCGACGCCGACATTGAGCAGGCCGACGCTCGGCCGCTCGACCTCGAACAGCGCGTTGGCCATGGCGCTGCCGAGCAGCGCGAACTCGACGAGCTGGCGGGCGTCCGCGCCGATCGTGGCGCCGACGTCGAGCACGATGCTCTCGCCGCGAATCGTCGGCCAGATGGCGGCGATCGCCGGGCGCTCGATGCCGGCCAGCGTGCGCAGGCAGAACTTCGACATCGCCATCAGCGCGCCGGTGTTGCCGGCCGACACGCAGACGTCGGCCTCGCCGTTCTTGACCGCCTCGATGGCGCGCCACATGGAGGATTTCCAGCGGCCGTTGCGCAGCGCCTGGCTCGGCTTGTCGTCCATGCGCACCGCGACCTCGCAGTGCACGAACTCGCTCGCCCGGCGCACGGCCGGCCGGCGCTCGAGCGCCGGCAGCACGGCCTCCTCGCGCCCATAGAGCAGGAAACGCAGGTCGGGCCGCCGCTCGACGACCTTGTCCAGCCCCGCGAGGATGACCTCGGGGCCGTGGTCGCCGCCCATGGCATCAATCGAAATGCGTATCACGCGCCAGCCGTCTCGTCCTGTGTCCGCCGGGCTCCCCAGGGTGCGGCGAAAATAGCGGTTTTGGCGGGGGGCACAACCGTCATTGTGGCAAAGCGGGGCGCCGCGCGCGCCCGTTCACCGCCGGCGCCGGAGTTTCGCCAGGCCGGCGCTGAGCGGGCCGCCGGTCTCCGCGCCCTCCGCCTCGGTGGTCGCGGCGTCGAGCGCGGCCCCCTGCTTGCGCGGGTAGGGATCGATGGCCAGCGCGAAGAACTCCTCGGCGACGGCGCCGACGTCGACCCGGTCGCCCTGCAGCGGCTCGGGCGGATCGTCGCCCTCGGGATCGAGCACCATCTCGCCGGCGTCGCGCTCCCGCCTGGCCAGCCGCGAGCGCGGCGGCACGAACAGCGCCGAGACCTCTTCCGACAGCGCGCTGACGACCGGCTCGAGCGTGACCACGCAGCGCTGCACGATGCGCGCCTCGACACGGCCCGACACGCGCACGCCGTCGCCGCGCCACGGCGCCACCGTCAGCGCGGCGTCGAAACGCTCGACCGCGGCCAGGCCGTGCGCTTCGGCGAGCGCGGCGCGCTGCGCGGCGTCCGCCTCGATGGCGACCGGCAGGCCGCGCTTCGGCAGCGTGCCGACATGGACGACGAACGCCACCGGGCTTTCGGTCTCGCCGCTCACGGCACGGCCTCCCGCGGCGCGGGAAGCGGCAGCCGGCCCGACAAGAGCGTGTCGAGCGGCGTCAGCCCGAGGGCGGCCACCGCGGCGATCAGATGGCGTGCCAGATCGTCCGCCTCCGGCCAGGTCTCGGCGTCGGGCCGCACGTTGCGGCGCAGCGCCGCCGCCAGTTCGTCCGGCGCGTCGCGGTCGATCGCCGTGCCATAGGCCTCGGCGCGGCCGTAGAACATGCGCGCCAGCTTCTTCATGCGCTTGGGCACCGACAGGTCGCCGATGCCGAGCTCGCGCAGTGAATGGTCGACGTCGGTGAAGAAGGTGTCGGTGACGGCCTGCGCGAGCTCCGCCGCCGCGCCGGTCTCGCCGCGCATGCGGTGCAGGAAGACGATCATGTGCGCCGACATCATCTCGAAGCGGCCGAGCGGCGTGTCGGGCACCTGCCAGCGCGCATAGAGCGCCGGCTGCCTAGCGGCTGCCACGATTTGCCCGTAGATCGCGTCGCTGAGGCCGCGATTGGCCTGGCCGCGGGCGAACAGGCGCTTGAACATGGCCATTGGCCTCCTCTGGCGTCGGGCGGACGCTGTTGCATCGGGGTGCAAGGTGGTCTACCGCTTTTGCCGCCCGGCGCAAGGCCGCCGATGCCGGAGCGCGGCCGGGCGGAGACCATGGAGATGTTGTTGCGGTATCGGGGAATCAAGACGGGCCGGCGTCCGGCCGCAGCACTGGCCGCCGCGCTGGGCGCGGCCGTCGTGCTGGCGGGCTGCACCGCGACCGACACGCTCAACCCGCGCGAGACGCTGACGCAGGGCTATGTCATCGATCCGGAGGCGCTGGAGCTTGTGCCGGTGGGCTCGAGCCGCGAGCAGGTGCTGCTGGCGCTCGGCACGCCGTCGACGACGGCGACCTTCGACAACGAGGTGTTCTACTACATCTCCCAGACGCGCGTGCGCAACGCCGCCTTCATGCGGCCGCGGCTGGTCAACCAGCGCGTTCTGGCCGTCTATTTCGGCGACGAGGGCCGGGTGACGCAGATCGCCGACTACGGGCTGAAGGACGGCAAGGTGTTCGACTTCATCTCGCGCACGACGCCGACCGGCGGCAAGGACCAGAGTTTCCTCGGCCAGCTGCTGTCGGGCGTGGCGAGCGGCGGCCTGCCCTCCAACCCCTTCCAGTAGCGCGCGCCGCCCGCGTCCCGGGCGGCATCGCACGCCGCTTCGGCGCGGCGCGCGGGCGGCAAGAAAAAACCCGCGGGAGGCGCGCTCCCGCGGGTTTTTCGTCTCAGGCGGCCGCCGGGCTCAGTGGGCGAGCACGGCGAGCAGCAGAAGCGCCACGATGTTGGTGATCTTGATCATCGGGTTGACGGCCGGACCGGCGGTGTCCTTGTAGGGATCGCCGACCGTGTCGCCGGTCACCGAGGCCTTGTGCGCCTCGGAGCCCTTCTCGTGCTTGACCCCGTCCTTGTCGACGAAGCCGTCCTCGAAGGACTTCTTGGCGTTGTCCCAGGCGCCGCCGCCGGCGGTCATCGAGATCGCCACGAACAGGCCGGTGGCGATGACGCCGAGCAGCATCGCGCCGACCGCCGAGAAGGCCTGGTCGGTGCCGGCGATCAGGTAGATCACGGCGAAGACGACCAGCGGCGACAGCACCGGCAGCAGCGACGGCACGATCATCTCCTTGATCGCGGCACGCGTCAGCATGTCGACGGCGCGGCCGTAGTCGGGCTTCTCCTTGCCCTCCATGATGCCCGGCTTCTCGCGGAACTGGCGGCGCACCTCCTCGACCACCGCACCGCCGGCGCGGCCGACGGCCGTCATCGACAGGCCGCCGAACAGGAACGGCAGCAGGCCGCCGAACAGCAGGCCGACCACGACGTACGGGTTGGACAGCGAGAAGTCGACCGACACGCCCTCGAAGAAGCTGCCGGGCTCCGCATTGGCCGCGAAGTACTTCAGGTCCTCGGTGTAGGCGGCAAACAGCACCAGCGCGCCGAGACCGGCCGAGCCGATCGCGTAGCCCTTGGTCACCGCCTTGGTGGTGTTGCCGACGGCGTCGAGGGCGTCGGTCGTCTGGCGCACCTCGGCCGGCAGCTCGGCCATCTCGGCGATGCCGCCGGCGTTGTCGGTCACCGGACCGAAGGCGTCGAGCGCCACCACCATGCCGGCGAGCGCCAGCATCGTGGTCACCGCGATGGCGATGCCGAACAGGCCGGCCAGATTGAACGACACGATGATGCCGGCGATGATGACGATCGCCGGCAGCGCCGTCGCCTCGAGCGAGACGGCCAGGCCCTGGATGACGTTGGTGCCGTGGCCGGTGACGGAGGCCTGGCTGATCGAGCGCACCGGACGATAGCCGACGCCGGTGTAGTACTCGGTGATCCAGATGATCAGGCCGGTGACGATCAGGCCGACGACGCCGCAGTAGAACAGGTCGGCGCCGGTGAAGGCGACGTCGTTGCTGGCGGTGAACGTCTCGCCGCCGCCCAGCCACAGCCACACGATCAGCGCCAGCGCGACGACCGACAGCGCGGCGGTCGCCCAGAAGCCCTTGTAGAGGGCGCCCATGATCGAGTTGTTGGAGCCGAGCTTGACGAAGAAGGTGCCGGCGATCGAGGTCACCACGCAGGCCGCGCCGATGACCAGCGGGAACAGCATCAGCGTGAAGGCCGTGCCGCCGGTGAAGAAGATCGAGGCGAGCACCATGGTCGCCACGACCGTCACCACGTAGGTCTCGAACAGGTCGGCCGCCATGCCGGCGCAGTCGCCGACATTGTCGCCGACATTGTCGGCGATGGTGGCGGGATTGCGCGGATCGTCCTCGGGAATGCCGGCTTCCACCTTGCCGACGAGGTCGCCGCCGACGTCGGCACCCTTGGTGAAGATGCCGCCGCCCAGACGGGCGAAGATCGAGATCAGCGAGGCGCCGAAGCCGAGCGCGACCAGCGCGTCGATGACGGTGCGGTCGGTCGGCTCGTAGCCGAGCGGGCCGATGAGGATGGTGAAGTAGACCGACACGCCGAGCAGCGCCAGGCCGGCGACCAGAAGGCCGGTGATGGCGCCCGACTTGAAGGCGATGTCGAGGCCGGCGGCCAGGCTGTTGGCGGCCGCCTGCGCGGTGCGCACGTTGGCACGCACCGACACGTGCATGCCGATGAAGCCGGCAGCGCCCGACAGCACGGCGCCGATCAGGAAGCCGATCGCGGCGACGAAGGTGAGCAGCCACCAGGCGATCAGAAAGACGACGACGCCGACGATCAGAACCGTGGTGTACTGGCGGGTCAGGTAGGCCTGCGCCCCCTCGCGGATGGCGCCCGCGATTTCCTGCATGCGTGCGTTGCCCTGATCGGCGGCGAGAACCGATTGCGTCGCCCAGATCGCGTAGAGGACAGAAAGCAGGCCGCAGGCGATGACTACATAAAGCATGGTCATTGCCGATTTCCCTTGATTTGGGCCCCGATGATTCCCCTCCGCAGGCCCGTTCTCGACAAGGCCGGCGGAGCAGAAGCCACGCCGGCCTTTCGCAGCGGCTTATGCGAAACAGGCCGAAGAACGTCAAGGTTTTGTTGCGTTTGTGCCGCGCTTCGGCCACATAGCGCCGGCGGCGGGGCGGCTCAGCCGCGCAGCCGCCGGCGCAGCGCGAGCGCGCCGAGCGCGGCCAGGCACAGCGCCGCCACCGGCAGCGCGATCCAGTTCAGCATCTCCCAGCCGAAGGCGTTGTAGACCTGGCCCGACATCAGCGAGGCGAAGGCGACGGTCGAGAACAGGATCAGGTCGTGCACGCCCTGCACCTTGTTCTTCTCCGAGGCGCGGTAGCATTCGGCGACCATCGCCGTGGCGCCGATGAAGCCGAAGTTCCAGCCGACGCCGAGCAGGATCAGCGCCAGCCAGAACTGCCACAGCGCAACCCCCGACAGCGCGACCAGCGCGCAGCCGATCAGAAGCGCCAGGCCGAAGGCGACGATGCGCTCCTTGCCGAAGCGGGCGATCAGCGAGCCGGTGACGAAGCTCGGCGCATACATCGCCATCACGTGCCAGGAGATGCCGAGCGTCGCCTCGTCGGGCGTGAAGCCGCAGCCGACCATGGCGAGCGGCGCGCCGGTCATCACGAAGCTCATCAGCGCGAAGGCGCCGACGCCGCAGAAAAGCGCCACCAGAAAGCGCGGCTGCAGCAGGATCTCGCGCATCGGCCGGGCCGGCGCGTCGTCGTCGAGGACGGCCGACGGCGCGTCCTGGGGCAGGCGCAGGAAGGACAGGATGAGGGCGCCGATCGCCGACAGGCCGATGATGGCGGCAAACGAGCCCGCGAACATCACCGGCGCGAACAGCTCGCGGGTGTAGATGACGGTCTGCGGCCCGATGATCGCGGCGAAGACGCCGCCGCCGAGCACCCAGGAGATGGCGCGCGGCTTGAACGAGGCGGGCGCGTTGTCGACCGCGGCGAAACGGTACTGCTGGGTGAAGGCATGGCCGCAGCCGATCAGCAGCGCGCCGACGGCGAACAGCCAGAAGCCCATCTGGAACAGCGCCAGGGCGGCGATCAGGCCGCCCAGCGCCATGACGCCGGTGCCGGCGACGAAGCCGTGCCGCCGGCCGACATGGCGCATCAGAACGGCGGCCGGCAGGGCGCCGAGCGCCACGCCGATGTTGAAACCGGTGACCGGGGCCGTGGCGAGCGACTTGTCGGCGCCCAGCAGGTAGAAGCCGGCGAGCCCGCCCATCGAGATGGTGATCGGCGCCGAGGCGCCGACGACGGCCTGCGCGGCGGCGAGGATCAGCGCGGTGCGGCGCGCCTCGCGATGCAGGCCGGCGGTGTCGGACGCGCCGCCGGACGCCATGGGGCGCGACGGGGCGTCGAGCCGGCTCACGAGGCGTCCGTGCCGCGCCCCTCGCCGCGCAGGCGGCGGGCGGCGCGGTCGAGAACGGCGTTGACGAGCTTCGGCTCCTCGCCCTCGTAGAACGCCTTGGCGATGTCGACATACTCCGACACGATGACGGCGACCGGCACCTCGGCACGCTTGGCCAGCTCGTAGACGCCGGCGCGCAGGATGGCGCGCAGCGTGGAATCGAGCCGCGACAGCGGCCAGTCCTCGGTGAGCGAGCGGCGAATCAGCGGATCGAGCGTCTTCTGGTTCTCCACCACCCCGGCCAGGATGGCGCGGAACCACTGCGGGTCGGCCTCGCGGTAGACGGCGCCGTCGATCTCCTTGCCGAGCCGGAAGGCCTCGTATTCGGCGGTGATCTCCAAAAGGCCGCTGCCGGCGACGTCCATCTGGTAGAGCGCCTGCACCGCCGCCAGGCGGGCGGCGCCGCGCTTGTTGGCCGGGCGCGGCGCGCGCGGCGCGTCGCTCGATGCGGGAGCAGCCATCGTCAGGCTCCGAGCCGCTCGCGCAGGGCGATCATGGTCAACGCGGTGCGCGCGGCGAAGCCGCCCTTGTCGCCCTCGCTGCGGCGCGCCCGCGCCCAGGCCTGCTCGGCGTTCTCGACCGTCAGGATGCCGTTGCCGATGGCGAGCGATTCCTCGACCGCCAGGTCCATCAGCGCGCGCGCGGATTCATTGGCCACGATCTCGAAATGGTGCGTCTCGCCGCGAATCACGCAGCCGAGCGCGATGAAACCGTCATAGGCCTCGTCGTCGGAGACGTCGCTGTCGAGCGCATAGGCGATGGCGGCCGGGATCTCCAGCGCGCCCGGCACGGTGACCACGTCGGCGCTCGCGCCGGCCGCCTCGAGGGCGGCTTTCGCGCCCTCCAAAAGCGCGTCGGACAGCTCGTCGTAGTAGCGCGCTTCGACGATCAAAAGCTTCGGGGCTTCGGACTTTGCCATGACGGTCTCCGGGAGGCGGCGGCGCGCGAAGCGCCCGCGGTCACTTAGGCCGGTTTGCCGGCCTCCGCAAGCCGCGCCGCGTAGCGCGCCATCGTGTCGATTTCGAGATTGACGCGGTCGCCCGGCCGGCGTTCGCCCCAGGTGGTGACGGCGAGCGAATGGTCGATCAGCAAGACGTCGAAGCGGTCGCCGTCGACGCCGTTGACCGTCAGCGACGTACCGTCGAGCGCCACCGAGCCCTTGGGCGCGATGAAGCGGGCGAGCTCGGCCGGCGCGGCGAGCGTGAAGCGCACCGCCTCGCCCTCCGGCGCGCGCGCCAGGATCGTCGCCGTGCCGTCGACATGGCCGGACACGATGTGGCCGCCGAGCTCGTCGCCGACCCTGAGGGCGCGCTCCAGGTTGAGCCGCGTGCCCGGCCGCCAGTCGGCCGCCGTCGTCAGGCGCAGCGCCTCCTCCCAGGCCTCGGCCTCGAACCAGCGGCGGTTGTCGCCCGGCTCGGGCAGCGCGACGACGGTCAGGCACACCCCGGCGCAGGCGATCGAGGCGCCGATGGCGATGCCGGCGGGATCGTAGCCGGTCTCGATGCGCAGCCGCACGCCGCCGGCGCGCGGGGTGCGCTCGAGCACCGTGCCGACGTCGGTGACGATGCCTGTGAACATCAGTCCGCCCTCACCCATTCCCGGTAGCTGTCGTCGCCGAAGCGCGCCGCGCGCAGCGCGCGGAAGCCGGCCGGCGGCGCATCGAGCGACAGCGGCGCGGCGACGCCGTCCGCGCCGATGGCGCGCGGGCCGGCAAACAGCGCCAGCCGGTCGACCAGCCCCTCCTCGAGGAAGGCGCGCGCGGTGACCGCGCCGCCCTCGACCAGCAGGCTCGACACGCCGCGCGCGGCGAGATCCTCCATCAGCTCGGGCAGCGCGATGCGGCCGTCCTCGGTGTCGACGGCGAGAAACTCCGCCCCCGCGCCGGCCAGCGCGGCGCGCCGCCCGGCATCGGCGTCGACGGCGGCGGCGAGCCACAGCGGCACCGTGCCGGCCGAGCGCGCCAGCTTGCCGTCGGGCGGCAGGCGCAGCGTGCGGTCGAGCACGATGCGCGCCGGCGAGCGCGCCTCGAGGCCCGGCAGCCGGCATGTCAGCTCGGGGTCGTCGGCGATCGCGGTGCCGACGCCGATCAGGATGGCGTCGGCCTCCGCGCGCATGAGATGCACCTGGCGGCGCGCCACCTCGCCGGTCACCGCGACCTGGCCGCAGCCCGGCAGGCCGATCTTGCCGTCGGCCGAAACCGCAAGCTTGAGAGTCACTTCCGGGCGGCGCTTCACGGAGCGAGTCAGGTAGCCGGCCATCAGGTCGGCCGCCATGCCGGCGAGCACGCCCTCGACCACGGCGACGCCGGCGGCGCGCAGCATGGCGTAGCCGCGGCCCGACACGCGCGCATCGGGATCGCTGGCGCCGCCGACCACGCGGGCGACGCCGGCGGTCACCAGCGCCTCGGCGCAGGGCGGCGTGCGGCCGTGATGGGCGCAGGGCTCGAGCGTGACATAGGCGGTGGCGCCGTGCGCCAGCGGCCCCGCCTCGGCGAGCGCCGCGGCCTCGGCGTGCGGCCGGCCGCCGACGGCGGTGACGCCGCGGCCGACGACGCGCGGCCCGTCGCCGTCGTCACGCACGATCAGGGTGGCGACCGAGGGGTTGGTGCCGGTCAGGCCGAGATGGCGGCGCGAGAAGCGGATCGCCGCGGCCATGAAGCGACGGTCGAGGGCCTCCGCCCCGGCGGGGTCGGCAGCGGCGCCGGGCGGCACGGCTCAGCCCACCTCTTCCTGGCCGCGCAGCTCGCCGAGCACGTCGTGGAAGTCCTTGGCCTCGCGGAAGTTGCGGTAGACCGAGGCGTAGCGGACATAGGCGACGTCGTCGAGCGCCTTCAGCGCCTCCATGACGAGCCGGCCGACGTCGTCGGAGGCGATCTCCGCCTCGCCGGAGCTCTCGAGCTGGCGCACGATGCCGGTGACCGCACGCTCGACCCGCTCGGGCTCGACGTTGCGCTTCCGCAGCGCGATGTCGAAGGAGCGCATCAGCTTGTCGCGGTCGAACGGCACCTTGCGGCCGGACCGCTTGACCACGACCAGGTCGCGCAGCTGCACCCGCTCGAAGGTGGTGAAGCGGCCGCCGCAATCCGGGCACACGCGCCGGCGACGGATCGCCACGCCGTCCTCGGCGGGGCGCGAATCCTTCACCTGCGTGTCCTGCGACTGGCAGTAGGGACAGCGCATCGGCCGCTTACCTCGCGATTCGGAACGCCGCCTTCCGCCTACCCCAGATGGGGATAGATCGGGAAGCGGTCGGTGAGCGCGACGACGCGCTGCTTCACCGCTTCCTCGACGGCGCGGTTGTCATCGTCCCCGGCAGCATCGCGCAAGCCGTCGAGCACCTCGGCGATCATGCCGCCGATGTCGCGGAACTCGGCGACGCCGAAGCCGCGCGTGGTGCCGGCCGGGGTGCCGAGCCGGATGCCCGAGGTGACGAACGGCTTTTCCGGGTCGAAGGGGATGCCGTTCTTGTTGCAGGTGATGTTGGCGCGGCCGAGCGCGGCCTCGGCGCGCTTGCCGGTGGCCTGCTTGGGCCGCAGGTCGACCAGCATCAGGTGGTTGTCGGTGCCGCCCGACACGATGTCGAGGCCGGTCTCCTTGAGGCTTTCGGCGAGCGCCTTGGCGTTGGCCACCACGTCGGCGGCATAGCTGCGGAAGGACGGCTCGAGCGCCTCGCCGAGCGCCACCGCCTTGGCGGCGATGACGTGCATCAGCGGGCCGCCCTGCAGGCCGGGGAAGACGGCCGAGTTGACCTTCTTGGCGATCTGCTCGTCATTGGTCAGGATCAGGCCGCCGCGCGGGCCGCGCAGCGACTTGTGCGTGGTGGTCGTCACCACATGGGCGTGCGGCACCGGCGAGGGATGCGCGCCGCCGGCGACCAGGCCGGCGATGTGCGCCATGTCGACCATCAGCCAGGCGCCGACGGCGTCGGCGATGGCGCGGAAGCGCTCGAAGTCCCACAGCCGCGAATAGGCGGTGCCGCCGGCGATGATCAGCTTCGGCTTGTGCTCGTGCGCCAGCCGCTCGACCTCGTCCATGTCGAGCAGATGGTCGTCGCGGCGCACGCCGTAGGAGACCACGTTGAACCACTTGCCCGACATGTTGACCGGCGAGCCGTGCGTGAGATGGCCGCCGGAGTTCAGGTCGAGGCCCATGAAGGTGTCGCCGGGCTGCAGCAGCGCCAGGAACACCGCCTGGTTCATCTGGCTGCCGGAGTTGGGCTGCACGTTGGCGTAGTTGCAGCCGAACAGCGTCTTGGCGCGCGCGATCGCCAGCTCCTCGACGACGTCGACATACTGGCAGCCGCCATAGTAGCGCTTGCCCGGATAGCCCTCGGCATATTTGTTGGTGAGCACCGTGCCCTGCGCCTCCATGACGGCGCGCGAGACGATGTTCTCCGACGCGATCAGCTCGATCTCGTGGCGCTGCCGACCGAGCTCCGATCCGATCGCGCGGAACACCTCCGGATCGCGCTCGGCAAGCGGCGTGGAGAAAAAGCGATCGGACTGCGCCGGGGCGGCGGAAGCTGTCGCCATGGTGTCTTCCTTCTCGGTCTCGGGAAACGAACGCCCGCGCGCTTACCATGTTTCGCGGCACGGCACCACGCACCCGGCGGCAAATTTCGTTGCGGCGGGGTGACGCGACCGGCAATCGCCGTCGCATTCGTGGCAGCCGGCGCGCCGTCCGCGCGCTATCGACGGCGAGGCGCCGCAGCGGCGGCGGATGGAAGCGGGAGACGACGGAACGATGTGCGGATTCGTGTGCCTGTGGAACGTCGGCGACGAAGCGCTCGCCGAGCGCATGATCGGCAAGATCGCCCATCGCGGGCCGGACGCGGTGGCGGTGGCGCGGCTGGCCGGCCAGCCGATCGTCATGGCGCACTGCCGGCTGTCGATCATCGGTCCCGACAACGGCGCCCAGCCGATCTACCAGGGCGACGACATCCTGGTCGCCAACGGCGAAATCTACAACCACGCCGACCTGCGCGCCATCCTCGGGCCGAGCGCCTTCGCCACGGCGAGCGACAGCGAGACCATCCTGCACCTGTTCCGCTCCGGCGCGCTGCGCTGGATCGACCGGCTCGACGGCATGTTCGCCTTCGTGCTGGCGACGCGCGAACGGGTGATCGCCGCGCGCGACCCGCTCGGCATCAAGCCGCTCTACATGGCGCGCATCGGCGCGGGCTGCGGCTTCGCCTCCGAGCTCAAGGCGTTCGACGGCCTGGGCCTGAGCGACATCCGGACGGTGCCGCCGGGCACGCTCTACGACAGCCGCGACGGCTGGCGGCGCTGGTACCGCACACCGCAGGGCGCCGGCGCCTGCGAGCCGGGGCTCGACATCGACCAGACGGCGCGCGAGCTGCGCCTGGTGCTCGAAGAGGCGGTCGCCAAGTGGCTGACCGCCGATGTCGAGGTCGGCGCCTTCCTGTCGGGCGGGCTCGACAGCTCGATCATCGCCGCGATCGCCCAGAAGGTGCTGGCGGCGGCCGGCAAGGGTCCGCTCAAGACCTTCTCGGTCGGCACGGCCGGCTCGCCGGATCTCGACGCCGCGCGCCGCGTCGCCGCGCATATCGGCTCCGACCATCGCGAGCACGTCTTCACCGCCGCCGAGGTGGCGCAGGCCCTGCCGCACGTCGTCTATCACCTGGAGAGCGCCGACGTGGACCTGGTGCGCAGCGCGGTGCCGACGCTGTTCGCCGCGCGGCTGGCGCGGCGCTCGGTCAAGGCGGTGCTGACGGGCGAAGGCGCCGACGAGCTGTTCGCCGGCTATGCCTATCACCACGCCTATGTCGACAGCCCGCGCGCGCTGGCCGACGAGCTGACACGCAGTCTCGGCACGATGCACAACATCAACCTGCAGCGCGTCGACCGCATCACCATGTCGGAGAGCCTGGAGGCGCGCACGCCGTTCCTCGACCGCGACCTGATCGATTTCGCCCAGTCGGTGCCGGCCGCCCTCAAGCTGCGGCGCACCGACCCGGCGGACGCCGAGGCGACCGGCGCGACGACCGAGAAGTGGATCCTGCGCAAGGCCTGCGCCGACCTGCTGCCGGCGGCGCTGGTGTGGCGCAAGAAGGCGCAGTTCGACGAGGGATCGGGCACGGTGGCGGCGTTGCGCGAGGCGCTGGCGCTGACGTCCGGCGAGAGCGAGGTCGGCCGGGCGCGCGAGCGCGCGCTCTACGAGCGGCTCTTGCGCGCGCGCTTCGTCGATGCCGATCTGGTGCTCGCCAATGCCGGCACCTGGGAGGCCGGCCGGGTGGCGGTGTAGCGGGCGGCGCTGCGGCGCCGGAGCCGCTCCGCTTGTCGCGGAACCGCAGATCGGCGCCAGCTTATCGTCTTGACGCGTTTGCGAACGGCGAACCGGTTTCCACCTCGCCTGGAAACGCTATAGGCCGCGCCACCTTCCGTCGGGGCCGGCGGCCGGCCTGCGCCGGACGCGCCTCACAGCGCGGTCGAGATCTGCAGCTCGTCGACCCCGTCGCGGCCGTAGATGTCGTCGCGGAAATGCACCACGCCGTCCTCGTTCGACCAGGCCGAGATGTAGGTGAAGTAGACCGGGACCGGGTTGCCGAGCGGCACGGAGATGTCCTCCTCGGTCTGGATGGTGCGCTCGAAGCGCTGGCGGTCCCAGCCCTCGGTGTCGCGCAACAGCCAGGTGACGAGGTCGCGCACGTTCTGCACGCGCACGCAGCCCGAAGAGTGGAAGCGGGCCTGGTCGCGGAACAGGCTCTGCTGCGGCGTGTCGTGCATGTAGACGGCGTGCGGGTTCGGGAAGTTGATCTTCACCGAGGCCATGGCGTTGATCTTGCCGGGGTCCTGCCGGAAGCGCAGGTTCGCCGCCTCGTCCGTCGACCAGTCGATGGTCATCGGATCGATCTCGTCGCCGTTCGGTGCCAGGATGCGGATGTTGTTGTCGCGCAGATAGTCGGGGTTCTCGCGCATCAGCGGGATGATGTCCTTGCGGACGATCGACTGCGGCGCGTTCCAGTACGGATTGATGATGACTTCGTTGATCTTGGAATTGAGGATCGGCGTCTGGCGGTCGACCTTGCCGACGATGGCGGTGTGGCGCAGCGCGACGCGGCCGTTCTCCACCGCCTCGATCTGGGCGGCCGGAATGTTGACCATCACGTAGCGGTCGCCGAGGAAGCCCGACATCGAGCGCAGCCGCACCAGGTTGGTCTCGAGCTGGCCGAGGCGGATCGGCGCCGAGACGTTGAGCGCGGCGAAGGTGTGCGCCCCCGACACGCCGTCGGCCGGCAAACCGTGACGCACCTGGAAGCGCTTCAGCGCGGAATCGACATAGGTGTCGAAGGCCGGCGACATGCCGGCGCGCTGCGACAGGTCGCCCGAGATCATCAGCCGGCGGCGCAGCACCTCGACGTCCGGGTCGATGACGCCGAGCTCGAGCCGCTTGCGCGCCGGCACCACCGGCCAGCCGCCGCGTGCCACGATGTCGGCGTACTGCATGATCGAGCGCTCGACATGCGAGGCCGTCGCGGCGCTCAGCGTCGGCATGGTCGACAGCACCTGGCTGGTGCGGCCGGCGCCGGCGTCGAACTGGTCGTTCCATGCGCCGCGGCGCGGCGAGTTGATGATCTCGTCGATCACGCTCTGCGCCAGCGCGGGAGCTGCGGCCGCCGTCGCGGCCATCGCCGCCGAGCCGCGGAGAAACAGGCGTCGGGTCGTCTTCATCGTGCTGCCGGAACCCCCTTGCAAGCGCGCAGCCGCCCGGACGGCGGCCCGCGCGGGACGCAGTGTCTGACGTGTCAGTTGAATATGGCCTTAACGTGGCCGGCGCCAAGGGCGGCGCCGCGTTAAGGCGCTCAGGCCGGCGCGACGGCGCGCCGGTAGAGGTGCCAGGTGGCGTGGCCGAGCACCGGCAGGACGATGAACAGGCCGACGAAGAACGGCACGCAGGCCGCCAGCACCGCGAGCGTGACGACGACGCCCCAGCCGAGCATGACGACGGGGCTGGCGAAGACCGCGCGCACGCTGGTGATCATGGCGGTGACGAAGTCGGTCTCGCGCTCGAGCAGCAGCGGCATCGAGATCACGGTCAGCGAGAACAGCGCCAGCGCCAGCGCCGCGCCGACCACGTGGCCGACCGCCAGGAAGGTCCAGCCCTGCGTGGTCGTCAGCACCACCTCGGCGAAACGGTCGAGCGTGGAAAACGACATGCGGCCCAGAAACAGCGCGATCAGCAGCCGCACCTGATACATCCACACCCAGAACACGAACAGCATGACGAAGGCCATCCACGACAGCTCGCGGGCGCGCTGCGCCCACACCACGGTCAGCACCTCGCCCCAGCGCGGCGTGCGGCCGCGTTCGAGCTGGCGGCTGACCTCGTAGAGGCCGACGGCGGCGAACGGACCGACGAGCGGAAAGCCGATGGCGAAGGGGTAGATCATCCACGGCATGTCCCACACCGTCAGCGCCAGCGCGATGACGACGCCGACGACCGCGAAGACGCCGCCGAAGAACAGGCCGAACAAGGGCTGGCGCACGAAGTCGGCGATGCCGGCGGAGAGGCTGGCGGCGACGTCGTCGATGCCGATCGCCCGCACCTCGGGCATGCCGGCCGGCTGCCGGCTGCCGCGCTCGGCTCCCGCGTTATGCATGATCTCCTCCCTGCCCTGGCGGGCACCGGCCTCCTCCGGCACCCGGGCGCATCCTGCCCGACTTCCTGCCCAAGGCCTTGACGGAGATCAAGAGGCGCGCGCGGAGCGGCCGCCGGCCCTGCCGGCGGCCCGCCCTGGCGCCGCGCGAGAGACGCGGCCTACATGCGGTAGGCGATGGTGTCGTTCCAGAAGCGGTCGAGCCGCTGCAGCGCCCGGTTCATCTGCTGGAACTCGTCGGCATTGATGCCGCCGACCTGCTCGATCGAGCCGATGTGGCGCTCGTACAGCCCCTCGACGATGCGCGCGACCTCCTGGCCCTTGGGCGTCAGGCTGACGCGCACCGAGCGCCGATCGACCCGCGAGCGCTGGTGGTTGATGAAACCGAGATCGACCAGCTTCTTGAGGTTGTAGGAGACGTTCGAGCCGAGATAGTAGCCGCGCGAGCGCAGCTCGCCCGCCGTCAGCTCGGCGCTGCCGATGTTGAACAGCAGCAGCGCCTGGATGGCGTTGATGTCGCTGCGTCCGTTGCGCTCGAACTCGTCCTTGATGACGTCGAGCAGCCGGCGGTGCAGCCGCTCGACGAGCTGCAGGGACTCCAGATAGAGCGAGCGGATCGCTTCCTTGCGATCGCCCTGATACGGGGCGGAACTATCCGCGGGTCGCGAATTCATCATGGCTCTTGCCTCTCGTTTGACGCCCGGTGATTTTTTTCTTGCTCACCTTGGCCCGACCCTATCGAATGCCCCTAAAATTCGACTTAAACGTCAGGCTTAACAAGAGCTTATTGGCGAAAGGCTGATGCCAGCACTAATGAAAGGTTAGACGGACCGGGCAAATGCCGACGATCGCGCCGGCGCGGCCGGGCGCCGTCTCAGGCCTCGCGGGCGCGGCGCTCGCGGTAGAGAAGGACCTGCAGCACCGCATAGGCGAGCGCGATGGCGCCGTGCAGCGCGAGACGCAGCGGCTCGGCGCCGTAGAGATCGGCAAAGCCGGCATACATCGTCGTCTCGGCCGCCGCGCAGACCGCCCAGATCACCACGCCCCAGGACGACAGCGACCACAGGCCGACGGCGGCGAAGGGCAGCATCACCGCCAGCGAGACCGCGGCCACCTGCCAGTGCAGCGGCATCAGGTCGAAGCGCCACAGCGCCCCGTCGTAGAGGCCGACCAGGCGCACCCAGTAGAGCACGCCCAGCACGAGGCAGTAGGCGGCGGCGAGCCGGTGCAGGAGCGCGAACAGGTTCTCCGCGGGCGAGCCGTGCGCGGGCACGCCGTCGACCGGCTCCACCGTCACAGCTCCAGGTCCCCGCCCGGCAGCGGCGCGAAATAGGCCTCGATGTCGGCCGCATCGACGGCCTCGAGCGTGGCCGGGCGCCACGCGGGCTGCGAGCCCTTGTCGATGATGGCGGCGCGGATGCCCTCGTAGAAGTCGTGCCCGGCGAGCATGCGGTTGAGGATGCGGAACTCCATGCGCATGCACTCGTCCATGCTCAGCATGGCGCCGGCGCCGATCTGCCGGAAGGCGACGTTGAGGCTGGTCGGCGAGCGCGCGGCGAGCGTGTCGAGCGTGGCGCGGGCGAAATCGTCGCCGTCGTCGGCGAGCAGCCGCAGGCTGGCCACCACATCCTCCAGACGGTCGCGCGAGAAGCAGTGGGCGATGGCGTGCAGCGCCGCCTCGTCGATGCCGCGCGGCTCGTCGACGCAGAAGTCGCGCAGCGGGGCGGCCGGATCGCCGCTCTCGCAGAGCGCAGCGAGCAGCGCCGGCAGGTTGCCGGCGTCGACCGCGTGCGTGGCCAGCCCCGCCCACAGCGCGTCGCCGCGGCGGATGCGCTGGCCGGTGAGGCCGAGATACATGCCGAAGCTGCGCGGCAGTTCCGCCAGCAGCCGGCTGCCGCCGACGTCGGGAAAGAAGCCGATGCCGACCTCGGGCATGGCGAACACCGCGTTCTCCGTCATCACCCGGTGCGAGCCGTGGAACGAGACGCCGACGCCGCCGCCCATGACGATGCCGTCGACGAGCGCCACATAGGGCTTGGGGAAGCGGGCGATCGCGGCGTTGAGCCGGTACTCGTCGGCGAAGAAGCCGACCGGCGGATTGCCGGCCCGGCCGGCCTCGTAGATGTCGAGGATGTCGCCGCCGGCGGAAAAGGCACGGCCCTCGGCGCGGATGACGACCAGCGCCACCTCGGCATCCGCGGCCCAGGCGTCGAGCGCGCGATGCAGCGCAAGCACCATGCGGTGGTTGACGGCGTTGAGCGCCTTCGGCCGGGTCAGGGTGACGATGCCCGCCCTGCCCGCGATCTCGAAGCGAATGTCGTCGCCGCCGCCGAAGTCGCGCTCCAACGCTACCTCCCTGCCCCTTCCCCCACCGGTGCTTATTGGCGCGCCGCGCCGGCGTCAATGGCGCCCGCGCCGCGGCACGGCGGGCTTGGTGCGCGGGTCCGGCGCGTGATAAAAGCGCCGTGACAAGCGAGGGTGTGCGATGAACGAGATGAGGCAGACGCGGGCCGCCCAGCGGCGCGGCGTCGACGAGATCACCGGCAGCCGGCGGCTGAGGCGCATGCGCAAGGCCGACTGGTCGCGCAGGATGGTGCGCGAATCGACGCTGACGGCCGACGATCTGATCCTGCCGATCTTCCTGATCGAGGGCGAGGACGCGGAAGAGCCGATCGGCGCCATGCCGGGCGTCGTGCGCCACACGGTGGACCGCGCGGTGCGCGTCGCCGAACGGGCGGCGCGGCTCGGCATTCCCGCCATCGCCACCTTTCCCAACGTGCCGGTCGCGCGGCGCGACGAGACCGGCTCGGCGATCCTCGACCCCGACAACCTGATCAACCGGGCCACGCGCGCCATCAAGGCGGCGGTGCCGGAGATCGGCGTCGTCACCGACGTGGCGCTCGACCCCTTCACCAGCCACGGCCATGACGGCATCCTGCGCGACGGGATCATCGTCAACGACGAGACGGTGGCGCACATCGCCCAGGCGGCCGTGCTGCAGGCGGCGGCCGGCACCGACATCGTCGCCCCGTCGGACATGATGGACGGGCGCATCGGCGCCATCCGCGACGCGCTCGACGCGGCCGGCTTCGCCGACGTGGCGATCATGTCCTACGCCACCAAGTTCGCCTCCGCCTTCTACGGCCCGTACCGCGAGGCGATCGGCACCAGCGGGCTCCTGAAGGGCGACAAGAAGACCTACTACATCGATCCGGCCAACACCGACGAGGCGCTGCGCGAGACCGAGCAGGACCTCGCCGAGGGCGCCGACATGGTGATGGTGAAGCCGGGCCTGCCCTATCTCGACATCGTGTGGCGGCTGAAGGAGAGCTTCGCCGTGCCGACCTTCGCCTACCAGGTGTCGGGCGAGTACGCGATGATCAAGGCGGCGGCGGCGAACGGCTGGATCGACGGCGAACGGGCGATGATGGAAAGCCTGCTGGCCTTCAAGCGGGCCGGCTGCGACGGGATCCTGAGCTATTTCGCGCTCGAGGTGGCCGAGCGGCTGGCCGAGTGAGGCGGCCCGGCAAGCGGCCGGCGGCCCGGAGCCGCGCCTTGAATCGCGCCGCCGCGTCCCCATCTGCACGGTAACGCAAGATGACCGACGAGGACCGCGCGCAGATGACGGCACGCACCGCCGAAGGCGAGGTGATCGCCACCCGACACGACGACCGCAGGCTCTACGAGGGCGTGCGCACGCGGCGCGTCCTGGCGTTCCTCATCGACTACGTGACGATCGGCATCCTGTTCATCCCGTTCGCCATCCTGGTCTTCCTGCTCGGCCTTCTCACGCTCGGCCTCGGCTGGTTCCTGTACGGCGTGCTCGGTCCGGCGGTGGCGCTGATCTACGTCGCCATGACGCTCGGCAGCCCGCGCCAGGCCACGCTCGGCATGCGCATGACCGGCGTGCGGCTGGAGCGGCTCGACGGCGGCCGCGTCGATTCCCTGCTCGCCGTCGTGCACACGGTGCTGTTCTGGGCCGGCAACGTCATCCTGACGCCGCTCATCCTGCTCGCCGCGCTGGTGCTCGACCGCAAGCGCACCGTGCACGACCTGCTGCTCGGCACCGTTGTCACCCGCGCCGACCGCTAGCGCCGCTCTGCGTTTCACGGAATCGCAGATCGGCTCTAACGCGTTGTTTTCACGCGTTTTCCGAACGGCGAAACGGTTTCCACTTCGCCTGGAAACGCTATAGCGCCGCTCTGCCTATCGCGGAAGCGCAGACCGGCACCAAGCTATTGTCTTGACGCGTTTGCGGACGGCGAGCCGGCGTCCACTTCGCCCGGAAACGCCATAGACGGCAGCGGCGCGACGCCGTTTGCCGTCTCGCGGCCCCGCGCCGCCCATGCTGCGCCTCGGCGCGCCGGCGGAACGGTTTTCCGCCGCCGCCGCGCCAGGCGCAAGCGCCCTGCCCCGCACGCCCCATCCTCGGCCAAGAACGGTCTTGCGGCCGCTCCGCCCGGCAGTATGCTCGCGGCCAATCGAGGGGCGGCGGCAGCACCGGCATGGCGGACATCCACCTGTGGGCGACCTATCTGATCATCGTCGGCACGATGGTCGGCTATGCCAGCGAGCGCCTGTCGCTCGAGATGGTGGCGCTCGGCGGGCTGGTCGCTTTCCTCGCCCTGTTCACCCTGGTGCCCTATGACGGGGCGGCCTACGGCCCGCTCGGACCGGCGGAGCTGCTCGCCGGTTTCGCCAACCCGGCGCTGGCCACCGTTCTGGCGCTGCTGATCGTCGGCCAGGGGCTGTTCGCCACCGACGCGATGGACGGCCCGGCGCGCATGATCGCGCGGCTGGCCGGCGGCTCGACGGCGCGCACCATGGTGATCACGCTCCTGGCGGCGGCGGCGCTGAGCGCGGTGCTCAACAACACGCCCGTGGTGGTGATCTTCATCCCCGTCCTGACCGTGCTCGCCGCGCAGCGCAACTTCGCCCTGTCGAAGGCGCTGATGCCGCTGTCCTTCCTGTCGATCCTCGGCGGCATGACGACGCTGATCGGCTCGTCGACCAACCTGCTGGTCGCCGGCGTGGCGGCGGGCGCGGGCATCGAGATCGGCTTCTTCGACATCACCGTGCCGGGGCTCATCCTGGCGGCGGCCGGCGCGGCCTACGTCATCGGCCTGATGCCGCGCATCCTGCGCGACCGCGGCAGCACGCAGGCCTTCCGCCGGCTGCAGTCGGGCACCCAGTTCATCGGCGAGATCCGGCTCGGGCCGCGCCATCCCTTCCTCAACATCGAATCGCGCGCCGGCCTGTTTCCCGGCCTCGGCGAGATGACGCCGCGGCTCATCGTGCGGCGCGGCATCCGCTTCTATCCGCCGTTCGAGAACCTCGTCCTGTCGGAGGGCGACCGGCTGGTGTTCAGCGCCACGCGGCAGGCGGTGATGCAGGCGCTGTCGCGCGGGGCGGCGCGCGCCGGCGGCAGCGAGGCGGCCGAGCCGGAGCAAGCGGTGGAGGCGCAGGCCGCCGCCGCGGGTCCGCCGGGAGCCGACTACAACGTGGCCGAGGCGGTCATCCCGCCCGGCTCGCGCCACGCCGGCCGCACCATCCGCAACGCCGGCGTCGAGACGCTGCACGGCGTCGACATGCTGGGCGTGCAGCGCAAGAGCCGCATGGGCCGCCAGCCGCTGTCGGAAATCCGCCTCGAGCCGGGCGACACCATCCTGATCGGCGGCACGGACAAGGCCTTCCAGGACCTGCGCGAAAGCCACGACCTGCTGGTGCTGGAGTGGTCGGCCGAGCCGGTGCGGCAGTGGCGCAAGGCATGGATCGCGTCGGCCATCTTCGTGGCCATCGTGGCGCTGGCCGCCTTCGAGGTGGTGCCGATCGCGGCGGCGGCGATCGCCGGCGCCTTCGCCATGATCGCGACCGGTTGCCTGACGCTGCCGCAGGCCAGCCGCGCCTTCGACCAGCAGATCTTCCTGCTGGTCGGCTCGGCGATCGCCATGGCGACGGCGCTCGAGCACACCGGCGGCGCGGCGCTGATCGCCGACACCGCCGTGCGGCTGCTCGACGGCCAGAGCGCGGCGGTGATGCTGTCGGGCTACTTCCTCGTCGTCGCGGTGCTGACCAACATCCTGTCGAACAACGCGACCGCCGTCCTGTTCACGCCGATCGGGCTCGGCATCGCGGCGGCGGCCGGCGCGCCGGGCGAGGCCTTCGTCGCGGCGACGATCTTCGCCGCCAACGCCTCCTTCGCCACGCCGATCGGCTACCAGACCAACCTCCTGGTGATGGGGCCCGGTCACTACGCGTTCGGCGATTTCGTCAAGGCGGGGGTGCCGCTGGTGGCGATAATGTGGTTGACGTTTTCGCTCGTCGGGCCATGGTATTATGGGCTTTGACGCAAGACGCAGCCGCCGCCGATGACCCAGCATCCGACCCAGTCGCCACAGTTCTTCCTCACCGCGCCCTCGCCCTGCCCCTATCTGGAGGGGCAGTACGAGCGCAAGGTGTTCACGCATCTGGTGGGCGACAAGGCGCCGGAGCTCAACGACCTGCTGACCCAGGGCGGCTTCCGCCGGTCGCAGAACATCGCCTACCGGCCGGCCTGCGAGACCTGCCGGGCCTGCGTGTCGGTGCGCATCCTGGCCGACCGGTTCGAGCCGACGCGCAACATGAAGCGGGTGATGAGCCGCAACGCCGACCTGATCGGCACGGTCTACGACGCAGAGCCGTCCACCGAGCAGTATTCGCTGTTCCGCAGCTATCTCGACAACCGCCACCGGCGCGGCGGCATGTCGGACATGACCGTGCTCGACTACGCGATGATGGTCGAGGACACGCATGTCGAGACGAAGGTCATCGAGTACCGGCGCCGCGGGCCCGACTCCTTCGTCACCGGCAAGGGCAGCGGCGAGCTCGTCGCCGTGGCGCTCACCGACATGATGGCCGACGGCCTGTCGATGGTCTATTCCTTCTTCGATCCGGAGGCCGAGGACCGCTCGCTCGGCACCTACATGATCCTCGACCACATCGAGCGGGCGCGCCAGGCCGGGCTGCCCCATGTCTATCTCGGCTACTGGGTCAACGGCTCGCGCAAGATGGCCTATAAGGTCCGCTTCAAGCCGCAGGAGCATCTCGGCCCGCGCGGCTGGGAACGCGTCGACTGACCGCCCGGCGACACCCTCCACACCCCGCCGCCCGTGCCGGCGCCGCGCGCGGAGCCCGATCGCCGTGTCCAGCCTCGACAGAAACCATGCCAAGGGCCTGGCGCTGACCGCCATCGGCGGCCTGACGCTGACCATCGACATCCCGCTGATCCGGCTGGCCGACGGCGACAAGTGGTCGATCCTGATGGTGCGCAGCGGCCTGACGGTGACGGTGGCGCTGATGGCGTGGTTCGTCATGCGCCGGCTCGCCGGCCGCGCGCCGCCGCTGGTGCCGGGCCGCGCGGGCCTGGCGGTGGCGGCGCTCTACGCGCTGTCGGCGCTGACCTTCATCACCGCCGTCTACAACACCTCGACGGCCAACCTCGTCTTCATGCTCGCCTTCAACTCGATGTTCGCCGCGCTGCTGTCGTGGATCTTCCTGAAGGAGCAGCCGCGGCCGGCCACGCTGATGGCGATGGCGGCGATGCTCGTCGGCGTCACCATCATCGTCGGCGACAGCATCGGCACCGGCAACCTGTTCGGCGACGTGATGGCGCTGGCCGCCGCCTTCATGCTGGCGGCCGCGATCACCATCACGCGCGGCAGCGGCAAGGAGATGGGCTTCGCCTCGCTGGTGGCGGTGGCGCTGCCCTTTCTGGTCGCGGCGGTCATGGTCGGCCAGAGCGGCTTCCGCATCGACGCGCCGCTGTGGATCGTGCTCAACGGCGCCGTCATCATACCGGTGTCCTTCTTCTGCCTGGCGACGGGGCCGCGCTACATCTCCGCCCCCGAGGTGGCGATGTTCTACCTGCTGGAGACAGTGCTGGCGCCGGTCTGGGTGTGGCTGATCTTCCGCGAGATGCCGAGCACGCAGAGCCTGATCGGCGGCACCATCCTGGTGTCGGCGCTGGTCAGCCATTCGTTGTGGCAGCTTAACGCCGGGCGCCGGCGGCGCGCCGCCGGCGCGCCGCGCCATCCGCCGTGACGGCTCAGGCGGCAAGGCCGTGCACGGCGCGCCCGTGGTGGCGGCGCCAGGCGGCCCAGTAGCCGGCCCAGCGGGCGACCAGCGCGTCGGTCTCCTCGGCCAGCAGCATGTCGCCGAGGGCGAAGGCATCGGCAGCGAGACCCGCCTGGCGGCGCGCCAGAAGCCCGGCGAACGCCTCGCGCCGGGCGCGGTCGTCGAGGCCCGTCTCGGGCGGCGGCGAAGCGGCGAGGCCGAGCGTCTCGGCGAGCACGGCGAGGTCGTGATGGTCGCCGAGACGGTCCGACAACGCATGCGCGGCGCGGGCATGCGCCTTCATCGCCTTCGGCCAGCAGCCGTTGAGCAGGCGGGCGTGGTACCAGTGATACTTCACGCGCTTGCGCCACGCATGCATGCGCGCCGCGTCGCCGTCCTTGCGGGCCCGCTTCATCGCCTTGACGGCGCGGCGGTGCGTCTTGGCCAGGCCGCCGGCCGCCGCGTCGAAGCCGCCGGTGTCGAGCGCCCAGCCACCGGCGCGCTCGCGCACGGCCGCAAGCCGCGCGCGCGTGTCGGCCAGCGCGCCGGCCGCATCGATCTCCGCCCGGCCGAGCCGATGGCGCTCGACAAGCCATGCGCGCAACTCGGCAAACGCCGCCTCGTCGACCTCGTCGGCGAAATGCGCCATCAGCCCGTCGAAGGTCTCGATCGCGGCGGCCGCATCGCGCACCGGCGCCAGCAGCCGGGCCGCATCGCGCAGCGCGGCGTTCTCGCGCCGGTAGCCGGCGAAGGCGGGCCGCACGAGGCGCACGAGACCACGCAGCTTCTTGCATCGCTTGCGCACGGCATGCACGGTCTCGTCGAAGCTGGACGCGTCGTCCGCCTCGGCCAGCGCCCGGTCGAGCTGGTCGCACGCCACGCGGCGCAGCCCCGCCTCGAGCGAGGCGTCTTCACGGGTGAAGCGATAGCTCATGGGTTCTCACTCCTGCCTGGCCTCTGGAACGGAACGCCGCCCCGCGAGTTCCCGCCCCATGGATGATGATGCTGAAACGCCGCCGGCGGCGGCCGGCGCGAGGGGGGCGGCCGGGCCGTGCGGCCGGGCCGGACCGGGACGTGCCGTCTCCACCCCTCCCCGCGCGCCGAAAGGAACCGCCGCGGCGCGGGCCGGGAGCGGCGGGTGAACGACCTGTCGCTCGGGCTTTCCATCGGTCTGTTCGCGCTCGCCGCCCTGGTGATCGCGATCGCCGGCGTGCGCATGACGGGCATCGCCGACCGGATCGCCGACCAGACGCGGCTCGGCGAGGCGGTGGTGGGCGGCATGCTGCTGGGCGCCAGCACATCGCTGTCGGGCATCGTCACCTCCGTGTCGGCGGCGCGCGACGGGCTGGCCTCGCTGGCGATGTCGAACGCGGTGGGCGGCATCGCCGCCCAGACGGCCTTCCTGGTGGTCGCCGATCTCACCTACCGGCGGGTCAATCTCGAGCACGCCGCCGCCGATTCCAAGAACATGCTGCAGGCCTCGCTTCTGATCCTGCTGCTCGGCGCCGCGCTCAGCGCCTATCTCACGCCGGACGTGCACGTGTGGTCGATCCATCCGGCCACGCCGGTGCTGTTCGCCATCTACCTGTTCGGCGCCTATTCGACGGTGGAGCTGAAGCGACGGCCGATGTGGCGGCCGGAAAAGACGGCGGACACGCGCACCGACGAGCCGGAAGAGGAGCCGCAGAAGGGCGCGCTGGGGCCGCTCGCCATGCAGTTCACGCTGCTCGCGCTGGTGCTCGGCGCCTCGGGCTACGTCGTGGCCAAGACCGGCGCGCGCATCTCCGCCGAGCTCGGCGTGTCGGAGACGGTGGTCGGAACGCTGCTGACCTCGACGGCCACGTCGCTGCCCGAGCTCGTCACCACGCTGGCGGCGGTGCGCCAGGGGGCGCTGCAGCTCGCCGTCGGCGGCATCATCGGCGGCAACACCTTCGACGTGCTGTTCCTCAGCGTCGCCGACATCGCCTATCGCGACGGCTCGCTGTTCCACGCCGTCGCGCAGCGCGACGCGCTGATGCTGGTGGCGGCGATCGTCATGACGGCGATCCTGCTGATGGGACTGATCCTGCGCGACCGGCGCGGCATCGGCTTCGAGGGCTTCGCCATTCTCGGCGTCTATGCCGGCGTGCTCGGGCTGCAGGTGGCGCTCGGCTGAGCCGCGGCGCCGGCGGTCAGCCGAACTTGCCGGTGCGCGGGAAGCCCTTGGGCGCCATGCGCCCGGCGGTGGCGCGCGTGGCGCGCCACTCGGCGAGCTCGGCGGCGCTGCGCGAATGGGTGCGCTCGGCCGAATCCTGCCAGGTGAGGCCCTCCTCGAGGGCGAAGGTCTTGACGTCCGACACGCCGCCGTCGCGGTAGCGCTGCAGCCGCACCCCCTTGCCGCGCGTCATCTCCGGCACCTCGGAGAGCGGGAAGACCAGCAGCTTGCGGTTCTGGCCGACGATCGCCACGTGGTCGCCCGACACCGGCACGCAGAACGCCGCCTCGTCGGGCGCGCGCACGTTCATCACCTGCTTGCCCTTGCGGGTGTTGGCGACGACGTCCTTCTCGGCCACCACGAAGCCGTTGCCGGCATGCGAGACGACCAGCCGGCGGCGCTCCGGATCATGCGCGAAGGCGGTGACGATCGCCTGGTCGTTGTCCATGTCGACCATCAGGCGCACCGGCTCGCCGTGGCCGCGGCCGCCCGGCAGCCGGTCGGCGCCCAGCGTGTAGACCTTGCCGCCGGTGGTGAACAGCAGCACCTTGTCGGTGGTCTGGGCGTGGAAAGCGCATTTCAGCGCGTCGCCCTCCTTGAAGGCGAGCGTGGAAAAGTCGCCGAGATGGCCCTTGAGGGCGCGCAGCCAGCCCTTCTGCGACACGACCACGGTGATCGGCTCGCGCTCGACCAGCGCCTGCTGCACGTCCTCGATGTCGTGCGCGGGGGCGGCGCCGAAGGTGGTGCGGCGCGGCCCGAGCAGCGGGTCGCCCTCGGCCGAGAAGCGATCGCCGACCTTGGCGATCTCCCAGCGCACCGTCTTCCACTGCCGCGCCTCGGAGCCGAGCAGGCCCTCGATCTGCGTCTTCTCCTCGCTGAGCGCGTCGAACTCCTTGCGGATCTCGAACTCCTCGAGCTTGCGCAGCGCGCGCAGGCGCATGTTGAGGATCGCCTCGGCCTGGGTGTCGGTGAGCGAGAAGCGCGCCATCATCACCGGCTTGGGCTCGTCCTCCTCGCGGATGATGCGGATCACCTCGTCGATGTTGAGATAGGCGATCAGGTAGCCCGACAGGATCTCGAGCCGCCGCTCGATCTCGGCCAGCCGGTGGCGCGAGCGGCGCAGCAGCACCTCGCGGCGGTGGTCGAGCCACTCGCGCAGCACGCCCTTGAGCGACTGCACGCCGGGCACCCGGCCGTGCGACAGCACGTTCATGTTGAGCGGGAAGCGCGTCTCCAGCTCGGTCAGCCGGAACAGCGATTCCATCATCAGGTCGGGATCGACGGCGCGGCTCTTGGGCACCAGCACGATGCGCACGTCCTCCGCGCTCTCGTCGCGGATGTCGTCGACCAGCGGCAGCCGGCGGGCGAGGATCAGCTCGGCGATCTTCTCGATCAGCCGCGCCTTCTGCACGCCGTAGGGGATCTCGGTGACCACCGCGTTCCAGGTGCCGCGGCCCTGATCCTCGCGGTTCCAGCGCGCGCGCAGGCGGAAGCCGCCGCGGCCGGTCTCGTAGGCCTCGCGCATGGAGGCGGCGCTCTCGACCAGGATGCCGCCGGTCGGGAAGTCCGGCCCCTTGACGAAGTCGAGCAGGCGGGCGACCGGCGCCTCGGGATCGTCGATCAGCGCGACGGCCGCCGCGCACAGCTCGGCCACGTTGTGCGGCGGGATCGAGGTCGCCATGCCGACGGCGATGCCCGACGAGCCGTTGGCCAAAAGGTTGGGGAAGGCGCCGGGCAGCACGGCCGGCTCCCGGTCCTCGTCGTTATAGGTCGGGCGGAAATCGACCGCGTCCTCGGTAATGCCCTCCAGCAGCAGGGTCGCCACCTCGGTCATGCGCGCCTCGGTGTAGCGCATGGCCGCGGCGTTATCGCCGTCGATGTTGCCGAAATTGCCCTGGCCGTCGACCAGCGGGTAGCGCATGGCGAAGGGCTGCGCCAGACGCACCAGCGCGTCGTAGATCGACTGGTCGCCGTGCGGATGGAACTTGCCCATCACCTCGCCGACGATGCGCGCGCATTTGGCGAAGCCCTGGTCCGGGTTGAGGCGCAGCAGCCGCATGGCGTGCATGATGCGCCGGTGGACCGGCTTCAGGCCGTCGCGCACGTCGGGCAGCGCGCGGTGCATGATGGTCGACAGCGCGTAGGCGAGGTAGCGCTCCTCGAGCGCCTTCTTCAGATCGACCGGCTCGACGCCGTCGTCATCCCCCTCGCCGGGCGGCAGCAGGCTCTTTCCCATGGCTTCCGGTTAGCGGAGCGGGCGATTCGCGGCAAGGCCCGGCGGCCGTCGCCGGGCAGTCGGCGGTGGATGACGGCGGCCGCGGCCGCTTCCGGTCGCCGCCTCAGCGGGTGACGGCGGCCAGAAAGCGCTCGACGGCGCGCGTCGCCGCGTCGCCGGAGCGGCCGAGATGGCGGGCGATGGTGCCGTGCGTGTAGCGCCGGCCGTCGAACACGGAGACGCGCGCGCCGCGACTCTTCAGAAGGTTGGCATAGCCCTGGGTGAGCGCCCGGCGGCGCTCGCCGTTGGAGCCCGAATGCAGGAACAGGTGCGGCGGATAGCCGGAGCCCTGCCGCGCATAGGTGACCGGCGACCAGCGCACCCAGTCGCTGGGGTCGGAGCCGAAGGCATTGGCATAGGGATAGCCGAGCGAGCCGCGCATGCCGGCATAGGCGACCATGTCGTAGGCCTGCACGTCGTTGGGAATGACGCCGCGCAGGTTGCCGCCCTTCTTCTTGGCCGCCACCATGGCCACCAGATGGGCGCCGGCCGAATGGCCCATCAGCACGATGCGCTCGGGATCGCCGCCATAGCGGCGGATGTTGGCGCGCACCCAGCGCACCGCCGCCGCGACGTCCTCGACCTGGCCGTCGATGGTGGTGGCCGGCACCTTGCGGTAGTCGATCGCCACCAGCATGTAGCCGCGCGCCGTCAGCCAATCGGGCAGCGCGTAGACCTTCTTGCGGCTGCCCTTCAGCCAGCCGCCGCCATGCACGTAGATGACGACGGGCGCGCGGCGGCTGCCGAAGCTGAACAGGTTGAGGCCCGGCAGCCCGGCCTGCACGGCGCCCTTGCCGGGGGCGTGGATGTCGAGCTTGAGCCCGCGTCCGTAGCCGACGCCGTCGTGAAGCTGGGCGGCGGTCGCCGGAACGGCGAGGGCGGCGACGAGGACGAGGGCTTGCAGGATGCGGCGCAGCAGCGCGGCCGGCACGAGGCTTGCGGTCGTCATGGGCGGCGAAGGGTCCTCCCCGGAACGCCGGTCCGGCGGCATTTGACAGCCCCGGGACCTGCGGTCATCTTGGCGTCTCTTTCTCGTCCGATAGCGGATGCATACTCGCAAATCCATCGGTCTACGACAAGGATCACCCCATGCCCCGTCTTCGCCCGCTTTCCGCCGCGCTCGCGCTCGGCGGTCTTCTCGCCGCCCTGCCGTCCGTCGCCGGCGCGTGGGAAGCCGACGCCGTGCTCGAGAGCATGCAGGGCGTGTTCGAGGAGCAGGGCTTCGACATCACCTGGGGCGATGCGGCCGTCGACGGCACGACGATCCGCCTGTCCGACGCCCAGGTCGCGCTGGCCGGCGAGGCCGAGCGCCTGCCGATCGGCAGCCTGACCCTCAACGGCGTGAGCGAGCAGGACGACAGCTACCGCGTCGACCAGCTCTCGCTGCCCTACTATTCGACCTCCGCGCCGGACGGCTCGCTGACGGCGACCGGCGTGTCGATCTCGGGCCTGGTGCTGCCGAAGCAAGGCACCGAGGCGCCCTATGGCGGCATGATGGTTTATGACAGCATCGAGCTCGGCGAGGTCGTCGCCAGCATGCAGGGGACGCAGATCTTCCGCCTCACCGACCTGCATGCCGAGATGATGGTGCCGGAAGGCGACGACGGCATGCTGGAGTTCACCGGCGCGGCGGAAGGCTTCGCCCTCAATCTCGACGCGCTCGTCGAGGAGGACGCGCAGCGCCAGGTGCTGCAGCGCTTCGGCTATTCCGAGCTCAAGGGCTATCTCGAGATGGCGGGAAGCTGGCGCCCGTCGGACGGCCGGCTGATCGTCTCGCAGTACGACCTGACGGTGGTCGACGCCGGCACGATCGGCCTGATGCTCGACCTCAGCGGCTACACGCCGGCCTTCATCGATTCGATGCGCCGGGTGCAGGAGCAGATGGCGGCCAATCCCGAGGGCGAGTCCGCCCAGGGGCTCGCTATGCTCGGCCTGCTGCAGCAGCTCAACTTCCACGGCGCCGTGGTGCGGTTCTCCGACGACACGCTGACCAACAAGGTGCTCGAGTTCGTCGCCGCGCAGCAGGGCGCCGAGCCGTCCGACGTCGCCAACCAGGTCAAGGCGATCGTGCCGATGCAGCTGATGAGCTATCTCGGCCCCGAGCTGACGACCGAGGTGAGCGAGGCGGTGACGCGCTTCCTCGACAACCCGGAGAGCCTGGAGATCCGCGCCGAGCCGGACAAGCCCGTGCCCTTCGCGCTGCTGATGGGCGCGGCGATGGCCTCGCCGCAGTCGCTGCCCGGCCAGATCGGTCTCGCGGTCAACGCCAACGAGTAGCGCCGGCGGCCGGCCGGCTCAGCCCGGCCGCTGCGCGCCGCCGCGCCAGGACTGCGCGCACACCCGCACGATCTCCAGCGCGCCGGCCACCAGCGCCGGACGCGGCAGGGCGTTGGGCGCGGCGGCATGCTCGTCGAGCGGCGGCACGTGCACGAAGCCCGCCATCGGCGGCCGGAAGCCGGCGCAGGCGCCGGCGCGCGACAGATAGAAGAGATAGTTGCACAGATAGCCGCCGGCGTCCTGCGACCAGGAGACCGGCAGGCCGCGCGCGGCCAGCGCCGCGTGCAGCGCGTCGAGCGGCAGCGCCGACGGCAGGTCCGGCATGCCCGGCGCGATCGCCGCCGCCGGCGGCCGGCGCCCGGCATTGTCGGCGCGCGGGGCGAGCGCGTTGCGCGCCAGGCGCTCCAGCCGGAAGCCGTGCGCGTCGGCGGCGAGGCCGAAATGGATGGCGATGTCGGGCGCGAAGGCGGCCAGCGCGGCGAGCCGCGCGGGCACCGCGTCGTACTCGACGGCCAGCACCTCGGTGCGCAGCGCGCCGAGATGCGCCAGCAGCGGCCGGCGCGCCTCGAGCTCGGCCATCAGCGCCTCGGTCGGATTGACCGGCGCGCCGGGAAAGACGGAAAAGCCGGTGACCAGGATGCGCGGACGGCCGGCCATCGCCTCGCCTAGTCCTTCGGCGGCACGGCGCGCAGGTGCAGTTCGCGGAGCTGCTGGGCCGACGGCTTGGACGGCGCGCCCATCAGAAGGTCGACGCCCTGCTGGTTCATCGGGAACAGCGCCACGTCGCGCAGGTTCTTCGCGCCGCAGATCAGCATGACGATGCGGTCGATGCCGGCGGCCAGCCCGCCATGCGGCGGCGCGCCGTACTGGAAGGCGCGGTAGAGGCCGCCGAAGCGCTCCTCCACGTCGGCCTGCGACAGGCCGACGATGCCGAACGCCTTGACCATCAGGTCGGGCAGATGGTTGCGGATGCCGCCCGAGACGATCTCGAAGCCGTTGCACACCAGGTCGTACTGGAAGGCCTTGATGGTCAGCGGGTCCTGCGTCTCGAGCGCCTGCATGCCGCCCTGCGGCATGGAGAACGGGTTGTGGCCGAAATCGATGCGCTTCTCGTCCTCGTCCCATTCGTAGAACGGGAAGTCGACGATCCAGCACAGCGCGAAGCGGCTCTCGTCGACCAGGCCGAGCTCCTCGGCCGCGCGCACGCGCGCCGCGCCAGCGAAGGGCGCGAACTTCCTCGGGTCGCCGGCGACGAAGAAGCAGGCGTCGCCGTCGGCCAGGCCGAGCTGCTGGCGGATCGCCTCGGTGCGCTCGGCGCCGATGTTCTTGGCGATCGGGCCGGCGCCCTCGAGCGCCTCGCCCTCGCGGCGCCAGAAGATGTAGCCGAGGCCCGGCTGGCCCTCGCCCTGCGCCCAAGAATTCATGCGGTCGCAGAAGGCGCGGCTGCCGCCGGTGCGCGCCGGCACGGCCCACACCTCGGCCTTGTCGTCATTGGCCAGGATGTTGGCGAAGACCTTGAAGCCGGAGCCGCGGAAGTGCTCGGAGACCTCCTGCATCTCGATCGGGTTGCGCAGGTCGGGCTTGTCGGTGCCGTAGCGGCGCACCGCCTCGTCGTAGGGGATGCGCGGCCATTCGGCATCGACGGCGCGGGCGCCGGCGAACTCCTCGAACACGCCGCGGAAGACCGGCTCCATGGTCGACAGGATCTCGTCCTGCTCGACGAAGCTCATCTCGACGTCGAGCTGGTAGAACTCGCCGTAGAAGCGGTCGGCGCGCGGGTCCTCGTCGCGGAAGCACGGCGCGATCTGGAAATAGCGGTCGAAGCCGGAGACCATCAGGAGCTGCTTGTAGATCTGCGGCGCCTGCGGCAGCGCGTAGAACTCGCCCGGATGCAGCCGCGAGGGCACCAGGAAGTCGCGCGCGCCCTCCGGCGAGGAGGCGGTGAGGATCGGCGTCTGGAACTCGCTGAAGCCGGCCTCCACCATGCGCCGGCGCATCGAGGCGACCACCCGGGTGCGGGTCATGATGTTGCGGTGCAGCGTCTCGCGCCGTAGGTCGAGGAAGCGGTACTTGAGGCGGATGTCCTCGGGATAGTCGGGCTCGCCGAAGACCGGCAGCGGCAGCTCCTTCGCCTGGCTCAGCACCTCCATCTCGCGGGCGAACACCTCGACCTCGCCGGTCGGCAGGTTGGGGTTGACCGTCTCGGGCGTGCGCGCCTTGACCGTGCCGTCGACGCGGACCAGCCACTCGCCGCGCACCCGCTCGGCCACCGCGAAGCACGGCGAATCGGGATCGGCGACGATCTGCGTGATGCCGTAGTGGTCGCGCAGGTCGATGAACAGGAGGCCGCCATGGTCGCGAACCCGGTGCACCCAGCCCGACAGGCGGACGGTGGTGCCGACGTCGGCGGTTCTCAACTGGGCGCAGTTGTGGCTGCGGTAGCGGTGCATGAAGGCGTTCCGTTCGTTGGAGCGTCGCTGGAAACGGGCCGGCGGCCGCGCCGGGCCGGGAAAAATCCGCGCGAAAAGCGCATGCGCACCCGCTTTTGTCAAGGCGAGCGCGGCGCCGCGCCCGGCGGCTGCCGGCGGCGGCGGCCGCGGCGGGGCACGGCCGGCCGCCCCTTGAATTCTCAATATACATTCTATGTAAGTATAAACTGATCGTTCCCGATCGACCCACGACCGAATGGAGTGCGTGCATGTATGAAAAGATCGACGAGCGGCTGGCGGTCGCCAGGCAGCCGGCGCTCGACGCCTTTCCCGCGATCGCGGAGGCAGGCTTCGCCAAGGTGATCAACAACCGCCGCGAGGGCGAGGATCCCGACCAGCCGACCTCCGAGGCCGAGGCACAGGCCGCCGCGGCGGCCGGGCTCGGCTACGCGCATGTGCCGGTGGCCGGCGGGGCGATCGACGAGCCGACCGTGCGGCGCTTCCAGAAGGAGCTCGCCGAGGCCGACGGACCGGTCTTCGCGCACTGCCAGTCGGGCAAGCGCTCGCTGGTGCTGTGGGCGATCGGCGAGGTGCTCGACGGGCGCATGCGCACCGGCGAGGTGGCCGATTTCGGCGCGCGACACGGCTTCGACCTGTCGAACGCGGTGACCTGGCTTGAAAACAACGGACACGCAGGAGACCAGCAATGAGCGGCAAACCCGACGTGAAGGCGTTCTACGACCCGCGCACCTTCAGCGTGCAGTACGTCGTGTGGGACCCGGCGACGATGAAGGGCGCGGTGATCGACCCCGTGCTCGACTTCGAGCCGAAGTCGGGCGCCACCAAGACCGAGTGCGCCGACGCCATCCTCGATTTCGTGCGCGACAGGGGCATTGCGGTCGAGTGGATCCTCGACACCCACCCGCACGCCGACCACTTCTCGGCCGCGCGCTACCTCAAGGACAAGCTCGGCGCGCCGACGGCGATCGGCGAGAAGGTCGTCGAGGTGCAGAAGCTGTGGAAGGACATCTACAACTTCCCCGACTTCCCGGCCGACGGCTCGCAGTGGGACCGGCTGTTCGCCGACGGCGAGCGCTTCAAGGTCGGCGACATCGACGCGCAGGTCATGTTCTCGCCCGGCCACACGCTGGCCTCGATCACCTACGTGATCGGCGACGCGGCCTTCGTGCACGACACGCTGTTCATGCCCGACGGCGGCACGGCGCGGGCCGACTTTCCCGGCGGCAGCGCCAAGCGGCTGTGGGATTCCATCCAGGCGATCCTGGCGCTGCCCGACGAGACGCGCATCTTCACCGGCCACGACTACCAGCCGGGCGGCCGCGAGCCGCGCTGGGAAAGCACGGTGGCCGAGCAGAAGCGCGACAACAAGCACCTCGCCGGCGGCGTGACGGAGGCCGAGTTCATCAAGCTGCGCGACGAGCGCGACCAGACGCTGCCGATGCCCAAGCTGATCCTGCACGCGCTGCAGGTCAACATGAACGGCGGCCGGCTGCCGGAGGCCGAGGCGAACGGGCGGCGCTACCTGAAGTTCCCGCTCGACGCCCTCGGCCAGGCCGCCTGGGGCGACGACTGAGGCTGCCGCCATGGCACGCGCCGAGCTGACGGAACGGGCCGACGAGGCGTGCCGGCTGCTCAGGAGCCTGGCCAACCGCAACCGGCTCGCCATCGTGTGCACGCTTGCCGAAGGCGAGCGCTCGGTGGGCGAGCTGGAGACGGAGCTCGGCATCCGCCAGCCGACACTGTCGCAACAGCTCGCCGCGTTGCGCGAGGACGGGCTGGTCAAGACGCGGCGCGACGCCAAGCGCGTGTTCTACAGCCTGACGGACGACCGCGCGGCCGAGCTCGTCGAGGCGCTCTACGCGATCTTCTGCGGCGAGCGCCCGGCCCGCGGCTGACCGCCCGGCCGACGACGGCCGCCCTGCCCTCGCGCAAGGCGGCCGTCTGGCACATGCCGTGCGCGCCCGCGCGGGCTATGCCAGGGATGTCGCCCGCGCCCGGATTCCATGGCCAGCCTTCGCCCGCTCATCCCGCTCCTCCTCGCCGCCGGCATCCTGCTTGCGGGCAACGGGATGCAGGGCACGCTGATCGCGCTGCGCGGCGCCGACGAGGGCTTTTCGCCGGCCGCCATCGGCCTGATGGGCACCGCCTATTTCGCCGGCTTCCTGATCGGCTGCTTCTCGGTGCCGCGGCTCCTGCGCCGCGTCGGCCACATCCGCACCTTCGCCTCGCTCGCCGCGCTCGCCTCGGCCGGCACGCTGCTGCTGGTGCTGGCCATCGATCCGCTGGTGTGGGTCGCGGTGCGGCTTCTGACGGGCATCTGCTTCGCCGGCCTGTTCACGGTGATGGAAAGCTGGATCAACGCGGCCGCCTCGAACACCGACCGCGCCCGCGTGCTGGCCGTCTACCGCATCGTCGACATCGTCGCCGTCACCGGCTCGCAATACCTGATCCCGGTGTTCGGCGTCGACGGCTTCACCGTCTTCGCGGTGATGGCGATCATGATCACGCTGTCGCTGGTGCCGGTGTCGGCCGGCGACCGCTCCAACCCGCAGCCGCCCGAGGCCTTCCGCCTCGACCTTGCCGCAGTGTGGCGCATCTCGCCGCTGGCGGCGATGGGCTGCGTGGCGATCGGCATGACCAACGGCGCCTTCCGCCTGATCGGCCCGGTCTACGCCCAGGAGATCGGCCTGACGACGGCCGAGATCGCCACCTTCATCTCGGCCGGCATCATCGGCGGCGCGGTGATGCAGTATCCGCTCGGCGCCTGGTCCGACCGGCACGGCCGGCGCGGCGTGCTGCTCGTGTCGACCACGCTCGCCATGGCGGCGGCGCTGGCGATCCTGTTCCTGGCCGGCGACCGGCCGTGGTCGAACTTCCTCGCCGTCTTCTTCTTCGGCGCCTTCGCCATGCCGCTCTACTCGCTGTCGGCCGCGCACGCCAACGACCATGCCGGCAAGGGCGAGTTCGTGCAGGTCGCCGCCGGGCTGATGTTCTTCTATTCGATCGGCGCCATCGTCGGCCCGACCGCCGCCTCCTGGCTGATGGAGCGCTTCGGCCCGTCGGCGCTGTTCGCCTTCTCGGCCGCCGTCTATGCCGGCTTCATCGCGCTGACGCTCTACCGCATGGGGGTGCGCCCGTCGGTGCCGGCCGAGCGCCGGCGGCGCTTCATCGCGCTGTTGCGCACCTCGCCGGTGTTCGCCCGGCTGGCCCGCCGCGGCGCGCGCGAGCGGCCGTGAGGCGGCCGATGCCAATCCCCTTCCATCGCCGCGACGAAATCCCTAAAGAGGACGCATGGAACTGATCACATCGCAAGCGGCCCTGGAAGAGGCCGTCGCCGCCCTCGAGCAATCCGATTTCGTCACGGTCGACACCGAGTTCATCCGCGAGACGACCTTCTGGCCGGAGCTGTGCCTGATCCAGATGGCGGCGCCGGGCGTCACCGCGCTGGTCGACCCGCTGGCCGACGGCATCGATCTCGCGCCCTTCTTCCGGCTGATGGGCGACGAACGCGTCACCAAGGTCTTCCACGCCGCGCGCCAGGACATCGAGATCGTCTTCCACCGCGGCGGGCTGATCCCGCACCCGGTGTTCGACACCCAGGTGGCGGCGATGGTGTGCGGCTTCGGCGACAGCGTGTCCTACGACCAGCTCGTGCAGAAGGTGACCGGCCAGCGCATCGACAAGTCGTCGCGCTTCACCGACTGGCGGCGCCGGCCGCTGACCGACAAGCAGCTCGAATACGCGCTGGCCGACGTCACCCACCTGATCGAGGTCTACCGCCACCTCAAGGCCGAGCTGGAGCGCGAGGACCGCGCCCACTGGCTGAACGAGGAGATGGAGGTGCTGACGGCGCGCTCGACCTACGACCAGCACCCCGAGGACGCCTGGAAGCGGCTCAAGCTGCGCGTGCGCAAGCCGCAGGAGCTCGCCGTCATGCAGGCGGTGGCGGCCTGGCGCGACCGCGAGGCGCGCGAGCGCAACGTGCCGCGCGGCCGCATCGTCAAGGACGACGCGATCTACGAGATCGCCGCCCAGCAGCCGCGCGACCAGGCCGCGCTCGGCCGGCTGCGCGCCATTCCGCGCGGCTGGGAGCGCTCGGCGGCGGCCGGCGGCCTGCTCGAGGCGGTCAACGCCGCGCTCGACCTGCCGCGCGAGGAGCTGCCGCGCATCCCGCGGCCGCAGCAGATGCCCGAGGGCACCGGCGCGGCGGCCGAGCTGCTCAAGGTGCTGCTCAAGCTGGTCGCCGAGCGCGAGGGCGTGGCGGCCAAGATGCTCGCCTCCAGCGACGACATCGACCGCATCGCGGCGGAGGGCGAGGAGGCCGACGTGCCGGCGCTGAGCGGCTGGCGGCGCGACGTGTTCGGCGACAAGGCTCTGGCGCTGGTGCGCGGTGACACGGCGATCAAGTTCGAGAAGCGGCGCATCCGGCTGATCGACCTGCCGCGCAGCGAGGCGGCCGAGTAGAACGCGACGCTCAGGCGTCGGCCACGGCGAGCGCCAGCTCGACGCCGACGACGCGGGCGAGCTGCGCCATGCGGCCCTGCGGCCGCTCGCCCATCAGCGCGGCGTGCGAGCGCGGGACGAGCAGCGTCAGCGTGCCGTTGCGGCGCTGCCAGACGAGCTTCGGGATGACGCCGGGCATCGAGGCGGTCAACAGATAGACCACCCGCAGCAGCCCGCCGAGGATGCGGGCGCGCTCGACATAGCGCGGCGTCGCCAGCGCGCGCATCTCCGGCGACAGCGCGTCGTCGAACAGGCCCTCGTGGCGGAACAGGTTGGCAAGCGCGATGAAGGCGCGGCCGGGATGGTCGATGCCGATCAGCGAGGCATGCGCGATGATGTTGAGCGACTGGGTGCCGCGATACTCCGGATGGGCGCGCCAGCCGATGTCGGCGAGCAGGCAGGCGGCGCGGCGGTAGCGCGCCTCCTCCTCGGTCTCCTCGATGCCGAGCGCGGCGAAGGCGCCGCCGGTCCACTCGGTCAGCTCGCGCGCATGGGTGACCGAGCGCGAGCGCAGCAGCGCCAGTTCCTCGGCCGCCGAGATCAGCGGATCGTCGCGCCGGGCCGCCTCCGGCAGCAGCGAATAGAGATAGCCCTCGCGCACGCCGAGCGCGGAGACGACGATGCGCGCCGGCTTCATGGCGCGCATGATCTCCTGCAGCACCACCGCGCCGTAGGGCAGCAGCGCGCGGCGGTTCTTCGACACCCGGCCGATGCCCTTCATCTTGTCGAGGTCGCCCTTGGCGACGCGCTTGAGAAAGCGCTCGGCGCCGTCCTGGCCGATCTCGTAGTGGTGCATGACATCGAGCGGATAGCCCGTGACGCTCATGTGCAGCCGGCCGAGATTGCGCCAGGTGCCGCCGACGCAATAGAAGGTGCGGCCCTCGCCGGCGGAAAGCCACGGCGCGCGCGCGATCTCGCGGCGCGCGATCTTGGCGGCGGCCGCGATCGAGCCCCTGGCCATGTCCTGCAGGCGCAGGCCGCCGAGCGGCAGGGTGATGCCCTCGCCGATCGCCTGACCGGCGACGTCGACCAGCTCGAGGCTGCCGCCGCCGAGATCGCCGACGATGCCGTCGGCGCGGTGGAAGCCGGAGATCACCCCGAGGGCGGAGTAGCCCGCCTCCTCGCGGCCCGACAGCACGCGGATCTCGGTGCCCAGGATGTCCTCGGCGCGGCGGATGAAGTCCGGCCCGTTCTCGGCGTCGCGCGCGGCGGCGGTGGCCAGCACGTGCAGCGATTCGGCGCGCGCCTGCTCCGACAGGGCGCGGAAGCGGCCGAACTCGGCCACCGCGCGGCGCACGCCGTCGGGGTCGAGCTGGCCGGTCGTCACCAGGCCGCGGCCGAGGCCGGCCAGCATCTTCTCGTTGAACAGCGCCGTCGGCGAGCGCGCCACGCCCTCGTAGATCACCAGGCGGATCGAGTTCGAGCCGATGTCGATGACCGACACCGGGTGCCGGTCCTGCAGCCTGCCTTGCGTGACGGAGGGCACGGGGGCGGCTTAGGCCTTGCCCTCGCCCCGGGCCTTGCGCGGCCGCTTGTAGGCGGCGATGCGCCGCGGCGCATGGGATTTCAAGGCGTTGCCGCGACCGGAAAGGCTCGGATTCGTCATGAAGTATTCCTGCGCGTTGAACGGCTCCTCACCGTCCTGCGGCGCCATGCGCCGGGCGGTGCCGTCGGGCAATACCTCGAAACTCTGCTGGTTGTCCATCAGGTTGCCGAGCATGATCTGGTCGAGAATCTGCTCGTGCACGGTGGCGTTGGTGATCGGCACCAGCGTCTCGACGCGGCGGTCGAGATTGCGCGGCATCAGGTCGGCCGAGCTGATATAGACCAGCGCCTCGTCGGCCGGCAGGCCGTGGCCGTTGCCGAAGCAGTAGATGCGGCTGTGCTCGAGGAAGCGGCCGACGATCGACTTGACGCGGATGGTCTCCGACAGGCCCGGCACCTGCGGCCGGAGGCAGCAGATGCCGCGCACGACGAGCTCGATCTCGACGCCGGCGCGGCTCGCCTCGTAGAGCGCGTCGATCACCTGCGGGTCGACGATCGAGTTCATCTTCATCCAGATCTGCGCCGGCCGGCCGGCATGCGCATGCGCGATCTCGCCGCGGATGTGGCCGATCAGCCGATCGCGCAGCGTGAAGGGCGAGATGGCCAGCCGCATCTCGCCGTCCGGCTCGGCGTAGCCGGTGATGAAATTGAACACCTGGGCGACGTTGCGCGCGATCTCCGGGTCGACGGTGAAGTAGGACAGGTCGGTGTAGATGCGCGCGGTGATCGGGTGGTAGTTGCCGGTGCCCAGATGCACGTAGTTGCGCAGCCGCCCCTCCTCGCGGCGCACCACCAGCGACATCTTGGCGTGCGTCTTCAGCTCGATGAAGCCGAACACCACCTGCACGCCGGCGCGCTCGAGGTCGCGCGCCCAGCGGATGTTGGCCTCCTCGTCGAACCGCGCCTTGAGCTCGACCAGCGCGGTGACCGACTTGCCCGCCTCTGCCGCCTCGATCAGCGCGCGCACGATGGGGCTGTCGTTCGACGTGCGGTAGAGCGTCTGCTTGATGGCCACGACCTCGGGATCGCTCGAGGCCTGGCGCAGGAACTGCACCACCACGTCGAAGGATTCGTAGGGGTGGTGGACGACGATGTCCTTCTCGCGGATCGCCGCGAAGCAGTCGCCGCCGTGCTCGCGGATGCGCTCGGGAAAACGCGGGTTGTAGGGCGGGAACTTCAGGTCGTCGCGCGGCAGCCGCACGATCTCGGAAATCTGGTTGATGGCGAGCGGGCGCTCGAGCACCGAGACGCGGCCGCCGCTGACCCCGAGCTCGGTGGCGACGAAGTCGCGCAGCGATTCGGGCATCTCGCTGTCGAACTCGATGCGGATGACCGAGCCGCGGCGGCGCCGCTTCAGCGCACTCTCGAACAGCCGCACCAGGTCCTCCGCCTCCTCCTCGACCTCGATGTCGCTGTCGCGGATGATGCGGAAGGTGCCCGACCCCTTGACCTCGTAGCCGGGGAACAGCCGGCCGATGAACAGGCCGACGACGTCCTCCAGCGCGATGTAGCGCACCGCACCGCGCCGCTCGGGCAGCTGCATGAAGCGGCTGAGCGCGACCGGCAGGCGCAGCAGCGCCGTCATGGTGCGGCCGTCGCGCGGGTTGCGCAGCTGCAGCGCGATGGAAAAGCCGAGATTGGGAATGAAGGGAAACGGATGCGCCGGGTCGATCGACAAGGGCGTGAGCACCGGGAAGATCGTCTCGAGGAACTGGTCCTCCAGCCACTTGCGGTCGTCGCGCACCAGCGCGTCGGCACGCACCAGCTCGATGCCCTGCTTGCGCAGCAGCTCCATCAGCCGGGTCAGGCTGGCGTGCTGCTCGGCCTGCAGCCGGCCGACCTCGAGCAGCACCTGGTCGAGCTGCTCTTCCGGCGTGCGCCCGTCGGCGCTCTTGGTGACGATGCCCTCGCGCACCTGGCCGGCCAGCCCGGCCACGCGCACCATGAAGAACTCGTCGAGATTGTCGGCCGAGATCGACAGGAAGCGCACGCGCTCGAGCAGCGGGTGGTTGGCGTTCTCCGATTCCTCGAGCACGCGCCGGTTGAACTGAAGCCAGGAGAACTCGCGATTGACGAAGCGGTCGGGGCCGGCGTCGGCGGCTTCGGCCATCGCGAATTCGGCAACGCCGAACTCGGTCTTGACGGGCTTGAGCTCGTTCATGTCCCTGCGCAATCTCCTGGCTTGCGGCCGCGCTGCGGCACGTCACACTCTATCTGGTGACAGCCATTTGCGACAGTTTCATATCGTCGCCTTGAAAAGCGCGGCCCGATGCGGCAAAGGCTGGGCGGCCCCGGCGCGGGCCGACACTGCGGGAGACGGACATGGCGGGCGAGACGATACCGCACTACCACAACACCGAGGGCCACCGGGCCATCGAGATCAGCGCCCGCGAGTTCATGTGCGTCGGCGCGCTGCCGCCCGACGACCACCCGCACGTCTTCCTCGACATGGGCGACGAGACCGAGAAGGTCTGCCCCTACTGCTCGACCCTCTACCGCTACAACCCGAAGCTCGCGCGCGGCGAGACCGACCCGGCCGACTGCCTGTTCGCCGAGCGGGCCGCCTGACGGCGCGATGAGCGCAGCCCCCGGCGGCGGCGCGCCGTCGCGTCAGGTGGTGGTCGCCGGCGCCGGCATCGCCGGGCTGACGGCCGCCCTCGCCTTCGCGGCGCGCGGCTTCTCCGTCCAGCTCTACGAACGCGCGCCGGCGCTCGAGGAGGTCGGTGCCGGGCTGCAGCTGTCGCCCAACGCGACGCGCATCCTGCGCCGGCTCGGCGTGCTCGACGCGCTGGTGCCGGCCGCCGTCGAGCCCGAGGCGATCCTGCTCAAGCGCGCCTCCAGCCTGGCCACGCTCGCCCGCGTGCCGCTCGGCCCGGCGGCCGAACGGCGCTGGGGCGCGCCCTATCTGGTGGCGCACCGCGCCGACCTGCAGAGCGCGCTGCTCGCCCGCGTGGCGCGCGATCCCGACATCCGCCTGGTGCTCGGCGCCGCCGTGCGCGACGTCGCCTGCCACGCGCGCGGCGTCACCGTGTCGCTCGACCATGGCGGCGCGGTGAAGGAGGTCGGCTGCCGGCTGCTCGTCGCCGCCGACGGGGTGTGGTCGGAGCTGGCGCGCCGCATCCGCCCGCCGGTCGCCTGCCGCTTCACCGGCTACACGGCCTGGCGCGCCATGCTGCCGGCCGGCGGCGCGGCCGACCGGGCGCTGGCCGGCATCCGCCCGGCCGACGCGGTCGCCGCCTTCCTGCATCGCGACTTCCACCTCGTCGCCTATCCGGTGCGCGCCGGCGCGGCGACCAACCTGGTCGCCGTCACGCGCGGCGCGCAGCTTTCCAGCCAGTGGGCGAACCGGATGGAGACGGCGCCGCTGCTGGCCGCGCTCGCCGGCGCGGCCGAGCCGCTGCGCCGCGCCGTCGCGGCGGCCGGTCCGTGGACCGCCTGGCCGCTGTTCGAGAGCGACTGGCGCCAGCCGTGGACGGAGCCCGGCGGGCTGGCGCTGATCGGCGACGCCGCACACGCCATGACGCCGTTTGCCGCGCAGGGCGCGGCGATGGCGATCGAGGATGCCGCGCTGCTGGCCGCCCTGGTGGCCGAAAGCCCCGACGCGGTGGCGCCGGCGCTTGCCCGCTTCGAGGCGCTGCGCCGGCCGCGGCTGCGCCGCGTGGTCGGCCGCGGCGCCTTCAACCGCTTCACCTGGCATGCCGCCGGGCCGATCGCCCTCGGCCGCGACCTGGTGCTGCGGGCGATGCCGGCAGCGCGCCTGGCCGCCGATCTCGACTGGCTCTACGGCGACGACGCGACGGCGCCGGCGGACCGGCGCTGAGGCCGGCCGGCGCGGCGAGCCGCCCGCCTCAGTGCAGGATCTGGCTGAGGAACAGCTTGGTGCGCTCGTGCTGCGGGTTGGCGAAGAACTCCTCCGGCACGTTCTGCTCGACGATCTGGCCCTGGTCCATGAAGATCACCCGGTTGGCGACCTGACGGGCGAAGCCCATCTCGTGGGTGACGCAGATCATCGTCATGCCCTCCTGGGCGAGGTCGACCATGGTGTCGAGAACCTCCTTGATCATCTCGGGATCGAGCGCCGAGGTCGGCTCGTCGAACAGCATGATGCGCGGGTTCATGCACAGCGCGCGGGCGATCGCCACGCGCTGCTGCTGGCCGCCGGAGAGCTGGCCGGGATATTTGTGCGCCTGCTCGGGGATCTTGACGCGCTCGAGGAAGTGCATGGCCGTCTTCTCGGCCTCGCGCTTGGGCGTCTTGCGCACCCAGATCGGCGCCAGCGTGCAGTTTTCCAGGATCGTCAGGTGCGGGAACAGGTTGAAGTGCTGGAACACCATGCCGACCTCGCGGCGCACCTCGTCGATCTTCTTCAGGTCGTTGGTCAGCTCGATGCCGTCGACGACGATCTTGCCCCGCTGGTGGTCCTCCAGCCGGTTGATGCAGCGGATCATGGTCGACTTGCCCGAGCCGGACGGGCCGCACACGACGATGCGCTCGCCGCGCATCACCTTCAGGTTTATGTCCTTGAGGACGTGGAACTCGCCGAACCATTTGTGCATGCCGGCGATCTCGATGGCCACGTCGGTGTCGGAGACCTGCATCTTCGAGCGATCGACGTGGCGGTCCTCTGCGGTTGCGGCTTGGTCGGTCATGGCGTTTCCCCTTGGCCGTTCGGCCCGTTATCTGTGGCCGGTGTCGAGCCGGCGTTCCATGAAGATCGAGTAGCGCGACATGCCGAAGCAGAAGACCCAGTAGACGACCGCCGCGAAGAGATAGGCGGACATCGACTGGACCGGGCTCGCCCATGTCGGATCGGTGAAGGACGACTGGATCTGGCCGAGGAAGTCGAACAGGCCGATGATCAGCACCAGCGTCGTGTCCTTGAACAGGCCGATGAAGGTGTTGACGATGCCGGGGATGACCAGCTTCAGCGCCTGCGGCATGATGATCATGCGCATCATCTGCCAGTAGCCGAGGCCGAGCGCCTGGGCGCCCTCGAACTGCCCCTTGGGAATGGCCTGCAGGCCGCCGCGCACCACCTCGGCCATGTAGGCGGAGGCGAACATCGCCACGCCGACCAGCGCGCGCAGCAGCTTGTCGAAGGTGACGCCCTCCGGCAGGAACAGCGGCAGCATCACCGACGACATGAACAGCACGGTGATCAGCGGCACGCCGCGCCAGAACTCGATGAAGATCACCGAGAACAAGCGCACGATCGGCATGTGCGAGCGCCGGCCGAGCGCCAGCGCGATGCCGATCGGCAGCGAGGCGGCGATGCCGGTCACCGCGATCACCATGGTGACGAGCAGCCCGCCCCAGCGGTCGGTCGGCACCGGGGCGAGGCCGAAATCGGTCGCCAGCAGCGCCATCACCACGCCGATGCCGGCCATCACCAGAAGCGCGCCGCGCACACCGGGCAGCGGGTCGCTGTCCGAGGCACGCGCGATCGCATAGGCGATGCCGGCCACGACCGCGGTGAGCACGACGAAGTCGAGCCAGAACTTGGCGAGGCCCGGATCGAGCAGCCAGCCGGTCGGCAGGAAGCCGTCGAGGTCGAGATCGCCGCCGGTCAGAAGCAGGAAGGCGGCGATCGGGAAGACCAAGGCGACGAAGATGGCATTGGCCCGCTTGAAGGGCGCCGAGGGGATGAGCAGCGGCACCAGGCCGCCGACGAACAGCAGCGCGACGATGTCGACGCGCCACTGCGCCTCGTCGGGATAGCGGCCGTACACGAACTGGTTGAAGTAGTCGCCGACATAGGCCCAGCAGGCGCCGAACCAGTCGTTCGGCCGGATGCCGCCCTGCGCCTCGGTGGCGCACACCGCGCGGTCGTCGCCCGTCCACACGCTCTCCAGGAAGGCGAAGCTGACGAGCGGCGGGACGATCAGGTAGAGAATGTAGAGCGAGAACAGCGTCATCAGCGTGTTGGCGACGCCGGAGAACAGGTTCTCGCGGGCCCAGGCGAGCGGGCCGCTGACATTGATCGGCGGCGGCTCGCTGTGCACCATCTCCGTGCGCACATAGATCAGCCCGCCGCTGTCGTGCGGCACCGGCGCCAGGGCGTCGGCAGTGTGCGGATAGGCGACGGGCGTGCCCTCCGGCGCCGCCACGTCGGCGCCGCGACGCGGCTTGCCGCTTCCGGTGTCGGGGACGCCGGAGGCGGGGCGGCGGTCTTTCGGTCCCTGCGCCATGCTACCGCTCCACCAGCGCCATCTTGGCGTTGTACCAGTTCATGAAGGCCGAGATCAGCAGCGACAGCGCCAGATAGGTCAGCATCGTCATCATCAGGATCTCGACGGCCTGGCCGGTCTGGTTGAGCGCGGTGCCGGCGAACACCGAGACGAGATCGGGATAGGCGATGGCGACGGCCAGCGACGAGTTCTTCGTCAGGTTGAGATACTGGCTGGTGAGCGGCGGGATGATGATGCGCAGCGCCTGCGGCACGATGACCAGGCGCAGCGTCTGGCCGGGCCGCAGCCCGAGCGCGTAGGATGCCTCGGTCTGGCCGCGGTTGACCGCCAGGATGCCGGCCCGCACGATCTCGGCGATGAAGGCGGCGGTGTAGAAGGACAGCGCCAGCAGCAGGCCGATGAACTCGGGATAGACGCGGGTGCCGCCGCGCGGCCCGAAATTGCCCTGCTCGGGATACTCGAAGGCGAGCGGCATGCCGGCGGCCAGATAGGCGACCAGCGGCAGCCCGACGATCAGGCCGATCGCCGGCCACAGCACCGGCAGGCGCTCGCCCGTCGCCTCCTGGCGTCTGCGCGCCCAGCGCGCCAGCGCCACCACGGCGACGACGGCGATCAGCAGCGCCCAGCCGATCAGGCCGCTGCCCTCGCCGAGCACCGGGCGCGGCGCATACCAGCCGGAGATGTTGATCTGGCCGAGAAAGCCGAGGTCGAGCGCTTCGCGGCGGCTCGGCAGCAGCCGCAGCACCGAGAAGTACCAGACGAAGATCTGCAGCAGCAGCGGGATGTTGCGCAGCGTCTCGATGTAGGCGGCGGCGAGCCGCGCCAGCACCCAGTTGGGCGACAGCCGGGCGATGCCGACGATGAAGCCGAGGATGGTGGCGATGACGATGCCGACGGCCGACACGAGCAGCGTGTTGAGCAGCCCGACCATGAAGACGCGGCCGTAGGTCGAGGAGGCCTGCTCGTACTCGATCAGCGACTGGCTGATGGCGAAGCCGGCGTTGCGGCCGAGAAAGCCGAAGCCCGACGAGATGTTCGCCGCCCGCAGGTTGGCGAACATGTTCTGGATGCCGACCCAGACGAGCCAGGCCAGCACCACCAGAAGGACGGCCTGGAAGATCCAGGCGCGGATTTTCGGATCGTTGAGCAGCGCGACCTTCGGCGCCGGCTCATCGGCAGCATGCGTATGCGCGGCCATGCCCGTTCCCCTGTGCGCCGCATCTGCCGCGCCGGCCCTCGAGGGGCGGCGTCCGGCGGCGCGTTCTTGTTATCGGCATGTCTTATGGTGAAAAGCCGCCCGGTCGCCCGGGCGGCTTTCGTCTTGGCGTCCTAGCGGATCGGCGGGGCGTACTGCAGCCCGCCCTTGGTCCACAGCGCGTTGATGCCGCGCGAGATGGACAGCGGCGTCTCGGGGCCGACGTTGCGGGCGAAGGACTCGCCGTAGTTGCCGACATGGCTGATGACGCGCGCGGCCCAGTCGTTCTCCAGGCCGATCGCCGGGCCGAACTCGCCCTCGGTGCCGAGCAGGCGCTTGATCGTCGGGTTGTCGGAGTTCTTCATCTCCTCGACATTGTCCTGCGTGACGCCGGACTCCTCGGCCTGCAGCATCGCGAAGTGCACCCACTTCATGACGTTCAGCCACTGGTCGTCGCCCTGGCGCACGGCCGGGCCGAGCGGCTCCTTCGAGATGATCTCCGGCAGCACCATGTGCTCGTCGGGGTTGGTCAGCTTGAGGCGCTGCGCATAGAGGCCCGACTGGTCGGTGGTGTAGACGTCGCAGCGGCCCGCGTCGTAGGCGGCGACGACCTCGTCGGCCTTCTCGAAGGCGACCAGCTCGTAGTCCATGTTGTTCGCGCGGAAGTAGTCGGCGACGTTGAGCTCGGTCGTCGTGCCGGTGTTGGTGCACACCGCGGCGCCGGAAAGCTGCAGCGCCGAGTTGATGTTCATGTCCTTGCGCACCATGAAGCCCTGGCCGTCATAGTAGTTGACGACGGCGAAGTTGAGCCCGAGCTGGGTGTCGCGGCTCATCGTCCAGGTGGTGTTGCGCGACAGAAGGTCGACCTCGCCGGACTGCAGCGCGGTGAAGCGCTCCTTGGCCGACAGCGGCACGTACTCGACCTTCGACGGGTCGTCGAAGACCGCCGCGGCCACCGCCTTGCAGAAGTCGACGTCCAGACCCGACCAGTTGCCGTCGGCGTCCGGGTTGGAGAAGCCGGGCAGCCCCTGGCTCACGCCGCATTTCAGCGTGCCGCGCTCCTTCACGTCGTCGAGCGTGGCCGCGGACGCGGCCGTCGCGGTCATGGCGACGACGGCCGACCCGAGCAGGACCTTGATAGCGTGTTTCATACCCAATGAACCCCTTGTTCTGTTTTGAACGCCCCGGCCCTCGTGCGGGCCAGGACAACCTTCGGTTCCGTGCGGAAGCGGGAACTCGCCGTAGCAAGCCGCCACGGCAACGCGCCTTGGCACGTGTCTTCTCCCATTCACGAATTGCATCGAATGCGATAATTTTCCGCGGGTCAAGGGCAACCGGAAGATGACGGGCGACGCCTCGCCCGCCGTTCCGCAACGGCCGCCGCGGCGCAGCTTGCAGCCGCGTTGCATCGGCGTCGGCTCTCGCCTAGGTAGCCATGGGACCGGAACCACGGGCAGGGCGAAACGAGGCGGCAGGCGGGCATGACGAACGACGACACGACGGGCCGCGAGGCCGGCATCAACACGCGGCTGGCGCATCTCGGGCACGACCCGGCGAGCTACCACGGCTTCGTCAACCCGCCGGTCGTGCACGCCTCGACGGTGCTGTTTCCCGACGCCGGCACGATGGCCGCACGCAACCAGAAATACACCTACGGCCTGCGCGGCACGCCGACCGTCGACGCGCTCGCCGCGGCGACCGACGCGCTGGAAGGCGCGGCCGGCACGGTGGTCGTGCCGTCGGGCCTGGCCGCGGTCACCGTGCCGCTGCTCGCCTTCCTGTCGGCCGGCGACCACGCGCTGATCGTCGATTCGGTCTACACGCCGACGCGCCGCTTCGCCGACACGGTGCTCGCGCGGCTGGGCGTCGCGGTGGACTACTACGACCCGCATGCCGGCGCCGGGATCGCGGCGCTGATGAAGCCGAACACGCGCGTCGTGTTCACCGAATCGCCGGGCTCCAACACCTTCGAGATGCAGGACATCCCGGCCATCGCGGCGGCCGCGCACGACGGCGGCGCGGTGGTGATGATGGACAACACCTGGGCAACACCGCTGTTCTTCCGGCCGCTCGACCACGGCGTCGACATCTCCATCCACGCCGCCACGAAATACCCCGCCGGCCATTCCGACGTGCTGCTCGGCACGGTGTCGGCGACCCGCGCCTGCTTTCCCCGGCTCCAGGACACCACCATGACGCTCGGCATCTGCGCCGGCCCGGACGACGTCTACCAGGTGCTGCGCGGCCTGCGCACGATGGGCGTGCGGCTGGAGCGCCACGCGGCGAGCGCGCTGGCGATCGCCGAATGGCTCGAGGGGCAGGCCGGCGTGGCGCGGGTGCTGCATCCCGCCCTGCCCTCGCATCCCGGCCACGCCATCTGGAAGCGCGACTTCTGCGGCGCCAGCGGCATCTTCTCGATCGTGCTCGACGGCGGCGACACGAGGGCCGCGCACGGCTTCCTCGACGCGCTGCGGATCTTCGGCCTCGGCTATTCCTGGGGCGGCTACGAAAGCCTCGCCGTGCACGTCCAGCTCGACGACCGGACCGTCGCCACGGCGCCGGCCGAAGGGCCGGTCATCCGCCTGCAGATCGGGCTCGAGGACGTCGCCGACCTGATCGCCGACCTGGAGCGCGGGCTGGCGGCGGCCGCCCGCGCCTGACGCCGGCCCGGCGAAACCGGACGCCGGGACTGGACGGCCGGCGCGCGCGCCCCACCCTTATGCGCCGGCGACAGCGGCAAAGGGGCTTCCGGCGGACATGGTGCACAGCCTGCGATTGGTGCTCGGCGACCAGCTTTCGCGCGGGCTTTCCGCCCTCGCCGACCTCGACCCCGCCGACGATGTGGTGCTGATGGCCGAGGTCGCCGAGGAAGCCGGCTACGTGCCGCACCACAAGAAGAAGCTCGCCTTCGTCTTTTCCGCCATGCGCCACTTCGCCGAGGCGCTGCGTGCCGAGGGCATCGCCGTCGACTACCGCCGGCTCGACGGCGACCAGGCGCACGGCTCGCTCGGCGAGGCGCTGGCCGCCGCGGTGGCGCACCATCGCCCGCAGCGCATCGTGATGACCGAGCCGGGCGAATGGCGCGTGCTGGCCATGATGCGCGACTGGCGCGAGCGGTTCGACGCCGACGTCGAGATCCGCGCCGACAACCGCTTCCTGGCCAGCCACGAGGACTTCCGCGACTTCGCCGAGGACGGCCGCAAGACCCTGCGCATGGAGCATTTCTACCGGCTGATGCGCCGGCGCACCGGCTATCTGATGCATGGCGAGGCGCCGGAAGGGGGCCGCTGGAACCTCGACGCCGACAACCGCAGACCGCTGCCGGCCGACATCGCCCTGCCCGAGCGCCCCGCCTTCGCGCCCGACCGCATCACACGCGCGGTGCTGGCCATGGTGGAGGCGCGCTTCGGCGACAATTTCGGCCGCCTCACGCCGTTCGCGCATCCGGTGACGCGCGCCGACGCGCTCGCCAGCCTCGACTGGTTCGTCGCCAACGCGCTGCCGTTCTTCGGCGACTACCAGGACGCCATGCGCCAGGGCGCGCCGCTGCTGTTCCACTCGCAGCTTTCCGCGCTTCTCAACTGCGGCCTGCTCGACCCGCGCGAGTGCTGCCGGCGGGCCGAGGACGCCTACCACGCCGGCGCGGCGCCGCTCAACGCCGTGGAGGGCTTCATCCGGCAGATCGTCGGCTGGCGCGAGTTCGTCCGCGGCATCTACTGGCTGAAGATGCCGGACTACGCGCAGGCGAACGCGCTCGACGCGCGGCGGCCGCTGCCGGACTTCTTCTGGACGGCCGAGACGGAGATGAACTGCCTGGCGCAGGCGATCGGCGAGACGCGCGACAACGCCTACGCCCACCACATCCAGCGGCTGATGGTGATCGGCAATTTCTGCCTGCTCGCCGGGCTCGATCCCGTCGCGGTGCAGCAGTGGTACCTTTTGGTCTACCACGACGCCTACGAATGGGTGGAGATGCCCAACGTGGTCGGCATGATCCTTTATGCCGACGGCGGCCTGTTCGCCTCCAAGCCCTATGCCGCCTCGGGCAGCTACATCGACCGCATGTCGGACTATTGCGGCCGCTGCCGCTACGACGTGAAGCGCCGGACGGGCCCCGACGCCTGTCCCTTCAATCATCTCTACTGGGACTTCCTGGCGCGCAACCGCGACCGGCTGAAGGACAACCGCCGGCTGGCGGTGGTCTACCGCACGCTCGAGCGCATGGATCCGGCACGCCGCGAGGCCATGCGGCGCGACGCGGCCCGCTTTCTGGAGGCGCTCGCCTAACGCGTTTCCAGGCGACGCGGAAACCGGTTCGCCGCCCGCAAACGCGTTGAAACGACACCTTGGAGCCGATCCGCGATTCCGCGAAAGGCAGAACGGCTCCGGGCCGCCGGGCGTCCGCCGATCGGCGGCATTTGAACGATCTGCGAAACGGCGGATTCACCCCTTCCCGCCTAGGGTGCGGGCATGGGCTCTTCGCGCATCGCCATCCGCACCGCCATCGTCACCGCCACCGCGGTGGCGGCTTCGGCGACCCTGACCTTTCTCACGCGCACCGTGCTCGACCAGCCGCTCGATTGGCTCGGCTGGATCGAGGTGTTCGTCGTCCCGGTGCTGATCGCCGCCCCCGTCGCCTGGCACATCTTCGCCAACCGCGCGCGGCTGGAGGCGGCGCTGGTCGGCCTGGAGGAGGCGCACCGGGCGCTCAAGCAGTCGCATGCCCGCCTGGCGCACGCCGCCTCGCACGACCGGCTGACCGGCGTGCTCAACCGCGAGGGCTTCACGACGGAGATGACGCGCCGGCTGCTGGAATCGGATGGCGGCGTGCTGCTGATCATCGACGTCGACCGCTTCAAGGCGATCAACGACACCTACGGCCATGCGACGGGCGACCGGGCGCTGCAGGCGGTCGCCGGCGCGCTGCGGAGCGCTGCCGGCCTGCATGAGACGGTCGGCCGGATCGGCGGCGAGGAGTTCGCCATCTTCCTGGCCGGCATCGGCGCCGAGGCCGCCCGCGCGGCGGCCGAGCGCGTGCGGCACGCCGTCGCGGCGACGCCGCTGCCGCTCGACGGGCGCGGCCAGCGCACCGTGACCGTCAGCGTCGGCGGCGCGGCGGTCGAGGGCCGTTCCGCCTCGCTCGACGCCGCCTTCCGCACCGCCGACCGCTGCCTCTACCGGGCCAAGAACCGCGGCCGAAACCGCGTCGAATTCGGCCGGGTGCCGCGGCTGGCGGCATAGGCCGCCAGGCCGCGGGCGGTGGCGCGGGCTGGCGGCAAGAAGGCCGTTCGACCCGTCGATCCGGCGGCCCGGCGCCGCTCGCCGGGCGCGCGACCCGACCGCACGGCAGCGCGCCCGAGCGGGCCGCAGAAGGGCGGGCGGACGCTGCGTAAGCGCATGATTGCCTGTAGGAATCGCTTCTTCCCCGCTGTTTTTGGACATATAGTGGTTGGCGCAGTGCAGCCGCGGGCAGCGGGATCCGGGACCCTTGCGCCCGCAGAGGGGACATCATGGCGAAAGGACGCATCGCGCGTGGTTTGAAGGCCCGTCGGGCGGGTTTCAAGCAGCGCATCGGCCGTCCGGCCGTCGGCTCGCCGGCGGCCTGGCTCGTCGCCGGCGCGGTGATCCTGGCGGCGAGCGCGGCGATGCCGCTGCTGACCGCGATCGCCGGCGAGCCGCTGCCGGCCTTCATCACGCTCTACCCGGCGGTCGTCGCGGCCGCGCTGGCGGGCGGCCCGCGCACCGGCCTTGCCGCGGCGGTGGCGGCGCTGTCGATCGCGTGGTGGTTCTTCCTGCCGCAGCACGGCAGCCTGTCCTTCGCGGGCCGCGGCGAGGCGGTCTCGCTGGCGACCTTTCTCGCCACCTCCCTGCTGCTCGGCTGGACCGTCGGCCGGGCCCGGCTGGTGATCGACGCCGCAAGGGCGAGCGAGGCGCGGCGCGGCGAGGCGGCGCGCGAATCCGTGCACCGCATCAAGAACCTGCTGGCGGTGGTCCAGGCCATCTCCTCCAAGGTCTACCGCGAGGCCGACACCAAGGAGCGCTACCGCGAGCTGCTGACGCACCGCCTCGCGGCGCTGAGCGTGGCGCAGGACGTGCTGGTGCGCGAGGACTGGCAGGACGCCTCGCTCGACGCCGTGGTGGAATCGGCGCTGGCGCCGTTCCTGCCCAATCCCGGCCTGACGGTGCAGCGCGGACCCGAGGCCGTGGTGCCGGCCGACCACGTGCGCGAGCTGTGCATGGCCCTCTACGAGCTGTCGACCAACGCGATGAAGTACGGCGCGCTGGCCGAGGGCCGCGGCCCGGTGGTGCTGTCGTGGCGCGTCGAGGGCGGCGAGGTGGTGCTCGACTGGGACGAGGAGACGACCGTCGGGGCGCAGGCCGACGACAGCTTCGGCACGCACCTCATCCGCGCCGCGTTCGCCGGCGACCCGAAGGCGAGCGTGCGCTACGAGCTCGGCAGCACCGGCGTGCGCGCCCGCTTCCGCTGGCCGGCCGGAACGCCGCAGGCGCACCGCGCGGCGGCCTGCCCGACCCGCGGCAACGGCCAGAGGGAACCGGCCGTCTGAGCGCCGGCGCGCCGGTCGCCGCGCGGCCGGCCATTCGCCCCGCAGAATGTGTAAACGATCTCTCCGGTATCAGCTGTAAACCATGTCCCCGGTATGGACCCATTGAGAGATGGCGACCCCGGCAGGACTCGAACCTGCGACCATCGGCTTAGAAGGCCGGTGCTCTATCCGGCTGAGCTACGGGGCCGTCTTGAGGGTGAGCCTGTATGGCACTAGCTTGGTTAGCTTTCAACAGCGTGGGAGATCTCGAAAATGGCGACCGACTGGGAGCATTTGCGAGCCACAAAGTTTTCTAATGATCGACCAGCGGAGTGGCCGGATGGGGTCTTCGCAGTTTCGATGAATGGGATCTCCCTTCTTGGCATTCATGAGACTAGCGGAAAATTGTTTTGGGACGGCAAGGAGATAGTCACCAGGCGAATCGTTCGCCTTAGATGGTTTGAGCAGATGTTAGCTGTATTAGTTGCGGTTGGTACGTTTGGATACTTCTCTATCGAATTGGGTCGCTCTATTGGCTTGTGGAACTAGATAAAAAACCAATAACTACCACAAAAATATGATTAAATCATTTCTGAAATCTTAGATTTATATTTCGTTAGGTGATAATCAACATTGCAGAAGGCCGGTGCTCTATCCGGCTGAGCTACGGGGCCGTCGCGCCTCGACGACGGTGCGGCCGGGTGGCCTCGCATCGCGTCGCAGACATGCGGCGTGATCGCTTATACAGACCATCGCGGCGTCGGAAAACCGCTTGCCGCCCTTCCGGCGGCCGCGCGGCCGGCCCCGGCCGCGCCGGTCAATGCGTCCAGGGGACCTTGCGGTCGTAGCGGAAGTTCTCGGCATAGGAGATCTGCCGGCGCTTGGGCGGCTTGGCCTCCTCGAGACGGAAGGCGATGCCGTTGCGCCGGGCATAGGCGACCGCCTCCTCCTTCGTCTCGAAGGTGAGCCGCACCTGGCGCCGCATGTCGCGCGAGGAGGTGTAGCCCATCAGCGGATCGATGGTGCGCGGCGTCTCGGGCTCGAACTCCAGCACCCAGTGCCCGGTCTTGGCGGAGCCCGACTGCATCGCCGTCCTCGACGGGCTGTAGATGCGCGCGGCCATGTCTCGTCCTCCTGGCTCGTTCGTCGGCCAACGGTGCCTTGCCTCGGTCCGCCGCACGGCTGGTCGGAGCGGCAGGATTCGAACCTGCGACCCCCTGATCCCAAATCAGGTGCGCTACCAGGCTGCGCTACGCTCCGGCGCGGTCCGCGGACCGGCCCGTTGCGTAGAGTCTCGCACCGTTTTCCGCAAGCGGAAACTGCGGCACGCGGCCGCGCGTTCCCGCCGCCCTCAGCGGTCGTGGGCCGGCGCGTCCGCCTCCTGCGGACCGATCACCGCGGCCGCGAGCGCGCGGGTGATCGGCGCCTTGCGCTCCAGCGCGGCGCGGTCGAGCCGATCGACCACCGCGTTGGCGGCCGACAGCGAGCGCTCGATGCGGCGCACGAGATACTGCACGACGCGCGGCTCGACGGCGACCTGGCGGTCGGCGAACAGCTTGGTGATGACGGCGGCGAGCGTGGCCTCGTCGGGCGGGCCGATCTCCACCGCGGCGGCCGCGCGCAGCCGCGAGGCGAGGTCGGGCAGCGCCACGTCCCAGGCCGCCGGCAGCCGGCGGGCGGTCAGCATCAGGTGGTGGCCGGCGGCGCGCACGGCGTTGACGAGGTGGAACAGCCCCGCCTCGTCGCGGCCCGGCGCGTCGGCGTCGTCGATGCACACCGGGCCCAACGCCGCCGCGGCGATCGCCGCCGGGCCGATGTCGTGCGCGGCGAAGGCCGCCGCCCCCGAGCGGGCCCGCCAGATCGCCGCCAGATGCGACTTGCCGGCGCCCGGCGGGCCGGCCAGCACGGCGACCGGCGCCGGCCAGTCCGGCCAGGCCTCGATCAGCGCCACGGCCTCGCGGTTGGCGGCGCTGACGACGAGATCGTCGCGCGTGAAGCCGGCATGGTGATCGAGCGCCAGGGGAAGCTGGCGGGCGCGCGAGACCATCGCCTAGTCCTCGTCCGGCGGCGGCTCGCCCTGGCCGGCATAGAGCGGCGAGGCGAGATAGCGCTCGATGGCGAAGCGCACCAGCACGCCGACGGCGGCGGCGGCCGGCACGGCGATCAACAGCCCGACGAAGCCGAACAGGAAGCCGAAGGCGAACAGCGCGAACATCAGCCACACCGGGTGCAGGCCGACGCTCTTGCCGACCAGGTTGGGCTGCAGGATGTTGCCCTCGATGAACTGGCCGCCGAAGAAGATCGCCGCCACCGCGGCCACCCAGTACCACTCCGGCCAGAACTGCACGAGCGCGACGCCGACCGACAGGATCAGGCCGATCAGCGAGCCGACATAGGGGATGAAGCTGATGAGGCCGGCGAACAGGCCGATCAGCAGGCCGAAATTGAGCCCGACCAGGGTCAGCCCGAGCGCGTAGATGGCGCCGAGGATGAGACAGACGGTGCCCTGGCCGCGCACGAAGCCGGCGACCGCCGTGTCGACCTCGCGCGCCAGCCGGCGCACCGTCTCGACGTTGTCGCGCGGCACCCAGCCGTCGACGCGGGCGATCATGCGGTCCCAGTCGAGCAGCATGTAGAAGGCGACGACCGGGGTGACGACGAACAGGCTGACCAGGTTGACCAGCGCCACGCCGGAGCTCCACACCGACTGGAAGAGCGCCGCCAGGAAGGCCGTGCCCTCGGCGAGAAGCGTGCTCAGCCCGCCGCGCAGGTCGTCGGTGTCGACGCCGATCGTGTCGGTGAACCAGCCCGGATCGAACTGCATGGCGAGCGCCTGCAGGCGGGCGAGATAGTCCGGCAGGCGGCCGAGGAAGTCCTCGAGCTGGCCGGCCAGGACCGGGATGATGAGCATCAGCGCCAGCACGAAGACGATGACGAAGCCGACCAGGATGGTCACCGTGGCGGCGAGCCGCGACAGGCCCATCGCCTCGAGGCGGTCGGCGATCGGATCGAGGAAATAGGCCAGCACCAGCCCGGCCAGGAACGGCAGCAGGATGGAGCTGAACAGGTAGAGAAAGCCGGCGAACAGCGCCGCCGCGACCAGCCAGAACGCGATCTGGCGGCGCAGCCGGGCGGCGATGCGACCCTGCGCCCCCGCGTCACTCGCTTGGCGTGTCGCTCTCGACATAGCCGCCCATGTGCTTGATCCAGGCCATGAGATAGGCCGCCGCCGAAGCCGCGGTCAAGAGGCCGGACAGATAGACCAGCCCCGGCCGCAGCGGGCCGAGCGCCTGGTCGAAGGCGAGCTCGCCGAGGACGGCGGCGGCCAGCACGATCTGCACCAGCGTGTTGGCCTTGGACACGAAGATCGGCTTCATCGCCATCGGGTGGCCGAGCATGTAGGCCATGACGACGCCGCCGACGATCAGCGCGTCGCGCGACACCGCGGCGACGACCAGCCACAGCGGCAGCTCGCCCATGTAGCCGAGCACGACGAAGACGCACACCAGAAGCAGCTTGTCGGCGACGGGATCGAGATAGGCGCCGAGCTCGGAGCGCTGGTCGAACTGGCGCGCGATGAAGCCGTCGACGCCGTCGGAGATGCCGGCGACGAGAAAGCCGACGAAGGCCCAGCCGACATGCTCGGTGAGCAGCGCGAAGACGACCGCCGGCACAAGGAAAAAGCGCCCGAGCGTGATCAGGTTGGCAACCGTCACGGCCCATCCCTCCAGCCACCGCCCGCGCGCCGCCGATGCGGGCATGCGGGCGCCGGCTGTTACATGGCCGGCGGCGGGCGCACGTTCAAGATGCCAGCGCGCCGCGCGGCGACCGGCCAGCCGCCGCGCGCGGCCGCTTGCGGCGCCGCGCGCTTCGTGCCAAGGAGCCAGCGACAGCCCCAGCCGACGGACCCGCCGCCCATGCCCGAGCGCAAGCACGGCCTGACCTACGCCGACTCCGGCGTCGACATCGACGCCGGCAACGCGCTCGTCGAGCGCATCAAGCCCGCCGTGCGCGCGACCCGCCGGCCCGGCGCCGACGGCGAGATCGGCGGCTTCGGCGGCCTGTTCGACCTCAAGGCGGCCGGTTTCGCCGATCCGGTGCTGGTCGCCGCCAACGACGGCGTCGGCACCAAGCTCAAGGTGGCGATCGAGGCCGGCCGGCACGACACCGTCGGCATCGACCTGGTGGCGATGTGCGTCAACGACCTCGTGGTGCAGGGGGCGGAGCCGCTGTTCTTCCTCGACTATCTGGCGACCGGCCGGCTCGACACCGAGCAGGCGGCGGCGGTGATCGGCGGCATCGCCGAGGGTTGTCGGATGGCCGGCTGCGCGCTGATCGGCGGCGAGACGGCGGAGATGCCGGGGCTCTATGCGGGCGGCGACTACGACCTGGCGGGCTTCGCCGTCGGCGCGGCCGAGCGCGGCACGCTCTTGCCCAGCGACGACGTGGCCGAGGGCGACGTGCTGCTCGGCCTCGCCTCGTCCGGCGTGCATTCGAACGGCTTCTCGCTGGTGCGCCGCATCGTCGCCGATGCCGGCCTCGGCTACGACGATGCCGCCCCCTTCGCCGCCGGCGAGAGCCTCGGCGCCGCGCTGCTCGCGCCGACGCGCATCTATGTGCGCCCGGTGCTCGAGGCGATCCGCGGCACGCACGGCATCAAGGCGCTGGCGCACATCACCGGCGGCGGCTTTCCCGACAACCTACCGCGCGCGCTGCCCGCGGCGTTCGCCGCCGAGGTGGAGCTCGACGCGATCGCCGTTCCGCCGGTGTTCGGCTGGCTGGCCGAGGCGGGCGGCGTGGCGGAGGCGGAGATGCTGCGCACCTTCAACTGCGGCATCGGCATGGTGCTGGTGGTCGCCGCCGGCCAGGCCGCGCAGGTCGCCGCCGTGCTGCAGAAGGCCGGCGAGACCGTCACCACGCTCGGCCGGGTGGTGCCGCGCCGCGATGCGGGCGTCGTTTCGCGCGGCCGGCTCGCCCTATGAGCCGCGCGCGGCGCAAGCGCGTCGCCGTGCTGATTTCGGGCCGCGGCTCGAACCTCGCGGCGCTGATCGCGGCGGCCATGGATCCCGCCTACCCGGCCGAGATCGCCACCGTTATCGCCAACCGCGCCGAGGCGCCCGGCCTCGCGGTGGCGCGCGACCACGGCCTCGCGACGGTCGCCCTGCCCGGCCGCGACTTCGCCGACCGCGCCGCGCACGAGCAGGCCGTCGAGGCCGCGCTCGCCGAGGCGCGCGCCGACATCGTCTGCCTGGCCGGCTACATGCGGCTTCTCGGCGCCGCCTTCGTCGAGCGCTGGCAGGGCCGCATGATCAACATCCACCCCTCGCTGCTGCCGCTCTTCGCCGGCCTCGACACGCACGCCCGGGCGCTCGCCGCCGGCGTGCGCGTGCATGGCTGCACGGTGCATTTCGTCACCGCCGAGATGGATGCCGGGCCGATCGTCGCGCAGGCCGCGGTGCCGGTCCTGGCCGGCGACGACGAGCCGGCGCTCGCCGCGCGGGTGCTCGCCGCCGAGCACCGGCTCTACCCGGCGGCGCTGCGGCTGGTCGCCGAGGGCAAGGTGCGCATGTCGGGCGCCAGGGCGGTGTTCTCAGGCCTTGCCGAGGACGACGCGACGGCGATGCTCGTGTCGCCGGGCGCCGGCTGAGCGCCCGAGGGACGCCCCGCTTCGGCACTCCCCCTCTGCCCTGCCGGGCACCTCTCCCTCGAGGGGGAGATGGGGCTGGCGCTGCCGGGAAAGCGTCGCCGCTTCCCTCTCCCCGCCTGCGGGGAGAGGGCAGGGTGAGGGGCAGCGCCGCGGTGGCGGCGGCGCGCGGTTTTCTCAGGGATGGCGGCGCCCGTGCGGCGAACGTCCGCGCCGCCCCTCATCCGCCCCTTCGGGGCACCTTCTCCCCGCGTGCGGGGAGAAGGGACGGTTGGCGTGTCGCCCTCATGCCGGCGGGCGACGACGCGTCGGCGAAGACGCGCGCTGCCTCACCCTCTCCCCGCCTGCGGGGTGTGCGCCGGCGCCGCCCCCCTCTGCCCTGCCGGGCATCTCCCCCGCCTTGAGGGGGAGATGGGCGGCAGCCCAGAGGGGGCACGTGGCGCCGAGACGAAACCGGCCTGCCGCTCAGGCGGGGCGCAGCCACACGCGCGTGTCGTGGAAGGCGGCACCGCCGTAGGGCGCGATGGCGTCGGCGCCGACCAGCACGTTGATGCCCTCGCCGCGCTCGTGCGCGGCGTTCGGCCAGATGCCTTCGGCGACGACGACGCCGGGCCGGCCGCCGCCCGACAGCCGGGCGTGCAGCACGACCGCGCCGCGCGCATTGCCGATCTCCACGCGGTCGCCCTCGGCGATGCCCAGCCGGGCCGCGTCGTCGGCGTGGAGGCGCAGCTCCGGGCGGCCCTCGCGGCGCGCCGAGCCGGGCGTCTCGGTGAAGGTCGAGTTGAGGAAGTTGCGCGCCGGCGAGGTGGCCAGCCGGAAGGGATGCGCCGCGTCGGCCTCCTCGATCAGCGCGACGTGGTCGGGAAAGGCCGGCAGCCCGTCATGCGGCCCGAGCGGGCCCATCGAATCGGGCGGCCGGTTGGGCGCCGCGGTGCCGGTCCAGTCGGGCCGGAAGCGGAAGCGCCCGTCGGCGTGGCCGAAGCCGGTGAGAAAGTGCGCCGTCTCGAAGTCCGGCTGCAGGTCGGCCCAGCGCGCCGCGCACAGCTGGTCGAAGCCGCCGAGGCCGCGCTTTTCCAGCATGCCGTCGATCAGCGCGCGCGCGGTCTTGCCGAAGCCCGGCAGATGAGCGACGCCGAGCCGGCTGGCGAGCGCCTCGACGACGAACAGGTTGGGCCGCGCCTCGCCCGGCGGCTCGACCAGCTTGGGCCCCGGCAGAACGTGCTGGTGGCCGCCGCCGCGGTAGATGTCGTCGTGCTCGAGGAACATCGTCGCCGGCAGCACGACGTCGGCCAGTTCGGCCGTCTCGGTCATGAACTGCTCGTGCACGCACACGAACAGGTCGTCGCGCAGCAAGCCGCGCCGCACCAGGCGCTGCTCGGGCGCCACGTTGGCCGGGTTGGTGTTCTGGATCAGCATGGCGGCGACCGGCGGCCCGCCCCGCAGCGCGGCGGCATCGCCGGTCAGCACGCGGCCGATCTGCGACTGGTCGAGCCAGCGCACCGACGGATCGCGCAGCGCGTGGCCCTCGAGCTCCGACTTGTCGAGCCCGAAGATGCCGGAATTGGAGTGGAAGGCGCCGCCGCCCTCGTGCTGCCAGGCGCCGGTGACGGCGGCGATGGAGGCGGCGGCGTGCATGTTGGCGGCGCCGTTGCGGCCGCGCGTGAAGCCGTAGCCGAGCCGGAAATAGGTGCGCGGCGTGGTGCCGACGAGCCGGGCGAAGGCCTCGATCTCGGCCACCGGCAGGCCGGTGATGGCGGCCGCCCATTCGGGCGTGCGCGTCGCCAGATGCGCCTCGAGGCCGGCCGGGTCGTCGGTGTAGCGGGCGAGATAGGCGCGGTCGGCCAGGCCGTCGCGGAAGATGACGTGCATGACCGCGCAGGCGAGCGCGCCGTCGGTGCCCGGCCGCAGCATCAGCGCTGTGTCGGCCTGCTTCATGGTCGGGTTGTCGTAGACGTCGACGACGACGATCCGGGCGCCGCGCTCCTTGCGGGCGCGCACCGCATGGGTCATCACGTTGACCTGGGTGACGACCGCGTTGGTGCCCCAGATCACCACGCAGTCCGCGCGCGCCATCTCGCGCGGGTCCGGCCCGCGCAGCGCGCCGGCGCCGGCGACGAAGCCGGTCCAGGCCGGGTTGGTGCAGATCGTGTCGAACTGGTTGGAATAGCGCTTGGCGTGGCGCAGCCGGTGGATGCTGTCGCGCTGCACCAGGCCCATGGTGCCGGCATACTGGTAGGGCCACACCGCCTCGCTGCCATGCCGCGCCTCGGCGGCGAGGAAGGCCTCGGCGACGCGGTCGAGCGCCGCCTCCCAGCTCGCCTCCTTCCAGGCGCCCGCCCCCTTGGCCCCGGAGCGCACCAGCGGCCTGAGCAGCCGGTCGGGATGGTGCAGCCGCTCGGCGTAACGCGCCACCTTGGCGCAGATCACCCCGGCGGTGTAGCTGTTGTCGCGCGCGCCGTGCAGCCGGCCGATGCGGCCGTCGGCGCCGATCTCGACGTCCAGCGCGCAGGTGGAGGGACAGTCATGCGGACAGGCCGAATGGCCGATGCGGAGGCGCGGATGGGTGTTCATGACAGACAGGCTAGCGCGTTTGGCCCGCCGGCTACAGGGGGCAGGTTTCCGCCGCCGTTCGGCCAGCCGGGCGCGGCGCGCGCGGCGACGCGATGAACTACCGTCACGCCTTCCACGCCGGCAACTTCGCCGACGTCGTCAAGCACGCGGTGATCGCGCGAATCGTCAGCTATCTGAAGCGCAAGGACAAGGCCTTCCGCGTCGTCGACACGCATGCCGGCGCCGGCCTCTACGACCTGTCGTCGCAGGCGGCCGAGCGCACCGGCGAATGGCGCGGCGGCATCGGCCGCCTGATGGCGGCCACGCCCGAGCCGGAAATCGCGAATCTTCTCAGGCCGTTGCTCGACGCGGTTGAGGCGGTGAATCCGGCAGGCGGGCTCGCCGCCTATCCCGGCTCGCCGGTGCTCGTGCGGCATCTGCTGCGGCGTCAGGACCGGCTGTCGGCCATCGAGCTGCACCCGCAGGACGTCGACGCGCTCAAGGCACGTTTCGCCGGCGACGTGCAGACGCGGGTCATCGCGCTCGACGGCTGGCTGGCGCTCAAGGCGCACTTGCCGCCGAAGGAGCGGCGCGGCCTGGTGCTGGTCGACCCGCCGTTCGAGGCGCCCGGCGAGTTCGACCGGCTGGTCGCCGGGCTGACGGCGGCGCACCGGCGCTGGCCGGGCGGCATCTACGCGCTGTGGTACCCGATCAAGGACCGCGCGGCGGTCGCCCGCTTCCGCCAATCGCTGGCGGCTGGCGGGATTCCGCGCATCCTCGACGTGGCGCTCACCATCCGCGCCGCCTCGCCCGAGCCGCGGCTCGACGGCAGCGGTCTGGTCGTCGTCAATCCACCGCACGTGCTCAAGGACGAGCTCGCCCGTCTCCTGCCCTTCCTCGCCGCGACGCTGGCCGAGGCGCCGGGCGGCGGCTGGAGCCTCGAGACGCTGGCCGGCGAGGCCGGCAAGGCTTGACCCGGCCCGGCGGCTGGCGGAGAGTGCCCTCTCCGGCCTTCACGCAACGGGACATTCTATCATGACGCGCTCGCTTCGCGCCGCCATCCTCGGCCTGACGGCCGCCGCCCTGTCGCTCGGCGCCGTGCCGCTGGCGCCGGCCTTCGCCGCCGACCTGCCGCAGCTTCGCGATGAGCCGGCGAGCGACTGCGCCGAGCCGCGCGTGCTCGGCCGCATCGAGCGCAACTTCCGCCACCAGGTCACGCACGTGCCGCATCTTCCCGATGTCGCGATCCTCGACTTCCGCGGCATCCACGAGCAGCGCGGCCGGCCCTACACCGCCGGCGTCTCGCCGGTGCCGCGGCTCTACTGCGGCGCCACGGTGCTTCTGTCGGACGGGCGCGAGCGGCCGATCTGGTACATGATCGAGTACGGCCTCGGCTTCGCCTCGCTCGGCAACAATGTCGAGTTCTGCGTGTCGGGCTTCGACCGCTGGAACGTCTACAACGGCCATTGCCGGGTGCTGCGCTGACCGCCTGGCGCAGGCCGCAGGATGAGCGCATGACCGGCCGCAAGCGCCAGAGCGCGCGGCACGCCGCGGCGGCCGGCCTGCGCGCGCTCGCCGCCGGCCTCTGGCTCGCCGCGCTGGCGGCCGCGCCGGCGGCCGCGCAGGACGCGGCGGGCGACTTCGACTTCTACGTGCTGGCGCTGTCCTGGTCGCCGAGCTACTGCGCGGCGGAAGGCGCGCAGGCGAATCGCCAGCAGTGCGGCGCGCGCCCGGCGCACGGCTTCGTGGTGCACGGGCTGTGGCCGCAGCACGCGCGCGGCTATCCCGAATACTGCGCCAGCCGGGCGCCCGACCGGGTGCCCGAGCCGCTGGTGCGGCGCTATCTCGACCTGATGCCGTCGGCCGGGCTGATCGGCCACCAGTGGCGCAAGCACGGCACCTGCACCGGGCTGTCGCAGGAGGCCTATCTGGCGACCGTGCGCCAGGCGCGCGAGCGCGTCCGGCTGCCCGAGCACCTGGCGGCGGCCGACGATGCCCGGCTGGTCGACCCGGACGCCGTCGAGGCGGCGTTCCGCGACGCCAATCCCGGCCTGCCGGCCGCGGCGATCGCGGTGACCTGCGAGGGGCGGCTGCTGCGCGAGGTGCGCGTGTGCCTCGGCCGCGACCTGTCGTTCCGCGCCTGCCCCGAAATCGACCGGCGCGCCTGCCGCCGCGACCGCGCGCTGATGCCGCCGCGCGACTGACGCGCGGCCCCCGCTTCCCGACACGCTCCAAGGAGACTTCCCGATGCCGCGCCTTCTCTGCTCGTCGAGCTCGCCCTACAGCGCCAAGGTGCGCATGGCGGCGGCCCATCTCGGCTACGCGCTCGATGCGGTGCCCGTCGACACCGGCGCCGAACCGGACGACCTGATCGCGGCCAATCCGCTCGGCAAGATCCCGACGCTGGTGACCGACGCCGGCGAGGCCGTGTTCGACAGCCGCACCATCATGCGCCACATCGACCGCGAGAGCGGCCGCAGCCTCTATCCGCGCAACGCGCGGCGCGCGGCGGAGGCCGAGCAGCTCGAGGCGCTCGCCGACGGGCTGTGCGACTGCCTGCTCGCGCATGTCATGGAGCGCCGCGGGCGGCCGGCCGACCAGGTGTCGCAGGCCTGGCTCGACAAGCAGTGGCGCAAGGCGCTGCGCGCGCTCGACCGGCTGAACGCCGCGCCGCCGCGGCTTTCCGGCCGGCCGACGGCGGGCCATTTCGCGCTGCGCGCGGCGATCGGCTATTGCGACCTGCGCTTTGCCGGGCAGTGGGAGCGCGGCCGGGCCAAGCTGGTCGGCTGGCGCCGGCGCTTCGACGCGCGCCACCCCGAGCTCGCCGCGCTCGCGCCGCACTGAGCCGCGACGAAAAAGGGCCGGGCGTCGCCGCCCGGCCCTCCGCGACCGATCCCGTGCGGATCGATCAGAACTTCATGCCGACGCCGAGCATGATCTTGTTGCTCGTCGCGTCGACCGACTGCGCACCGCTGCCGGTGTTGAAGGTCTCGCTGCCGTAGTCGGTGTAGCGGTACTCGAGACGGCCGAACACCTGCTCGGTGAGCTTGGCATCGACGCCCACGCCGGCCGTCCAGCCGAGCATGGTGTTGCTGTCGGAGCCGGCCGGATCGGTGATCTTGACGTTGCCGGCCGCACCGCCGGCCGTGCCGTAGACGAGCACGGTGTCGGTCGCCGCCAGGCCGAGGCGGGCGCGCAGCGAGCCCTCGACGCCGGCCTCCGAGCGCACGCCGGCATTGGTGCCGTCGACGCCGCTGTAGCCGATGTCGCCCTCGACGCCGTAGACGAAGGTGCCCGACTGCATGTTGTAGCCGCCGAACGCGCTGCCGGAGAAGCCGTCGGTGTCGATCTCGTTGCCCGCGGGGATGCCCGTGTCGGTGTGGCCCAGGAAGCCGTAGCCAACCGTGGCACCGACATAGGGGCCCGACCAGGACGCCACCGGCGGCACCTCCATCGGCGCGGCCGGCGCTGCCGGGGGCTGCTCGTAGACCGGATCGGCGGCCATGGCGGGCAGCGCCGCCAGCGACACCGCGAGTCCGAGTGTGGCGGCCACCGGCCGCATGATCTTCGTGTTGGCTCTCATGAACTGTACTCCTTGGCCAATTCGCAAGCAGCCGCGGCCGCCTGGGAGGCGTGAACGGCCGGACTCGGCTGCGGTTCCCTTGTCGTGACGAAATGCGGCGGCAGAGCACAGAAAAAGAGGTCTTTCGCTGGCATGAATGCGGCGGAAGCGTGACGTTGCATCCGCGCAACAGCCGCCTTCCGGGCCGCCGCATGGTCGCAGGCCGCTTGGACGAAGCGGACCCGGCACCTATATCGGGGCGGCCCGCCCTGACCCCGCTCCCAAGGTGTCCGATGCTGTTCAGCGTGTTTCTTCTCCTGGCCGGACTGGCCCTCCTGGTGATCGCCGGCGACTATTTCGTCAAAGGCTCGGTGGGTCTGGCGGAGCGGATCGGCGTGCCGGCGCTCATCATCGGCCTGACGGTGGTCGCCTTCGGCACCTCGGCGCCGGAGCTGTTCACCTCCGTGCAGGCCTCGCTGTGGGGCTCGCCCGGCATCGCGGTGGGCAATGTGGTGGGCTCCAACATCGCCAACGTGCTGCTGGTGCTCGGCCTGCCCGCACTGATCGCGCCGATCGTGGCGCACGGCGCCGGCGTCCGGCGCAACCTGGCGGTGATGCTCGTCGTCACCGTCGTCTTCATGTGGCTGCTCGGCAACGGCCACATCGGCCGGCTCGAGGGGCTGGCGCTTTTCCTCGGCCTGTGCGCCTTCATCGGCTGGCAGATCCTCGAGGGGATGAACGGGCGCGCGATGCCCGAGCACGATTTCCACGACGAGGTGGGCGACGCGCCGGGCCGGCCCGGCCGCATCACCGCCTATCTGCTGGCCGGCGCGATCGGCCTGCCCGTCGCCGCCCAGCTCACCGTCAAGGGCGCGACCGGCATCGCCAGCACCTTCGGCATCAGCGACGCGGCGATCGGCCTGACCATCGTGGCGATCGGCACCTCGCTGCCCGAGCTGGCCACCACCTTCATGGCCGCGCTGCGGCGCAGCGCCGCGGTTGCGATCGGCAACGTCGTCGGCTCCAACATCTTCAACGCGGCCGGCATCATGGGCCTGACCGCGCTGATCGCGCCGGTCGACGTCGACCAGCACATCATCGATTTCGACATGTGGGTGATGCTCGGCGCCGCGCTGCTGCTGGCGGTGATCGGCTTCGCCCGCATCTCGCTCGGCAAGATCGCCGGTGCGGCTATGTTCGCCGGCTTCGTGGTCTATATCATCAGCGTGTTCTAGGCTCCGGTGAAGTGACGGACGGCGGCATGCAGCAGGCGGACAAGACGGCGCTCATCACCGGCGGCGCCCGGCGCATCGGGCGGGCGATCGCGCTCGACCTGGCCGCGCACGGCTTCGCGGTGGCGATCCACTGCCACGGCTCGCGCGCGGCCGCCGAGGCGCTGGCGGGCGAGATCGCCGACGGCGGCGGCCGCGCCGCCGTGCTGCAGGCCGATCTCGGCGATGCGGCGGCGGCGCGCGGCCTGGTGCCGGCGGCGGCCGACGCGCTCGGCGGCCTCGGCCTGGTCGTCAACAACGCCTCGATCTTCGAGGACGACACGGTGCACGACTTCGAGGACGCGGTCTGGCAGGCGCATTTCGCGGTGCATCTGCGCGCGCCGGCGGAGCTGGCGCGGGCGCTCGCCGCCGCGCTGCCGGACGGCCGCGAGGGCCTGGTGGTCAACATGATCGACCAGCGGGTGTGGAGCCTGACGCCGCGCTTCTTCTCCTACACGCTGTCGAAGTCGGCGCTGTGGACGGCGACGCGCACCATGGCGCAGGCGCTGGCGCCGCGCGTGCGCGTCAACGCCATCGGCCCCGGCCCGACGCTGCGCAACGAGCGCCAGAGCGAGGCCGACTTCGACCGGCAGACCGAGGCGCTGCTTCTGCGGCGCGGCCCGGCGCTGGCCGAGTTCGGCGCCACGGTGCGCTATCTGTGGCAGGCGCGCTCGGTGACCGGCCAGATGATCGCGCTCGACGGCGGCCAGCATCTGGCATGGGAGACGCCGGACGTGCGGGTCGCCGAGTGAGGCGCCGCAAGGCAGCGGACGGCGGCGCTTGACGGACGCGCCGCAACGCACCACAGCGAAGGCCATGAAGGAAGCACGCGGAGACATCATCGCGGCGGCGGCGGGCGACGACGCGGCCGTCGCCTGGAAGGGCGGCGCGGCGCGCGCCGGCGAGACCGGCGCGGCGGCGATCCAGGCGCTGGTCAAGCGGCTGCCCAACCAGCCGGGCGTCTACCGCATGATGAACGCGGCCGGCGACGTGCTGTATGTCGGCAAGGCGCGCAGCCTGAAGAAGCGGGTGACCAGCTACGCGCAGGGCCGCGGCCACACCAACCGGATTGGCCGGATGATCCGCGAGACGGCGGCGATGGAGTTCGTCGTCACCCGCACCGAGACCGAGGCGCTGCTGCTCGAGGCCAACCTCATCAAGCGCTTCCGGCCGCGCTTCAACGTGCTTTTGCGGGACGACAAGTCGTTTCCCTACATCCTGCTGACCGGCGACCATCCCGCGCCCGGCATCTTCAAGCATCGCGGCGCGCGCAGCCGCAAGGGCGACTATTTCGGCCCGTTCGCGTCGGCCGGCGCGGTCGGCCGCACCATCAACTCGCTGCAGCGCGCCTTCCTGCTGCGCACCTGCAGCGATTCGGTGTTCGAAAGCCGCACCCGGCCCTGCCTGCTCTACCAGATCAAGCGCTGCGCCGGCCCGTGCACCGGCGAGGTGAGCGAGGCCGACTACGCCGCGCTGGTCGACGAGGCGAAGGCCTTCCTGTCGGGCCGCAGCAGCAAGGTGAAGGCGGAGATCGCCAGCGCCATGGAGGAGGCCTCCGAGGCGCTCGACTTCGAGCGCGCGGCCGTCTACCGCGACCGGCTGGCCGCGCTCAGCCACGTTCAGGCGCACCAGGGCATCAACCCGCAGGGCATCGAGGAGGCCGACGTCTTCGCCATCCACCAGGAGGGCGGCCAGAGCTGCATCGAGGTGTTCTTCTTCCGCACCGGGCAGAACTGGGGCAACCGCGCCTACTTCCCCAAGGCGGACGCCGCACTCGCCGCCGGCGAGGTGCTCGGCGCGTTCCTCGCCCAGTTCTACGACGACAAGCCGGTGCCGCGGCTGGTGCTGCTGTCCGAGCCGGTCGAGGACCAGACGCTGCTCGAGGCCGCACTGGGGGTGCGCGCCGGCCACCGGGTCTCGGTGCGCGCGCCGCAGCGCGGCTCCAAGAAGGACCTGACGGCGCATGCGCTGGCCAATGCGCGCGAGGCGCTCGGCCGGCGGCTGGCGGAAACCTCCTCGCAGGCGCGGCTGATGGCGGGGCTGGCCGAGACCTTCGGGCTGGAGGAGACGCCGCGGCGCATCGAGGTCTACGACAACTCGCACACCATGGGCACCAACGCCGTCGGCGCGATGATCGTCGCCGGGGCCGAGGGCTTCGCCAAGAACCACTACCGCAAGTTCAACATCCGCTCGCCCGACACCAGGCCGGGCGACGACTTCGCGATGATGCGCGAGGTGCTGGAGCGGCGCTTCGCCCGGCTGCTCAAGGAGCGCGGCCTGCCGGGCAACGGCGACGGCGCGACGGGGCCGGACGAGGAGGCCGAGGCCGGCGAGCTGCCGGCCTGGCCCGACGTCATCCTGATCGACGGCGGCCAGGGCCAGCTGTCGGCCGTGCGCGGGGTGCTGGAGGATCTCGGCATCGCCGACCGGGTGACGGCGATCGGCGTGGCCAAGGGGCCGGACCGCGACGCCGGCCGCGAGCGCTTCTTCATGGCCGGCCGCGAGCCGTTCTCGCTGCCGATGCGCGACCCGGTGCTGTATTTCGTCCAGCGGCTGCGCGACGAGGCGCACCGCTTCGCCATCGGCTCGCACCGGGCGCGGCGCAAGAAGGAGATGGTGAAGAACCCGCTCGACGAGATCCCCGGCATCGGACCGGGGCGCAAGCGGGCGCTGCTGCGCCACTTCGGCACCGCCAAGGCGGTGAGCCGCGCGGCGGTCGAGGACCTGGTCGCCGTCGACGGCATCTCCGAGGCGACGGCGCGCGCGGTCTATGCGCATTTTCACGACGGCGGCTGAGCGGCGCGCGGCCGGGCGCGGCCATCGGCCGCCGCTCCAGCGGGGCCGGCTGCTTGACCCTTCGCACCGGCATCTGGTTTGACTGTCGCAGCGACCGAGAGACACCCGATGGCCAAGCGCGCTTTCAACCTGCCCAACATCCTGACCTATGCGCGCATCCTGGCGGTGCCGCTGATCGTGCTGTGCTTCTTCCTCGAGGGACGGCTGCGCTCGAGCGACTTCGCGCGCTGGTCGGCGCTGGCGATCTTCCTGGCGGCCAGCATCACCGATTATTTCGACGGCTACTTCGCCCGAATCTGGCAGCAGACCTCGAACATCGGCAAGATGCTCGACCCGATCGCCGACAAGCTTCTGGTCGCCACCTGCCTGCTGCTTCTGGCCGCCGACACCGACCGCACGATCGCCGGCTGGACGCTGTGGGCGGCGATCATCATCCTGTGCCGCGAGATCCTGGTGTCGGGGCTGCGCGAATATCTCGCCGCGCTCAAGGTGAGCGTGCCGGTCACCCAGCTCGCCAAGTGGAAGACCACCATCCAGATGGTGGCGATCGCCTTCCTGCTGGCCGGCCCCGCCGGCGACAAGATCGTGCCCTACACCACCGAGGCCGGCATCGCGCTGTTGTGGTTCTCGGCCCTCGTCACGCTCTATACGGGCTACGACTACTTCCGCGCCGGGTTGAAGCACATCGTCGAGGAGTGAACGCCATGAAGCTCGTCTATTTCGCCTGGGTGCGCGAGCGCATCGGCACCAGCGAGGAGGAGGTGACGCCGCCCGCCGGCGTCGAGACCGTCGCCGACCTGATCGGCTGGCTGAGCGGCCGCGGCGAGGGCTACGCCGCCGCCCTCGCCCACCCGGAGGTGATCCGGGTGGCGATGGACCAGGAGCACGTCGCCCATGACACGCCGCTCGGCGGCGCGCGCGAGGTGGCGCTGTTCCCGCCGATGACGGGCGGCTGAGACCGATGGCGGCCGACTGGCAGCCGACCATCCGCATCCAGCGCGAGCCCTTCGCGCTCGAGGCGGAGGCGGCGCGGCTGTCGCAGGGCCGGCGCGACGTCGGCGCCGTCGTCACCTTCACCGGCTTGTGCCGCGACGAGGGCGGCCGGCTCGCCGCGCTCGAGCTCGAGCACTATCCCGGCATGGCCGAGGCCGAGATCGGCCGCATCGCGGCCGAGGCGGCCGGCCGCTGGCCGCTCGCCGGGCTCACCGTCGTCCACCGCTACGGCCGCATCGCGCCGGGCGAGCCGATCGTGCTGGTCGCCTCCGCCTCGGCGCATCGCGCGGCCGCCTTCGAGGCGGCGACCTTCGTGATGGACTTCCTGAAGTCGCGCGCACCGTTCTGGAAGCGCGAGCACCTGGCGGCCGGCGGCGCCGGCGACTGGGTGTCGGCGACCGACGGCGACGAACGCGCGCTGGCGCGCTGGCGGGAAGGCCGGCAGCGTTAACCCCCAGGTAAGGATAGGCCGCGATCGCGCCCCGCCTTAGAGTTTTCGCAAGGCGCCCGCCGCTAGGCTGCCCATGCGTAAGGCGTGTGTGGGAGCTCGATGCAGGAATATCTCGCAGCCCTGTGGTCGATGGGCGCCAGCCAGGAATGGCTGGTGACGGCGAACTTCATTCTCTCGGTCCTGCTGGCCCTGTGGATGCTGCGCTACCGCCAGCTCTACCTGTCGGCGCGCGCCGAGCAGGAAAACGCCCGCGGGCTGATCGACAACCTGACCGAAGGCATCTACCGCTCGTCGCTCGACGGCCGGCAGCTCAGCGCCAATCCCGCCCTGGTGCGCCTCAACGGCTATGACAGCGAGGCCGAGTTGCTCGCCTCGGTCAAGGACATCGCGCGCGAGTGGTACGTCGAGCCCGACCGACGGGCCGTCTTCCGCGACATCCTGATGCGCGAGGGCAAGGTCGAGAACTTCGTCTCCGAGATCTACCGGCACAAGACGCGCGAGCGCATCTGGGTGAGCGAATCGGCGCGCCTGGTGTGCGACCACAAGACCGGCCGGCCGCTGTTCTACGAGGGCTCGGTGCGCGAGATCACCGAGATGGTCGAGCGGCTGCATCTGGAGGAGATGTTCCAGAAGCTGACGACGCAGCTTCCCGGCGGGCTGTTCCAGATCTACCGCCGCAAGGGCGGCCGCTACAGCGTGCCCTATGCCAGCAGCGGCTTCCGCCGCATGATCGGGCTTGCGCCCGACGCAATGTTCCCGCGCCCCGACCAGGTGATCGCCGGCATCCACGAGGAGGATCGCCAGCGCTACATGGAGACGATGCGCCACTCCGGCATGGCGCTGACGCGCTGGGAGTGCGAATTCCGCATCCAGCCGCCCGGCGGAACCGAGAAGTGGCTGCGCGTCAACGCCATGCCCGAGGCGACCGCCGACGGCATCCTGTGGCACGGCTACGTCTCCGACATCTCCATGCGCAAGACGCAGGAGGTGGAGATCACCAAGCTCGCCTTCTACGACCCGCTGACCGCGCTGCCCAACCGGCGCCTGTTCCTCGACCGCATCAACGCGGCGGCCGAGCGCTGCCGCACGCATGGCGGCCACGGCGCGCTGATGTTCATCGACCTCGACAACTTCAAGACGCTGAACGACGCGATGGGCCACGACGTCGGCGACCGCTTCCTGGTGCAGGTGGCCGAGCGGCTGCGCGCCTGCGTCGGCGAGGACGGCATGGTGGCGCGCATCGGCGGCGACGAGTTCGTCATCGTGCTGGAACAGCTCGGCGGCGAGCACGCGATCGCCGTGCGCAACGCCATCGTGGTCGCCAACCGGGCGCTCTCGGTGCTGCGCCGGCCGTTCCAGCTCGGCCGGCTCGAGCACACCAGCTCGGCGAGCGTCGGCGTCGTCGTGTTCGACGGCGTCGAGACGCAGCCCGACGAGATCGTCAAGCATGCCGACCTCGCCATGTACCAGGCCAAGTCCGCGGGGCGCAACGGCGTGGCGCTGTTCGACCGTGCCGCCTTCGCCGCGGAGACCGAGCGGTTCCGGCTGCTGGCCGAGCTGCGCGAGGCGATGGCGGCGGGCAATGTCGGCCTGCACTTCCAGCCGCAGGTCGACGAGATGGGCCACGTCACCGGCGCGGAGGTGCTGGCGCGCTGGGACCACCCCGAGCGCGGCGTGCTGGCGGCGGAAAGCTTCGTGCCGCTGGCCGAGCAGTTCGGCCTGGCCGCCGACCTCTGCCGCTTCGTGCTGAAGCAGGCGATGGCGACGCTGGTGGGCTGGCGGGACGACCCGCGCATGGCGGGACTGCGGCTCGCCGTCAACATCGGCGTGCCGTCGATCGTCGGCGACGACCTGGCCGACTTCCTCGGCACGCTGCTCAAGCAGAGCGCGGTCGACCCGGCCCGGCTGACGCTCGAGCTCGGCCGTCAGGTGATGGCGAAGGACCAGCCGCTGATCGCGCGCCGCATGAACGAGCTCAAGGCGCTCGGCGTGCGGCTGTGCCTCGACGATTTCGGCACCGGCCACTCGTCGCTCTCCGACCTCAAGTCCCTGCCCTTCGACGAGCTCAAGATCGACGGCACCTTCGTCGCCGACATCGAGGGCAGCGACACCGACCGCGCGCTGGTCCAGACCATGCTGACCATGGCGCGCACGCTGCGCATCACCTCGGTGGCCGAGCATGTCGAGACGATCCAGCAGGCCGCCTTCCTGCGCGCCTTCGGCTGCGACAGCTTCCAGGGCTGGTACTTCAGCCCGCCGCTGTCGGCCGACGACCTCGCAGCCTTCGTCGCCGAGCACAACCCGGCACCGCCGGTGCAGCTCGCCGACTTCCGCCGCAACGCCTGAACGCGAAAAGGCCGGGCAGCGCGGCCCGGCCTTCGCGGCATTCCGTCATTCCGGCCGCGGGCGGCCGGCATCCCGTCGCCCGCGCGTGACGCCTCAGCCGACGATCTCGGTCTCGGCGAACCAGTAGGCGATCTCCTGGGCGGCGGTCTCCGGCGCGTCGGAGCCATGCACGGAGTTCTCGCCGATCGAGCGGGCGTAGAGCTTGCGGACGGTGCCCTCGGCGGCGTCGGCCGGGTTGGTCGCGCCCATCACCTCGCGGTTCTTCGCGATCGCGTTCTCGCCTTCGAGAACCTGCACGACGGTCGGGCCCGACGACATGAAGTCGCACAGCTCGTCGAAGAACGGGCGCTCCTTGTGGACGGCGTAGAAGCCTTCCGCCTGGCGCCGGCTCATCCACACCCGCTTGGAGGCGACGACGCGCAGGCCGGCCTCCTCGAGCAGCTTGGTGATGGCGCCGGTCAGGTTGCGCTGCGTGGCGTCCGGCTTGATCATCGAGAAGGTGCGTTCGATCGCCATGAAAGGTCCTTCACTGTCTGGATTGGATACGCGGGAGGAAGATGGCGCGCTCTATAGCGGCCGGCACCGCAGATGTGAAGCGGCTTTCAGGCCGCCGCCGGCACGGCGCGGCCGACACCGCCGTGCAGATCGAGGCAGCGCTGGAACCACACGTCGACCCGGTCGTCGACCTCGAGCGGCCAGAACGGCGAGACCACGCGCAGCCATTGCAGCGCGCCGGCGACGATGTAGTCGGAGAAGAGCGGCCCCTCGCCGCCGATGAAGGGCTGCGCCTTGAGCATGCTGCGCAGCGGCAGCAGTGCTGCGGCGAACGCCTCGCGCAGGGCCGCCTCGCCCGGCCACACCTGTTCGAGCGGCCGGCCCATGCGCGCCTCGCGGCTCTCGCGGAAATAGCTCTGGTCCTCCGGCGCCAGCGCGTCGTGGATGTCCTTGAGCGCGGCCTGCGCGATCGGCGGGTGCAGCGTCGCCGCCGCCCAGCGCTCGACGAAGCGCGCCGCCGCCAGGCCGCCGGCGCCGTCGAACAGCGTCGGCCGGTCGGGATAGGTTTCCTCCAGATAGACCGCGATGGCGAAGGAGTCCGTCACCACCTGCTCGCCGTCGCGGATCACCGGCACGGTCTTCGACACGCCGCCCTCGACGCGCGGCACCTCGGTGAAGCCGGTCGGCACGCGCTCGAACTCGAGCTCCTTGTGGGCGAGCGCGAAGGCGACCTTCCAGCAGTGCGGGCTGAACGGGCGCGCGGTGTCGCGGCCGACGAGGTCATAGAGCAGGATCGTCATTGCGGAAGTCTCCCGGGCAGTGATAATCTGTCAGCATTGCTGACCTTTTTACCATCGGAGGCGGCCATGGACATGAAGGACGATTTCACGATGTTCGCGGCCTACAACGCGTGGGCCAACGGGCGTCTCTACGATGCCGCGGCAGCGCTCGACGTCAAGCAGTGGCGGGCCGAAACCGGTGCATTCTTCGGCTCCATGATGGGCACGCTCAACCACATCCTGGTCGCAGACCGCATCTGGATGAAGCGCTTCACCGGCCGGGGCGAGGCGCCCGACCGGCTCGACGCGATCGTGCACGAGACGTTCCAGGCGCTGCGCGAGGCGCGCGAGGCGGAGGATGCGCGCATCCGCGCCTGGGTCGCCACGCTCGACGTCGCCGCGCTCGACGGCAGCTTCAGCTACGCTCGCGTCAGCGACGGGACCTCCGTCACCCAGCGGCTCGGACCGGCGCTGGCGCACTTCTTCAACCACCAGACGCACCATCGCGGCCAGGCGCACATGATCCTGTCGGTGCTCGGCCACACCCCGCCGGCGCTCGACCTGCTGTTCTTCCACCGCGCCGAGGCGGGCCGGGCCTTCGCGTGAGCCCGCCGCTGCGGGCTTGCGGCCGGCGGCCGGGCTGTGTCAAACCGGCGCCATGCTGACCGTCACCGACCTGTCCCTGCGCGTCGCCGGGCGCCTGCTGATCGACCACGCCTCGCTGAGCCTGCCGGCCGGCGCGAAGGCCGGGCTCGTCGGTCGCAACGGCACCGGCAAGACGACGCTGTTCCGCGCCATCACCGGCGAGCTGCCATCGGAGACCGGCAGCATCGCGCTGCCGAAGAACACGCGCATCGGCCAGGTGGCGCAGGAGGCGCCGGGCACCGAGGAGCCGCTGATCGACATCGTGCTGAAGGCCGACCGCGAGCGGCTGGCGCTGATGCGCGAGGCGGAGACGGCGCGCGAGGCGCACCGCATCGCCGAGATCCACACCCGGCTGGCCGACATCGACGCCCATTCGGCGGAGGCGCGCGCGGCCGCCATCCTCGCCGGCCTCGGCTTCGACGCGGCGGCGCAGAAGCGGCCGGCCTCGTCGTTCTCCGGCGGCTGGCGCATGCGCGTCGCGCTCGCCGCGGTGCTGTTCGCCGAGCCCGACCTGCTGCTGCTCGACGAGCCGACCAATTATCTCGACCTTGAAGGCACGATGTGGCTGGAAAGCTACGTCGCGCGCTATCCGCACACCGTGCTTCTGATCAGCCACGACCGCGACCTGCTCAACCGGGCCGTCTCCTCGATCGTGCATCTGGAGGGCGGCAAGCTGACGCTGTGGCGCGGCGGCTACGACCAGTTCGAGCGCCAGTATGCCGAGCGCGCCGAGCTGCAGGAGAAGCAGCGCGTCAAGCAGGACGCCCAGCGCAAGCACATGGAGGCCTTCGTCGAGCGCTTCCGCTACAAGGCCTCGAAGGCGCGCCAGGCGCAGTCGCGGCTGAAGGCGCTCGAGCGGCTGAAGCCGGTCGCGGCGGCGGTCAACGAGAGCGTGCGGCCGTTCCGCTTTCCCGATCCCGACAAGGCGGTCGCCTCGCCGATCATCGCGCTCGACGGCGGCCAGGTCGGCTACACGCCGGGCAAGCCGGTCCTCAGGAACCTGACGCTGCGCATCGACACCGACGACCGGATCGCGTTGCTCGGCGCCAACGGCAACGGCAAGTCGACCTTCGCCAAGCTGCTGTCGGGCCGGCTCGGCCTCGAGGCCGGCACGATGACCGTGGCGCCCGGCCTGAAGGTGGCGATGTTCGCCCAGCACCAGCTCGAGGAGCTGCGCCCGGCCGAGAACGCGCACCAGCATGTGCGCCGGCTGATGCCCGACGCGCCGGAGGCCAAGGTGCGCGCGCGGGTGGCGCAGTTCGGCCTGGCGACGGAGAAGATGGACACGCCGGCCAAGGACCTGTCGGGCGGCGAGAAGGCGCGGCTGCTGCTCGGCCTGTCGGCCTTCGAGGGGCCGAACCTGTTCATCCTCGACGAGCCGACCAACCATCTCGACATCGATTCGCGGCGCTCGCTGATCGACGCCCTCAACGCCTTCGACGGCGCGGTGATCCTGATCAGCCACGACCGCCACCTGATCGAGGCGACCGCCGACCGGCTGTGGCTGGTCGACGGCGGCGGCGTGGCGCCGTTCGACGGCGACCTGTCGGACTACCGCCGGCAGGTGACCGGCGGCGGCAGCGAGCGGCGCGAGAAGCGCGAGGCCGACCGCCAGTCCAAGGCGGACAAGCGCCGCGAGGCGGCGCGCCGGCGTGCCGAGCTCGAGCCGCTGGCCAAGGAGATCAAGGCGACCGAGGGGCTGATCGAACGCACCCGGAGGCGGCTGGCCGCGATCGAGACGGATCTCGCGGACCCGGCGCTCTACAACGGCGACAGCGCGCGCGCGACGGAGCTCGCCCGGGAGCGGGCCGAGCTCGCCGAGACGCTGGCGCGCCACGAGGACGCCTGGCTGCGGCTGTCGGAACGCTACGAGGAGGAGCTGGCGTCATGACGATCGAGGTGGAGAAGCTCGACGCGATCACCGTCGTGCGCATCACGCGGCCGGAGGCGCGCAACGCCGTCGACCCGGAGACGGCGCGCGCGCTGTTCGAGGCCTTCGTCGCCTTCGGCCGCGACGACGACGCCAGGGTGGCGGTGCTGACCGGCGTGCCGGGCGCCTTCTGCGCCGGCTTCGACCTCAAGCGGGCGGCGACCGTCGACGAGGACTGGTTCGCCGCGCTCGACCTCGACGAGCGCTGGCACGACCCGGCCGAGGACGCGCGCCAGGGGCCGATGGGGCCGACGCGGCTCCTGCTGCCCAAGCCGGTCATCGCCGCCGTCTCGGGACCGGCCGTCGCCGGCGGCATGGAGCTGGCGCTGTGGTGCGACATGCGGGTGATGGAGCGCTCGGCCTATATGGGCGTCTACTGCCGGCGCTGGGGCGTGCCGCTGATCGACGGCGGCACGGTGCGCCTGCCGCGCGTCGTCGGGCACGGCCGGGCGATGGACCTGATCCTGACCGGCCGCAAGGTGGAGGCCGAGGAGGCGCTGGCGATCGGGCTCGCCAACCGGGTCGTCGACGACGGCACCGCGGTCGACGAAGCCGTGGCGCTCGCCCGCGAGCTCGCCCGCTTTCCGCAGGCCTGCATGCGCGCCGACCGCGCCTCGGCGATCCGCCAGTGGTCGCTCGACCCGGCGGCGGCCCTGGTCAGCGAGTGGAAGAGCGCGGCGACCTTCCGCTCGGAGGGCGCGGCCGGCGCGGCGCGCTTCGCCGCCGGCAAGGGCCGGTCGGGCGATTTCGGCGAGATCTGACGGCGATGGCGACGCGGCCGAGCACCATCGGCTTCGATGCCGACGACACGCTGTGGCAGAACGAGCAGTTCTACCGGCTCACCGAGGCGCGCTTCACCGGACTGCTGGCCGACTATGCCGAGCCCGGCACGGTGTCGGACCGGCTGCTCGCCGCCGAGCGCCGCAACCTCGCCAAGTACGGCTTCGGCATCAAGGGCTTCACGCTGTCGATGATCGAGACGGCGATCGAGGTCACCGAGGCGCGGGTGCCGTCCTCCGTGATCGCCGAGATCCTCGCCGCCGGGCGCGCCATGCACGACCACCCGGTCGAGCCGCTGCCGCATGCCCGCGCGACGCTCGAGACGCTGGCCGGGCGCTACCGCATCGTGCTGATCACCAAGGGCGACCTGTTCGACCAGGAGCGCAAGCTGGCGCAGTCGGGGCTGGGCGCGCTGTTCGACGCCGTCGAGATCGTCAGCGACAAGACGCGGGCGTCCTACGAGCGCGTCTTCGCGCAGCACGGCGACGGCGCGGCGCGCGCCGTGATGGTCGGCAACTCGCTGAAGTCCGACGTCAGGCCGGCGCTCGAGGCCGGCGGCTGGGGCGTGCACGTGCCGCACGACCTGACCTGGGCGCTGGAGCACGACACGGTGCCGCAGGACCAGCCGCGCTTCCACCGCATCGCCCATCTCGGCGAGCTGGTGCCGCTGGTCGAGGCGTTGTAGCGCGTCGCGGCCAAAGGCGCGCGGCGCCGGCCGACGACACCGGGCGATGCCGTTGCATCCGCCGCGCGGCGGCGACGCGCGGCGCGACGGCCTGTCTTTGAGGCGCCCGTCGCCGCGTCAGCCGCCCCTGCCCCAGCGCCGCGGCGGCGGCGCTGCGGCCGGCTTCCGCCGGCGGCGGCGCAGGGCCAGCACGAAACCGACGAAGCCGACGGCGATCAGCACGTAGCCGACCGGCGGCACGCGCGGGTCGAGCTCGAAGGCGGTGGCGCGCAGCACCAGGTCGACCGCCGCGACCGTCGCGCCGCCGGCCTCGCCGAACGCAATCGCGAAGCGGTAGGCGTCGCCGTCCACCGGATCGATGAGGCCGGCCTCGGCGCGATAGATCTGGGTGGTGCCCTGCGGGCTGGTCGACTGCGGGTTGGAATCGACGAAGGTGAGACGCCGTTCCAGCACCGTGCGGCCCTCGGTCCGCGCGCGCAGCACGAGCACCGTGCGCGCGGCGGCCGGGCTGAAGGTGCCGCGCGTGGTCAGGTCGACGAGCACCCGCACCGGCGCGTCGGACGGCGCCAGCATCGCCTCGGCGCTGCGCAAGCCGGTGTCCGGCTCGTAGAGCCGCCAGCTGCCGATCTCGTAGCCGGAGATGTTGTAGACCGCCCACGGATAGACGGCGCCGAGCACCAGCCCGGCGAGCAGCATCAGCGCGAAGAGGACGCGCAGCGCGACGACCACCGTCAGGCCTTCTTCTGCCAGCGCCGGTCCGGTCCCTGCTGCCAGTAGGTGACAGCGTGGCCGGCCCCCTTGAGCGCCTTCCAGTGGCGCCGCGCCGCCTCGAGCTGGGCGGTGTCGTGGCCGTCGAACAGGAACACCGCGCGCGCATAGCCGTCGAGCGTGCCGGGCTCGGCGCCATCGACCAGGAAGCGGATGGCCGCGCCGTTCGGATTGCCGTCGCTCACCGTGAGCAGCACCGGCTGGTCGGCGGCATGCGCGTCGCGGTCGGTGCCGTGGGCGAGGAAGGAATCGTCGCGATAGGTCCACAGCGCCGCGTCGAGCGCGTCGCGCCGCTCCTCGCTCGCCGTCTGCACGGCGACGCGCCAGCCGCGCTCGAGGCTCTTTTCCACGAGCGGCGGCAGCGCCTCCTCCAGCGTCGATTCGGTGAGGTGGTAGAACAGGATCTCCAAGCCCCGGCTAGCCCTCGTAGTGGTCGGCCACCAGCCGGTCGAGCAGCCGCACGCCGTAGCCTGAGCCCCAGGAGCGGTTGACCTCCGACGACGGCGAGGCCATCGCCGTGCCGGCGACGTCGAGATGCGCCCACGGCGTGTCCTTGACGAAGCGCTGCAGGAACTGCGCCGCGGTGATGGCGCCGGCGTGGCGGCCGCCGACATTCTTCATGTCGGCGAACTTGGAATCGATCAGCTTGTCGTACTCGCTGCCGAGCGGCATGCGCCACACCTTCTCCGCCGTCGCCCTGCCGGCCGCCGTCAGGCGCTCGGCCAGCTCGTCGTCGTTGGAGAACAGGCCGGCATGGGCGTTGCCGAGCGCCACCAGGATGGCCCCGGTCAGCGTCGCCAGGTTGACCATGAACTGCGGCGCGAAGCGGTCGTTGCAGTACCACAGAAGGTCGGCGAGCACGAGCCGGCCCTCGGCGTCGGTGTTGATGACCTCGATCGTCTGGCCCGACATCGAGGTGACGATGTCGCCGGGACGCTGCGCCAGGCCGTCCGGCATGTTCTCCACCAGGCCGATGATGCCGACCGCGTTGACCTTGGCCGAGCGGCCGGCGAGCGCCTGCATCAGGCCGACGACCGTGGCCGCGCCGGCCATGTCGCCCTTCATGTCCTCCATGCCGCCGGCCGGCTTGATGGAGATGCCGCCGGTGTCGAACACCACGCCCTTGCCGATGAAGGCGACAGGCTTCTGCCGCGCCTTGCCGCCGTTCCAGCGCATCACGGCCACGCGCGGCGGGCGGGCGGAGCCCTGGCCGACGGCGAGCAGCGCGCGCATGCCGAGCTTGCCGAGCTCCTTCTCGGTCAGGATCTCGACCTCGACGCCGAGCGACCGGAGCTCCCGGGCGCGGTCGGCGAACTCCTGCGGGCCGAGCACGTTGGCCGGCTCGTTGACGAGGTCGCGCGCCGTCATCACGCCGTCGCCGATCGCCTCCAGCCGCGCGAAGGCCTTCTTGGCGGCGGCGGGATCGGCGCAGTGGACGGTCACCCTGGCCGCCTTGCCGCGATCGGCCTTGCCGTTGTCCTCGTCCTTCCGCGTCTTGTACTTGTCGAAGGCGTAGCTGCGCAGCAGGACGCCGAGGCCGAGCGCGGCGGCGGCCTCGGCCGACACCTCGGCGTCGGCCACCTGGGCGATGATGGCGATCTCGGTCGCCTTGCCGGCAGCCGCCGCGGCCGCGCCGCCGGCCTTCAGCCAGGTGTCCTCGGTGATCTCGGCCGGCTTGCCGACGCCGACGGCGACCAGCCGGTCAAGCGCGCTGCCGCCCGGCGCCAGCACCTCGACGCTCTTGCCGGGCTTGCCGGAGAACCCGGCCGTCTTCGACGCCCTGGAGAGCACGCCGTCGGGGTCGCAGGCCGCCGCGTCGGGCGACAGCGCGCCGTCCTGCGGCATGAGCACGACGACCGTGCCCTTCTTCGGGGTGGCGGGCTTGGCAAAGGTGATTGTCGGGCGTTTGGCCATGTCTCATCCGTTTCAGCGTGCTGTCGTCGAAATCCGCGCGATCTTGGGCGTTTCCGCCCGGAAGGCAACCCCTGCCGACGGCCGCCGTTCCCGGCGACGGGCGAGCGGCGATCCATCGCAGCCGCGGCATGCGGCGCGGGCTTGCCAACCGGCGAAATGCTTCGCATTCTCCGCGCCGTTTTGCAAAAGGCGACGGCGGCGCGGCAACGACCGGCCGCCGCAGCCGACCGGCGGGGCGGCCGGTAGCGGGCAATTGGGGTAAGAATGGCTGCAAGGGGTGCACCCGAACGGGATGCCACAGAACCGCTCGCCGTGTTCGGGCGCGGCTCGGTGGTGTCCGGACTGACGCTGTTCCTGGTCGGCGCGCTCTTCCTGTTCGCGCTGGCGCCGGGGCTCGACCGCTGGGCGAGCACGCTGTTCTTCCTGGCCGCCGACTGCGCCGAGGGCGCGCCCGCCGCGCGCGTGTGCGGCGGCTTCCCGGCCTCGGCCGATCCGACGCTGATCGCCGTGCGCAACTTCTTCCACGTGCTGCCGGCGACGCTCGCCGTGGCGCTGCTCGCCATCGTGCTGGTGCGCATGGTGCGTCCGCCGCGCCTGCGCGACCCGTTCAACCTGACGGCTCTGGTGGCGCTCGGCAGCCTGATCGCGTCGTCGGCGGTGCTCGTCAACCTGCTGCTCAAGGAGTTCTCGGGCCGGCCGCGGCCGCGCGACACCGAGCTGTTCGGCGGCACGCAGCCCTTCGTGCCGGTCGGCGAGTTCACCGATCTTTGCGCCCGCAACTGCTCGTTCGTGTCGGGCGAGGCGTCGGCCGCGTTCTGGCTGCCCTGCCTGGTGCCGCTGTTTCCCGCGCGCCTGCGCGGCGCGGCGCTGGTCGTCACGCTCGCCGTCGCGGTGTTCGTGTCCATGCTGCGCGTCGCCTTCGGCGGCCACTACCTGTCGGACGTGACGATCGCCGGCGGCCTGACCCTGTGGGTCTTCGCGCTCGCCTCGCTGGCCACCCGCAAGCTGATGGCAAGCGGCGCGCCCGCCGCCGCCGGGCGCCGGCCCTGAGCGTTGCCCGGCTGCATCAGGGTTTTCTTAACCACGCCGGTTCGTCCAATTTTAGCCAATCTGCGGTTCGATCAGGTGGAGGACGGGTGTACCCTGGCGTGGCGTCGCATGCGGCGCATTCCACGGGGGCCCGCGCCCCGTGCCGCAAGACGACAGGCCAAGCCCGCGCGCCATGACGAGCCTCATCGAACGCTATATCTTCCGGCGCGTCCTGGGCCTGGCGCTGGTGATGCTGATCGCCAGCACGACGATCGTTCTGATCACGCAGATCCTCATCCGCATCAACGTCATCACCACCTCCGGCGAGGCGCTGGTGACGTTCCTGAAGATCGCCGCCTTCCTGGTGCCGTCGATGATCGTCGTGGTCATGCCCTTCGCGCTGCTGATCGCGGCCACCCGGGTGTTCGACGGCATGAACGGCGATTCGGAGCTTTCGGTGCTCGAGGCCTCCGGCAAGTCGCCGCGCACCACCGCCCGGCCGGTTCTCGTGCTGGCGCTGATCACCAGCCTGGTGACGCTCGGCATCTCGCTGGCCGCCGAGCCGTGGGCCAACCGCAAGCTGCGCGACGTGCTGACCAATGCCGGGGCCGACCTGCTGCAGGTCGCCATCCAGGCCGGCACCTTCACCGCGCTCGACGAGAACCTCTACGTGCAGATCGGCGAGCAGCTTCCCGGCGGCACGCTCGGTCAGATCCTGCTCGTCGACCTGCGCGACGATGAGCAGGACCTGATCTACTACGCCAAGCGCGGCGTGCTGCTGCGCGACGAGAGGCGCGACCTGCTCTTGCTGCGCGAGGGCGAGCTGCACCGCAAGAGCCGCGAGACGGGCGAGCTGTGGTTCGTGCGCTTCGAGACCAGCGGCCTCGACCTGTCCGACTTCCGGCCGGCGATGGGCGAGGCCAACTACCTGCCCAAGGAGTACGACACCGGCTTCCTGCTCGACCCCGACCCGGAGAACCATCTCGCCAAACACGTGCCGCATCTGCTGCGCTCGGAGCTGCACCGGCGGCTGACAGACTGGCTCTACGCCTTCCTGTTCGGCGTCATCGCCGTCTATTTCGCCAGCCGCGCGCGCTCCAACCGCGAGGAGCAGATGTGGAACCTCACCGTCGCCTTCGCCATCGCGCTCGCGCTGCGCGGGGCGGGCTTCCTGGTGATCAACGAGGCGGGCGAGAGCACGGCGGTGGCGGTGCTCGCCTATGCGCTGCCGGTCGGCGCGTCGGCCGCCTTCCTCGCCCTGCTGCTGCTCGGCCGCCAGGCACACGTGCCGCAGAAGCTGGTCGACCGCGTGACGCGGCAGGTCGAGACGGCCGGCGCCCGGCTCGAGCGGCTGCAGCTGCGCATGAAGGGGTATCGCGGCCGCGGCGCGGAGAGCCGGCCATGATGGGCGGCACGCTGTTCTTCTACTTCATGCGCCGCTACGCGGTGCTCACCGCGCAGATCTTTCTCGGCCTGCTGATCATCGCCTATCTGGCCGACTTCACCGAGTTCTCGCGCCGCGCGTCGAGCTGGGAGGGCTTCAGCTTCTCGGCCGGCCTGCTGCTGTCGCTGCTCAAGGTGCCGTTCATCGTGCAGACGGCGATCCCCTTCATCATCCTGTTCTCGGCGATCACCGCGCTGGTCAACTTCAACCGCAAGCACGAGCTCGTCATCGCGCGCGCCGCCGGGGTCTCGGCCTGGCAGTTCCTGGCGCCGCTGTGCGTGGCGAGCTTCCTGATCGGCGTCGCCGCGGTGGCGGTGCTCAACCCGCTGGCGGCCAAGGCCTTCGCCTACTCGCAGGAGATGGAGGCGACGATCCGCGGCGCCAATCCCGGCGACGACGGCGGCAGCCGCATGCCGTGGCTGCGCCAGCGCACCGACGAGGGCGTGACCATCATCGGCGCCAAGAACACCGCGCGGCGCGGCCTGCTGCTCAGCCAGGCGACCTTCCTGCGAATCGGCGAGGACGGCGACATCGTCGAGCGGCTCGACGCGCGCCGCGCCGTGCTCGACGACGGCGCCTGGCGGCTCACCGATGTGGTGCGCGTCGATGCCGCACGCGACAAGCAGGAGCTGTCGACGGTGTCGATCAAGTCGGGGCTGAGCCCCGAATTCGTCGAGCAGCAGCTCGCCCGGCCGGAGGCGATCCCCTTTTTCGAGCTGCCCGGCAAGATCGAGGTCGCACGCGCCTTCGGCCTCGGCGCCGATGCCTTCGCCATGCAATTTCAATCGCTTCTGGCACTGCCCGTGCTGCTGGTCGCGATGACGCTGATCGCCGCCACGGTGTCGATGCGCTTTGCCCGGATGGGCCAGTCGGCGACCCTGATTCTGGCTGGAATCCTCGCAGGCTTTCTGCTTTATGTCGTCTCGGTCGTGGTCAAGGCGTTCGGCAGCGGAGGGATCGTGCCGCCCGTCGTGGCCGCCTGGACACCGGTCGTCGTGGCCATGTTCTTCGGGGTGACGTTCCTTTTGTACAAGGAGGATGGCTAGTGCGTAAGCCGGCGACGGCAGGCGTGGGACCCCGCCGGCTGGCGGCCCTGACGGGCGCCACGGCGCTTGCCTGCGTCATGGCGGCCGCCCTGCCCGGGCCCGCCGCCGCACAGCTCGAGGACGTCGCCGCCGAGCAGCTCCCCGCCGACGCGGAGATGCTGCTCGAGGCCGACACGCTGGTCTACGACAACGACGCCAACACGATCTCCGCCGTCGGCGGCGTGCAGATCGAGTATGGCGGCAACACGCTGGTCGCCGATCGCATCACCTACGACCGCAACACCGCGCGGCTGATGGCCATCGGCAATGTCGAGATCGTCGAGCGCGACGGCAACCGCATCTTCGCCGACGAGATCGACATCACCGACGACTTCCGCGACGGTTTCGTCAACGCGCTGCGCATCGAGACCGTCGACGACACCTATTTCGCCGCCGAGAGCGCGGAGCGCCGCGACGGCACGCTGACCACCTTCAACAACGGCGTCTACACCGCCTGCGAGCCGTGCGAGGAAAAGCCCGGCAAGCCGCCGATCTGGCAGGTCAAGGCGCGCAAGATCATCTGGAACGGCGAGACCAAGATCGTGCGCTTCGAGCAGGCGCGCTTCGAGTTCTTCGGCCTGCCGATCGCCTATCTGCCGTATTTCGAGATCGCCGATCCGACGGTGAAGCGCAAATCGGGCTTCCTGATCCCCAGCATCACCGGCGACGACGAGCGCGGCTACGGCCTGCGCGTGCCCTACTACCTGGCGCTGGCGCCGACCTACGACCTGACGCTCGCCGTCACCGGCTACACGCGCCAGGGCTTCCTCGGCGAGGCGGAGTGGCGCCAGCAGTTCAACAGCGGCTACTACAACTTCAAGGTGGCCGGCATCATCCAGCAGAACCCCGACGCCTGGCGCGCCGGGCGCATCGACAGCGCCAACGTCAACCGCGGCATGGTCGGCTCGCGCGGCTTCTTCGAGATCAACCCGCGCTGGCATTTCGGCTGGGACGTGCTCGTCCAGTCGGACAAGAACTTCTCCAACACCTACGACATCGAGGGCTTCGACGAGCGCAACCGGCGCTCCGAGGTCTTCCTGACCGGGCTCAACGACCGCAACTATTTCGACCTGCGCGCGATGCACTTCCAGGTGCAGGAGGACGTGCCGGCGTCGAACCGGTTCGCGACCGACGAGAAGCAGCCCTGGGTGCTGCCGAGCTTCGACTACGCCTACATCCCCGATACGCCGCTGGCCGGCGGCGAGCTCAGCATCGACGTCCACGCGCAGGGCCTCTACCGCGAGCTGCAGGACGTGTCGCCGAACCCGGCCGTGGCGCCGTTCACCGAGGTCGAGGGTCCCGGCGGCGCCTCGGGCCGGGTGACCGCGCAGGCTGAGTGGAAGCGCCGCTTCGTCACGCCGGGCGGGCTGTCGCTGACGCCGATCCTGCATGCGCGCAGCGACGCGATCTTCACCGACTACGGGCCGGGCACCGTCAACGCGATCAACAACTTCACGATCAACGGCACGCCCGTGGCCGCCGACGTGCGCTCGTCCTACTACCGCTACATGGCGACCGCCGGCCTCGAGGTGCGCTGGCCGGTGCTGTTCTCGACGGCGAGCTCGACGCACGTGCTGGAGCCGATGGCACAGATCTTCCTGCGGCCCGACGCGCCCTATGGCGACACGCTCGGCATTCCGAACGAGGATGCCCAGAGCCTGGTGTTCGACGCCACCACGCTGTTCGCGCGCGACAAGTTCTCCGGCTACGACCGCATCGAGGGCGGCACGCGCGCCAATGTCGGCCTGCGCTACGTCGGCAGCTTCGCCAACGGCTGGAGCGCCAACGCGCTGTTCGGCCAGTCCTACCATCTGGCCGGACGCAATCCCTTCGCCCAGCCGGACCTGGTCAATGTCGGCGCCTTCTCGGGCCTGGAGAGCGACGTGTCGGACTTCGTCGGCCTGGTCGGCGTCGCCTCGCCCGGCGGCTACTCCGCCTCGCTCGGCGCCCGCTTCGACGAGCAGACCTTCGAGATGCGCCGCGCCGACGTGCGGGCGGGCTACACGTCGCGGCCCTTCTCGGTCTACGGCCAGTACGCCTACATCCAGGCGCAGCCGCTCTACGGCTTCCCGAACGACCGCCAGGAGGTGACCGGCAGGGTGCGGCTGCGCTTCCGCGAGAACTGGACGACCTTCGGCTCGGCGACCTACGACCTGCAGAGCAGCACGCTGTCGTCGACCGCCATCGGCCTCGGCTACGACGACGAGTGCTTCATCTACACGATGACCTTCAGCCGGACGCAGAACGTGGTCACGGACGAGGTGAGCAACGCCTTCAGCTTCCGCGTGTCGCTGCGCACCATCGGCGACTTCGGCAGCAACGCGAACAGCGTGCTCGACAGCTTCGACGACTGAGCACGGCGTGCGCGGCCGGCAGGGCGGCGGGCAAGCGGTCATCGTTTCGCCCCATAGGCCCGACATCACCGGCCGTGCTAGAGCCGTTCTGCCTTTCACGGAGCCGCAGATCGGCTCCAGCTTTTGGTTTTGACGCGTTTGCGGACGGCGAACCGGTTTCCACTTCGCCTGCAAACGCTCTAGGATCAGCACACGGGCCTTGCCTGGCACGAACGAGAGAAATGGGGAGCCGCAGACGATGACAGCGAGCAGCCGACGTCACACCCGGGTGGGCCTCACCCTCATTGCCGCCGCACTGGCGATGACGCTGGCCGTCCCGCTGGCGCCGGCGCAGGCGGCGGAGATCCGCTACGTGGTCAACGACGCGCCGGTCACCAGCTACGACATCGAGCGGCGGGTCGCCCTGCTGCGGCTGCAGCGGCGCAGCGGCAACTTGCGCCAGGCCGCCACCGAGGAGATGATCAACCAGACGCTGCGCCTGCAGGAGATGGCGCGGCGCAACATCACCATCTCCGAGGACGCGGTCGATCAGGCCTATCAGCGCTTCGCCTCGGGCAACAATCTGTCGGTCAGCCAGCTCAACTCGATCCTCGCCCAGTCGGGCGTCACGCAGGCGCACTTCAAGGACTTCATCCGCACCCAGATGGGCTGGAACCGGGTGCTGCAGGCGCGCTACCGCTCGACCGGCCAGATGAGCGAGCAGGAGGTGGTGCAGAAGATGCTCGAGCAGGGCGGCCAGAAGCCGACCGCCACCGAGTACATGCTGCAGCAGGTCATCTTCGTGGTGCCGAGCGCCGAGCGCAACGCCCTGATCAACAAGCGCAAGCGCGAGGCGCAGTCGATGCGCGACCGCTTCCGCGGCTGCGACAGCACGCGCGAGTTCGCCAAGGGCCTGCTCGACGTGACCGTGCGCGACCTCGGCCGCGTGCTGGCGCCGGAGCTGCCGCCGGACTGGAAGGACGAGGTCAGCAAGACCGCGCCGGGCGCCGCCACGCCGGTGCGGGTGACCGAGCGCGGCGTCGAGTTCATCGGCGTGTGCTCGACGCGCGAGGTCTCCGACGACCGCGTGGCGCAGATGGTCTTCCAGAGCGAGCAGTCCGACAGCGAGATCGGCGAGAAGCTCAGCGAGGAGTTCATGGCCGAGCTGCGCGAGAAGGCACGCATCGTCGAGCGCTGAGCGGCGGCGCCCGTCTGGAAGGATCGTTCCGCGCCATGAGCGTTCTCGCCCTGACGATGGGAGAGCCGGCCGGCATCGGGCCGGAGATCGTGCTCGAGGCCTGGCGGCTGCGCGCCGCGCACGCGGTGCCGGCGTTCTGCGTCTACGGCGACCCGGCGCTGCTCGCCGCGCGCGCCCGGCACGCCGGCCGCACCATCCCGATCGCCGAGACCGGGCCGCAGGAGGCCGCGTCGCGCTTCGAGGACGCGCTGCCGGTGGTGCCGGCCGCGCGCGCCATGAGCGACACGCCCGGCACGCCCGACCGGGGCAACGCCGCCGGCGTGATCGAGACGATCCGGCGCGCGGCGGCCGATGCCGACGCCGGCCGCGTCGCCGGCGTGGTGACCGCGCCGATCGCCAAGAAGCCGCTCTACGAGGCGGGCTTCTCGTTTCCCGGCCACACCGAGTTTCTCGGCCATCTCGCCGAGGGCTTCGGCCACGGCCCGGTGCGGCCGGTGATGATGATGGCCGGACCGGAGCTGCGCACGGTGCCGGTGACGATCCACATCCCGCTCGCCAGCGTGCCGGCGACGCTGACCACCGAGGCGATCGTCGAGACCGGCCGCATCACGGCCGACGGGCTCGCGCGTCGCTTCGGCATCGCCCGGCCGCGGCTGGCGGTCGCCGGGCTCAACCCGCATGCCGGCGAAGGCGGCGCGATGGGCGGCGAGGACGAGGCGGTGGTGCGGCCGGCCGTCGAGCGGCTGCGCGCGGCGGGCATCGAGGCGTTCGGCCCGCTGCCGGCCGACACCATGTTCCACGCCGGCGCGCGCGCGGGCTACGATGCGGCGCTGTGCATGTATCACGACCAGGCGCTGATCCCGGCCAAGGCGCTCGCCTTCGACGAGACGGTCAACGTGACCCTCGGCCTGCCCTTCATCCGCACCTCGCCCGACCACGGCACCGCCTTCGACATCGCCGGCAAGGGGCTCGCCAGGCCCGACAGCCTGATCGCCGCGCTCAAGCTCGCCGCCGCGATGGCCGGGCGCGCGGCGGCCGGACCCGAACGGTGAGCGGCGACGGGCTGCCGCCGCTGCGCGCGGTCATCGCCGAGCACGGGCTGGCCGCCCGCAAGGCGCTCGGCCAGAACTTCCTGCTCGACCTCAACCTGACCGGCCGCATCGCGCGGGCGGCCGGCGACCTGTCGCAGGCCACCGTGATCGAGGTCGGCCCCGGCCCCGGCGGCCTGACGCGGGCGCTGCTCGCCGAGGGCGCGGCGCGCGTCGTCGCCATCGAGCGCGACGAGCGCTGCCTGCCGGCGCTGGCCGCGGTCGCCGCGCGCTATCCCGGCCGGCTGGAGGTCGTGCCGGGCGATGCGCTGGAAACCGACTTCGCCGGGCTCGCCGCCGGCGCCGAGGACGTGCGCATCGTCGCCAACCTGCCCTACAACATCGGCACGGCGCTGCTGGTGCGCTGGCTGACGCCGTCCGCCTGGCCGCCCTTCTGGCGCTCGATGACGCTGATGTTCCAGCGCGAGGTGGCCGAGCGCATCGTCGCCGCGCCCGGCGACGCCGCCTATGGCCGGCTCGCCGTCCTGGCCGGCTGGCGCAGCGAGGCGCGCATCCTCTTCGACGTGCCGCGGCAGGCCTTCACGCCGCCGCCCAAGGTGACCTCGTCGGTGGTCGGCCTGGTGCCGCGCGCGGCACCGCTTGCCGCCGACGCCGCGACGCTGTCGCGCGTCACGGAAGCGGCCTTCGGCCAGCGCCGCAAGATGCTGCGCCAGAGCCTCAAGCGGCTCGGCGGGCCGGCGCTGCTCGAGGCCGCCGGCATCGACGGCACGCGGCGCGCCGAGACGCTGTCGGTGGCGGAGTTCGTGGCGCTGGCGAACGCGCTGCGCGCCGGCGCCGTTTAGAGCGACGCGTTTGCGAACGGCGAACCGGTTTCCACTTCGCCTGGAAACGCTTGTCTTGACGCGTTTCCGAACGGCGAACCGGTTTCCACTTCGCCTGGAAACGCTTGT